>CAYGPD010000016.1:0-58569 GCA_964351655.1 uncultured Hyphomonadaceae bacterium | reverse complement strand
GCTTGTCACTATGATATGTCAAATAACATAGCAGCTTGCATGGTTGGCAAACGTAGGTTCACACTTTTTCCGCCATCCCAAATTGCCAATCTTTATCCGGGGCCGTTGGAGCCAACGCCCGGTGGTCAGGTTGTGAGTATGGTCAATTTTAAAGAGCCAGATTTGGATCGTTTCCCCAATTTTCCACTTGCAGTCAAAGAAGCACAGATTGCGGATTTAAACGCGGGAGATGTACTCGTTTATCCAGCAATGTGGTGGCATCAAGTAGAGGCATTGGAGCCTTTCAATGTGCTCGTAAATTATTGGTGGAATAGTGTGCCGGCCTACATTGATGATCCAGTCAATGTAATGTTGCAGGGTATATTGAGTTTACGTGACAGACCAGAACACGAGCGTCAGGCATGGCGTCATGTGCTTGATTATTACGTTTTCAATGGGCCAGAGGCACCAATTGAACATCTGCCAGAGCATATTCAGAACACGCTTGCTCCACTCGATGAGCAGTCGGCGCGCAGACTAAGAGCGAAGATAATACACAAGCTCAACAGATAATGAGCACAAGGGGAGCAAGCGGTATGCAACAGAAGGTCAAAAAAGTTGTAATTGCGGGTGGAGGCACTGCCGGTTGGACAGCCGCTGCCGCATTATCGGGCCAATTAGGGTCTTTGTTAGATATCACAATCGTTGAAAGTGATGCGATCGGCACTGTCGGTGTCGGCGAGGCTACCATCCCTACACACAAGGCTTTTCACCGCTTATTGGGGGTTGATGAGCAAGCTTTTATGCGTGCAACACGTGCTAGTTTTAAGTTGGGAATTCAGTTTGAAAACTGGGGTAAGCTGGGGGATAGTTATTTTCACTCATTTGGACAAATTGGAAAATCCACTTGGATGGGCGATTTTCAACACATGTGGCATCAAGCAAAGTTTGAAGGGTGGGGCGGTGATTTAGATGATTATTGCTTTGAATTACAAGCAGCTAAGGCCTGTAAGTTTGCAACATCAAATCAAGCGCAGATCAATTACGCATATCACTTGGATGCGAGCTTATATGCGGGTTTTTTACGTGCATACAGCGAAGAACGTGGTGCAAAGCGGATAGAGGGTAAGATAAGCAATGTCAGATTAGCACCGGAAACTGGCTTCATAACGCACCTTGATTTGGATAATGGGCAGTCCATCGAGGGTGATTTGTTTATTGATTGCACAGGGTTTCGTAGCCTGCTCGCTGGGGATGCTTTGGGTGTCGGTTATGAAGACTGGAGCCACTATCTGCCAATGAATAGAGCGATAGCCGTGCAAACGAAGCTATCTGGAGAGATTTTACCATATACGCGCTCAATAGCTCGCAAAGCAGGGTGGCAGTGGCGTATTCCGCTTCAACATCGCGTCGGCAATGGTCATGTCTATTCCAGCGCACATATGTCTGATGATGAAGCATATAGAATTCTTGTGGAAAATATCGATGGTGAGATGGTTTCTGATCCCCGTCCCATACGGTTCACGACAGGCAAGCGAAAGCAGAGTTGGACAAAAAACTGTATTACGCTTGGGTTATCGAGTGGCTTTATGGAGCCGCTTGAATCGACGAGTATTCACCTCGTGCAAATTGGTGCTACGCGGCTAATTCAGATGTTCCCTTTTGGTGGGGTAAATGATGCGATACGCAATCAATATAATTCGTATGCCTCTCAGGAGCTTGAAAGTATAAGAGATTTCTTGATTTTGCATTATAAACTCAATACACGAACTGATTCAGAATTCTGGGCAGAGCGTGCTGCAATGGATATTCCAGACACGCTAAAACATCGAATTGATTTGTATAAGCATAATGCAATTGCTTATCAGGAAGGTCTCGATTTATTTCGTGTTGACTCTTGGTTGCAGGTTTTTAGAGGGCAGGGCTTGGAAAGCGATGGCTATCACTTGCTTGGGCGAATGTTGCCAGCTGGAAAATTACAACAAGCCTTGGCTGCTCTAAAAAGCAACATAGAAAAGGCTGTTTTAAGTTTGCCCAAGCACGAAGATTTTCTCACTCAATATTGTGGCATTGAAGATGTCTAACATGACAAAAGCGGTACGGACTGTGCTTATCGTGGGAGGCGGTACTGCGGGGTGGTTGAGCGCAACTATATTGGCGTCAAAGCACTTTCGAAAAGAAGGCGGTGGTCTTAAAATTAAGCTTGTTGAGGCACCTGACATTCCAATTATAGGAGTAGGTGAAGGAACATGGCCTGGAATGCGCCAGACGCTTCGCAATGCAGGTATAAAAGAAGTAGACTTTTTGAGAGAATGCCAAGCGTCCTATAAACAAGGGTCTAAGTTTGTTGGCTGGCAAGGTCAGCCTGATAATTTCTATTATCATCCATTTGATTTACCTGAAGGTTTCGGTATTGGAAATGTAGCTCAGCATTGGCTGGAGAGTGGTCAGTCAGACTCCTTTTCTGCCTCAGTGTGTGTACAAGAACATATATGTGAGCAGCATTTGTCGCCCAAGCTGATGAGTTCACCTGAGTACGCTGGTGTTTCAAATTATGGGTATCATTTGGACGCAGGGAAATTTTCTGAATTTTTAAAGAGGCATTGCATAGAAAAGCTGGGTGTGGAGCTAATAATTGATACCGTGATGCATGTAGATGTGCAGGAGTGTGGAAATATTGGCTCTGTAATCACAAAGCAGAATGGCAAACTTTCGGCGGATTTGTTTATTGATTGCACGGGTTTTAGAGCGTTGTTGTTGGGGGATGCTTTAGGCGTTAAGTTTATTGATAAGAGTGCGTCCATGCCGATTGATTCAGCGCTCGCAGTGCAAATTCCTTATACATCTCCAGTTCCAGTGAAATCTGCAACGATTGCTACCGCACAGTCTGCGGGTTGGGTGTGGGATATTGGGTTATCGAACCGTAGAGGGGTGGGGCATGTGTATAGTTCCAAACATATCTCTGACGATCAAGCTGCATTGCAATTACAGCAATACCTGGGACTATCTGAACTAGAGTTTAGTAACCTCAACCCTCGAAAACTTGCTATTCTACCTGGTTATCGCGAGAAGTTTTGGTATCGAAACTGTGTAGCAATAGGTTTGTCGGCTGGTTTTCTGGAACCGTTGGAGGCATCTGCAATGATGGTGATTGAGGCTTCAGCAAATTATATCGCTGATCACATGCCGGTCACGCATAGTGCCATGGAAGGTGTTTCAAAGAGGTTTAATACGCGGTTTCAGTACCGTTGGCAGCGTATAATCGACTTCCTAAAGCTACATTACGTCCTATCAGACCGTAAGGAGCCATTTTGGCGTGATAGTGCGAGAGCCGAAACAATGTCCTCCCGGTTGATTGAAGATATTAACCTGTGGTCACATCAAAGCCCTTCATCTAGGGAGTTTTTTAGTTCTGATGAGGCGTTCCCAATCGCGAGTTATCAATATGTTTTATATGGGATGGGTTTTGAAACCGGCAATCGACCATTGGGGATTTCCACTCATGAGCAAAATCTGATGACTGAGGTTGCTAGAACGGTTTCTCGGAACAAAGATTTGCTGCTTGCAAAGCTTGTCTCCAACAGGAGATTACTGGATCTTATAAATGCTTAAGTTTGCATGATGCTTCTCCAACGGATGATGTTTATTCCCATTGGAGAAGAGCGACTTAATTATATATTTTAGCTATTGAAGACGTGCTAAAAAAGACAGTTTTCCAGTTTCTGATGGTGCAACAGCGTCAGTGAAAGTCCATTTGATATGTGTAATGGCATCTGCTTGATCTTGGGAAATGCTGTTGTCTGCTACGAAGTTTTTAGCGCCATCAATAGAATAGCTTGTTGTCGCATTTTTGGTGATTGTAGCGGAACCTGCAACATACATTGTTTGCTCTGGTACCGGAATGACAAATTCTACGCCATCTGCTGCTTGATCTAAATTGTTTTTATAATCAAGTGAATAGCGAACAATATCTCCTGGTGCTACCGCAACCGCTTCTTGATACTTTTCAACCGCATTGCCGTTTTTATCCGTTGTAATTATCTGCTTTTCAACGGTTTGTTCGGCTTTGAATTCCTGTGCAGAAGCAGGTTGAGTAAATGCAGCAAGGCTGACGAAAAGTGGTAAGATAATGTGTTTCATAGTAGCTCCATAAACTGAATTTGAGGAAAAATCATTAATATTGATGCTTCACTTAATGCGTGCACGAAAAGAAACGGAAAAATTCGGATCAGGGTCGCCAGCAGCCATTTGACCTTTGGGATTAAAGCAAATGTAGGTAACGTTAGCGTCGTATCCCGTGATGGGGGTGTAGCTACATGATGCGAAATCTGCTGGCCGTTGTGCTTGGTTGGAATACCCAACATCGCTATTGTAGGTGAAAGTTAATCCTGAATTGGAATCGACAAACCCGACAGGGTCATTTCCCGAATAGGTATTTGGACCACCCAGATCTATATCTCCATTGAAAAACTCAATTTCACTCGGAAGGCGGTCTATTAGTACGACTGTATCTGTATCTACGCTGCCATCGCCAGTGTTGGTTATACTTAGTGTATATATGACGTCTTCGCCCGGTAATGCGTAAACATTTTCGCTATTGCTCGGATTGAAAACGGATATTGTTTTTGATCCAGTTAATTCAGCATTTAACCCCAGTATAGTGAAAGAATAGTCTTCTGTTTCACCATCGGGAGCCATATCAGTTAGGCTAATGTTCGCTTGGGTTGACCACCGAAATCGAATATGGCTTGTTTGATTTACAACAATGTTTTCTGGCGCAGTGGTCGTGATGGTAATCATATTTGAATCACTATCGCTATCATCGGTACGGCCACTTACGCCGGTAATGCCATCTTGAGCGTTAATGGCTATCTGTTCGTTCGAATCAATAAAGTCTCCGTCTCCATTCCAATCAATCCAAGCTTGAAGATATCCACCTGCACCAGTCACGGAGACAGGAAAGGATAGGGAGGCCCCGGGAGAAATTGCGGGGATCGTGACGCCGTCTTCATCGTCATTACCATTAGAGTCGTCACCCAGAGAATCTGCAGACGCAAGCGTGGTTGGATCGGAGTCAGGTTTTTCTACTCCCATGTACACAATTGCGTCAGGTACTAAGGCTGAATATGTAAGGCTTGCAGCAAGCGTAACTGCGGCTGGCTGAATAGCTGCACTAGATACTGTGTGCTGCGCATAGTGACCGCCGCCATTGCCATAGCTGTTAGGGGCATCTCCGATATCAATGGGAAGCAAGAAACCCATACCAACGGCTGTATGGCCGGTTGATGTGATTTCGACATCAAGGTTGGTTATGTCTTCTGTCAGGACAAGAAGCGTTCCCGGGCCTGTGTTCGCGGCATCGGTTTCTATAACTTGCGCGCCGCCTTGCGGAAATGCAGCGTAAACTTCTCCTGCATATTCAATGGGTTCCCATGTTGTGCCATTCGTGGTGGCAGATAATATTTCTTCATTTCCTAGATCTTCGGCCTCAAACAGAATGAGATCAACACTAATTGGGGAGCCATTTTGGGTTGCGCTCCATGTGATGTTCAAATTGGGGTCTTCTCCGGTGACTGCGTTTTCCAAGCCGACGGGGTTAATACCTCCATACATGCTGGGCCAAATGTCTCCGCTTCCATCTCCAGAGTTATAAGATTGAATTGATTGAGTAATATTGCTGACTTGGGCCTGTACAGTTATGCCTGCGGGAAGATTCCAAGCTTTGTTTACGATGTCTCCAGCTTCAAAAATGCTTCCACCGCACGACCAATCAAACCACCAGATAGCGTTGCGGAATCCACCTGTACCCGATGTGGCATAGCCGCTCCCCGTCGCTGATGAGCCTGTGGTACAGTTGTGTGTGATGGATGGTGCTATCGTGAAGGCGTAGTCTTCAACCTCTCCATCAGGTGCGCCGCCTTTTGCGCCATGACCCGTTGTGCTGGCCCAGCGAAAGCGCGCAAATGTCAATGCTGTCGTGGATGATTGAGGTGGTGTGACAGCAATAGATATTTGAGAATTAACAACACCATCGGCATCACCTAGTCCACCATCGACGACATCAACAGCTATGGCTTCGTTTGAGTTAAATGTGCCGTTTCCATCCCAATCTATCCATGCTTGTAGATACCCGTTTCCAACAACGGATACAGGGATAAGTGTCTCTACATTTTGCTTGAAACTAGGTAGGGTGACGCCTTCATCTGTGTCATCTGAGGCAGTGCCGGAAGAAACTGTTGCATTTGTTTCCGCATCAACCCCTGTACCTAAAAATAGGCTGGCTGCTCCAGCTGTGAGTTGGTGCGTTGGTCCTTGATCGACGATGCGTGTCCCATAAGATGAGGGGGCATCACCAAAGTCTGATTCATGACCACACACGCTGATTTCAAATCCATCACCCCCAGCGCCTTCAAGACCGCCGCCTGTGAGTTCAAAGTTAACTTCAGAATGGAAGCCGTTGACCATGACAGAACCAGCAGCAGTTCCTTGAGATGATATAGCAGAAGATTCTGCGCCGGCACTAGACTCGCCAATTGTTCTGAAGAGACGGTTCGTCTCAGTTTCAAAATGAGTTAAACCCGCCAGCCGTGTGAGCGAAGCGCCAGGCGTTACTACTTCGATATAGGCTGAGTTGGACGACGTGCCATCAACACCCCCAACACGGTCAAAGTGAACAATAGGGTTGAGAATAGGGCGATCGAATGTGAGTACCATATTGCCGCTCACGCCATCAGTGCTAGATTGTGTCGTGGCTTCGGCTGTCGTGTCCCAATAGAAAACCATCGACAAAGAGGGCGCACCTTGAGCGGATGTTTCGCTAAAAGCAGGAATTGAGTTCAGCACGTCAGTGCCGCCTGTGAAATTGCCGCCTGCTTGCGCGGATAAAGTGGCAGTGACGCCAACGCCGCTAGATGTGGTTGCTGTCCATGTGTTGCCTGATCCCGACCAAGTTCCTGTCAGGGCGGTACATGTTTGTGCGCCATTGGGAGCGGGCTCAGACCAAGCATTCAGCGCTGCAACGATTGTTGCAGAGGAAATAGCAATAATATATTTGGCCGTTTTGCGAACTATTTTCTTGATCATGTTATTTCCCCTCTTTGGGCGAAACCCAAGCCAAAAGGCCATCAAGGTCGTTTTGATCTAATTTCAACCTTAACTTTATGAACATGCCGTTTCTACTATCAGCGGCAGCATCGAAATCATTGTCTTTGAAGCCCGTAAAGTTGTAACCCGCGCTAATCCATATGTTTTTTGTTGGAGATAAACCAACGCTCGGTCCAAATTGGTATTCAGTTGTGGACGTTGCTGTGGATGTTAAGACCGATCCACGCAGACCCAAGTCAACAAATCTTGTAACGTCATAGCGGTATTCAGCTCCGATCAAGTTCGTCCAACCTGAATATTGTTGGCCTAAAAGGTTAGCTTCAGAATATTTGATGCCGTGGAATGCAGCGAGCTGAGATCTTTCAGTTGGTGCTAAGTTGATCCCAAGATTGTTGACTACCTTCCATGACTCACCATTGAGGTCAGCTTTTTCCATTTGGAAATCTAAGCGGTTTAAGATTGAGATAGACTCATCATCAGGGCGACGTACAAACCCAAGTCTCGCCATTAGTTTGTCTGTCGTGCCATTGGCTTGTTCATCAGATTGAAGACGAGCACTGGCTGCATAGCTGATAGTGTCTGTCATCTCACGAGCTGCACCTAGAATGAATGTAGTGCGTGTTGATGAAATAGTGTCACGGTATTCAAAGCGACCTGATGCGGCGGTTCCTTCATTTCTGTAACCAAGTCCAACATATCCAGATGTATATGAGTCATCTTCTGTAAGGGCGCTGCGCGTGCCTTCCGCGATAGGGGAGATGGCATCATCTGCAAGTGGATCTACAGGGGTGTCACCTCCATCAATGCGGCTGCGGTTCATAAGACCCAGGCTTGCACTCCAATTTTCAGAAATGCGGAATGACTGATCTAGGCCAACTGTCGCTGCAAGACGTGAGCTTGCATCTTTCGTAATGCGGTCCAATCCCGTCACGACTTGTCCACCTGTCCAAGGTTGAACAGTCACGCCAACAAGTGTGTTATTGCCGGATGCATCTGCACCATTGGTGATTTCATGGCGGAGGTTGAGTGTTACGCGCTCACCAAAAGCTTTATCGAGACCAAGAATAGTACGCTCAGGGGACGTGGACACTTGGTCTTTATCGCTGCTGATTGGTTGCTCGTGAGAGGCGAGAACTGTGACGCCAGTTTTTTGGAAATTCTTGCTTGCGTTTACAGTTGCTAGCAAAGACTCACGATCGCCTGTTGTGAGGTGCTCTTTTACGGAGCGTAGACCTACGCCTGCTGTGAAAGAATGTCCGTTTTGGATAAGCGCAATATCAGAAACTGTGCGGTTTTGATCTGTACCAAGGTTTGTTTCGCGGTACGCTTGACCTTCTACGCGGCGGATAAGGCGGTTGCCTGTTTCTTCATTAGTTTTTTCGCTGATACGAATGGACGCTTGCGCACCTACGCGGCGAATGCCGTTAGTGTTGCTGCCTGTTTGGCCTAAACCAAAACCTGCTTCTTCTTCTCTTATATAAGCTTGCGCTGATACACCGTCAGAAGCGTGTCTCAATTCTATGAGGTATGCATTAGATTCTACGTCATCTTGACCTTCCTCAGTTGAGGCGTTGCTTGATGAAGCAAATTCGGCAACAAGTTGCGTTTTTTCTGTTATGTCCATTTTGGCATCAACAGAAGTCAGGCGTGAAGCGCTTTTTGATGTTGTTGATGCGCCGTCTTCACTGATGAAGTTTACACCCACTTCAACCTTGTCATCAAAGCCACGTACTTCTGCGCGTCCACCATAAGTGATGTTGCGGTCTGCATCGGCAAATGTCTCATAGTCAACAACAATCACATTGTCATTGAAACTTGCATCCGTTGTATTCACCGGAAAACGAAAAATGATTTCACCTGTGTCTACATCAAGTTCATAATCTGTGTAGCGCTGCAAAGAGCGGCTAGATAGAATTTGATCAGGACGGTTACGGTCACGTGTTTCAATGATGATTGTTTCTGAATTGCGCACAAGGTTGGTTTGGCTCAATTGATATGGGCCAGATGTACCATCCGCTGGAATTTCATCTTTTACAAAGCCTTGGTTTGTTTCCGCAGCAAAACCAGTAAGCGAGAAATTTTCGCCTTCATAATCGGCCTTCAAGCCTGATAGCTGGCGTCCATAGCGACCAAGCTCTGAGTCTGCGATATCTGTGTTGAAATCACCGAAAAGAACTTTTGTGGTATCTTTTTCAAGCTTTACATAAAGCGGGTAACGGCTTTGTGCTTCATGGCCGGATTCTGAGCGGTCTCCATACAGTGTGTAATAAGCATTAGGATCAATTGCATCGTATAATTCGTCGTCTTTACGGCCACGGCGTTTCGCTGTGTCTACCGCAAGCGTTAGCAACCAGTCGCCTTTTACGAGACCTTTCGCAAAGAATGCAATGCGGCCAGATTTGCTTTGTCCGTCTGTTGTGTCTGCAAATATATCGTTTGAGCTCACTTCAGCGAGTTCACCAACAGCTAGACCAACAACAACCCAGTCGCGCTTTTCTGGACGAAGATAGGCTTCAATTTCCTCATAACGGTCATCTGTAAGCGGTACACGTACACGTACTTTACCTGTGCGAAGTGTAGGCGCTAGTTCAACCATTGCGATACCTTCGCGGTTGATGCTGATACCGCGTGCTTCAACAATACCCACATCTACAGGAGCTATGTCTGAAAGGCGGCTTTCTGTGTTCAATTTGTATGGCGCTGTCACGTCAACTTCGATGATACGGCCAGCGTGAACCGGTTGCTTCTCAGAGTTTTCGAGTCTGATCGCTATGATTGGAGCCGTACGTCCATCTGCAACGAGGATAGATTGGTCATCTACGAGACGCGCGCGTTCACCTTGCTCAACAAACCATATTTCTTTGTTCAGTTTTTCAACGCGACCATCTTTATGCGTAATTATTGCTTCAATTGTGTTGCGGCCAGATTGAATATCTACACCTTTCCAACGCTTCAAGATTGTCGATTGATCGCTAGAAAGTAGGCGAGGCTGGCGGTTTGAAGCGCTAACTGTACGGCCGTTCAAGCTAAGGTCGATTTTGCTGTCCGTTGGCATTTTGATGCCAATGTTTAAGCTTCGGCTGGAAGGCGCAAGTGTTGTATCTGGATACACCCAAGCTGTGTCAGCGTTTTGCGTGTTCAACCATGCATCATCATAATTTAGATATTCTTGGGCTGCGACTGCTGTTGATTGCGTTTCAGCTGTTACAACTGCCTCTGTGCGCTCAAGGTAGAAGTTTGCCTTCCAAATGCCGCCGCCAATAATGTCTATGAACTGAGATGCTGCATTACCGGCATAACGTGTGTTTTCCTCACACTGGATAGGTGTGTAGCCAGCAGGTAGAGTGGCGGGATCTATTTGAAGAATGTGTGTGCCTTTTTCAATTCCCTCAAAGTGGAATGCACCTGTCTCATCAGTGACCACAAACTCACCTGTTTCCATATAGATGCGTACACCTTCAACACCCGGTGTTGTTTGGATGTCGCGTGTCCATTCATCATCCGTGTTACAAGCGTTTTCAGATACACGGCCAATTACGGTAGATTCTGAACGCAATAGGTCTTCTTTGATGTTGATAACAGCTTCAGAAGTGTTTGAGATTTTGCGGCCATATGGATTTATAGCTGACGCGATGTTGATGGCTTCACCATTAGGTGCACCAGCGCCGATAGCAGCCACATAATTGATCTCTTTAGACTGGCCAGCTTGGATATCTCCCGCATCAAAAATAATGAGGTCTGCACGCGCTGTTACAGCATCTTCTGGAAGGCGCTCACCGCCCATTTGTGCTGAATTATCCTGATAACGCACACCTCTAGGAAGTTCGTCTTTAATCAAAAGCGGCAATAGGTGTTCGCTGTCATTGCTTACCTTGATTGTGTAAGTGATGAAGTCACCAAGGGCAGCTTGTACATTGCCCGCTGTTTTCGTCACAGTGAGGCCACGTGTTGTGTCCATAGGAACGTCAAAGTGGAGGGGGCCAGAAGCATCAACAGTGAATGTGAGGCCGTAAGAACCATCAATGATTTCAAAAGGCCCGTTTGCGAGTGCTGCAAAGTCGTTTTCACCAAAGCCAGATGGGAAGATATAACCTTCTGGCGGTGTGATGAGTAGACGGTATTCTCCTGGGTAGACCAATGGAAATAGGAATTGTCCTTCTTCCAAATCGTAAACTAAGCCTGATGCGTCAGTGACAACGCCGCCGGTTGTTACGGTTGATGGATATGCAGACATTGCATCAATTCCAAATACTTCTGCTGGAAGAAGTGTAGCTTCATCGACAATTGTCACGATGGCACCATTGAGTAGCTCGCCTGTAAGGGAGTCGAAAAGGACGCCATAGGGGTCTACCAATACTCTGTCTTCCGATTGTTCTGTGGCATCAAAAGGATCGACATATTCAGCTGTGATCGACGTTGCGTCAGGTGTGCTTAATACAGGATCGTTTGCACTGGATGCTTCTGAAGTGGAGGGGACATAAGCATAAAAAGAACCACTGTCTGGGCTATCTTCATACAAGCGCAATACGATGCTATCGCCTGTTTTTGTCGTGATTGTTGAGGTCACAGTTTCAATTTTGTTTGGATCGCCATTTTGACCTTTGTCGATCACGCGGACAATCATCATTTCACCCGCAAAGAATGATTCTGCTGGGATTATTGCAACAGGTTTTTCGCCTGAAATTGCCATTCCCATCGTAGCGGAGTTTCGCTGAATGGGCTGAAAGCTGGCAATTGTGTTTTTGCCGTCTGTGCTGAAGTCACTACCGTTCAACGCGATAAGCTGAGCGTCCGGTGCTGTCGGGGCTTGGCGGAAAAATTCAATTGCGGATGGAGAGGGGCGTGCCGTTACGATGAATGTCGCATCATTCGTTGGGAACGTGTAGTTCCCACTTGGGTGATCGTAAGAAAGAGTTGCGCTATTTACCACTTCTGTACCCAAAGGTGTTGTTTGAGCGTAAGCAATAGACGCAGATGTGCTAAGCATAGCAAAAGCAGTAACGACGTTTAATATTGATTTTAGTGAATTGATAAACATCGTGAAATCTTTCGCAGCTTTAGCCAAATCATGGCTGGTTTTGTTTTGCTGTTTTGAAGAAAAACGAAGAGGTCGCATCTGGGTTGGGGGGACAAAGCGACCTCTTCTAATCCGAGACTTCGTTATCTAACGAGTGCTCGGATATAGAGTTGAGCGACAGTGTCTGTTGCTCCAACTTGTGCATCCAATGATGTAGCGATCAGAGAGACGGTACAGTCTTCTCCGGCTGAACCATCACAGTCTGTTGTGCCATCGGCTTTTTTGTAGGTGAGTGTTCCTGGGGTGCTAAAGCCGTTTGTTGTGGCTGATACAAAAGCTATATCAGAAGGCAAAACATCTATGATATCTAGATTGTCGGCATTTGAACCCGCAACTTCACCAGTGTTACGCACTTCAATTGTGTATAGGACACAAGCACCTGGAGTAGGATATTCACTTGTAGGTTCTGAGCTTGGAATGGCTTGAGCGTTACATCCAGAAGTATCTGAGTCTGTTTCAAGAACCCAAACACGCTTTTCAGCTGTCAGATCAGGTGAAGTGACAATGTAACTTGATGCTGCTGACATTAAGCCATCTTCATTTGCTTCTTCAGACGAGCCAGTTCCATCCGCGAATACGTTTTCTGCGGTGCCTTCTATGGTGTTGGCTGAGTCGCTGTCTTTAGCTGTAACGCCGCCAACGCTTGGCGCAATGCCTTCAAAGACCCATTGACTTGGATTGCGTGTTTCAGCAACCAGAATTAAGTTGTCGACATCTTGCTCAGTCAACTCAGTGGGTATGTCACCAGAGATTTTCACTGTGAAAGGTAAATCTGCGGGAATATCACAAGTATAGCTTGCGCTACCTGCTGAGGAACCTACCACAGTTGCGGTCAAGGCAGCATCAACGACTTCACCCTCACATGCGTCAGATGTATCTCCGTCTCCATTGAGGTCATAAGCTGCACGAGAATAGGTTAGCTGAAGGTCCGTTGCATCAAAATCGTCTCCGGCAACATCGGCAATGCTAAATGAATAAGCGTGGTAGTCGTTGCCTAAATTTGTAACTGAAAACTCAAGAATTCGATCTTGTGCATTTGAAGGTACGATTAAATTGGAATTATTCGCTGTAACACTTAAGTCAATCATACGGTCAACAGTGAAATTTGTGGGTCCCGCAGGATTTATAACTGGGCTAGGATCACCAGCGTCAGGTGTGTAATCAGGATCGTTTGTGATGGTTCCTTGAGGTACACTGCTTACCTCATAATCCAATGTAAAAGTGTTTTCGACTGATTTTCCTGCGTCTGTTCCGCCTGCATTCGCCGACCCAACCATGAAAATAGTTGAACAAAGCAAAGGTAGAGCTGACTTGGAGGTTTTTCGGGGTATTCGCATTGTCCATTCTCCATAAGTTGCAATTTAGAATTTGCGTCTACCCCAAGTATTGGAGGTGTAGGTTTTAAGCGCCTAAACCTTTCCTCTTGACTTTATCGGATTAGATTTAGAGTATTATGGTTGTATGTTGAATTTTAATTCGAAAAATCTATTTAAAACAATAACTTAATAATTTTCACTGGGCTTTGTATGGTTAAAAATACATACGGGCGAAGGTGAACAAAAAGCGAACATCCATACCAAGGTATGAGTGAGATTTATCTATTTAAGTTGAAATTAATACCAATGGATGAGTGTATACCCAGAAATGAATGTTCTGATTTAAGTGTCTTATAGTTGTGTGGTGGGAGAGTGTATGTTTGACCGATTTTTAATTGTTGACGATCACCCCTTGTATTGTGATGCATTAAAGTTGGCTCTTGAGGATATAAATCCCAGAGCTGAAGTGAGGGCCGCTACAACGATCAGTGATGCGCATGTTTTTCTGGATAAGGGCGATCCACCTGAAATGCTGATTATGGATTTAATGCTTCCGGATGCGGAAGGGCTAAATGGCTTTTTAAGTATCCAAAAACGTCTGACAAATACGAAAATTGTTATTATTTCAGGACGTGAAGAGCCTAGTATAGTTCGCGCTTTACAGTCTGCGGGTGCCGATGCCTTTATTGGGAAATCCATAGCTATGAAAGATATGATAGCTAAATTGCGTCAAGTAATGTGGGGAGAGGCAATATTTCCCGATTTTGACTCAGCGGACGCAGCTACTAGACGACAGTCTGAGTTGATTGATGATTTGTCACCAGCCCAAATTCGCATTTTAGCAGCTCTTGCTGATGGCAGGCTGAACAAACAAATTGCGTATGATCTGGAGATTGCAGAAGCGACCGTCAAAAGTCATTTAACTGCAATTTTTAAAAAGCTAGGCGTATCAAATAGAACGCAAGCTATATTAGTGGCCCGACAAATTTTGCCTCGGTAGAAGTTAGTTAAGTTTTGGGGGAGTGCAGAATACACGGATGAAAACGAGGAATGCCGTAAATGACAAACCCCAGAGAATTGTCAGGTGAAAGTTCAAGATTAGAAGAGTTATCTGCTTTCCATCTGCTTGATACGCCGCCTGAACCTTTCTTTGACAAGATTACCCGTTCGGCAGCATCTACCTGTGATGTGCCTATATCGCTGATTTCTCTGGTAGATCGTGATCGTCAATGGTTCAAATCTACTGTTGGACTAAACGCAGGTGAGACACCGCGTGATGTTGCTTTTTGTTCGCATGCGATTGAAGGACGGACGCATTTTCTGGTGGAAGATGCAACGAAAGATCCACGTTTTGCCGACAACCCACTCGTCACGGGAGGGCTTGGAATTCGCTCGTATGCAGGTATGCCCCTTATAACAAGACGAGGTTATGCGATAGGAACGCTGTGTGTCATTCACACAAAGCCTGTGCGGTTTTCAAAGTCTCAATTGGAACAATTGAAAACTTTAGCTGAAATACTTGTTGAGCATATGGAGGAGCGTCGACGCTGGTTTCAATTGCAAAGCGCCGGGGCACGCCTTGTAAACTTCATTACGCAATCTCCAAGCGCGATGGCGATGTTCGACAAAGAAATGCGCTATCTCGCGCTCAGTCCAAGATGGGCTGCTGACAATGGATTGAACGCTTATGATGCGATTGGGAAGTCTCAATATGAGGTGCTTCCTGAAGTAGCTGAAGTGAGAGCAATCAACGAAAGATGCCTAAAGGGAGCTATCGAACGTCAAAGAAATTACAAAATTTTGCGTGCTGACGGGCGGCCTCGATACCTCAATTTCGAAGTGCGGCCTTGGTATGATGATGATCACAAAATAGGTGGGTTAATCGTATTTACTGAAGACGTAACGCGCGAACAGGAAATGATTGATTCTCTAAAGGCTTCCGAGGTGCGTTTGCGACAATCGTTGTTGTTATCTGGAAGCGCGGCATGGGAAGTCGATCTTCGACGTAAAAAAATTCACTATTCAGCTAATCTAGCAGACTTTTTAGGACGTCCTCCTGGAGAAGAGGAAGTGTTGAGCAATATCTGGCGCTTTATTTATAAAGATGACCTTCCAGTCGTCAAAGGCGCATGGGAAAATCATCTTAAGGGTGGTCCCCCATTGGATTTAGATCATCGCTTTTTACATGCGGACGGGCACCCATTGTGGGTTAGAAGTACGGTGGAAATCCAAAAGGATGACTTTGGCAATCCAGTGCGTGTCATTGGAATGTCGCGGGACATTTCAGAAAGCAAAGGTATCGAAATTGCGCTTGAAAAAGCGTATCGAGTGGCGCAAGCGGCGGATGATGCAAAGACGGCATTTCTGGCTACTATTAGTCATGAAATAAAAACGCCGATACATAATATTGGTGGATTTGCTGAAATTTTAAAAGAAAGCAAAAACCTCTCCACTACTGAGCGACATCATGTAGATTTGATCTTTAGGTCTTGTGAGATGTTGGAATCTCTTGTTGGGGATGTTTTGGATGTTACCACTATACAAGCCCAAGGAATGAAGCTCAGACCGACACGCGTTGATATTGGGCAATTAGCTCGTGATCTGGAAAAACTATTTGAAAGCAAAGCCAACGAAAAAGATTTAGACTTTTTTGTCCGCATTTCCAAAAATCTAGCAGGGCATCACATTGTAGATCAAACGCGCTTGCAACAAGTGCTTTCAAATCTGCTTGGGAATGCTTTGAAATTCACTGCAGAAGGAACAGTGGTGCTTTCAGTAGATATTTTGGAATCTAATTCTGAGCGTCAGACTTTACGCTTCATGGTTGAGGATACGGGCGAGGGAATTCCAGCAGACCAACAGACCCAAATTTTCAAAGAATTTCATCAAATTGAACGCGAGAATGCGACTTCACTATCGGGAGTGGGGTTGGGACTGGCTGTATGTCGTGGTCTTGTTGATCTGATGGGGGGCGCGCTGCAAGTGCATAGCTTGCAAAACGAAGGGACTAAATTCTGGTTTGATTTAGATCTGGAGTGTGATTCCAATGATACTGCTTCTGCAGAGGGTGCGCCCGCTGAGTCTATTATAAGTGATAGCATCGAAAGTTTGGCGGGGCGGCGTATTTTGCTTGTGGACGATCTCGAATTAAATCACGAATTGATGCGTATAATATTGTCACCACTTGGGTGCGAAATTGATTCCGTTTTTGATGGTCCTTCAGCAATCACCGCAAGCCAGAATGCAGAATATGATATCATATTGATGGATATTCGGATGCAAGGGATGGATGGTGTTGAAGCTTCCAAAGCTATTCGGGAACTTGGTGGAAATTTAGCTAAAATCCCGATAATTGCGCTGACAGCTAATGTTGTACCGACCCAAATAGATTCCTATTTCGATGCGGGAATGAATGATGTTGTAGAAAAGTCGGCATCACGAAAAGAGTTGCTCCGCACCTTATGCCGTTGGTTGCCAAAGGTTTCAGAATTTTTTGTAGAAAAAGCAGATCCGCTTTCGAAGAACCAAAAACTATTAGACTCTTTCTATTACCAAGTTGAAGTGTTTATCCAAGATCTCACAGTGAAACCGAAATCTAAGGATAAAACTTACCTTCTTTCATTGCAAACAGCTTGTCATCAAATGTCTGGAATAGCAGGGGCGTTGGGGTTTACAGAATTGGCGGTTTTGTCTGGTAATATAGATAAGTCTATTTTTGATGAAAATGATGTTTCAGATAATGAGATTGAAAAATGCATTTTGACCGCGAAGGAAATTCTAAAGTGTAGTGTGTCTGACTGAGAGTTTTGCAGAATTTCATGACGCTTTCTAGAACGCAAAAAAGGCCGCAAGCAATTGCTTGCGGCCTTTTGATAAGTTTTTCCAGTAGGTGTTAAACCTTGATGCCAGCTTCGGCTGCATCTTTGATAAATTGGTCTAGGCCAGCTTGTGTCAAAGGGTGTTTTACCAAAGCCTTAATAACTCCTGCGGGCGCTGTTCCCACATCCGCACCTACCAATGCGCATTCTTTCACATGCATTGGACTACGGATTGAGGCCGCAAGAATTTCAGTATCGAAACCGTAATTGTCGTAAATGACACGGATTTCCTGAATGAGCTCCATGCCATCAATGTGAATGTCGTCCAAGCGGCCAATGAAAGGTGATATGTAAGTTGCACCCGCCTTAGCCGCGAGCAATGCTTGGTTTGCAGAGAAACACAATGTCACGTTGGTTTTGATGCCTTCTTTAGAGAAAGTTTGACAAGCTGCCAAACCATCTAAAGTAAGCGGCAATTTCACGACGATATTGTCAGCGATGGCGGCGAGTTTGCGACCTTCAGCCAACATGCCTGCTGTATCAAGAGCAATCACTTCGGCAGAAACGGGGCCATTCGTCACTGAACAAATTTCAGTGATGACTTCCACAAAATCACGCCCTGATTTTTTTATAAGTGAAGGGTTGGTTGTAACCCCATCGATCAGACCGTAGGATTCAAGCTCCCGGATTTCATCGACATTTGCTGTATCTACAAAGAATTTCATCAGAATATTCCGCCTATTTGATGCTCTGGTTGATCAGGTTTTCAAGGTATTCCTGACGTCCAGAAGTGTGTGAGCCGTTTATTCTATTTGCTTTAGCATGGTCAGCGATGTCGGCAAGGGATGTCTCCTTGGAAAGGATCATCTTTCCCAAATCAGTCTCCCAACCAGCATAGCGATTTGCTTTGAATTTTTCGATCTCACCCTTTTGGATAATATCAGCGGCCGCCAAAAGGGCGCGCGCTAAAGTATCCGCACCGCTAATGTGCCCATACATCATGTCGATAGGGTCAGAGCTTTGGCGGCGTACTTTTGCATCAAAGTTAAAACCACCGGTATCAAGGCCACCTGACGGGAGCAGTTCGACTAATGCGAGTGTGATGTCTTTGATGTCGATGTTAAATTGATCCGTGTCCCAGCCGTTTTGATAATTTCCAGAATTGATATCGATTGAGCCCATAATGCCAAGAGATACTGCCGTTGCGATTTCATGCGCAAATGAATGTCCAGCGAGTGTTGCGTGGTTAGGCTCAATGTTGACGTGGACTTCTTTTTCTAGGCCGTAGCGCTGCAAGAAGCCGTAAACCGTCGCGGTGTCAAAGTCATATTGGTGATAGCTTGGTTCATGAGGTTTGGGCTCTATGAGAATTTTACCTTTAAAGCCAATTTTGTGCTTATACTCCACAACTTTATTTAACAGTGCTCCAAAGTTATCCATCTCCGTATTAAGGCGTGTGTTAAGGAGGGTGTCATAACCTTCGCGACCTCCCCATAAAACATAATTCTCACCGCCAAGTTTTTGTGTTGCGTCCATACATTCGCGAATTTGACGGACAGCACAGGCCGTCACTTCAGGATCGGGGTTTGTTAGGCCACCTGCCATATAGCGGCGATGTGAGAAAAGATTGGCTGTTCCCCATAGGAGTTTTACACCAGCTTCTTCCTGCTTTTTAGCCAAGCGATCAACTGCGCGTGCAAGCTCATTTGATAGCTCATCAGGCGTTTCAAGATGGCCGGCGACATCGACATCATGAAAACAATAATAGGGTAGGCCAAGCTTAGTGAAAAACTCAAAAGCAGCGTCCATTTTGGTATCCGTTGCTTCTTGCACAGAAGACGCTTTTTGCCATTCACGTTCGAACGTACCTTGGCCAAAAGGGTCGGCACCGTCCCAACAAAATGAGTGCCAATAACACACAGCCATGCGTAGATGCTGCGCCATTGTTTTTCCTAAAACGACTTGGTCTTTATTATAATAGCGATAGGCAAGTTGATTAGTTGTATGTGTGCCTTCGAACTTTACGGCATCAACGCCGTGAAAATAGGTTGTCATAATCAGTCCTTAGAATTCAGATTGAAGCTGGGTGTATAGGGATTTGAATTTTTCGAATTTGGGCGCGAGCATTGCCGTATCTTGGCGGAGTGGCTCAACGATGTTGAGCACTTCAGGAGCCGCAAACATCGCGTTGATATCACCTTTTTCTATTCCATAGCGTGCAAGGCGAGCTGCTCCCATTGATGGGCCTGTTGCTGCGCCGTCACGATAAATGAGTGGGCGGTTAATTGCTGCAGATAAGATGCGTCCCCAATAGAGTGATAGCGATCCTCCACCAATCACTGATATGGACTCTATATTTGCTTTTGAGTCTTGTAGGGCTTGGAAACCCTCAGCCATACCAAATGCAACGCCTTCCAAGACGGCTTGAGCCAATGCGGCTTGGTCAGTATCGTGGTTTAGTCCAAATAAAACCCCTTGCGATTTGGGATCGTTATGAGGTGTGCGCTCGCCAGACAAATAGGGCAGGAAAGTTTCGTAGCTACCTAATTTGCCTTGTTTCTCAGCGCTCGCAACAAAGGCTCCTACATCGTTTACCCCAACAAGTTTTGCGGCCCAATCTAAGCAGCTTGCGGCGCTCAACATCACAGACATTAAATGCCATCTATTGGGGAGCGCATGACAGAAGGCGTGAACAGCGCGCTCTGGGAAGGGACGAAAACTGTCTGTTGCCAAAAATATTACGCCAGAAGTACCTAGAGACAGCAGCGCTTCACCATTGTTAATGACGCCAACACCAGCTGCTCCGGCTGCGTTGTCTCCGCCGCCCGCAATTATAGGCACTCGGGTCATACCCCATGCGTCCGCCAAGTCTTGACGGAGTTGGCCCGTTTGCTCATGGCCTTCATAAAGTGTGGGCATATTTTCTGTTGTGAGGCTGCATGGGGCAAGTAATTCATCACACCATTGGCGTTTCGCAACGTCGACCCACAATGTGCCTGCGGCATCTGATAAATCTGTTGCTTTTTCTCCCGTCATTCGCAGGCGGACATAGTCTTTAGGAAGGAGCACGGTTTTAATTTGGGAAAAGATTTCAGGCTCATGACGTTTAAGCCAAAGAAGCTTGGGCGCTGTAAAACCGGGCATAACCAGATTTCCGCCAAGGGAAAGGTATTTGGGTTGTTCAGCAGCGAGGATATCGCATTCTTCTTGGCAACGTCCATCATTCCATAAAATTGCAGGGTAAAGCACGTTATCGTGTGCATCCAAACATGTTGCCCCGTGCATTTGGCCTGACAAACCAATAGCTCTAATTTGACGCCGCAGAGAGGCATCGAGTTGACCAACGGCTTTCTGTGCTGATGTCCACCAATCTTGGGGCCTTTGTTCGGACCAAAGGGGGTGACGGCGTGAAATGGGAAGGTCCACTGAAGTTTGTGCGATAGGTAGTCCCTTGTCGTCAATAACAGTGGTTTTGACACTTGATGTGCCGATATCTATTCCGAGGAACATCTTGCTTAAGCTCCAAATATGCGATCCCGACGTAAGTATTTAGGGAATTGTGGTAACGTTATCACTATGGGGATGGAGTTGCAATTTTATGTTTCATTGAATGATGAGAATGGCGTGAGATATCGTAAAATATGATAGCAATAGTGAGGATGGATACTTCGAGATAGGATTAAGAGGGGAGGCGTGTGATCATTCAATTTGACAAGAAGGAGCAGGCTCTACAGTGTGCCGATGAAATGATTTCAATTAAGAAGTGTGATTTATGAGGGCTGGCAAACGGACAGAAAAAGCGCAAGCGACATTGAGAGATGTTGCCCAGCATGCTGGTGTTTCGCCAATGACCGTTTCGCGTGTTTTGAATGACTTTCCGAAAGTGAAGGCTAGAACAAGAGAAAAAGTTCTTTCGTCAATATCTAGTCTTAACTATTCCCCCAATTTAGCGGCGCGAAACCTAGTTGGCGGGCGATCTCGGCGTATATGCTTGCTCTATGCAAACCCTTCTTCGGCATATCTTGAGAAAGTTATGCTAGGAGCTTTATCGGCTGTGGAGCGCTATGGATATCAGCTGATAATTCGGCAAGTTGCGCAGGACATTTCTCCTGAACAATTGAAGAGTGATTTGAATGGAGCGTGGGATGGCTTAATAATTCCGCCTCCCATAAGCGACATTGATGGCGTACGTAAGATGTTGGAAACAGAGGATTTTCCAACGGTATTTTTGGGAAGTTCATCCGCGAAACGTAAAGCCTATGAGCTGGGAGTGGATGAGTTTCAAGCCTCGGTTGATATGACCGAACATCTTATAAGTCTGGGACATAGACGGATTGGTTTTGTGTGGGGGCACCCAAGCCATAGTTCTAGCTTGCTGAGAGGGAATGGGTATAAAGAAGCATTACGTAATGCGGGGATAGCCTTCGACAAGGCGCTGACCGTTCAGGGCTTTTTTGACTATAGGTCTGGTATGGATGCGGGCCATCAATTGCTCTCTAGTGCAAATCCACCAACAGCAATATTTGCGTCGAATGATGATATGGCCGCAGGTGTTTTAGGAGCGGCGTCCTCACGTGGGATTAAGGTTCCTATAGATCTTTCTGTTGTTGGTTTTGACGATTCGCCGATTGCAACAACGATTTGGCCGAATCTGACCACTGTTGGTCAGCCCCTTGTGGATATGGCTGGCAGAGCTGTGGATATTCTGAGCTCTGTGATAGATGGAGCGGCTGATGATATTCCGACAAAGTCTGTAATTTTTCTCGCGCATACACTTGTTGTACGCGAATCGGCTTCGGCAATGTAAGTGAGAATTTCTTCATAACGATCATAGCTTTTCGTCTTGAAGTTATATAAATGTTATCGATACCAATGGCGCGGTGTGGTCACAAGAAATACGACTTCGTTGCTCCAAGTGTTTCTCAATAAAATTGAGCAAATTGAATATCTTTGGAGGTATTTGCTCAGGTTGGATTGTTCTGAGGAAACTCTAATACAGGGAATTATATAGCCAATTTTAAACTCTCAGGCACCGTTGACAACGTTGTAAACCCATGAAAGTTCAAATATCATAATAGCCTTATAGGGGTAGGGAAGTACAATTCAGCATTGGTCTGTGACTCTGAAAATGCGTGCAATTGTCAAATGGAGTAAAGTCGTGAAAACAATCTATATAAAAACAATTGTGCCGATTTTAATGGTATTGGGAATTCAATCTTGTGCTGCGATTGCCGAAAACAGCGCTGAAAAAAGCGGCTGGGAATATGTCGAAGCAAATGGTACTCCGACAGCGCGACATGAAGCCTCAATAGCATCTTATGATGGTAAGGTGTTTTTACTGGGTGGGCGTCGAATTAACCCAGTAGATGTATTTGATCCTAAAACAAATTCTTGGTCTCAAAAGTCTAAGACACCAATTGAGTTGCATCATTTTCAATCTGTTGTTGTTGGGGATGCTATTTATATAGTCGGTGCCATGACGGGGCAGTGGCCTAATGAAAAGCCATTAGACAAGATACTGATTTACTACCCTAAAACCGATACTTTTGAATATGGTGACCCTATTCCAAAGGCGCGGCAGCGCGGTGGAGCGGGCGCTGTATATAAGGACGGTAAGATCTATCTTGTAGGTGGTATCACGAACGGACATTTGGATGGGTATGTAAATTGGTTTGATGCGTATGATGTGAAAACGGGACAGTGGACTGTTTTGCCAGATGCGCCTCATCAAAGAGATCATTTTCAGGCAACTCTTTCTGGTGAGAAGCTATTTGCCTTTGGTGGGCGCCGCTCCGAGCAAAGGGCTGGTTTGAGTTTTGAACAGACAGTTATTACAGGCGATGTCTTTAATTTCGAAACGGGTGCTTGGGAAGAGGCAGGGCCTGAAGAAAATATTCCAACTCAACGTGCGGGCACACTTACGATCTCATCGGGTGATTATGTGTTTGTCGGGGGGGGCGAAAGTGGAGGGCAGGTGCCTGCTCATGATGAAGTTGAAGTTTACAATGTGAAAACTGAAAAGTGGTCTCAATTGCCAGATTTGCAACAGGGGCGTCATGGAACAGGTTTTGTGATTTTGGAAGATTATCTATACACTGTGTCAGGGTGTGGAAATCGCGGCGGTGAGCCAGAGTTAACCTCTATAGAGCGTATAAAGTTACCATCTCAGATGAGGCCAAAATCTGATCCGGAAACTGTGTTGCTTGCCGAAAAAAATGAAGCTCAGAAGTCAAACAACAATGAAGATATCGGGCATGATATTCCAAAGCTGTGGCATACTTTTGAGTTGGATTTTCAGGGCCCGGAAACGTCTGAAACAGCTTCGCTAAACCCATTCACTGACTACAGACTTCTTGTTGAGTTTACGAATGGTGACACATCTTATCTCATTCGTGGTTTTTATGCTGCTGATGGTGATGCTGCCCAGACAAGTGCAAAATCAGGAAATGTTTGGCGTGTACGCTTTTCACCTGATTCTGTTGGAGAGTGGTCGTATAAGGCGAGCTTTAAAAAGGGGACTGATATTGCAATCAGCAGAGATCCAAATGTGGGTGAAGATATTGAAATATCGGGTGCAATAGGAACGTTCATTGTTGCGGATTCGGATGCGTCAGGAAAAGACTTTAGAGCGGCAAATCGTGGACGCTTAAAGGGTGATGGAAAATTATTTCGCTTTGAAAAATCAGGTGAGTATTGGCTAAAGGGTGGACCTGCTAGTCCCGAAAATATGCTTGGTTATGTCGGTTTTGATGATACGTACCGTTTGTTGAAAGAGAGCCGAGAAGGTGAAGCGAGTGCAGAGGGGGAAATCCATGCATTTGAGCCGCACCGAAAAGATTGGAATATTGGCGACCCGTTATGGGGGCTGAAATCAGGTGAACCTCGCGGTCATTCATTGATTGGAGCGATCAACTATATTGCCAATCAAGGGATGAACACTGTCTATTTTCTAACGTTGAACATTAAAGGGGATGGAAATGATGTGTGGCCCTATGAGTCACCTGATGCTTTTGACCGTTTCGATGTAAGCAAGTTAGATCAGTGGAATATTGTGTTTGATCATATGCAGTCTAAGGGTGTCTTATTGCATGTGGTGACTCAAGAAACTGAAAATGAACGGATGCTTGATGGGGGAGATACTGAGTTTCAACGGAAGTTATATTATAGCGAGTTGATATCGCGTTTCGGGCATCATCCAGCTCTTATTTGGAATTTAGGAGAAGAGAACGGTCCTTCGAGTTGGATGGAAGTTGGGCAGTCACATGCGCAACGTAAAGCTATGGCGCAATTCTTCGAAGAGAATGACCCGTATGATCATACAGTATTGTTACACTCTCATGCGCAGCATGATGATATTGATTGGACCTTTACGCCGCTTCTAGGGTTTGAGCCATTGGATGGCATGTCCCTACAAATTGATGAAGCATCCGATGTCTATGAGAGTACGCTGGATTGGCATAAAAGATCCGCAGAGGCTGGCCATCAATGGTTGATCACTCTAGATGAAATCGGTCCTTGGTATAATGGCGCACTACCCGATGATGTGGATCCTGACCATGACCTTATGAGACGGCATGTTCTATGGGGGCATCTACTTGCTGGCGGCGCAGGAGTAGAGTGGTTTTTCGGCGGTAAATATCACTCGAATGATGTGTCCGCTGAAGATTGGAGAACACGCGAAAATCTATGGAAGCAAACTGATATCGCCCTTAATTTCTTCGAAGATTATCTCCCGTACTGGAAAATGGGATCATGTGGAGAAGCTATGGGGCGGCTTGATGTCTACTGTCTAGGTATAGAAGGTGAAATCTATGCATTTTATCAACCGGGGCGGGGAAGTCAGATGTTGAAACTGCCTATTATAGAAGAGGGCTATAGCGTGTCTTGGTTTGATCCTAAGCAGGGTGGCGAGCTGCAAAAGGGGAGCGTTGATTCATTAAGGGGTGGTACAAATCAATTTGTGGGATCGCCACCGAATAGAGTAACTCAGGACTGGGTTTTGCTGGTACAGAAACGATAGTTAGCTATAGTTAGGAATGTCGAGGATTTGGCACAAAGAGCCATTTGATGCTCTTTGTGCCAAAGTTAGATTAATTTGGTTCTGTGGTTGATACCAGAAAAGCAGTTTAGTGGTCCGCTATGTCTTCGAGCGAAGATCGGCGTAGATGTCACCCAGTAAAAAAATCAAAATATGAAATTATAAGCTCCTATAACTTTGGATGTAGCATGGGTCCAAAGTATTGGGAGGATTGCTCCTTGCTCTAATGGAGTACCTCAACAAGCAGATAGAATGTGAACCTTGAGATGTTGGGGGGAGAAGATTTGTCTGGATTGCGTTTAAGTTCGTGCAATTCGAAGTTGATAGTTTTGTAACAAAATTCACTATTTCAAGCAAATTAGTATGATATCAATTAAAATAAATGGGGTGTATTAAAAGCAATTGATCGAAATAAAGACTAAACTCTATAAAACAGAATACCCTCTATTTTGAAGAAAAATTATTTAAAATCATGTAATTAAATGTTTGCTTGTGAAGTTTGTTGTTTGTCACAATTTTTGTGCTGAGAAAGCTGTCAGTAAAATATTGTAACTTGCTTAATCAAACCCACTTGTGTCACTTGCATAAACGGTACAAACTATCCTTTCCGCAGATCGGTCGGCATTTCAAGATCTACCATTAATAATTCGCGGGGAGGAAAAATATGACTGTACAGAATTCTCAGGGAAAGACCCCATTGAGTGGAGCGTCTTTAGTATCGAGTGCGCGTCGGCGTAATTTGAAATTCAAAAGTGTATTAATTGGATGTTCCAGCTTTGTGGCCGTGTTGGGTGGGCCGGCATATGCCCAAGAGGAGCAATCTGCACCAGTTGAAACCAAGCGTAGTCTTGATGTTATAACGGTTACAGCTCAAAAGCGTGAAGAGACACTTCAAGAAGTTCCGATTTCAATCAGCGCTGTAGACGGAGCCGTTATTGAAGATCGTAGCGTTGATGATCTGATTTCTTTGTCGGCGTCCGTACCAAACGTATTTATTAGTGAAAGTCAGATTGATACAGCAATTGGTATCCGCGGTATCTCGACCGGTAACAATAAAGGATTTGAGCAATCTGTAGGTATGTATGTTGACGGGATTTCTTTTGGCCGCAGTCAGTTGATACGAATGCCATTGGTTGATCTTGAGCGTGTAGAAGTGTTGCGGGGCCCGCAACCAACCTTGTTTGGGAAAAATGCGATTGCGGGTGCGGTGAACGTTATTACCGCTAAGCCAACGTCAGAATTTGAAGGCAAAATCGGTGTTTCCTACGAGTTTGAACATGAAGAGCCTCAAATACTCGGCGTTGTATCAGGCCCAATCAATGACAATTGGGGGTATCGATTAGTTGGTTCTTATCGTGAACTTGATGGATATATAACGAATGAAACATTAGGTCGCAAAGAGCCAAATAAGGAAGAGAAATTTCTTCGTGGACAATTGGCTTATGATGACGGAAATGCGCTTGACGTAAACTTGAAGCTTGAGTGGGCGCAATTTGATATTTTAGGGCGCGCTCTGGAAGTAAATACGCCAATTGGTAGTTTCAATACGGTCTTCTCAGGTCCATTATTTGTCGAGACGGATGAAAATTATCAAAGTGAGGGGGACTCATCTCGCAGTTCCAATGAAGTCTTTGATGCTGTTTTGACGGCAAATTATGCATTGGGCAATCATACGCTGACATCTATCACAGGGTTTGCGCAGTATGAGACTGTAGAAGGTATTGATATCGACTATACTCGATTGAAGATGCTGTATGCCGATCAAACTGAGGACTATACGCAGTTTTCACAAGAGCTGCGCCTGACCTCTCCTGGTAATCAACGTATCGATTATGTGGCCGGCTTATATTATCAAAATAGTGAACTTGAAGTCACTGATGATATTGCATTTCAATCACTGTTTTCTGCTTTGGGAGCGCCGTTTTCATTAATTGCAGATTCCCGTTTTGGGCGTCAATATGATCAAGAAGCTGAACTGTTTTCTGCATTTGCGCAGGCCGACTTTAATTTCACAGACCAGCTGACATTGACCGCTGGAGCACGCTTAAGTTCAGAAGAAAAAGACGCAAGTCGGGCTATGTTTGTGTCCAAAGGGCCAACCAACATGTCTCCTCTTCCTGTTGTGCAGGCGGTGTTGCGAGCTTTCAATATTGCTGACCATGATTTGTCAGGTTCACGTAGTGAAGATGCATTCGATCCATTGGTGCGTTTGTTGTATAAGCCTACGGATTTTGCCTCTTTGTATGTTTCCTATACAGAAGGCTCTAAGGCGGGCGGCTTTGATGTGCGAGGCAGTTCTTCACCCTCTGATACTTCAGTCGCTGTACCTGGAACTTTCGAATACGAAGATGAGGGAGCGAAAAACTATGAAATTGGTGCTAAATTTGCGTGGGATACTGCCGAACTAAACGTCACCGCATACAAAACTGAATACACAAACCTGCAAACAAACGTGTTTGACGGCGTGCTTGGTTTCCTCGTGGAAAATGCCTCTGAAGCGGAAACTTCGGGTGTAGAATTTGATGGGCGCATGCTTGTTGGCAACAATTTCACCCTTTACGGGTCGGGGGCGTATCTTGACTTTGAATATGCAAACTTCCCTGGTGGCCAATGTGCATTCGGGCAAGTGCCAGACAATGGCATTTTGTGTGATTATGCGGGGAGACGGGCGGCCTTTGCGCCTGAGTGGAGTGCGAATTATGGGGTGGATTACGAGCGCGATCTCGGTCGTAACTTAATATTCGACGCAAATCTAAATTTCGACTATAGTTCTGAATATGAACTTACAACAAATCTTGACTCAAATCAGATTCAAGATGCGTACACGAAAGTCGGAGCGCAAATAGGTTTGAGCAGTGCTGAGGGGCGTTGGCGCGTTTCACTCATTGGTGACAATTTGACCGATGAGCGCATCAGGACGTTGAGTAGTACGGTGCCGCTCACAGGCACAATCACGCGTGGAACAGGCGTTGTCTATGATAGCTTTTATATGCGCCCAAGAAACGTAACTTTAAAACTCGAATATAAATTCTAACTTCCAGTACATTCCTCACTTAAAGCCGTGGTCAAGGTGTAAAAACTTTGGCTGCGGTTTCTTTTTGTATGCCCTTAAGTGAGGTGTAGGCATGCATCAATGATGCTGTGTTTATACTTGTTTTCTAGGGAGAAATTGCCGGTATCTCGAATTGACGTAACTTGCTGAATGAGGTAGGTATGATAATGAAAGTCACATATAAAGAGCATATATAAAATAATGCCGGGTGACGTAATGGGCGAGGAAAAAATGAGAACGACACCGGATCATAAAATCACTCAATTTACGGCGAACCAATGGTGGGGTGAGGAGACATTACATAGTTTTCTCGATGCGGCTGTCTCAATGTCACCAGATCAGGAGGCGCTCATTGACCCTTTAGATCGGGAAAGTTTGGTGGGCGGACGTCAGGCGCGTCTCACCTTTCGCGAATTGAGGGAGGCTGCTGACCGCATGGGGGAGTCTTTTTATGCCTCGGGATTGCGCCAAGGCGATATAATGGTTTTGCAATTGCCCAATACTGTTGAAATCATTATCGCTTATATGGCCGCATCTCGTTTGGGGATAATTGTTAGTCCCATGGCGATGCAATATGGTAGTTTCGAATGTCGCCACATTGCCGGCGTTCTTAATCCGCAAGCCTACCTTACATTCGCATCTTTCAAAGGCGAGCCGATGGGAGAGAGCCATCGTGAATGCTTTGGGGATAGGTGTGCGTTTCTTCAGTTTGATGGCGTAGGTGTGCTGACCAATGGTGGAGAGGAAATCGTTGCGGATACAGCTGCCTATCTTGCCTATGTAGAAAACATTACCGTTGATGCAAACGACATTTTTTCTATTTGCTGGACCTCTGGCACAACAGGCCGTCCCAAAGGTGTGCCGCGTAGTCATAATCATTGGAAATCGTCGGCGCTGACTTTGGAAGATGCCGTCGGCCAAGAGCCAACAGATGTGATGCTTGCACCGTTTCCATTCATCAATATGGCGGCTATTGGTGGCTGTTTATATTTTTGGATGCATTTAAAATTTAAGTTGGTATTACACCATCCATTTGATCCGACAGTGTTTTTGACACAGTTGCAGGAGGAGAAGGTAACTTATACGCTCGTTCCACCGGCAATTTTGAATAAACTTCTCTTAGATACCAAGCTTATAACCGAAACATTTGACCTAAGTGCGTTGAGGGTAATTGGTTCGGGCAGCGCACCATTGTCACCAGACATGATACGTGGATTTAAAGATGTATTGGGTGTTGAGGTCGTCAATATTTTTGGTTCAAATGAAGGTGTTAGTCTTGTTAGCGGGTATCGAGATGTGCCGAACGTCGATGAGCGTGCTGTATATTTTCCGCGCTTTGGTCGTCCTGAATATTCGTGGAGTAATCGGACCGCGCAGCGCATGCAGACTAAACTCATAGACCTCTCCACTGGAGAAGAAATTCTAGAACAAGGTAAATCGGGCGAGTTGTGGATTGCGGGCGCAACAGTGTTTGATGGCTACTATCGTTCAGATGACGATAATGCTGAAGCGTTTTCAAAAGATGGATTTTTTCGCACCGGTGATATGTTTGAAATCGCGGGTGAGAACAGCGAATTTTATCTATTTACGGGACGATGCAAGGATATAATCGTGCGCGGTGGTATCAAAATCTCCCCCGAAGAATTGGATAATGTCATTGGGGCATTCCCCTCTATATTAGAGTGCGCAGTATGTGGCTATCCTGATGATGTAATGGGAGAAAAAGTGGCATTAATTGCGGTGCCAAAACCAGGCCAAGATGTGCAGTTGCGCGATGTGCAGACGTATCTTGATGCAAAAGGTGTTGCTAAATTTAAGTGGCCAGAGAAGGTCGTCATTCTAGAAACTTTGCCACGCAACCCAATGAACAAAATAGTGAGAAGTGCGCTTGTTCAATACACGAATTAGCCGCGCATCGCGGCAGTGTGTGTGCCTACGCTAGAAGGCAATATTTGAGTTCCAAATATAGAAGTATTGCACAAGCAACATGTGTTGCTGGGAAGGATGGTCGTCATCATGGTTGAGAAAATTTATATTATCGGTGCTGCAACGACGGCTTTTAAAAGATGGCCGGATAAAACTGTGAAAATGCTTGCGCGGGAAGTTGTGCAGGCTGCGCTTGTGGATGCTGGTATCGGTGCAGAGAAAATCCAAGCAGCTTGGTTTTCCAATACGCGTCAGCCTATTCTTGAGGGCCAAAATACAGTTCGGGGTCAAATTGCTCTACATGCTGCTGGTTTGCCTAATATCCCGATATTTAACATTGAAAATGCGTGTGCTTCTGGTTCAAGCGCGCTTTATAGCGGCGTCAATCATATCAAGGCTGGAGAAGCTGATATTGTGATGGCGGTTGGTGTCGAGAAAATGTTCTATCCTGACCGTCGCGAAAAGATGTTTGCGGCTTTTATGGGAGGGACAGACATTGAACGTATTGATGAAATTTCAGCTCGATTTGATGCTATTGGGCGGGACATTATTCCGGGAGGTATAAGTGTAGCAGAAGAGCGCAGTTTCTTTATGGATGCGTATGCTGCAATGGCCCGTCAACACATGATCACCTTTGGTACTACGCAGGCTCAACTCGCTGCGGCGGCTTCCAAAGCACATTATCATTCAACATTTAATCCTAAATCCCAATACCAAAAAGATATGACGGTAGAAGAGGTGTTGGCTGATAAACCAATAGTTTGGCCGTTTACGCGTGCGATGTGTGCACCGATTAGCGATGGTGGAGCAGCAATTATTCTGGCGAGAGGAAGCGTGCTGACAGCTGACCAAAAAGCGCGCGCTGTGGAAGTTAAAGGGATTGGTGTCTCAACAGCTTCTGAGAGGGAGATGACAGACTATGCAAACCACCTTGGACGTCGCGCAGCTACCATAGCCTATGAACGCGCGAGCATAGACCCCAAAGATGTAGATGTTGTTGAGCTTCATGATGCAAGTGCGTTTGCGGAAATCCAACAAATCGAAAACCTTCAACTTTGTCCAATTGGAGAAGGTGGCGCATTTACTCAAAGCGGCGCAACGCGTCTTGGCGGAAAAGTTGTTGTAAATCCGTGCGGTGGTTTAATGTCAAAAGGTCACCCGGTTGGTGCAACCGGTCTGGCTCAAATTGAAGAACTTGTTCTTCAACTACGCGGAGAAGCGGGCAGGCGGCAAGTTGAAAATGCACGTTTGGCGGTCGCTGAGAATGGCGGCGGCTTCCTCCATGTAGAGGAGGCAGCCACAGTTGTGACTGTATTGGGTAAGTCATGAGCGATATTTTAAAAGGTATCCGCGTGCTTGATTTTGGTCGCTACATTGCGGGCCCATACTGCGCAACCTTGCTCGCAGATCTTGGCGCGGATGTCATTCGAGTTGAGCGCCCGGATGGGGGTGAAGATCGCTATACTGTTCCAGTGACACCTGAGGGTGAGGGCGCATATCACATGCAGATTGGGCGTAATAAGCGCGGAATTACCCTAAATCCGACCAAAGCTGAAGGCCAAGAGGTCGTGCGTAAATTGGTTGAGACGGCAGATATTGTTATTGTGAATCTGCCGCCGCCAGCGCTTAAAAAGATGGGGCTAGATTATGAAAGCCTGAAAGCGGTAAAGGCAGATATTATATTGGTGATGGGATCGGCGTTTGGTTCTGTTGGTCCCTATGCTGCCCGAGGCGGTTTTGACACCGTAGCACAAGCGATGTCTGGGGCGATGTATTTAAGCGGTACGCCAGACGAGCCCGCAAAATCATTTGCGCCATATTGCGATTTCGGGACTGCTTCCTTGAGTGCTTTTGGTGCGATGGCGGCGCTCATGCATCGAATGAAAACGGGAGAAGGGCAGGTTGTAGAGGCAAGTTTATTGGGAACTGCGCTCGCGTTTAATAATGCTGCTCTCATCGAAGAGGCTGTACTTTCAAAGGGGCGTGAAGGTAGCGGCACACGCGGTCAATACAACGCTCCGACAGACTCCTTTAAAAGTCGTGATGGGTGGGTGACAGTTCAAATCGTAGGAGCAGGTCTGTTTAAGCGTTGGGCTGATTTCCTCAATGAACCACAATGGCTTGAAGATGATAGGTTCGTATCTGATCAATCGCGCGGTGATCATGGTGTGGTTATTGGAGAGCGAATGCGGCAATGGTGCGCAAGTCGTACCAACGCTGAAATTGTAGATGGTTTAGCAAGTGCTGGAATTCCTTGCGGTGAATTGCTCACGCCAGCACAGGTCCTCAAAAATGAACATGTTGTCCAAAGCGGTGTACTAAAAAATATCGATTATACTGGGGTTTGTGCGCCAATTGCAGCTCATCCTGTAAAGTATTCTAAATCTTCAGTTGCCGACTTTTCTCGGGCTCCAACTTTAGGTGAACACACCGAAGATGTTCTCAAATCGCTTGGGTATAGCACTAAAGAACTCACAGCATTGAAGCTCAACCGTATAATTTAAGTGCATTAAAAATCTTGGTTTTCCAACTTTACCAACGAAGATTGAACAATCTTAGCAGAGAGTAAAAGACAAATGAGTGTGAATGAAATTCTCCCACCTTTCCGTCCTGTTAAATTCCCAGATGTTGATTTGATCGTTGATAAACATAGCGATGGGTCTATTCGTATAAAAACGGTCGCTGAGGAAATATCTCTTGGTTATGAAACGGTCATCGACGGACTCGAAAAAGCGGCTAGAGAGCAGCCAAACAAGGTGGCAATAGCTGAACGTCGTTCTGGCTTAACTGCAAATGGTGAAATTGGACAATGGCAGGAGACATCTTTTGAAGTCTTCTTTGCACACGTAAACGCCGCCGCTGAATACCTTTTAAACCTTGGTGGGGGAAGCGATACACCAGTGATGATAATTTCAGGAAATTCGGTCGCCCATGCTGTGGTCAGATTTGCTGCGCTGGCTATTGGTGCGCCTATTGTGCCCTTGAGCGAAAATTATGCACTTCTAGGCGCATCTAGCGGCTTTCAGCGTCTCAAATATGCAGAAAGCTTCATTAAACCACGCTTTGTTTTTGCTGAAAATGAAGCTTATGCGGAAGCTGCAAAAGTGTTTGATAAAGATGTGCACATTATCTCAAAAACACCGCATGCCTTCGGGGGGAATGTGCATGAATATCAGTTGATGCTGAATACAAAAATATCATCACGCCTTGAAGATAGAAAGAAGTCTTTAAACCCGGATGCGGCCGCCGCGTATGTTTTAACATCAGGTTCCACAGGTAAACCTAAAGCGGTCGTACAAACCAATCGCATGATGATAGCTTGGGTTAAGCTTATGTGGTGGATTATGCAAGATACCGGTGCGTGGGATGAGGAGCTGCTGGAGTGGTTGCCTTGGAGCCATGTTTCCGGATTGCATGTGAGTATAGCGGCAAATCTAGTTGGTGCTTCATTGTATATCGACAAAGGGAGGCCTTTGTTGGGGCGTTTTGATGAAACAATCGCAAATATCCGCAGTCTCAATTTGCGTTATTTCACCAATGTACCCTCTGGATATTCAATGTTGGCGACTGCATTGGAGCAAGACATTGCATTAAGGGATGCGTTTTTCAAAAACATGCGGGTAATGTTATTTGGTGGTGCTGGTCTCCCGCAGGATGTTTATGATCGAGTGCAAAAGTTAGCTGTAGAAGCAACAGGCTATAGAATTCATATTATTTCTGGGTATGGTGCAACTGAGACGACTTCGGGGTGCACATCAACCTATTATGAGGTTGATGAAGTAGGGAGTATAGGCCTTCCCGGGCCTGGAGTTGAACTAAAGCTCGTTCCGTATGCGGATCGCTATGAATTACGTGTAAAAGCCCCAATTGTGACAAGCGGCTATCTTGGGCGTGAAGAGTTAAACTCCAAGGTTTTCGATGGTGAAGGTTATTTTTGTACCGGAGATGCCTGCACATTCAAGATAACGGACTATCCTGAGGGGGGGCTGAATTTTGCGGGCCGAATGTCAGAAGAATTCAAATTGAGTAATGGAACATGGGTTGCAGCAAATGATTTGCGAACTGATGTTTTGCGGGCTCTCAGCCCTTATGTGTTTGAGGTGCTAATTTGTGGTGAAAACCGTGATCATATAGGTGTGCTTGCATGGCCCAATCCAGCGATGGGAGTGCCTTCGCTTGAGAAGATGGAAGAGCTGATTGGTGCTTTTAATGTCAATAATGTTGGGTCAAGCCGCAAAATTTGTAAGTTCGCATTCTTGATGACCCCTCCGTTGTTGGAAAACGGGGAGATGACTGACAAGGGAACTGTAAACCAAAGACTTTCAATGTCGTTGCGAGAAGAAGATGTTAAAGCGTTGTTCGCAGCAACAGAAACGCAGAATGTACTGTCGTTTAGCTAACATGCTATTTCTAAGTCCCAAACCGAAGTGACCAGAGAAATAACGGTGGCTTTAGAGGTTGATAATGCTTGATTGGTTCGTTCTTGCTTCGATATATTCAGTACGTAATTGTGCAATTATATCTGCGGCAGGCTGGCGCTTTTTGACTGAACCAACACCATGTCCTGCGGACCAGATGTCACGCCAAGCTTTGATTTGGTTTTGGGAAGAAGATAAGTCAAACCCCGTGCCTTGGCCGGTATTGTCGGGATCAATTCCCATTTTTTGAAGGCTGGAACGCAGATAATTTGCATAGGCTCCGGTTAGTTTATTGCTGAGAACTAAATCAGTAGCATTAGCTGCGACGATCATGTCTCTATATTCTTCGCTTGCTAAGCTTTCATTCGCAGCGATGAAGCTCGTGCCAAGATATGAGAGATCAGCACCTAACACTTCGGCAGCGCGAATTGCAGCACCACTACTAATGCCGCCGGCAAGGATTATAATACCATCGAAAAATTCGCGAACAGCATCGACAAAGGCGAAGCCAGTAATTGATCCTGTGTGTCCACCAGCTCCAGATGAAATAAGAGCTAATCCGTCAACGCCTTTCTTTGCTGCTTTTCTGGCATATTCGATTGAGTTGACATCGGCAATGACGATTCCGCCATAGCTGTGGACTGTTTCAATAACGGGTTCTGGGCCGCCTAGGGCAGTTATAACGACCTTGGGTTTGTAATTTGATATTAGTGCTATTTCATCTTGAAGACGATCATAGCTTTTGTGAGTTGTCATATTTACTGCAAATGGAGCCGCACTGGGGGTAGATTGGCAGATGTCGGAGAGCGTTCCAAGCCACATGTCTAGTGTTTTTATGGTACGAGCATTTGGGAATGGAAAGGCTCCAATGACGCCTGCTTTACAGGTCGCTGCTACTAAGTCTGGACCTGAAACCAAGAACATCGGCGCTGCTATGGCGGGAATTTGCAAATTTCCACTTAGTGCTTTGAGCTTGTTCATATATGACGACCCTAAATCTATAATTATACTTTTATAATAATACTAACTTGCGTATTCTATGGAGGCAAGACTCAATCCTAATTCTCCAACGTAAAATATATGCTTGGTTTCGGGTGTATATTATTGAATCTTTCTAAAATAACGCATGTTTAGGTTTGACCTAAAACGAGGGTCGGCTGTATAAGGTATGATAGTGAAAGTTATAAAGTGATGGTGTATTGGTGTGTGCCTCTTCACTGTTTCCAAGCAAGCTGAATAGGAAATTGGCATGGTAGAAGCATATATTTATGATGCAGTGCGGACGCCTCGTGGTAAAGGGCGAGCCGGTAGGGATGGAAAGCCCGGAGGTAGTCTGTTTGAAATTGCGCCACATGAAATGGTTTCTCAGCTAATAGACGCGGTCAGTGCTCGTATGGGCGAGGATGCGATATCGCAAGTAGATAAACTCATTCTAGGATGCGTAGGTCAGGTCGGCTCCCAAGGGGGGCATATTGCTCTGGTGAGCAAGCTGGCATCAAGATTGAGTGTTGGTGCTTCTACAAAAACTTTAAATAACTACTGCGTCTCTGGACTTACGGCATTAAACGAAGCTGTTTTAATATCTCGGGCGGGAGAGGGAGGATTAACGCTCGCTGGCGGTGTGGAATCATTATCTCAAGTGCCATTTTTAGCTGACAAAGCTTCATATTATACCAAAGTTGAGATGATTAAGTCCCTTAAATGGGCACCGCCAGTGATGGGAGCTGAGCTTATTGCTACTTTAGATGGTATAGATAAGCCATCAATTGATGCGCTAACTTTACGCTCTCACCAGAGGGCTGCTGCGGCTTGGGAAGGGGGGCGATATTCAAAATCGGTTGTTCCCGTGACAAATAAAGATGGTGAAATCGTGCTTGCATACGACGAGCTCATTCGAAGTGATATGACGCTGGAAACGCTCGAGAAATTTTTACCAGCTTTTGGTGGAGAAGAGATGGCGGATTTTGATAAAATGATGCTTGGAACCTTTCCTGAATTAGCTGAAATTTCTCATATTCATTCGATCGCCAATTGTCCTGGAATGGCTGATGGCGCTGCTTTGCTGCTTGTTGGAACTAAAGAAGCGGGAGAAAAAGCTGGTTTGAAGCCACGAGCGCGTGTTGTGTCTGTCGTTGATGTGGGTGGGGATCCTGTATTGCAGTTTTCTGCAGGCTATGAAGCTGCGGAGCGTGCATTGGCTAAGGCGGGAATGAAAGTCGAAGACCTGGACTTAATTGAGTTTATGGAGGCCTTTGCTGCTGTGCCTCTGAAATTTGAAAGAGACAACGATATTGATCCGAACATCATAAACGTGAATGGTGGACATCTTGCTATGGGGCATCCTATGGGGGCCACAGGTGCTATGCTTGCGACAGGGCTATTTCATGAGCTTGAGCGTCAGGGCAAACAAACGGGGTTGGTCACTGCTCTTGCTGGAGGCGGCATTGGTTCTGCTTTGGTGATGGAGCTGGTTTAACTAACCTCTTCAAGAGCAATTTCGTAGGTTTATATCTTTTAGTTGCGCTTCAATTGCGCCAACAACAATAAATTGAAAGATGGGCGCTCTAGCAGCTCTCGGAGTAGGAGGACATATGACACCTTTTAAAGCGCCGTTGGAGAATATTCGTTTTATTTCAAACGAAGTTTTTAATTTCAGCGCCAACTATAGTGCTTTTCCCACTAGTTCAGTTGAAGCGGACATTGTTAATCAAATATTGGACGAAGCTGCCCGCTTTTCTGAAAACATTCTTGCGCCTTTGTATGCGAGTGGGGATCAGGATGGAGCGTGTTTGAAGGAAGGGCAAGTTGGAACTCCTGCGGGCTTCAAGCAAGCATATCAGCAATATGTGGACGGGGGATGGGGAGGTATTAGTGCCCCTGAAGAGTTTGGTGGGCAGGGATTGCCTGAATCTTTGAATATATCTGTTTTGGAGCTAATGGCTGCCGCTAATATATCTTGGGTGCAATATCCCGGTCTGACACATGGTGCGGTAGCCGCACTTACCACACACGGTAGTGAACAACAAAAACAACTCTATTTGCCGAAGATGGTGGAGGGAAGTTGGAGTGGGACTATGTGTTTAACTGAGGCACATTGTGGTAGTGATTTGGGGTTGATCAAAACTCGGGCAATTCCGATAGAGGGCGGCGAATACTCTATAACGGGAACGAAGGTTTTTATTTCTGCGGGTGATCAAGATTTAACTGAAAATATTGTACATTTAGTGCTCGCAAAACTTCCAGATGCTCCAGCAGGAACGAAGGGTATTTCACTTTTCTTGGTTCCAAAATTTATTCCAGATGCGGATGGGAATTTGGGGAAGCGTAATGCTGCAAGTTGTGGTTCCATTGAGCATAAGATGGGTATGCATGCTGCAGCTACGTGTGTGATGAATTTTGACGGAGCGACAGGGTATTTGGTTGGCAAGCCTAATAAAGGGCTAAGCTGTATGTTCACATTTATGAATAATGCACGAATCGTCACTGCTTTGCAGGGATTGTGCCTCGGAGAGCGTAGCTTTCAAGCTGCATATGCTTATGCAAATGAGCGATTGCAGGGGCGTTCATTATCTGGCGTAAAGATGGCAGATAAACCTGCAGATCCAATTATTTGTCATGCGGATGTGCGGCGAATGTTAATGACTATGAAAGCGCTCAACGAGGGGAACCGAGCGCTGGCTTATTTTGCGCTTGAGCAATTGGATTTTTCTGAGCATGGCGAAGATGAAGAACAAAAGAAGGAAGCAGAAAAGATGCTTTCTTTTGTAACCCCAATTTGCAAAGCGTTCATCACGGAGACGGGGAATGAGGTTGCAAACCTTGGTGTGCAAATTTTTGGCGGGCATGGGTATATTCGTGAAACTGGTGTCGAGCAGATTGTGAGAGATGCCCGTATTTCCACAATTTACGAGGGCACGACGACTATCCAAGGGCTGGATCTGCTGGGACGAAAAGTGCTTTCAGATCAAGGCGAAACCTTGCGCCAATTTTTAAAGTTGATTGTTAAATTATCGGCTGAACTTGAGTGTGACGAAGTATTAAAACCGCATGCTATTCAGTTGGCTTCATATGTTAAGCAATGGGGAGAGGTGACACAGAAAGTCGGATCAGATTCAATGCGAGACAAAGACGAAATAGGCGCTGCAGCGACAGACTATATTCTCTTTGCCGGTTATGTATGTCTTGGGTATTTTTGGCTTAGAATGGCGCACGTTGCGAAAAGCAAAATTGCTTCAGGAAATGAATGTAATGAGCGCTTTTATGAAGCTAAGTTGGCGACATGTGGTTTCTATTTTGATCGTATACTGCCCCGTGCTGCTCAGCATCTAAGCGCTATCAATGCGGGTGGTGCATCTATGATGAAGCTTGATGCTGAACAAATAGGCTTATAAAAAAGAATGCCAGTAACCTAGGTTACTGGCATTCTTTTTCTCATTGGTCCCAGTTTTCAATTTGTGAGGATTTCATCCAACAAGCATGGAAGCCGCTTGGTACACGGCGAGGTAGCGTGATGCGGGTTATGGGGCCTTTGTTTAAGTCTCGCGCATCGAATATTTGAAGTTGCTGTATCTGCGTTTTTTCGTTCCACACAAATACGATTACGTAGCCGTCATCTTCTGCACTTTGATTGTCTGCAGGTGCAAACCATGGCTCACTATACCAGCAATCTTCTGGGCTATCGCTCCAGGCGCTCATTGATTCACCTGTGAAGGTGCTCATTTTACGAATACCAGTCCAATGAAGTGTATCTGGATTGTGATCAACCAAATAGGCCCATTGTGTTTTGCGACCAGTTTTTGAGGCATCAAAACCGGGAAATTCTACGTTGTAATGGGGGTTAAGGCATTGTTCAATTGCGTCACCTGTTTTGAGGTTCATACGGTAGGACCAAAGTTGAGAGTGCATGTTCAGATGCGCAATTGCTTTTGCAGTACGTTCTTCATTTAGAGTGCCATCTTCATTTTTTATAGGCATGAAGCGACACGCTATCATGATGACTTCATCGCCTTCTTCCCAACAGTTTATTGTGTGGTAGAGGAAGCAAGGGGAGAATTCAAACCATCGAATTTCTTCTGGTTTTCCGTATCTAGGGATTACTCCAAAACGTGCTGGCATCGAAGCATTGAACCGGATTTTATGTCGGCCCGCCTCTAGGGCGGCTTCATCGTGATAGACGGGAAGATCATGCAATATAGAGTAGTTTTCAGAAACACCCATGTCGTGAGGAAGGCGGTCTCCAGGGAGTTCAATAGGTATGTGGTGTGCAAGCTTATTATGTTTATCTACAACACTATATGTCATGAATGGGTATGTATCGAAATAATCGAAGAACATTAATTCGCCTGTACGTTCGTCAACCTTGGGGTGAGCGGACATCCCTTTTCCGGTATTAGCTAAGTACTTCGCAGCGCCCTTTGTTTCTAACGTAATGGGGTTCAAGAGGTAGGGGGTTCCTGACATGTACCACATAGCTAGCGCATGGCCTGCATGGCCTATGATGTCTGTATTCGCGGTATCAGCCATAGGCCTGTCTTTTCGGCCTTTTACAGTTTGGTGAATACCCCAGTGGACCTCTTCACCTGCAGAATCATCTTCTAACCATGCTGTCGTTCGAACCCATTTGTTTCGATAGGTCACTTTTCCATTGCGGAATTCAGCTGCGTGGATCATGCCGTCACCATCGAAGGCGTGGTATGTGCCTTTGGGTTCAAATCGTTGATTGGGTCCATTGCGAAGATAAACCCCATTCAAATTTTTGGGGATTTCCCCTTCGAATGGTAGGTCCTCGAGTGTGTCTTCGGTATCTACTGGGGCAAAGGGGCCGGTTATGAAGGGGCCATGATCATGCCCGAATGGGGCCTCTTTAAAATTTAGCTTGGCAGACATTGTTTCCTCCACAAATTATTTGCGACTGAGTGTAGATGGTTTTGTTACGCAAGTCACTATGGGTTGGTAAGAAATTTATGCGAACTGCCAAATGCATTTCTAATTTATGAAGTGTGCAGGGGTGGAAAAGCATGCTGCAGTTGAAAAGTACTGGGGAGCAACTGCTGGAATACTTTTGAAGTTAAAAAGGGGAGCTAAGGGGAGGTGGGGTAAAGTTGATCCCAGGCCAATTTGGCGACTTCTGGGAAAGCATTTGCTCGTTCATGAGCCGTTTCAGAGGTGGCTGTTCCATTTGAAATGCGCCCTGCTATCCCATGTAAGATAGCGGCAAGTCGGAAAAAGTTGAAGGCTATGTAGTAGTCAAAATTATCAATTTTATTGCGTCCGGTGAGGTGGCAATATTTTTCTATGTATTGCGCTTCACTAGGTAGACCCAACTCGAGTGGATCCTCGTCAGCTAGGCCAGCGACGATATGAGGTGGCGTCCTATATGTCATGGCGTGATAGGCGAAATCGGACAAGGGGTTACCGAGGGTAGATAATTCCCAATCAAGCACCGCTAAGACCTGAGGTTTTGAGGGGTGGAAAATAATGTTATCGATGCGAAAATCGCCATGTACAATTCGAGTTTCATCTCCATCATCGGGGATATTTTGGGGAAGCCATTCTACGAGTTTGTCCATATGTGGATTGGTTCCAGCACTTGGGTTTTCTAGATATTGTCGCGACCAGCGATCTATTTGCCTTTTAAGGTAGTTGCCTGTCTTTCCATAATTATTGAGTCCGGTGTCTGAGGGATTGATCGCGTGCAGTTGAGCGAGTGTTGCATTCATAGCGTTGTAGTAAGCAGCGCGTTCATTTTTAGGTATGTTGGGTAAGGTGGCATCCCAGAAGATGCGACCCACAACTTCTTCCATGACAATGAATATTGTTCCGATGATTTCGGTATTAGTGCAGACACCGTATATCTGAGGAACAGGAAAGTTTTGCATCTTTAGAGCGGCCATGATGTGAGCTTCACGATCGACAGCATGAGCGCCCTTAACAATGTCGCCAGGGGGTTGTTTGCGTAGAATATAACTTTTGGAAGGTGTGTTTAATCTGTAAGTTGGATTGGATTGTCCGCCTTTAAATTGAGTTATGTTCACTGGGCCTTTGAAATCAGAAATATTTTCGCGCATCCATTCAGAAAGTTTATGAATATCAACTTCATAACCGTCACGAACCAGTGTCGTTTCTTCGGAGTTGAGTGCAGATTTATTCATTTTGATTTGCCCATTTATGTTTAATTTTTTTTGCAATACTCCAACGATGTACCTCGCTTGGGCCATCATAGATCCGGAATGCGCGGACTTCGCGGAAGACCTGTTCTACTATGGTATCGTGAGTTAAGCCGGTTCCGCCCATGATTTGTACACAGCGATCTGCAACGCGAAAAAGTGCTTCTGAAACGGCAACTTTAGTCATTGAGCTTTCTTCATTCGCTGAAGAGCCGCTATCGAGTATAGTGGCACACCAGTTGATCATGAGTTCGCATTGTTTTAGGTCGATTTTATTATCAGCCAACATGAAGCCAACGCCTTCATGTTCAACGAGTTTTTTGTTAAATGCTTCGCGTTTGCATGCGTAATCTGTTGCGATTTCGTTAGCGCGAATACAAGCCCCGAGCCAGCGCATACAGTGGGTGAGGCGAGCGGGAGCGAGGCGAATTTGAGCAAGTTTGAAGCCCTCACCTGAATTACCAAGGATTGCACTGGTGGGAAGGCGTAAATTATCAATAATTACAGTGGCATGACCGCCTGGCATTGAGGAATCTATCGTATCTAATATGCGTTCAATTCTAATGGAGGGATGAGGTAGCTCCACCAAAAACATAGTCGCTCCTGCTTCTGTACGTGCCATGATTATGCCCAGCTTTGCGCCTTCTATGCCCGTGATGAAGGACTTCCTGCCGTTGATAACCCAGTGGTCCCCGTCTGGTATGGCTCTGGTTTGAAGCATTGAGGGGTCTGAGCCAGCTCCACCTTCATTTGCAACTTCTGTCATTAGAAATGCAGAGCGCGAATGACCATTTATGAGGTCAGGAAGAAAATGAGCTTTTTGTGTCTCGCTTGCTGCTTTGCTAAGTAAAAACATATTCCCTTCATCTGGTGCCATAACTGCAAGAGCGACTGGCCCGAGGGGCGAGAGGCCGGATGCAATGAGGATAAGTGCAGTTTCTTGGTGAGAAAGATGGTCTCCATTTTGGAGAATGTGCGGGGTCATTAATCCGGCTTGGCGGGCTTTTGAGCGCAACTCTGAAACCAGTTCTTCGCTTGGCCCATGAAAGCCCAAGCGTGGATCTCTTTCATAAGGGATGATTGTTGAGCGCACAAAGGTTTCGACCCGATGGGCAATGTCTATAGCGATGTCGCGAATGGCAGGGGGCATTATGAGAATCCGGAGAATGAGTGCTGATTGTTGAGGGGGAGCTAGATTGATTGAGCATCATCCAGAACGAATTCAGCTCCTGTTATCGCTTGGGAAGCGTCAGACAGAAGGAACATTAGTAAATGCTCTAGGTCGGTCGGCTTCATCGCGCGTTTACGAGGAAAGTTTGCGAGCATGTTTTGACCTTCTGGAGAGGCAAGCCATTGGGCATTTAGCTCTGTTTCAATCCACCCTGGGCATAGAGTGTTCACGTTGATGCCCTTACTTGCCCATTCTTTTGCAAGTGCTTTTCCCATCATAAGGACGGCTGCTTTTGTCGCATTATAAGCGACGAGTTTGTCAAGAACGCGCACAGATGCAATTGACCCCATGAGAACAATTCGTCCATTTCCTGATTGTGTCGCGCCATTGGCGATCATGCGTCTTGCAGCTTCGCGTGCTGTTGCGAATACGCCGATAAGGTTGACATCGCTCATACTTTTGAAATCGGAAATCGACATTTTTAAAGCTGATCGCGGTATATTCATTCCTGCATTGGCAACAACAGATGAGATCGGCCCCAACGCACTTTCAGCAATTTCAAAACCTTGCTCAATTGATGTTTCGTCGGTGACGTCCATCTCAATGGCGACAGCCTGTCCACCAAGGCTCTTTATATGTTGAGTAAGGGATATGAGGCGATCCTTGCGGCGCGCTGCAAGCGCAACTTTTGCGCCTGCATTGGCGATAGCAATAGCAAAATGCGCACCTAGTCCGGAGGATGCACCCGTAATAAGTACGGCGCGGTTTGTTAAGTTTGGCAGCTGAGAAAGTGCGACCATATTCTTCGCCTCGTATAGGTTGTTTCGTATTGCTTATGAGTAAGCTTAGGAACCGAAAAACACGAGGTCAAGACTTTTGTTATCATACCTACTATTGGAAGGCTGTGTTTTTCTTGGTTGTGAATAAGGTGCCGGAAGACCTAAGAAATGTGTTTCAACACGCGCTAAGTATGCTGAATTGATAAAACTAATTTGTTATTTTTGATGGTGAGTTGCAGCGGGGCTGACTGGCTAGCTAGGTGATGCAGAAACAATGCTTGATGAATGACATTGAGTTTTGTAAAGCAAGGGGATTACACTTTTAGGTTTTGCTGTGTAGTATATAGCAAATAAATTGGTTGGACGGGATTTGGAAAGTGGCTGTTAAAGCAGAGCAACAAGAAACAAAGCTTATTCGGACATGTTCTGTATGGCGCTCGCTTGAGGTTGTGGGAGATACAGCGACACTCTTAATATTAGAATCAATCTTGTGGGGGGATCGCCGTTTTGATCTTATTCGCGAGCGTACTGGTTTGCAAAAAGCACTTGTTTCTTCTCGTTTAAAAAAGCTCATTGATGTTAATATTCTAAACAAACGACAATATCTTGAGCATCCGCCACGATATGAATATGTGTTGTCGCGAAAAGGCCGCGACCTTTACTGGATGGCATTAATGATGTTGAGGTGGGAGCGAAAATGGTCCAGCTTCCGTCATGGCCTACGCGTAGAGTTAATTCATAAAACGTGCGGTGACACTATAGAGACGGAGCCTTTATGTCCGCACTGTAAACAGGTTGTTCACGCTAAAGATGTTGCGTGGGAAGAGGGGCCTGGCGTTGGCATGATGGCCCCAATTTATAGCAAGCGTCGCCGTCATCGCAGCGGTGTGAAGGAAGAGAGCGCAACGCCGACAATATTTACTGAGGTTGCTGAATTGATGGGGGACCGCTGGTGCGGACTTATCTTGCGGTCTGTGTTCACTAATTTGCGTCGATTTGAAGAGATTTTGAACGACGCAGCGATTGCATCAAATATATTATCTGAGCGATTAACATGGTTATGCGAAACGGGAATTCTTCACGCCGTTAAATATCGAGATAATCCTGAACGTTTTGAATATCGTTTGACAAAAAAAGGGCAAGATTACTTCCCTGTATTGATGATGTTGCAAAAATGGGGAGATAAATATTATGTCTCACCTGAAGGGCCTCCAGTTATTTTATTTCATAAAACGTGTGGCAATAGCTTGGATGCTTTTGTGGGATGTTCATCATGCCATGAACCGATCGTTTGGACTGATATGGAGGTGAAATTTTTGCCTCCGGTTGCAAACGAACCTTAGAAGCCTTTCTGCCTTAATTTGAGTGTTTGTGTTTTCATCACTTATTGTGATGCATGTTGTCGTGCTTGGCTGGTGGCAAATATATAATCTCTAATAACTTGCGTAACAAAACCTACTATGCGTAGTATGGTGCAGAAAGCATTTGCTCGCGTGGGGCTATTTGACCTGCAGTGTCGTTTTTGTCGGGCGTTTTGATGGAGACTGGAATATGGCCAACAACGTGTACATTCTTGGCGGCGTTCAAACTGATTTTGCACGAAATTGGACGCGTGAAGATTTATCTTTGTTCGATTTGTTTTCGGAGACTGTTCAAGAGGGGATGAGCAGTTGCGACTTAGAGCCAAAAGAGATCGATGTGGGGCATGTTGGTAATTTTGTAGCGGAATTATTTTCTGGCCAAGGAATGCTTGGTGGATTTTTTGGACATGTGCACCCAGATTTTGCTGGAATGCCAGCCTCTCGCCATGAGGCGGCATGCGCATCCGGATCGCTAGCAATTTTGGCTGCTATGTCTGATATTGAGAGTGGGCGCTACGGTCTTGCGTGTGTGGCGGGCGTTGAGTTGATGCGGAATGTGCCGGGTGCGCAAGCAGCGGATCATTTGGGCGCAGCAAGTTGGCGGGGCAAAGAAGTGCAGGAGGCGAAATATGTGTGGCCCGCAATGTTTTCGAATTTGGCTGAGGAATATGATCGTCGATATGGATTAAACTATGAGCATTTGATGGGCATTTCCAAGATAAATTTTGAAAATGGACGGCGTAATCCCAATGCTCAATCTCGTAAGTGGTCGTTTACAGAGGCAAGTTTCACTTCGGATGATGAGGCAAATCCGGTTGTAGAGGGATGGATGCGCCGACAAGATTGTGGGCAAGTGACAGATGGTGCGGCTGTGGTGTTTTTGGCATCAGAAGAGAGAGCGAGAGCTTATGCTGATGCGAGAAATATTCCATTTAAATCAATCGCAAAGATAAAAGGATGGGGACATACAACAGCCCCAATGTTGCTAGACACGAAATTGAAGCAAAGCGCGGATCAAACTTATACGATGCCGTGGGTGCGCAAAGCGATAACAGATGCGTATAGGCGCGCAGGTATTTCGGGCCCAGAACAATTGGACGCGATTGAAACACATGATTGTTTTTCTATAACTGAGTATATGGCAATTGAGCATTTTGGTATTACTCCGCCGGGAAAAGCATGGCAGGCGGTGGAGGATGGGCGCATTGCTTTTGAAGGATCAATACCGGTTAATCCATCAGGAGGGTTGATAGGATTAGGGCATCCGGTAGGTGCGACGGGTGTCAGGATGTTACTTGATGCTTGCAAGCAGGTCACAGGAAAAGCAGGTGCTTATCAGGTGGAAGGTGCGCGCAATGTTGCGACTTATAATGTAGGTGGATCAGGTACAACCAATTGCTCCTTTGTAATTGGACGTGGAGAATGAGTTGAACTTGAATTAAGCTTGACATACTTGCGTAACCATACTTACTGTTTGCATAAAGAGTAAGAAGACAATCACAATGAATGATTGTTTGCCTATGGGAGCAGACACTACATGACGCATACTCCACTTGAGCTTTACACGCAGCATGCCCAACATTTAACGGATGCTATAAAAGCATGTGAAACGCGCGCGTATTGGAGTCCGTTTAAGGAATCCCCAAGTTCTAAAGTTCATGGTGAAGACAAGCCTCGTGCGGGGAAGGCATCGTTTGATGCATTGCTTGGTAAATCCTTTGACCTTGAGCAACCAGGTGAAACTGGCCGGATTGGGTATGAAGTGTCACCCTATACTTGTGAACCATTGGATATTGATTATCCAAAGGTGGACCCTGACGCGTTATTTAAGGCTTCTAAAATTGCAATGAGGGCGTGGGCAAGTTTGAGCAAAGAAGAACGTGCGGGTGTTTGCTTTGAGATGGCCTTCCGCATGGAAGACCAAGCTTTTGCAAATGCACATGCAACAATGCATACAGCAGGGCAAGCTTATCTTATGGCATTCTCTGGCAGTGGTGCAAATGCCCTTGATCGCGGTGTTGAGGCATTGGCGCAGGCTTATAAAGCATTGAGCCAAGTGGCTGAAGAGGCGACGTGGGAGAAATCCTTTGGCCGTGCAGGTGTCGTTAAGTTAAACAAGCAATATCGGTTGAGAGGACGCGGCACGGCGGTTGTTGTATGCTGCGCGACATTCCCGCTTTGGAATGCCTATCCTGCTGTGTTTGCGAATTTGATGACAGGTAATCCCGTAATTCTCAAGCCACACCCCAATGGCATTCTACCAGTCGCTATGGCTGTTAAAACTATGCGTGAAACACTCATTAAAGCGGGGTTAGACCCTAATATGGTGCTCATGGCTGCGGATGAGCGTGAGAAGCCGGTGACGATCGATCTGCTAAATCACAATGATTGTAAGATAATCGATTATACAGGCAGTCAACGCTTTGGTCTGTGGATTGAAGCCAATTGCGCTCACAAGTTAGTCTACACAGAAACGGCGGGATGCAATGGTGTGATCATTGAGTCCTTTAAAGATGTGAAGGGCGCTGTTGACGGGTTGGCGAATGGACTGTGTGGCTTTTCGGCGCAAATGTGTACGAGCCCACAGAATGTGCACATTCCTGCAAAGGGTGTGTCTAGTGCAGACGGCTCGCATTATTCATTCGATGAAGTTGTTGGGATGATTGTGAAGGCAGTAGACGCCCGCATATCAGACCCTGCGAACGCAGCTGGATTGTGTGCAGCGATACAGGCTGAACAGTCTTTGGCGTTGATTGAAGATATTCGCAAAAAGACAAGTGAAGTGGGCGGAGAGATTTTGTTAGACTCGCAAGCTTACATACATCCGGATTATCCCAAAGCACGCACTGCTACGCCCATTATTGTGCAAATAGATGCGAGCAAAAAAGAACTGTATGGTGAGGAAGTGTTTGCACCTGTGTGCTTTATCATACGCGAAGAAGATGCGCTTTCCGCGTTAAACAATGCGGCTGAGATGGCGGAACGTTGCGGTGCAATTTCTTCTTATCTGTATTCTGCAAATATGGATTTTATAGAAGAAGCGAAAGACAGGTTTACCCAAGCAGGCGCATCTCTATGGATAAATATGGATGCACGAATGCCGATTAATTTTGCCGCGGCTTATAGTGACTATCATGTGACTGGGTTAAATCCTGCAGGGAATGCATGTTTGGCGGACTTAGCGTTTGTTGCTGATAGATTCCGTATTGTTCAGTTTAGGGAACCGAGCTGAAACACTTAGTTGTTAGACACTCAAATCAGTATGAAGAATTGCCGAGAGTTCTTCAGATTGTAGAGGGTGGAGGGTGGTATATCTCCAATATGTAAGTTGATGGATATATAAAAAGCAAAATATTTTGGAATAAAATCGAAGCTGGCGCGTTAGTTCAGCATTACCACAATACAAAGGAGTGTGTGATGCTGAAGACAAAAACAACTATTTCGACGCTAGCTTTATTGGCAGCCCTTTCACTTCCAGCTTATGCGCAAGTAAGTGCGGATGTATCAGCGGATGTTTCCGTCCAGGCAGATGCAAATGCATCAGCTAACACTCAAGACGGTGTTCAAGCGGACGCAAACACAGATGCAAATGCAAACACAAACGCTTCTGCCAATGCGGGGAATACCCAAGCGAGTGGAGCCGCCAGCAATAGTGCTGGGTCTGCGAATGAGACGTCACAAAGCAATGTAGAGCAGTCTTCTTCCAACAACGCCTCTATAGAAGGCGCATCAAATCTTTCCAGTTCTGCGACCTCCGTGTTAAACGCACAGAGTGAGAAACTTGTAGCAACAGGTGAGGCAAGTGAAGAGGAAGCAGAAAATACGGCTGTGTCAGCATCTGATCGATTGAACGCCGGTGTCACTCAGCTTAACAATGCAGGTGAATCCGCTAAATCGACTTTGGCATCGAATGTAGATGCGGTATCAAATCAAGCTCAAGCTGGAGTTCAAACAACTCAGCAAGCAGCGACAGGTGCAGCGGCCAACGTTCAATCTGAATCGCAAAATGCAGTAACCAATGTGCAATCAAGCGCGTCAGGTGCGGTGTCTGCGTCAGGCAACGTCGCCACAAGTGCGGGCAATTCTGCATCGTCCACTGTTGGATCGGCTACGCAATCGGCAAACGAGAACGCTGAACAGACTGTTTCAGATGTATCAGACCTTGGTAGCGAAATCCCAAGTCTGAGTTTGGGCGGAGATATTTCCGGCAGCGTAGCAGGTGACCTTCAGTCTGATATTGCCGGTACGGTAAACGACACAGTAAATGCGGATATTGCAAATGACGTTGCAGGCGATCTCGCAGCAAATGTAACAGGTGATATCACGTCTGATATTGCTGACGACATTTCTGATACGGTTTCTGATGATATCGCGGGTGATATTGTGGATGATCTCACAGGCGACATTGCAAATGATGTCACAGGCGATCTTGGCCTTTAAGAGTGAATAATCTCAGCCGACAAGTGTAGGAATACAATGCTTGTCGGCTGACATTACTTTGAATAATCCCAGACAAAATTTGAGGGTGAGTTATGTTTCAAGCTAAAGTGTCTCGTCGAATAGGAATGATGTGCGTTGTTTCATCCTTTTTTGCGCCAGAGGTAATTGCTCAAGATAAATTGAAATGGTCTGGAGAGGCCAGTGTCGGTACCACCGCTGATAGCAATGTTGGTATCCCTGAGCTCGATAAGTCTACCGGAGAAGGGGATATTGGTTTTCTGGCGGGTGCAAAATTGGGGGTAGATTACAAACCCGTTGATAAGCTCACAATTAAAACAGGGTATGAATTTTCCGGTACGTTTTATGATGAGTATAACGATTTCAACTTGAAAACACACAACGCGAATATTAGCGCTGAATATGACTTTGGAGCCTTTAAGTCGGGCGGAAGTTATACCTATGTTGTCGCGGAACTTGGAGACGAAAAGTATCTAGATTACAAGTTAGCGTCTTTGTTTGGTTCTACATTCATCGGAAAGAAAGTCTTCTTACGAGGGGCATATGAGCGAGTAAACAAGGAATATGACATTCAGATCAACCGTGATGCAGATGGTAATGCGGTTCGCATTGATGCTTACTATTTTCTGGATGGATCTAAGAGGTATGTCTCTGCAGGCGTGAAATTGAGCGAAGAGGATGCTGTGTCTGATGCGTTTGATTTTGAGTCAGTTGATGCAAAGCTAAGATTCACACAACGGATGAAATTACTTGAACGAGACGTCAAGTTACGTGCTGGAACGTCATGGGAGAAAAAAGATTACTCAGGAATCACTCCGGCAATAAATGCTCAAAGAGACGATGAGATTGTCTCAATCACAGGTGATTTAGAAATGGCCTTGAAAGGACCATTCGCGATAGATTTTGGTTATGAATACAAAGACCGTTCATCAAATTTAGCATCAGCAAATTATGATGAGCATGTCGCGAAATTGAGACTTAAAGCTTCGTTTTAAAAAGCCGATAACTCCTCCTACATTCCTTTTTTTATCGCGGCGGTATCAAGGATTCCATATCCTATGATATCGTCGCGAGGATGGTTGGAATTTGCATGCATCGCCAAACGAAGGCGATTTTCAGCGGACATTTCTATATTCGTTTGTTGATCGGCCTTGGGTAGAGTTGCTAAAAAAGCTGAGACGATTGGGGCGGCGAACGACGTGCCCGAGTCTTTTAACTGCTGGCCGCCAGGGCTGGCGACTTGTACATTGACACCCAAAGCTGCCACATCGACATATTGCCCTCTATTGGCCCAACGGTAGACATTGCCTGCTTCGTTGACGGCTGTCACGCCAATGACACCATCATAGGCCGCCGGATATAGCGGCGCTGATGCTGGGCCTTCATTTCCTACAGCAGCAACAAAAACAATGCCTTTTCGTTGCATCTGCGCAATAAAGCTTTCCATTGCTTTGTTGGGGGGCCCAGTGAGGCTAATGTTGATTATGGTGACGCCTTCTGAAACTAACCAGTCAATAGCTTGAACTATACTGGAAGCAGCAGCACCTGTTGTTCCATCATCGCTCAAGAAGAAAACAGAGGCTGAAAATAGTGCTGTTTCTTCTGTTCTAAAAGGTTGGCTTTCTCGCATCAAAATTGAAGCGACTGCTGTGCCGTGCTTTAGAGGCCTTAAATCGCCATAAGCCACGAAATCTTTTTCAAGAATGATTGTATCTGCAAATATAGGGTGCGTAGAATCAACATCAGTATCTATCAGTCCAAGTTTGGAACTTAGTTTCGCATTGGGGATGTTGTGGTCAGATGATGTCTGTGCAGTCTTCGTTTTATCTGTGCCTTCAGGTACCTCATTCATCAAGGGCTTCGTTGCTTTCTTGAACACATGATTCCGGTCAAATATGTCAGCACCTAAAGACGATAATTTTCCTTCCAAAACGTTTGTTTCTTGTACTGTTTGGGAGAAGCTTACGACAAAGAGTGTTTGAGCGCTGGACTGAAGTTCTGTTTTTTCAAGAATAGAGAGGTTCAGTGCTTCTAGGTCTTCCACGCTATCATTGGGCAACATCACAAGCCATTCATTTTTTATAACTGGCAAACCGTTATCCATATCCAGATCTATCTCACGCGTAGGGAAGTCTGAAGTGGGGATGCGAGCAATATCGGCTATGTGCTGATCAATAAATCCCTGTGTTTGGTCGAGCACGTCGCCAATCTCATCAGAGGCATTGAGTATCGGTTCAAATGCACTATCGAGATCAATTTCAAAATCTTCATCGAAGTCTAAGTCATCGAGCTGTGAAATTACATTCTCAACATTGGATTCTACTTGCTCATCCACACCTTCATTGATGCGATCATCAATGCTGTCTTCTATAGATTTTTCAATGTCACGTGTGATGGGGGCGTCAATGGAGTCGCCAATGTCTGGAAGCAATTGTGCATGAGCAGATGTGGTCAATGCAAGGTAGGTAAATCCCAAGAGCGCGGCTTGAATTGTATAGTGTCTCATGAAGTGTCTCGCCATTCTCTTTTGCTCAGTTGTTAGATAGATACTTTATTTACGGTTCAGAACCAAAAAAATTTCAATTTGTTTGGAATAAGTTTGGGCATGTCCCGTCAATAGGGAGTTATGAGAAACCAAAAACCTAATTCACGCGAAATATTGGAAGCGGTGCCGCATGTTAGACGGTTCGCATATTCCCTTACTCGCAATGCAAGCGATGCAGATGATATCGTCCAGTCGGTTGTCGAGCGCGTCCTTAAAAGTGGCGCACCTGAAGATGTCGTCTTGAAAAAATGGATGTTTCGGATCTGTCGAAATATTTGGATTGATGGACTTCGTGCGAAGAAAGTGAGGCAGGACGCTGCTGTGGAACTTGGAGGAGATGCTCAATCTGAACTTTCTTCTGAAGTTGTTGCGACAGCTAATATGATGATGTCAAAAACTCAAAAAGCCATAGCTGCGTTGCCTGAGGCGTATCGAGAAATTTTAACAACGATTGCCATTGGTGGTGCGACCTACAAGGAAGCTGCATCTATGTTGGATATACCCATCGGAACAGTAATGAGTAGGTTGGGGCGCGCCCGCGCAATGATAGCAGATGAGGTGGGGTATTATGAGTAGTAATCGCAACTTCGGTGATATGGATGAGCTGCTTAGCGCTTATCTCGACAATGAGATGAGTGAATCGGAGCGGCAAGACTTAGAGGTGCTGATCGCGCAGGACGAAGGTCTGGCAGAGAGATTACAAACGCTCGCTGAGGCAAATTCTGATTTCATTGCAGACGCTGCTTTGATTGATGCTATGCCGATGAGTGAGACGCTTCAAGGTGTAATAGATAGTTTAGAAAAAGATCACATCGCTGAAGCCAAAGACAATAACGTTGTGCAATTCCCGTTTTGGAAACGGCCAATTAATTTTGTCGAGCAGCATCGCGCAATTGCTGCGGTACTTGTCGCGGGGATTGCAGCCGTACTCGTACAATCGGGAGAAGAAACGAGTAAGTTTAGCCCCAATGGTGTCGGCGCAGATGGCTATATTTTGGCGAATTCTACGCTGGAAGAGACGCTGAAAAAGCAACCCAGTGGTCAAAAAGTGGATGCGGAAGAGGCCACTTATGAAGCTAAATTTTCATATGTTTCAGATGAGGGACAGATTTGTCGTGTTGTCGACGTGGTTTCACAACAATCTAAAGGAAGATTAGTCGCTTGCAACGAAACAAATGAAGAATGGCATGTGCGCGTGGCATCATTTGAGCCGGTTGGACTTCCCAATGGAGAATTGGAATATCAAACCGCGTCAACCCAAGGTGCAAAAGCAATTGAGGCATTCTTGGATATTGCGATGACCCAAGCCCCTTTGTCGCGAAAGGATGAAATGAAACTCTTGGAGACGAATTGGAATTTAAAGAACGAAAGGACAGCAAAATGAAAATCTTAAATTTCTTCATTGCATCGTGTTTTGTGGGATTGGTTGGATGTGCGTCCGGCAATGAATATCGCGAAGCAAAATCATCTCGCTCAAGTGGATATACACAAACGCAATTGGAAAAGGATCGCTACCTCGTAGAATATAAAACCAACACTGATGATTTAGCTAAGACACGTGCATTGGGACTACGCCGCGCAGCAGAGCTAACATTGGAAAATGGTTTTGACACATTTGAAATCGTTTCTCAGAATAGCGAAAAAGAGACGGACAGGGATCGGGCGGGATTTTCACAACCATCAGAGACAGTGGTTGCGCGCCAATGTGGTCTTTTAACATGTTCAACTCAAGTGCATACTCGACCTGGGTTTGGAACTGAGACTGAGGTTGAACGCAATAGTGTGGTCGTTAGTTTGGAAATCGTAATGTCGAACAAAGATGCAAGTGTGAGTACCTCACTATATGACGCCTCTGAGGTGTTTTCCTCTATAGGAAATTGATCATAGGGGAAGAGGGAGAGAACCTCGCGCATACCTCCCACTAACTTGCGATACACCAGTACATGAGTTTAAGGGGAGGAGGCGGGGAACACTTTGTTGCCAGCGTAGAACCTAAAGGCCAGAACGTCTTGGAATATGCATATTCAAACGAAACTAACTTGGATCGGGTGAAGGATATATGGTTTCCTGCATACGTGTTGGCCCGTGAAAAATGAAGCTATTGAGAGAATAAATATTCCAAGGGAGTGATAAAAAATATGGCTGAAACATACATCATTATGGGCGTTTCGGGTGCGGGTAAGTCGACAATTGGAAAGTTGCTGGCTGAAAAAATGCAGCTGCCATTTGTGGAGGGCGATGACTTTCATCCTCAAGAAAACATAGACAAAATGTCTTCAGGTCATGCTTTGACTAATGAAGATCGTAAAGTTTGGATAGAGCGCCTTACGGGTGAAATTAACCGCTTGGAGGAGCCGAGTGTCGCATCATGTTCAGCTTTAAACGAAGTTGTGAGAAGTTGGATCATAGACAATATACAAAATGATGTTTGTTTCATTTGCCTGAAAGGTTCACGTCGAGTGCTTTTGGAAAGATTGCAGTCGCGCAAAGGACATTTCTTTAAAGTCGATATGTTGGACTCTCAATTGAATGCTTTTGAAATTCCTAGCGGCGCAATTTCTGTCGATATTGATGCATCTGAACAAGATATATGTGACGAAATTATCAAGCAAATAAATGCTAAATACTCTAAATAAATTATTGAAATTTATGATTATTTTTCAATTTACGTCATTTGCATAATTTTTCTAAAAATTCTGACTATTCGTTGTAGGCATTAGCTTGTCTGATAGGCTGTTCAATTAAAAAGATTGCTTAAACCGCTTGCAGAAATAGATTGATCTGGTAATAAATGTGACCGGTGCCAAAATTAAATGCGGAGCGTGACAAAGTAAATTGTCATGACATCTGAAAGGTACCATTGGGAGGAATATTGTTATGAACTCGAGGCGTCAGGTTACGGCGGGCATTGGGGCGTTGCTTGCGGCATCATGCAACCCTTTGGGCGATAGGAAATTAAGTCGCGTCTTCTATTCATCAGATAGTCATGCCAGTGATTACCCAACCGTTATGGCTGTTCGCTATATGGGACAATTGTTGGATGAACAAACCGACGGCCGTTTAGGCATAAAAGTGTTTCAGGGAGGGCAGCTTGGATCAGAGCGAGACACTATGGAGATTATGGCCATGGGGGGCATTGATATGGGGCGAATTAATATCGCACCATTTAATGCAATCGCACCGTTATCAATAGTACCTTGTCTGCCGTTTCTGTTCAAAGATATCGCTCATTCTCGCCGTGTATTTGATGGCGCACCGGGACGAAAAGTTTTGGATTCATTTGAAGAATTCGGGATTAAGGGCTTGGTTTACTATGATTGTGGCTCTCGTAATTTTTACGGATCCAAAGGCCCAATTCGCACGCCTGCTGATTTGGCCGGAATGAAGCTTAGAGTTCAAAATTCAGATGTGTCTGTGGCTATGATTGATGCCTTGGGAGCCGATGCAACACCTATGTATATTGGTGAAGTATATCAAAGCTTGGTTCAGGGCGTGATTGATGGTGGTGAAAATAATTGGCCAACTTATTTCACGGAACGCCACCATGAAGTCGCACCATACTTTACCCGAAGCCAGCATGTCATGACGCCGGATATGGTGGTTATGTCCATGCACCGATGGTACTCTCTTAGTGCAGAAGATCAGTCGCTCGTTATGGAGTGTGCAGAGGCTTCAGTGTTGTACATGAGGAAGCTTTGGGATGCGAGAGTGCTAGAATCGCAAAAAGCGGCTTTGGAAGCTGGTGTCAAAGTAAATGATGTAGATGATATTTCTCAATTCTCGGATTTGATGCGTCCGATTTGGGATCGTTTTGCAAAATCGGATGCTCAAAAGCAATTGATTCAAGACATAGAAAACATGAGAGAGATTTCGTGATGCTTTCTATAGTGCGAACCATAATGAATAAAATATCTGACGTTTTGGTCACCATCAGTGCTATTGGTCTGATCGTAATGACATTGATTATCGGCTGGCAAGTGTTTGGTCGATATGTGCTTCATTCGTCGCCAAATTGGTCTGAACAAGCGGCGGTCACCTTGATGATTTGGTATATTAGTTTTGCCGCAGCAGCAGGTGTTCGTGAAGGCTTTCATATTAAAATTCAAGCTGTTGAGAATATGGTGTCTGAAAGCACTAAATTCGTAATGAATAGGGCGAGCGAAGTTATTGTAAGCGCTATTGGAATCTGCATGGCGGTGTACGGAGTTCAGCTCGTTATTGCGACTTGGGGGTATGCTACTCCCACATTGGGAATTTCACGAGGAGCATGCTTTTTAGCAATTCCGATTTCTGGGGCGCTGATTGCTGTTTTTTCTTTAGAGCGTTTTGTGGCGGCTATGTGTGATAAAAACACAGACAAAGTAGGGACATATTGATGGAAATTCTTATTCTCATTGGTGTCCTGCTATTGTTAATGGCTTTGGGCGTTCCAGTTGCATTCGCTTTGCTTGGATCTTCAATTGCGACTTTTATCGCGCTCGATTTCCCACTCGCAGTGGTGTTTCATCGGATGGCGGCGGGGATGAGCCTTTTTACATTGATGGCAATTCCTTTTTTTATCTTTGCCGGGGATCTTATGTATCGTGCCGGTATTGCCGATCGGTTGGTGCGAGTAGCTGAAGCATGTTTTGGTCGAAGTAGGGGTGGTTTAGGGCAGGTGACTGTCGGGGCGTCCATGATGTTTGGTGCTGTCTCTGGTTCTGCTATCGCGAGCGCTTCTGCTATGGGGTCTGCGCTTGGCCCACTTATGAAGGAGCAGGGCTATGATGGCGATTATGCGGTCAATGTCACATCAACAGCCGCTATTGTAGGTCTGCTAATTCCACCTTCGCATAATATGATTGTGTATGCTGCAAGCGCAGGTAACGGGGTCTCAGTCGGGGATCTGTTTTTGGCAGGGGTAATACCGGGCCTTTTAACAGGTGCAGTACTGATGTTTGTTGCGTGGTTAGTTGCTGTAAAGCGCGGATATCCTCGTGGGAAGTTCCCCGGGTGGCCACCTTTTATGAAAGCCTTCATTTGGGCGCTTCCTGGTTTGATGACGGCTATTATAATTATGGGGGGCATTCTTTCTGGAATGTTCACAGCGACTGAATCATCTGCAATTGCAGTGATTTATACCGTATTGATCGGCTTTTTTGTTTATCGTTCGTTAGGTTTAGCTAAATTTTGGGAATGCACAAAACAGTCAGTTCGTGTGACTGCAATGGTAATGCTGATTGTCGCCGCTGCATCTTCTTTTGGCTATGCTGTAGCTATCCTTGAGGCACCAACTCATCTGGCCAATTTGATCACTTCTCTTACGAGCCATCCTATAGGGATACTGCTTATAGTGAATGTATTGTTGCTCATTTTGGGGACGTTTATGGATATGTCGCCACTTATCGTAATTACGACCCCAATTTTCTTGCCAGTAGTTATGGCTGCAGGTGTGGACCCTACACACTTTGGAATCATTATGATGATCAATCTGGGGATTGGCTTAGTAACGCCTCCCGTTGGGGCTGTGTTGTTTGTTGGGGCGGCTGTTGGGAAAGTGCCTGTCGAAGAAGCCGTTAAAACCATCTGGCCATTTTATATTGCGCTTATCTTTGCGTTGCTTGTGATCACCTTTGTTCCGGCATTGTCCATGAGTTTGCCTGCTTGGTTGGGTTAGCAGTGAGTCAGTCACTACTTTTTATAGATTTGTTTAAGTGAGATGTTGAGGGAATAGTTATGACGCAAAGCAAAAAGAAAATGTTGATGATGTTGGCGACTGCGCCGTTTCTTATGGGCGGCATATATGCTTGCACAGAGGACAGTATTTCGACCTCGACAGATACAAAAGTGCTAAATGAGGTGGGGACTCCAAGTAAGATGTCTGCTGAGTTTCCTGCGACAAAATTTGATATGAGCCATTGGTCATTAACTCTGCCAATGTCTGAACGTGGCGGCCCCGGAGCAGCTGTTATTCAAGTTGCAGAACTTCAGACTTACGTCCACCCTGATTATTTTTATCTAAATGATGAGGGGCACATGGTATTTATGAGCCCGAATAAAGCAGCGACAGAAGTCACTTCAACTAATACCCGAAGTGAGTTGCGGTATGAGAGCCGGGGAGCAGATTCAAGCATTGAGGAAGGTGATCCCAAGAATAATTGGGCTCTTGCAGCCAAAAATGATTCTGCTGAATTTGCCAGCATTGGTGGAAAAATGGAGGCATCGCTTTACGTGGATCACGTGTCTACAAATGCTGGATACCCCAATAAAGAACCAGCTTATTCTGTTGTGATTGGCCAGATACATGCCTATCAATTTCCTACGCAAGATCACGGCTATGGTTGGGGAAATGAACCGCTCAAAATCTCATATAAAAAATGGC
>CAYGPD010000015.1:56094-63976 GCA_964351655.1 uncultured Hyphomonadaceae bacterium | reverse complement strand
AGGTGAGACTTCGCGGGCTATTTGCACGACGTAAGACTGCAGCGGCGGCACGTTGGCGAAAGCAAAGCCCCCCCAAAAGGCCGCAACCGCGATGGCTACAATCGGGTGTGTAAGGAATGCGCCAAGTACGACCAGCGATATCGCAAGGCCAGCAAAAATCACCGTCAGGGACGCCACTGCACCGATACGGTCAGCCAGCTTACCGCCCGCGATGTTCCCCACGGCGACAGATGCACCATAAAGCAATAGCACCAAACTCACCGCGCCCGCAGACAGACCAGTGACCTCGTTCAGCATCGGTGCCAGGAAGGTAAACGCGATGAAGTTGCCTCCATAGCCGACAGCAGTGATAAAATAGACCAACAGTAGGCGCGGCGAAGTCAGCACCTGTAATTGGGCTTTAATCCCCGCTGACGCGGTCTTGGTCAGATTGGCCGGAACCAAGATCGCAGAAGCGATAAAACCGATCACGCCAAGTGCGACAACGCCAAGGAAGGTCGACTGCCAGCCGAAGTTTTGGCCAATGAACGTCCCCAAAGGCACACCTGTCACTAGCGCGACAGTCAAACCTAGGAACACCAGCGCAATTGCCGAGCTTTCCTTTTCAGGTTCTACAAGATCGGTCGCAATAGTCGAGGCGATTGCAAAGAACACACCGTGTGCGAGACCGGTAATAAAGCGCGCAGCAACAAGGCTGCCGTAATCCGGCGCAAATGCGGCATAAGCATTACCTAGCGTAAACAGCGCAAGCAAGAGCAGCAGCAGTGTTTTACGAGGCACACGGTCGGCCAAGGCCGTCAGTACTGGCGCGCCGATGGTCACGCCAAGCGCATAGAGGCTAACCAGCAGGCCAGCGGATGGGATAGAAACGCCAAGATCGGCGGCAATAGTGGGTAGCAAGCCGACGATAACGAACTCAGTCGTTCCGACGGCGAAAGCGCTGATAGTCAGCGCCCAAAGGGCAAGTGGCATCGGTATCTCCATTAATTTGATGTTGACGCCATATATGTCAGTCTCTATCTGTTGCGAGAACAGGCAGATTTGGAATAGATCATTGCAAAAACCGCAAGAATTACTGCGCATGGGAGACTTAGCCGCCTTTGTCGGGATCGTCGATGATGGAGGATTTACTGAATCCTCTCGGCGCAGAGGAATGTCCGCCTCTTCTCTCAGCCGGTCAGTCACACGGCTGGAAGAAAAGTTGAAGGTCACGTTGCTGCGCCGCACCACGCGATCCATCGAAATCACCTCTGAAGGTGCCGCCGTATTAGCAGAAGCGCGCAAAATCCTAGACCGCAGCGAAGCCTTGCAAGAAATCGCAACAAGCGGTCAGACCCCCGCCGGACCACTGCGCGTAAACGCACCTGTTCCTTACGTCCTACATGTTTTAGCTCCGCACTTGGCTGAATTTCACGCTCAATACCCCGACATTCAGTTGTCTATCGACATGACAGACACGCTGGTGGATCTGATCGGCAGTCACGCGGATGTTGCCATTAGGCTGGGCAAGTTACCTGATAGTGACATGTTGCACCGCCACTTGGGGTGTACGACTTGGAAATTGGTGGCTACGCCAGAATATCTCGATCGCAATGGCTGGCCCAAAACACCAGCCGACCTCGCGCAGCTGGAGCAAGTCCGGTTCGCGGCTCCAGATCATATAAACACCTTGCGCTTTGCTGGTTTATCCACCCCCGTGACGGTGCCAGCCGCGCTGACAGCAGGCAATGGAGAGGCCGTGCGCCAGATGGTACTAGGCGGACTAGGCATCGCGCGGTTTTCCGATTTCATGATCGCAGACGACATCCAAGCCGGACGTTTGATTGAGCTATTTCCCGGCCAACTAGACGCCGCCCCTTTGAATATCTCAGCGCTCTACCTTACCCGTGCCTCGGGCCTTCGGCGACTAGCAGCCTTTCTTGATTGGGTAGGGAACATTAGTAGGAGCTGAGTTGTGCAGGCACCCTCTCAACACTTCAAAATCGGTCAGAGTGCGTGGAACGACAGATCGTTCAATACTGAAAAATAGAGGCAACGTGTCTGAAATCACTACCAGCTCAAACACACTTCCTTAGCTACCATAGAAAAAATATATTTATCGGGTAACACAGTGTACTCTTCGCAGTTAAATTAATTCCTAACTATTACATCGATAACTTGTTCCCTATTCTTTGTATATTGAAAAGAAAGACAGCAGCAACTTATCAAAATTACTATAATGAAGAATAGCGTAGTATCACTGATCGAACACGTTGCGGGACTATATCTTCATCAGCCAGATTGTTTGGTACGCTACCCAATGAGCTTTCACTTTCTATTCCTTCCGCAAAGAAAGTGCTTATTCGCTCTACGACAACACGATACTCAGCTACCAACTCATACCGAGGTCTCGTATTGTGTGAATTGGGCATCTGGCTGACCACTCCTGCCGCTTTTAAATTTCGAAATGGCTCTCGGCTTCCCTCACGCCTAGGCCAAAAAGGTTCACCGTTTCTATGAGCAACTAGCAAAGCCAGCAATACATCAGGAGCAACCCCTGTTCCATTGCAGGCGTCATATATATGACCAATAAGGCTGTAGAGGCTGGATGTGTTAGCTATCTGAGGAATTGACCGTCTCGACCAAAAAGCCCTCCAGAAAACACAAGCTCGATTAGACGCATCTTGTTCAGCTAGCTCTAGAACTTCAAAGACCTCACTCAATGTACCCGCCACTCTTAAATTCGAACTAATGGTCGCCGCAGGTGGCTTTACGTATTGAACTTCAAAGCGTAGCACGCCTCCCGCCTTTGCATATAGTTTACCATACACGCCCTCTCTAGCTAAAATTCCACGTACATAAGGGGCATTCCGATCGCGACCATTGCGTGGAGGGACCGGATTTTCTAAATCATCATAAATAGCTTCATAGCCATTTCTTAGAACATCTACACAATCAGAAGCTATTGACTGCATCTTACTTACAGCATTTTGAACAGCGAATTCCCAATAAAATTCCGCTTGCCGTAACTTCCAATTTGCTCCTTGCCGAACCAGCTCGTTTGCAACCTCCAGAGTAAAGTCAGGATTGGCACCTATACTCCCCATAGCCCAATACAATTCCTCAGCTACAGCAGAAAGAACTATAGACAAATACTCTTCGAAGCGCTCTTTCCAATGAGTTACTTTACTACGAGAAACCGACAGTTCAGTGATGTAGTTGTCAGACCTATCTAGAGTTTCTCTCCGCGCTGTATCTAGCCTGCTCATTCCAACAGAACTACAGTACTTATCTAAAGCAAGCAGCGGATGGTTCTGTAGATGTCTGCGACTATCTTGCTCTACGGGGCAATCATGAAACTGTACGAAGCGTGTTAAGTTGAGATCTAGCTTTAGAATAAACCTCAGTTCATTTTGCGCACCTGGAATGAACTGGATATTCCCACCAACAAGAAAGTTTTGCCTAATACTCTGCCGATTTTTGGCAGCAATATAACTACTAAAAAGCTCTCCCCTCCCCAAGGCATTGGTAAATTCGAAACGATCATCTTTAGATAAACCAGGAATGACTATAAGTTCACTGACTAACTCTACTCGGTCCATAGCTGGTGGAGCTTCTTCTAAAGCATCCCTAGCAAAAACAAATCTTCCTGCAGTATTCGCCAACTTCATCGCTTTGTGGAGCTCCGTCTAATTCCCCCTATGCCTAATTTCCCCTATAGGAGGGCATATTTCCGAAGATGATATAGCAAAGCACATGCCAAATGTTGGATCAGCGTACCGAGGTACGCATATAAAATTCCCTACAGAGACTAATTCAGAATAATCACAGCACGATTTAAACGTACAAGAAACAGTACAAAACTCGATCTACAAAACACATAAGCTTTTGATTTTACTATCTTTTTCAATCTTTGGGATAGTTTCCCTTCCTCTCCTCCAACGTCAATGCAGGATAGCCCCCCTTAAAAAGCAAGATGATAAAGAACAACGAAGAGTCGGTGTAGGATGCTTTTGACCCAAATGTAGGACGTGCCATACATTTTAAATACTTCCGATGTTTTGGTATTGGCGAATCCAATAGTCGCTATTCCAACCAAAATTACTTCTTTATCATTTCTCTGTGAGGCGATCGTATGATTGAGCCGCCTTATATCCGGCGAATACACAAGAACGCCACTAGTCCAGCCCCTGACGCCAAGGAAGCGATTACGTCGAGCTGCCCCTCCAGCAGCAAAGCCGCCACAAGACCGCTAAGACTAATGATAAACAAAATTATTGGAAACAGAAAAACCCTTAATAGGCTTATGCGCACATTTGTACGCCTTGATGCTCTACTCATGTTTTGATTTCAGCCCAACTATCATCACTGCCTGCCTCAGTTAACTTTCGTGAGGCAGAAGAGTTTCGCTTCTTTAGCCAAAGATACAGGCCCGACATTAGAACAAAGATAGTTATAAGATCTAATACAAACCAAATCATCTTTAGGAGTAATCCCCCATAATCGCCAAAGTGCAACGGGCGCGATAAAGACAAGGCTTTCATATACCATGGCATTTGACGCAACCCGACAACCTCGCCCGAGCCTGCATCAATAAGGACCGGAGTGATAATATTTTCCGTCAGCGGAGAATTACCATGCAAGAAGACAGTGTAATGAGCAGAGGTGGAATAGTCGCCGCCGGGAAAAGCAACAAATTGCAACACCATATCAGGAGCTAACTTTACTGCTTCAGCAACAGCTGCATCTAGAGAAGCCCGTTCGCTGATAGGGGGCACCTCAGAATTCTCAGAAATTAAGTCTGACAGCTCACTAGTTCGCCAAGCATCTATTATGGGTTGCTCTAATGTATTTATCACTCCCGTCAGTCCCACAACCAAAACCCAGGCAACAGTCACCACCCCAAATAAATTATGATAATCCAGCCACTTTAAACGCGCGGACTGACCTGTTCGTACAGTTGCAAAATCCAACTTACGCATAAAGGGCGCATATAGCACTACACCCGAAATTACAGCGACAATAAAAACGAAGCCCATTAATCCAAGGAACAACATACCCGGCAAACCGAGAAACATGTCTGTATGCAGCTGCAGGATGAACTCCATAACAGTATCCCCCTTCGCGGCAGGAGGAACAATATTTCCGCTTGTTAAGTCAAAGGACTCAAAGTGCATCGCACTCCCAGCAGCATCGACTGTTGGACCAGTGGTTACGTTCACGACAGGCCGTTCTATGTCGAAGCTTACATATATTGGCGTTTCATTTGGTCGATTGGCCAAAGCAATGCTTATCACATCATCTAAACTAATGGGCTCTGCTTCTGGATTGGCGGGTTGCCAGCTTTCAGAATTAAGTAAGCCATCTATTTCATCATGAAAGATCAGGGGTAATCCCGTTATGCACAGCATTAACAAAAATAATGTGCATACTAGGCTGGTCCATTTGTGAACCGCACTCCATGCCTTGATTGTCCCTGATCTCATTGCCTTACCCCAAAGCCCTAAAAGTCTAATGATGCCGATAGACTGTAGGTACGTGGATTAGCCAATATTAGATAATTTGCACCTGGAAACCCACCTGTTGAGGCCCAATAGCTTTCATCCATTACATTCTCAACACGTGCCCGCAGAGTGATCTGCTTACTCGCCCATTCCAATGTATATCTTGTGCCTAAATCCAAACGAGTCCAGCTATCCAATTCCATCGTATTTGCAGCATTCGTATACTGACTTCCAGTATAAACCACACGCCCATCAATAGTTAAGCCTGCAACCCCAGCTACATCCCATTCGGCATTAAGGTTAGTTTGGAACTCAGGTATACCTATCGGTGTATTTCCTTCGTTCACTTCACCTTGGGTTCGCGCTAATTCAGAATTGAGGTAAGTAGCGCCTCCTAAAAGCCGCATCCCGTCAATCGGCTCACCAAACACACTGAGCTCTATACCCGTATTTTCTTGCTCGCCGGATGCTGAAAAAACTTGATCGATCACAATGGAATTGGGACGAGAAAGCTGGAACAATGATGCAGTCGCACCCAATTGACCACCATCATATTTAGCACCAATCTCCATTTGCTTTCCGGTGAACGGTTCCAACACCTCGCCTACATTCAAGATGGGCAAGCCACCACTAGTTGCTGGAGCAATCTCGCCCGGCTGCAAACTTTCAGCGTAATTCCCATACATGGAGAATTGCGAATTCAATCTGTAAACGATCCCGATTGCTGGAGATGTTTTGTCATCTTTATAGTTCGATTGGCGAACACCAGTATTGTAATTAAAAGTTGATGTTTCAATACGCTGATGGCGCAGCCCAATCGTAACCAATAACTGGTCGTCTAAAAATCCCAACGTGTCAGCCACAACAAACGACAAATTGGATGTCTCTTCTGTTTTCAGAGGTGCATTTAATTCACCGCCTGTGAAAAAATCTGCGAGCGGAGCGTCTACATCGACAGGATTGTACAGGTTCGTCGAAAACGGCGTCGAAAAGCTAGAAAAAGCATAGGCATTTTTCGACTCCAAAGAAACATGTGAGGCAGACATGACGACACGGTGACTTATCGCCCCTATATCAAATCGACCGGATATACCGGTGTCGAACGAAGCAACATCATCTTCACGAGAATTGTCAAACCGATATGCAGTCAGAGAGCCATCAGCTGCTGCACTTGGGTTTGCCAGAACATTGCTCTCCTCTCCAGTTCTTACTCCTCCGCCTAACCATACTGTGACCGCATCATTTAAATCATACTCACCACGCGCTGTAAGAAATGTTTGTTGTTCTTCTGAGTAAGTCCAATGTTGAGCAAAATTCACATTTGCATCAGGCTCTTCTGGGAGCGCTGCAAGCGGTCGTACTTGTGGGCGTGGCGCATCTAAACGAATGTCCTGATATCCAAGATCGACAGAAAAACGAAATTTATCACCAGCATAATCAGTGCCAAGTGAGAATGCTAGAAGCGAACGATCTTGGTTTTCGATGGCAGTTTCACCATCGCGTACAACTCCATTGAAACGAACGCCCCAATCACCACTTTCGCCAAAGCGTTCACCAATATCTAACGCTCCATATAGCTGACTCGCATTTTCTATACCTGCTGAGATACGCTTTACGCCGCCTGCTGGGGCACGTTTGGGGACTAAGTTAATCGCACCTCCGACACCACTTCCTCCCGGTGCTGCACCATTTACAAATGCATTTGCTCCCCGCAAAACTTCCACGCGTTCAATAAATTCCGCAGCAACAAACTGGCGTGGCAAAACCCCAAAAACGCCGTTCAGCGTTATGTCATCGGAATAAACTGGAAAGCCGCGCAGCATATAAACTTCTTGGAAATTCCCAAAGCCTTTGGCTACTCGAACATTAGGGTCATTTTGCAGGACATCACCAATACTTTCTGACTGCTGGTTCAACGACAATTCGGATGTGTAGGCTGTTCCAGAAAATGGCGAGGCAAGAAAATCCAAATTACCTAGCAAACCTGTTCTACCACCACGCGCCACCTGACCGCCTGCAAACTTGCTGGTCAATTCTACTTGCGAACCGACCACTACGACTGTGTCGAGCTGACGCTCAGCATCCGAGGTCACAACCTCTTCTTCCCCCATAGCTATGGGGCTTACAGTACACAAAAGCACGCAAGTGGCGACAGCTGCCGGACGAAGGAATAACATAAAAGCACCTTAGTGAGAATGATTATCAATATTAGTTGGAGGCCTTACCGCTATCTCTGCATTCTGTCAAACAAAGACAAAATTACTAAATTGAAGGCGAATGACACCAAACAATTTGCCATAAGGTATTGGATAAATTTGACACGCCATATGGAATGGTAACAAACTGAAATTTTATAGATATTATGAATTGTGTGGGATCGAAATCCGGAGTGAAGGGAT
>CAYGPD010000015.1:0-55994 GCA_964351655.1 uncultured Hyphomonadaceae bacterium | reverse complement strand
GGAGTGAAGGGATATCGAGTGCTTGTCGTTTTTTGGATCAACTACTCTTGTCCAACCATCTTCTGCATAGTTCACCAACTCTTCTTTTGCGATCGCATAAATTATTATTTGACCTCAACTGAAAACGATATCGGCAGTTTAATTTAAATTCTAAGGTATAGCCTCCAACGAACAACCAGCCAATTAGGCTAGCCCTTTATAATATTTCTATGACCATGAAAGTTCTTACTTTCCCACAGGCAACTAAAAGCAGATACGAACAGGCAGCTTCGAAGATCTCGCGTTAAGCAATGAAACCCAAAGCCCAACCCAACCAAACCAATTATGTTGGTCTGCAGATGATATCTCCACATACCTGTTCGCAATATTCAGCTAGCGCTTCACTTCCATCACAGGAGTCTGGACGTACTGAACTTTTCCATTTTGTTCAGAAAGCGAAATGGTATGGATTTTGCCGCTTTTGAGTTCGATCTCAACCTTAGTTTCTTGATCATTATCATCAATCTTAATTGACGCGACAGATCCCCCTTCAAACACTGTAACTTCTTCCGTACTATCGTAAAGTCCATGCTTTTCCAGGACCGTAACGACTGTTGCTCCCTCACCTTCTCCACGTAAAACAAAAGCTTTTTCATGGCGCAAATTGTTGTCAGGATCATTGGCTCCCAATTCAACGAGGTGAGCTTCAAGTGTTCGGTCGGAAGCGAAAGTCGCAGTATAAAATGCGTCTTTTAATAATAGTGAGAAATCTGCTAGCCCATCGATTGGATCAGAAACAGCTTTATCCCAAAGGTGTTGGTAGCCGTTTTTCTCACCAAATGGTTTAAGCATATCTGTATGGTGGTTTAGCGCAAAACTATGCTCTATAAGCTGGCCTTTGAAGTGCATTGGAAGATCAAACTTCTGCGTCGCACCACTCATAAACTGAGAGATATCAATAATTAGATCCCGTTCGCCTTCTGCGCCTTCCACAAGCGCAACAGTACGCTTCAACGTTGCATTTTTATACGCTGTGTGAATTTCAGCACTCGCATATTGAAAGTCACCACCAAGCTCAGAATCTAACAAATTAGGACTATATTTTTGTGCTTCTTCCCAATCGCCGTCAAAATGGCTTGTTTCATTCAATACTAATGCATTGTGCGCGATTGTCTGTTTGGCCCAACTTGTATTTTCAGGAAGATAGTGTCCACCAAATTTGGGTTCAACATTCAAGAAACGCGCAGCACCATAGTCAGCCAATACTTCTTGTCCATTATCATAATAAAGTATGCCGAGCTTATCAAAATGACCGTGCCCCAAGCCCTGGGTCGTCGGCTTAAATACAACAGTCGCTCCATCAGGAGTCCCAACTTCACGCAGAATAACAAGGCCACCTTCTGTTCCATTCTCACCGTCATGAAGGATCATGGATTTAAATGGAAACGGTTTCGCTTTTCCAGCCCGTATATCTTTAGCGACTTTAAGACCTTCAGCCGTTGGCACGACACCGCCTTGCAAAGACGCAGCCCCTAAATAAATCGGATCCTCGGTCAAATCATATGCAATAGCCAATGCAAACTTTAGCTCAACTGTACTTAACCCTTTTTCGCGGATCGCGTCATTGATTGGAAAGAAGAGCCCTGCGTATGATTGTTGCACGGTGGCATCGATAGCCTTAACTAATAGCCCATCACGATATTCAAATATCTTTTTTTCTGGGTCATTTTTTGCCACTTCATGTGCAAATAATACAAATGGCAGCATTGCAAACCGCTGATAATACGGCCCTTCAGCATAATACCCATCAGGAGAGAAAAGCTTATCTATCTGCTTGAGAAAACCTGCATCTCCACTTTTATCTAGCCCATATAACGCTTGATCAACGCGCTCCGGCTGACCTAATACATATCCCGTTGTTCCCACTGAAGCTACAGCCCATGTGCCATGGTTATGAATTCGGTCAAAAGTATCAGGAGACCCAATAGATACAAAGTCAGCCAAAGGATTGAAGAGACCCTCATCAATTTTAGTCCGTTCTGCCTCTGTTAAGTCATCACGAACCTGCGCATATCCTTTCACAGCGTATAGAAGAAACATACCTTCGTTGAGGCCCTGCCAAAACAGCTGTCCCGCTGGATGGTTTTCCTTGCGCTTGGGGTGTAATCCTAGCGTAGGATACAGGTCTGCGTATTCCATCAAAATATCACGCAGGTAGACCTTGGCCGCAGGGTCTTTAGTGTGATGGTAGAATAAGCCGGCATAATAAATATCTTTGCCGTTCTGTTTATGCGTTTCATGAGAATAACCACCACCTGCATCGACAGGAGCTGGCACATCGATTGGCCCCAAATTACGAAAAAAACTTTCCAGCTCAACAAGTTCTGGAATTTCTGAAGTGCTTTCTATGGTCTCTGCCACTTCAACAACCTCAATTGTTTCCTCGACACTTGCCTTTGGAAAGGTTTCACATCCCGCCACACCAACAATGCTTGCAAGTAGGCCAAATTTCATCCAATTGCTACGCATACCTGTTTCCTCATATTTCTAAAGTTTTATTCGGTCGGACTAAGCGCCGCCGTGCTACTTTTTAATTTACTACCGTCATAGCTGTGATTGCTCTAATAACACCGCGTATTTCAGCGAGGCCTTTCATTCTGCCGATTGCAGAATAACCTGGATTAATCACGCGATTTATATCACCCATCATTTGATGTCCGTGGTCAGGTCGAATGAATATTTGACGATCAAGGTCATTTTCATTTTTTAATAAGTGCTGAATTACGCGGACCATATCAATATCGCTATCAAGGTGAGCAGCCTCATAAAATGAACGTTGTTCTTGCTTATCGCGACTGACACCGCGCAAATGTGCAAAGTGGATACGAGAGGCATAGTCATGCGCCATTTGCGGCAAATCGTTATCTGGTCGACTTCCATAAGTTCCTACACAAAGTGTCATTCCATTCGCTGGACTAGGTACATCACCAAACAGAATATCAAGATCTTTGGGAGTGCAAATAATACGCGGCAAACCAAACATATCCCACGGTGGATCATCGGGGTGAATTGCCAGCTTAACACCCGCTTTTTCAGCATGCGGCAGAACCGCCCTAAGGAACGCAAACAGATTTTGTCTTAAGCCGTCATGATCGATATTTGCATACCGTGCTAAAGCTTTACGGAAATCCTCAATGGTGTAGGCATCTGTCATTTTTCCCGGTAAGCCGGCAATAATTGTTTTAGTAAGATCCGACCGCTCCTGCTCAGACATTTCTCCAAACACTTGTTGCGCTCGATTAATCTCATCTGCGGTGTAATCGTTCTTTGCTCCATCTCTCTGTAAAATAAACAGATCAAATGCAGCAAATTTATCTTGATCAAACCGTAACGCAAAGGCCCCATTGGGAAGCTGATATTTTAGATCTGTACGTGTCCAATCGATGACTGGCATAAAATTATAACAGATGGTTTTTATACCCTCGGCTGCTAAATTTTTTAGTGTTTCAATCCAATTTTCAATATATCGCTCATTCCCTGGCGCTCCAATTTTTATATCATCATGAACAGGAATGCTTTCTACCACGGTCCATACCAAAGGTGACATTGTATCATTATATTCTTCAATCAGCGCCTTATGCGCTTTAATAGCCTCACGCGACCAAGCCTCACCCGTCGCCACATCATGCAAGGCCGTAACAATATCGGTCGCTCCTGTCTGCCGAATTTCTGCTAAACTAACTGGATCATTTGGACCAAACCAACGCCATGATTCACGCATGATACTTACTCTCTTTTTCGTACCGGAAAGCCCCTAGGCTTCCAACAAAGCCATTAAACCTTGAAAGCCCATAAAGCTGACAACAAGTGAAAATAGGAAAATCGCGCCAAGAGCGATATTGATACCCACTCCATTTTTATGGGTGCCCATCAAATCTCTTCGATTGCCTAGATAAATTATACACGCCACCGCTGCCGGAAGCAGAACGACGTTAAATGCTTGTGAGGCAATCATTACAAATAACGGGCGCGCATCAAACAAAGGCACCACCAGTCCCAATAGCGAAATTGCAAACACTATGAGTCTATATTTTGGCAATGTCATATCACGGGTTGTTCCGCCATAGTCACACAACAACCACGGCAACATCAGCACATTTGGAAACTGAGAAGAGACTCCTGCTGAAATAATACCTATTGCAAAAATAGATGCAGCCAGAGGTCCCGCTAGAGGCTCCAAAAGCCCGATCATTTGTGATGGATGATCAAGTCCGATACCTTCAACAAATAACGACCCAGCAGCCGCCGACATGATGGATGCACTAATCACAAACATCATGACAACTGCAAACAACGCATCTTTTCGCTGTTGAGCTTCATCATCAATCGTCCAACCAGCTTCTTTCACTAACGTGGTCCGAATAATGAATAGGCCAGTGAACAAGGTCGTTCCGACCATAGATGCTATCAACAGAAACGGGCCCTGGTTTGTATTCTGAGTTGCTGAGACTTCAGGAATTGAAGGAATAAGCCCTTTCAATATGTCTATTGGAGGCGGCATAAGAATAAAGAAGTTCAGCACAAAACACGCCGCCATAATTGCAACAATCAAGGCAAGCGCTCGCTCAAAAACCTGCGTCCGACCATTCCAGAATATAAAATACACAAGCGCTATAAAAAAGATCGCCCAATATAGTGGCTTTATACCTTCGCGTAAAAAAGTTTTGGACCATTCATAGCTAATTTCAGCAACTATCCCCATTACACCCATTACGCTGCCACTTACTCCGACAGTGAGAGCAACTATAAAAAACAACCCTACGAGCGGGTGAATATGCTTGCGGAACGCCTGCAATGCTGTCTCACCAGTTACCAATGTGTAGCGTCCGTAAGCGGAAATCATCACATAAGTCGCTGCGCAGGAGATGAGAACTGTCCATAGCAAAGACATACCGTAAGTAGCCCCAACCTTAGCCATGGTCGTGACACTGCCTGTGCCAATGTTAAACCCTAGTAGAAATATACCAGGCAAAAAAAGAGCTAGTGTCTCCTTTGCCCCAAAGCGCTTTGCTTCCGTCATACCGTTTTCCTCCCATTACAGCGTTTCTTTTATGCCGCTTGTAATACGTTCTTGATTATTTAGGGTTTGGCCAAAGCCCAGCTCTTGCCCCTTCAGTCAGGCAAAGAACCGTATGATAATGCAATCGACTCAACGCTTCAGACCAGATTGGCTTTCCTACAGAATTCAACTGATTCACAAATGCAGCGCGACCAGCAAAATATTTCCGAAACATCAACAGAGTCAGGTTCTTAGCCTTGTTTCGATATTCCTCATCGTTTGAACGAATTGCATATGTCTTAATCGCTTCCGTCTGCGGCCAAAGTAGAAACTGCTCCTCACGCCAACTCACGTCACTGGAAACTGCATCAAACGCTATTCCTGCCAACGACCCATCTTTGACAAAACCATATTGGTCCGCAAACGATAGAAGATGCCCAGCAACCTGTTTCATTGAAGGATCACCACCCAATTCTACCTCTCTTAACAAGAGCCAAGCCCATTCGCACTGGTGACCAATCTCTCGATATTGTCCGTCCTGTGCCGGCAAAGAAGTAAGATCAGGTGCAATAAATTCTTTTATCGTTCCGGTTTCTGCATCAAAAAAATATTCAAGCCCCTTGGCTCGCATGCTAGCCGCCCGCTCTAACCAAATAGGATTATTTGACATCTCATACGCTTGTAAGGATGCTTCAAAGAGGTGCATGTGTGGATTTTGTGATCGGTTTGGAGCTGATTCAGCTTTTGGGTCTATCAGTTCATCATGCTCAAGCATAAGACCTGTCTCAGGATCTTTTAGCAATTTCTGAGAAACATTCCACACCGTCTCTATTTCTTCTTGCACACTTTCTTCAGGGTGTAATCGGCCCCAAGTGGATAACCCCAGAATAACAAAGCTCTGATCATAGCTTCTTGCCAATTCATCCTTTGAGTCACCCGTGGGACTACCATCAGCATTACGAGCAAGGCAGTACAAACCAGACGGCTTACGAAATGCAGTAATTGCATCTCGTGCAATCTGCGCAGCATTATGGAATGCTTGATTATTGGAAATCAAAGCAAGATGAGAAAAAGTGAAAAGCAACCTAGCTTGGGCCAATATAGTTCTTCTATTGGGTAGAAGAGGTTGCCCATCAACATCCAATAAATCAAAAAAGCCAATACTTTTAGGATCATGCGCCTGCTCAATCCAATTTGGTAAGAATGAATCCCAAAACCATTGAACCCATTCTGCCGCAAGCGCATTTTCCCGAGGCTGAACTTGAGCGACAGCCCGATACATTTTAACTGAATTTTGAATCATGAAAGCACTTCCTGCCCGATGAAATAGTCAGGATAAGCTTTAATAATTCGAGGCAAATCTTTATTAAATTCTCGCAAATGCGTTCTGATAGCACCAACAGCAGTTTCTTCGTCACCTAAGCGAATTGCATCTACAATCGCAGAATGTTGTACTACCAATACTTTGGGCGAAAATTGTCGGGCACTTATATTTCTAACTCTGTTCATTTGAACGTTAAGCACTTCTAGATACTCTGACACCGCAGGAACCTCGGCATAATGTGCGATCAATCGATGAAATGCTTCGTCCAAACGCATAAATTCAACAGGATCTTCGGCCTGTGTTGCAATACGCTGCATTTCGATTTGGCGCTCCAGCCCAGCAATCATCTCTGGAGTTTTACGGTCAATGACTCTGCGCACAAGATCAGTTTCGACGGCCTCTCGGACAAATCTCGCCGTAAGCGCGTCCGGTACTGAAATGCGTTGGATATAGGTACCACGCTGAGGCCGTACACTTACCAGTCCTTCTTCTGCGAGCTTTATAAAAGCTTCGCGTACAGGCTGACGTGAAATCCCGTAGGTAGAGGCTATTTCAGTTTCTGATATTCGTTGACCCGGCAAAAACTCACACGACACGATCAACGACCGTAGCCGCTTATGTAGCTGTGGAGCGACCGCATCCTCCAGAGACAACGGCTCGTCTACTAATAAAACCATGAGTCCTCATCCTCCATATTTTCACAGATAGGCGTCACGAGGTTATGTTGTCAACTAGTATGGAAGTATGGTAATCGAACTCAAACAAAATCCAATTCATAAAAACACAAGGTTAAACCTTGTAAAAAAATGTCAATCAAAGACGACAAAAGGCGAACGTATGCTCCCTCCAAGGCTCAATGATATTTCCCAATTATCTCCCAAAGTGCTTCGCCCTCAATATCATCCGGAAGAACATAAAGCAGGCATCCTACATATGGGTATCGGAGCATTCCATCGTGCCCACCAAGCCGTTATGACAGACGATGCTCTCGCCGAGCACGGAGGGGACTGGAGGATAGTAGGAGTCAGCCTGCGTTCCAAAGATATTGCTGAAAAGCTAAATGCTCAAAATGGACTATACACACTCATAGAGCGCGGACCATCCGGTACAAAGGCTCGTATTATTGGCTCGATAGAACGCGTTATAGCAGCAGATACCAAAGAAACTCTCAAAGCCCTCTGCGACCCTAGCATTCGCATTGTTACACTAACGGTAACAGAAAAAGGCTACGGTATTGATCTAAAAAGCAGAAAGCCTGACATAAACAATCCCATCGTCGCAGCAGACCTAGCCACACCCGACACACCAAGAGGCGTTTTAGGTATTCTCGTTGCAGCCATCCAAAAGCGGCGCTCCAACAACCTCCCTCCACTCACACTTTTATCCTGCGATAACCTACCGGAAAACGGTAAACTCCTTCGCGACGGAGTTGTTGAATTTGCGCGCCTTTCCGTCTCTCCAGAACTTGCAGAATGGATCAAAACTCACATCGCATTCCCATCTTCAATGGTTGATCGCATTACCCCCGCTTCAACCTCCGAAACTTTTGCTGAAGCCAAGTTTCAAACGGGATGCGAAGATCAGGCAGCTGTTGAAACCGAACCATATATTCAGTGGGTTATTGAGGATAATTTTGCATCTGGGCGTCCAAAATGGGAAGCTGGAGGCGCATTGTTTGTTCCAGATGTTACCCCACACGAACGTATGAAATTAATGATGCTAAACGGAACTCATTCTTTAGCAGCATATGCTGGATTTTTATCCGAATGCACATACATTCGCGACGTGATGAATGACCCCAATCTCTCTCAACTAATAGAGCGACACCTATTTGCAGCAGCTGGATTGCTTCATCCTTCTCCAGGGCTTGCACCTAACGATTATGCCAAAGCCCTATCTACACGCTTTGCAAACCCAGCAATCGCTCATGAGACATATCAAATTGCCACAGATGGCACTCAAAAACTACCGCAGCGAATTTTTCAACCCGCTGTAGAGGCGCTTCACCAAGAACAAGACTTGCGTCCTTTTGCTTTTGTGACAGCTATGTGGATGCGGTACTGTTTATGTAAACGCGATGATGGATCAATTTACGAACTTCGTGACCCGAGAGCTGCAGAAATAATTGCTGTAGTGACTCAAGTTAACTCAAACGCAGCGGCAATCAGTCAAGGCATCCATGATCTGCCAAACCTTATTCCTGAAGAACTTTGCTCAAACCAAGTTTGGCGCGCGACCATCGAAAATATTTTGTCACAGATTTTAGCTGATGGGTGTCGCACAGTTATACAAAACGAATGCGATAAAATCGCATAATTTTAATCTCTTACATGAAACTGCAAAGGCAATAGCTAATACCTTTTAGCTATTGCCCTATCAAACGTTACTTCAAAATGCTTCTGACTTTTTGATCAATCTGCTCACGTTTTGTCCCTTCTACAAATCCAATTGAAAATGTTTGTGGAGTTGTGAGATATTTTTCTTTATCAGCACGACCAAAGCCAAGCACAGTCATATCTGGACGACTTACATAATTATCTGGAAATGGGTCGTCTTCATGATGTAAAACATACAACATACGAGGTGCTTCAACATCACCAAAAGCCATCCATTCAGGATATGGCAGATCACCTATTTGAGGCTGCTCGATCAAACGGCTATCTTTGTCCGCAGATGAAAACCAAAAGTCGGTCTTATCCATTTCTCCATAAGGCACGCCTTCATATTGCACCCAGTATTTATAACCAGAGCTTATTTGCGTCATCGTAAAATCCAGACGATCAGGATAGAAGTCATAACGACTTTTCCATTGTCCATTGTCCGAAGTCACTGTGATCCGAACATGATCTGGATGTTCGAATTCGACATTTGAATTCGCCGGATCAGTCCCTGCATTCATCGCATGAAAATAGCTTCCATCCTGCTTATGCACAGCATTGGGGAAACCGCGATATTCCCCTTTATGTCCAGACCCTGCTTTATTGTGAAAGCCGATCCAATCTACACCTTCCACATCCAGCATACTCGATAGGCCACCACCTTCTTTTTCTAAATAGTAAGTAGCATTTGGAGTCGTTACTATAAAGGCAGGCCCACCACCAGCTGATGCATCAAACCCATGCGTTAACTGAACACCACCTTCCACTTGATCATGCTGAGTAACACACCCGCTAAGTAATATTGATAAAACCGACGGCCCAATCAACTTCTTTAAAAACATGCCTCTACTCCGCCGCAATATTCAAAGTTTCGGTCGTTTGCGCACTTCTTTTTAATAGCCATCCAATAGTGAAAATCGTCGTTGCACACGCCGCAAATATCAATCGTCCCGTGAATGGATTTGGGATAAGCGTCATCGCAAAAATACCCCCCCCCATAATCATAACCATTGTTCCTAACTTCTCCCGCTGATTACGATCATACTCATCTTGGGTCTCCTTATCGGCGACGACAGGGGTATTATAATCTTCAAAAAATTCAGCAGTTTCTACGCGATTTGAGTCTTTCTCTTCCGAATAGAACAACGTCGTTAAACAGAAGAAACCTGCTGTAAAAATAAGATGGGCAGCAATCGCCAGCATAATCCCCATATCACTCGATTCACGTGCGGTAAGAATTTCCATCCCCAGCCAGTCAGCAAAAAGTTGTGGTGGGAGACTGTTGGTCATCACCCAGGATATAACCACACCGAAACCTACCGTCGCCCACGGTGCCCATTGAGGAGTACGTCTTAAGAACTGACCAAGCAAGAGAGGTATAAGAAGCGGTACTTGAACTAATGAGGACATACGCATCATTACCTCAAAAAGACTAAGCTCTTTTAATGAGGCAAAAAATAATGCCGATAGTATGACAAGTGCAGCACTCACAATGCTGACAACCATTCCTACTCGAAGCAGGTTTTTATCGCTAGCCACACGTCCTCGTTTAGCCAAATAGGGCTGATACAAACTCCGCACAAAAATCCCTGCTGTTTTATTCAACGAAGAATCCATTGAAGACATGGTGGCGGCAAACAACCCCGCCAACAACAAACCCACAGCCCCAACTGGCATTGCGTTTTGCGCAAAGACCAAGAAAACCGCATCTGCTGCCTTATTGCCTAACTCATCATTGATGGACGCAGCGTCGGGATACAATATTGCAGATGCCCACGGCGGAATAAAAAACAGAATACTACCAATGCCCATCATGATGGCAGCAAACAGCGCCGCTTTGGAAGCTTCATTAGAATCTTTGGCTGTCAAAAACCGATATGAATCATTCAAATTCATCATCGTAACCATCTGTTTTCCTAGAAAGAACACAAATGTCCCAAACAAAAGCAAACCATAATTCATGTCCGGCCCCATTACAAAACCTGACGGAAATTCCGTTACAAGTTCAACAGGTCCCCCAACTTTAACAAGCGCAACAATTGCGCATGCTATCGCCATTATAAATAGCACCAATGTTTGTATGAAGTCCGAGGCAACAACTCCCCACGCACCCGATAGAACTGAAATCAATAATATCGCCAATCCCGTAACGAGAATTGTAAAACTCATATCTATTTCTAGGAAACTACTTGCGAACACACCCAATGCGTTCAACCACACCCCCCCATTAATTATCCCAAACACAATTAGTGCCCAAGAAAAAAACAATTCATTTCCTTGTCCAAACCTACGCCTAATACCCTCTGTAGGTGTATCCACTCGCATCTGCCGAAAACGCTTGGCAAAAAATAGCCAACCACAACCATAAGCAAACGTGTTGGCAAAAAACACCAAACTCATCGCAAATCCATCGGTGAATGCTTTTCCTGCGCCTCCAGTAAAGGTGAAGGCTGAAATTTGCGCCATAAATGCGGACGATCCCACCATCCACCACAGCATTTTTCCGCCACCACGAAAATAATCACTGGTTGATTTATTCGCCATTCGCTTAAACACAAACGCGATAGATATTATAAGCGCAAAATAACCAGCGAGAACTATATAATCGTAGATCATATCATCCATCCTGTTCTTGGATTTTTGTAACGTCCACCCAAGCGTCATTCTGACGGATGACATCAATTAAGCTCTGATAAAGGCTACCTTCTCTGAATGTTTGATAGGGAAGGAATGCCTCGCCCCGAACGTCTTTCACAAATTCTCGGATTAGATACCGCCAATTACGCTCAGTGTCCCCTTCAACATCTGGTATTCCAGCAGCAATATCTTCTGGCAGCGGAAGCTCTTTCCATTGTTGATCTTCACCATAAAAATTCAACGGACCACTCGCATAATGTCCATCAATATAAATTGCGCCTTTACTTCCGTAAAAAACGATGTGGTTTTCATGAAATTTTGGCTGCAACCCACCATGTTTAAATAAAACAGAGACGGGCTGTTTGGCGAGCTTACTTTCTAGTTTCGCTAGAACGGTATAACTCCACTCAACATTAGATTCACCCCACTTTAAATTCGGATCGTTGAGATCTTTTGGAATGTGGTCACGACGTTTTTTGAAATTATGTACGCCTTCAGCAATGGGGGCTTTGCCAAGGTCATCTCTGACATCGCCGCAAATCTGCAATATTTTTTCACCAACGACATGCGTGACAATTGATAGTTTGTGCGTAAAGTTATTATTTAGCCGACCGCCGCCCTGCTCTTTTCTGTGGGACCAACCAAAGGGAATATCTTTTTCAAGATTAAAGTGAGAAATACATTCTACTTCCTGAGGCTCACCAATTGCGCCACTTTCAACCAATCTTTTGGCATGGAGAACATGTGGCATAAATCTAAAGCTCGCCGCATAAGCAGTTTTGACCTTCTTTTCAGTTGCCAATGCATAAAGCTCTCTTGCTTTAACACCTTCGATAGTCATCGGCTTATCGCAAAAGATATGACAACCATGCGCAATAGCTGATTTTATTGCGTCATAATGTGCCCCTCCCGGCGTTGCAATTGACACAATATCCGGTTTGCAATCGATAAGCGCTTGCTCCCAGTCTGTGCTGCCATATGGGATATTCAAAGAAGACTTCACATCCTCAACGATACTAGGGGTGCGCCCAACAATACCCACAACTTCAGCGCCTGCATATCTAAATGCTTCTGCATGCCCCTGCCCAGCAAACCCTGTTCCGTGAACCAGCACTTTTATCTTTTCTGACATTCCGCGTCCCTCCATTATTATAATTTAATTTCAATAAGATATGAGCTTACCAATTCCACATTGTTCCATCTTCTAGCCGACATACTGGTAAATATGATCGCTTGTATGGATGTTTGGCTGCTTCTTCTTCGTCAAACTCTATCCCAAGTCCGGGAGCATCATTTATCCAAGCCATACCGTCTCTAATTTGAATATCGTGCTTGAATATCTGTTTTGTTGGCTCGTTTCCAAATCCTACAAATTCCTGAATACCGAAATTTGGTGCCCACATATTCAAATGCATATGAGCTGAAAAACAGATAGGCGATAAGTCAGGTGCACCATGCGGTGCGATCTTTACATTATACATTGAAGCAAAATCCGCTATCCGTCGAAGCGCTGTGATCCCACCCGCATGAGTAGCTGCTGTTCTTACATAATCAATCCATTGATTCTGAAGCAGATCCTTACAGTCCCATATACTGTTATAGGTTTCACCAAGCGCTAAGGGCGTGGTTGTATGCTCACGGATGAGTTTATAATTATCTTGATTTTCAGCGATGGACGCATCTTCTAAAAACATTAAGTCATAAGGCTCAAGAAGCTTACCTAAGCGCGCTGACTCAATCGGTGTCAAACGACTATGAACATCGTGCAGTAGATTAACATCATTACCGAGTTTCGCTCTAGCCTGCTCAAAAAGCTCTTCCACAAGTTTAAAATATTTCTTAGTCGACCACTCTTCTTCGGGCGGGAGCGGACGATTACCTTGGAGTTCAAAATAATCCTTTTTATCACCCAACACACCATAAGTAACCGCCAAGCCAGGTATCGCAGATTGCAAACGAATTGCTTTAAAGCCATCTGCCATTAATGCGGACGCCTTGCTCAGAGTGTCATCAATATTTTCACCATTAGCATGCGCGTAAAGGGATACCGCTTTCCGACTTTTACCACCCAAAAGCTGATATACGGGGAGATTGGCGATTTTCCCTTTGATATCCCAGAGAGCCATATCTATGGCACCAATGGCTGCCATGTTCACAGGTCCTCGGCGCCAGTAAATACCTTTGTACAAATACTGCCAAATATCTTCTATGTCCTGCGGGTCGCGACCTATGAGGCAGGGAGCGACATGCTCTTCAAGAAAAGCTGCAACTGCCATTTCTCGACCATTCAGTGTTGCATCTCCAACCCCATATACGCCAGCGTCAGTCACAATTTTAACTGTTACAAAATTTCGGCCAGGACAGCATACGATTACTTTAACTTCTTGAATTTTTGACATCCGAATCTAACCTACACACCCTCATAAACACCAAATAAAGACAGCACATAAAACGGTTTACTAAACCGATTTAGTAAACCACTAAATCTTAACGATACGATTGCGTCAACATCTAAATTACGACAGATAATAAGAAGCGCACCAAATAAGGACATAAAAAGCTATGGCAAAAGCAAAACTATCAGATGTCGCTGACCGCGCTAAAGTCTCCAAATCAACTGCGTCTCAATACATGAATGGCCGATTTGGTTATATGTCTCAAAAAACGAAGGACCGCATTGCACTCGCGATTGAAGAACTAAACTATGTTCCAAATTTTGCAGCACGTAGCCTTAAGACTGACAAAACCAAACTTATCGGCGTCATCGTTCGCGACATTGCCGGATATCACACTGGTGATGTCATCAGAGGCATTGACGATTATTGTAAGACCCAAGGCTACAATGTCTTAGTTCACAATACTGATTTCGACCCAGAAGTGGAAGCAGCATCCCTTCAAACGCTCGACAATCTAAATGTAGATGGCATTATCATCGCCTCCTCTGGTGAGAATGAAGAGTTGATTTCTGATTACATCTCAACAGGGATGTCCATAGTACATGTACAGCTGGAGCACGACCACAAGGCCTCAAACCTCGTCGTGTCAGATAATAAAAGTGCCGCGCTAGAAGCTACAGAGTATTTAATACAGTTGGGTCATGAGCGTATATGCTTCTTAAGCCAAGGGTTCGCTTCAGTAGCGTCACGGCGTGATAGATACGAGGGCTATCTGGAAGCGCATCACCGGAATAATATTGAGCCAGATAGAAAACTGCTTCAATATTGGAACAGAGACAAAGGGTTTAAACACTCTCTCTCATCCTTATTATGCTCTTCTTCTCCTCCCACCGCATTCTTTAGTCAGCACCTCGCTATTACAATCGCGTTGCTCACCTTTCTGGAACAAGAAAAACTATCCATTCCTGATGATATTTCTGTCATTGGGTTTGACGAAGTCCCGTTGGCAGATTTCCTCAAAGTTCCCATAACCGTTGTTAAACAAGACCCATACGCTATTGGGAGCAAAGCAGCTCACATGCTAGTCAAAGGAATAAATGGAACGTTAAAGCCAGAAAAAATCATCGTGCCATGTAAGCTGGTCAAACGAAAATCATGCCGTTCTGTATAATATTCTAAATCCACAATGTGAATTGCTCGCGTGGCGGTCTAATTTTCTCCCGATCATTCCTCAACTCATGGCTTTTAACCTACCATCCTTAGAAACTTCAACTCTATGAGAAGAGATAAGGGCCAATACATATGAACGCTCCTCGCTTTGCTGTCGCACTGTTAAGTTTATCGCTCGTTTCGGTGGCTTGCGTCCCTATAGAAAAAGATCTTTCTCCAACAATAGACATTGCCGCAAATGAGGACCTCGTTGCGAGCCGACTAGCTCAAATGGCTACCTCTGACTCTATTTATGACTTGGAGATGTTTACACCCTACGCCACCCTAGAGCACTCTCCAAATGCCGAACCACTTCCGCGCGCCCAACACACTTGGAAAAATCAAGACGCTTTAAACCAAGCTATCCAGTATGCTCAATCAATGGATAGCTCGGCATTTATGATCTTCCAAAAGGATAAGATCATCCATGAGACTTATTGGAATGATCGTGGTCCCGACACCTTAAGTCAGGGACAGAGTATGATGAAACCACTCACCGCTCTTGTAACCGGACTTTCAATCAATAATGGATCCATCAAAGACATAAACACACCGATAGGTGAATATTTATCGCAATGGGCTGATGATAAACGCGGTCAAATAACAATCAAATCACTTCTCACCATGACGAGTGGACTAACGCAAGAACCAATGAGCCGGGACGCCAATTCCCAAGCGACACGCTTACTTATCGGAACTGACATAGAAAAAGTCGCGCTAGAACCCGCAATAGAATACCCACATGGTACACGCTATTCATACTCTAATATTGATAGCCAACTTCTACTATCTACAGTCAATCATGCGCTAAATGGAAATTTTGCGAAATTCACCTCTAAAGAGGTCTGGAGTAAATTCGCATTGCACGATGCTAGGCTCTGGCTAGATAAGGAAAATGGAATACCGCATGGTTTTTGCTGCCTTATTGCATCTGCTGAAGATTGGATGCGTTTAGGTATTGTATTTCTACAAGATGGCCGTTTCGGTGATACCCAGATCATCCCAACAGAGTGGATTAAGAGTATGACGACCCCTTCTGATACCAACCCCAATTTTGGGTATCAAATATGGATGGGATCACCAGAAGGCGGCACGCGAGAATATCGTGCAGGAGAAGGATTTTCCGCAAAGCATAGCGCCCCATATCTAGTTAAAGATATTGTTTTTTTCGACGGATTTGGAGGACAACGCATATATATTATCCCTTCCAAAGGCCTCGTCATTGTTCGCATAGGTTCAGTGCGGTTTGATTGGGATGACACCCCTCTTGTAAACAATGTTCTACGGGCATTAGAGGCGCAATAGTCACTGCCTCTACAGTTAATCAAAACAAATAGGTCTCCGTTCTATCAGAATGGAGACCTATTTGTTTGGAATCAATTCTTCGCAGTTCGATCAATTAAAATCACACTGGATATTTTTTTCGTAGATCAAACCAGACTTACATTTGAGGAAATCCACGGTCGCAAAATCCTCTTTCAGAAGGATAGACGCTCATCAATCACGGGGAAAACAAATGAAAAAGTCTTATCAACTTAAGTCACTTATTTTAGCGACGACGATTATATCTGGTTCACCACTATCCTTCGCTCAGCAAGACAATGAAACCACGTCTTCTCCTAATCAGCGAACCGTTTTGCCAACGACAATTGTGACTGCCCAACGTGTTGAAGAAAACCTTCAAGATGTTTCAGCGAGTGTAACCGCATTAGACGCTGGCATGATCGCAACCCGTCAAATTTTAGATGCAAGTGACATCGGAAGAATTGCACCAAATGTAAAATTCGAAGCAGGTACAGGAAGCACTACAATTCTAACCCCCTATATTCGCGGCGGCGGAAGTAGTGATGGAGGGTTTGTTCTATCTGAATCTGAAGTGTCTCTCTATATCAACGATGTCTATATGTCTCGAATGCAAGGCGCATTGATGGATATTGGGGAAGTGGAACGTATCGAAGTACTTCGCGGGCCTCAAGGAGTTCTTTATGGTCGAAACTCTTCAGCAGGTGCAGTTAATATCATCACACGACAACCCAGTGACGAATTTGAAGCATCAGCCCAAATTGGATATGGAAGCTGGGATGAAAAACGTTTTAAGGGTCATATTTCAACACCTTTGAATGAAGATGCATCTTGGCGTGCCGGCCTGAGTACCATGCTCAATAGTCGTGACGGCGGAAGGCAATTCAATACTACTTTAGACAAAGATGTTGGAGAAGAAGAATATTTCGGACTTCGTGGCGAACTCGCCTATGTAGGTGATAAATGGAACTCGCGCGTCAATCTATTTCACATAGAAGGACAATCTGATGGTCAATGGGCAGTAAACACTACAGTTAACTCTACAGGAGAGATTATTCCGATAAGCGGCTCTTATCACACAGTCCTAAGTCCCGCTGAGAACTCTTTTACAGACCTCAAGCAAAATGGTGCCACCGCAAACATTGCTTATGATTACGAAGGTGGCACGGTTAAATATATTGGTGGCTGGTCTGAACTAAAGGATTCCTGGTATCATGACTTTTCTGGCGGCGTACCATGGGAAAATGCACCATTTTTACCGGGTGGACCGGGCGTTGTATTTGAACTTTATGGCCGCGGTAGTGACTCAGATCAAAGCCAATACAGTAATGAACTCCAGTTTACCGGCGATTTTGGGAGTGGCTTTGTAGAGTATGTTGCAGGGCTTTATCACTTCACCGAAACAGCGGAACAGCATCTAGATACAACCATATTCTTCGTGCCCTCCGTTGTTGATTGGGAAACCGACACCACTAGTTTAGCAACTTACGGACAACTAACATTTAACCTATCAGAGAGTGTCAAACTTCTTGTTGGTGGCAGATATACTGATGAAGAAAAATCTATGGATGCCGTTTTCGATGGCACGATAATAAACAGCAATAACAGCTATTCTAAATTCACTCCCAAAATTGGAATCGACTGGAAGGTATCTGACGCAACATTATTGTATGCCTCATACAGTGAAGGCTTTAAAGCTGGGGGATATAATGCTCTCGCATCTTCTGCAGGTCAGCTTGCAGATCCTTTCGAACCTCAACTTACAAAAGCGTATGAAGTGGGAATTAAAACCGATATCGCAGATGTTTTACGAGTGAATATCGCTGGTTTTCACAATCAAATCGAAGATCGTCAGCAAAGTGTAAACCTTGGTGATGGGGGGTGGATCATTGAAAACTATGATGCTGATATTTCAGGTCTTGAACTCGAACTTACATGGGTCATCACAGACAATCTGACACTATGGGGCAATGGAGCTATCAATGATGGAGAATACAAAGCGACTGATTCTGAACTCGGTTCACTATTAGGCAATGATCTTCCATCATTGCCAGACCATAGCTTCAATTTTGGTCTTGATTATGCCGTTGCCATCGGACATGGAGAGTTTGGTATTGGGGCAGATTATCAAAAAAGAGACAACTACTTCTCTAATCCTGACAATCAACCTATCGATTATGTTGAACCACAGGAAAAACTTAACGCATACGTCTCGTATAAATATGACTCTTGGACATTCCAAATTGCTGGAAAGAACCTAACGAACGAAGAGAGCTGGCAAACAGGGTTTGGCTTTTCAGTTATTAATCCGCGCTATGCCACAGAACCTCGTTCAATTTTGGGCACTGTTAAATACGATTTCTAAATTCAAATACAAATGCCTCTTAGCGTCACGCTCTGAGGCATTTTCGTTATACAAAAGAAATGAACAAGATTATGGCACTGATCAAACGATTCCTAACCGGTTTTCTATTCCTAGTCGTATCGCTATTTTCAACAGCACACGCAGACATCATCAGTACCGCTACGACACACCATCAACTCGAAATCAACGGACGAAGCATAGAGATCTGGAGCTGGAAACCAGAAACACCCCAACCAAACGGCATTATCTTATTTTCTCACGGCGCATTTTCAGCTCCTTGGAAATACGAAAATTTGATCATGCATTGGGTTGAAGCAGGCTACGAAGTGCACGCACCTTTGCATGTAGATTCATCCGACCATCCCCGCACCAAAGAATTTCAAGGAATGGCCGGATGGGGCGCACGCATGGAAGATATGAAGCTCCTAGCAAACACCTATGGAGCAGACGGCTACATAGCAGCAGGGCACAGCTATGGCGCACTGGTAGCACTCACATTGGGAGGGGCAACCACAACACCACCAGAAGGTATGCAGACGCCACTTCAAGACAATCGAGCGCGTTTATTGCTGGCTTTCTCTCCTCCTGGTGCAATTCCAGGATTTGTTGACGCAAACGCCTATTCAGAGGTCAATATTCCAACTTTCATCCAAACCGGAACAAAAGACATCTTACCAAACTCAACAAGTTACACGCCTCACCTTCTGTCTTATGAAGCTGGTAAAGCAGACAATCAACACTATCTCATGGTAATTGATGAGGTTGATCATTATTTTGGTGGCGCAATTTGTCGCCCAGAATTAGAAAGCCCCAAACAATTAGTTGAGCTAAAGCAAGCCTCTGAAATATCCTTAACTTTCATGGAGTTATATTTGTCTAAAAACCCCACTTCTGCTCTTAACCAGTTGCAGATAGCGAAGATGACAACCAATAACTACGTTCTTAAAAACAAGTAAACAAAAGACGATGCGGGCAAGAACCAGCATCGTCTTTTAATTTCATACCTTTGAATATTGTACCTGCTACCCCTTGGCTATATCTTCAATCGTCTCATTAAATTGCTCTGTGGACTCTTGAGCTTTCGCCTCATTAACTTCCTTTCTCGATAAATAAAACAATCGATCTAGGAATTGTTGACGCTTTAATTCACGCTCATTGAGTGCCTCTTCATCTAGTACAAACGCATCAATTTCAGCTGCAATATCAATACCCTTAGCTTTAGATATTCTTTCATGAGCATCCATACGGTCGCGCAGAACAGACAACTCATTTGCTAAAGTCATGATCATCGACATCGCATGATCTAGTCCACGATCTTGATAAAACTGAGGCCTCTTGCCTTTGGCATCTTTTACGACACGAGGACTATTATCTTCCTCAAAATGGCTCATGCTACTTCCTCAGACTTAGTTTTTTTGACTTTAGTTTTTTTGACAATCTTCTCGGCAATTAAGACTTCCCAACCTCCGCCGGGCGCAAACTCCCCAGCGGTAAATTCCCGCTCGGCGCTCCCCTCAACTGCTTCATCTTCTGGCTGCTCCGCCGCGTGTGCAAATTCCAGAATAGCCATCGGCGCAGTATCAAATCTTACGGTTTCTGCAGGAAAGCCAGCGTCTTTAGCAAGCTGAACCTGATCTTGATCTCGCATCGCGCCCCAGAAAGGTTCGTTGTTATACCAAGTTTCATTATCAAGAATAAACTGAGTAAACGGATCCATCAAATCAAACGGAGGCAGGTCCGCATGGATCATCATACCGCCTGGCGCTAAAAGACGATGCGCTTCTTTAAATATACGCGGCATCGCCTTCCCGCTTGTTTCGTGTAGTAGAATATGGCTTACAACAAGATCAAAATAGCCATCTTCAAAGGTAGTTTCTTCCGCATTCATTTGCGCAAAATTTATATCTGCATCAAGGGCCTGTGCTCTTGCATGAGCATATCTGATTACTGGCGCACCAACGTCAATTCCCCAAATTTCTGCATCGGGAAAATACTCTTTGTAAGGCACTGTAGAGTGACCAACAGTACACCCCATATCTAATATGCGACGCGGTTTGAAATCAGGTTTATGCCGCTTTATATAGTTGCAAACTGAACGTCCCATATCATCATTATAAGGTCCAGCGTACCCCATTGCATACATGAATACTCCTCTGTCATACAGAGCACCCGCAGCAACGTCATTCTCGGTCACTTCAGTTGTATAGCCACCTGGCATGCAGTGAATATCAATTGAAGTAATATATTTGGGCGGCACAAAACCATCAGGAATGACAAGTTGGGCTTTTGCTTTACTAGATAGTTTTTTTGCTTTTTCTACCAAGTCAGGGAGCTGACGCTCTACACTTACATTTGTGGTCTCCCAAATTAGTTCTTGAGAAATTCTATTCACACTCGCGTACAATTTGAAAAAAGGATCCTCCACCATCGCCGTACGAATGTCTCTGCGATCTTTAGGTTCTCGACCATGTTCCGACTTAAACTTCTTCGCCACTCGGTTCGCGTAAATAGGCCCTAATCCAGGAAGCATGCTTTGTTGGATGAACCCTTTCAAGCTTTTCGTAAATTCCTGACGTGATGCCTCATCGTGAGAATTATTTGGCAGTAATTCGTGAGGAGCTTGTTGAAAGATATTTAGCATTTGCCACCTTTTCATAACGAGTTACCACAATTGGTATTCACACTCCGCCGGTTGTCCATTGCCCCCCATTATCTGGTCATCTAGCGAATATATAATTTACAGGTCATTTAGTAACTCAATTCAAGTTTCATAACGCTCCATATAAATTTTGCTTTCCATTCCTCGTCTGCCGAAGCAATTCGACAAGTGACTGCCAATTTATATGTCACCTAAATAAGTTCATCATATTACAGATAAAGAACGCAAAATGAGGAACGCAAAATGCCAGCCTATATTGTCGCAACAGTTGTCATTTCAGACCCGACAGCATTTAAGGAATATTCGACGGGAATTGCAGGCTTAGCCGAAGAATACGGCGGTGAATCTATAGTAAAAGGTGTCGTCAAAGAAGTCCTAGAAGGGGATGTGCCTGATAACCAACGCATAGTTGTAACGGCATTCCCTAACACTGAACAGGCAAAAGCATACTTGAGTGACCCCAAATATGTGGCGGCGAAAGCCAAACGCGAAGGCGCAGCAATTGTTCAAATCCGCCTACTGGAAAGTTAAGAAAAACATTTAGGAGAGGCCATATCACTTTGATCGCCTCTCCTTGACATATTATAAGTTAATTAAATGCTCGATAGCCGTATTAGTATTTATGACTTCCGCATATTTAGATTTCAAATCAAACAAATTAGACTCATGTGGCTCCAATGCTCTGTCCGCGCAAGCATCCTCCACTACGAACGGTGTAAAGCCATATTGCATAGCATCCAATGTTGTCGCCCTAACACATCCAGAGGTCGAATACCCGGTTACGAGTACAGTATCTACACACATTGAAACCAAAGTAGCAGCCAACGACGTTCCAAAAAAGGCCGATGGATACTGTTTTGTAAGCACTATATCATCAAATTCTGGCGTGAATTCTGGCATAAACTCAGCCATCGGGTGCCCTTTCACAAAGTGCTTCAATGCTGGAACCTTCCGGAAGAATACCCCCCCATCTAAGCCGCTTGCGTGATACTCAACGCGCGTGAAGACCACTGGGATATTCTGTTTATGTGCTTCTTGTCGAAGTACGATGTTCTTTTTCAAAGCTTCAGCCGCCGAAGGTCCTGCATATAAAGGACAATCAGGATCAACATAAGCGCGACACACATCCACTATTATCAATGCTGGCCTCGTTCCAAACTCAAGAGAACCACCAAATCCAGCTTTTAAATAATCCTTTTGTAATTTGGACATAATCAGCCCTCCCTCAACCCAATTGTCCAGGGATATGCGTCTCATGTACTTTCATATAATGATCCGCAATTTCTTCTCGTGTGGCAAACCATACACCCGGTAAAGATTGTGCATGTTGAATAAACTCACGCAAAGCACGCACGCGATGAGCTCGACCCGACACATGCGGATGCAGACCAACATTCATGATTAATCCTGTTTCAGCACCCTCCTCATACAACACATCAAGTTCTTCAATTAGCGCATCTCGATATTGATCGGTTGTATAATTTCGCCGCGTGATCAGTGTAAAATCGTTGATCTCGTTTGAATACGGTACGGACACAATTGGACCGTTTTTAGTACGAATTAAAAACGGCTGATCGTCGTTCATGATGTCACAATAGAATTTAAAATCATGCTCTTTCAATATTCCAGCTGTGTTCAGCGTACCGCGCAAAGATGACGACAACCACCCCTTGGGTTTTTTACCTACATGTTTTTCGTACATAGCGATTGTTCGCTCAAGAACATCACGTTCTTTTGCTTCATCGTGTGCGAATTCTGTAAGCAATTCTCCCTGCTCCCAATTGTGAGCCAGCAATTCCCAACCTCGCTCAAGGCATGCATCAACCATATCTTTGCGTCGTTCAAATGTAACAGCATTGGTTGTGCATGATGCTTTCACCCCCAACTGGTCAAACAATTTGATAAGTCGCCAAATACCGACACGCTGTCCGTATTCCCGCCATGTATAGTTTGGGTAATCTGGCGTGTGGCCAGGAAGAGTAGATGGAAGAATTGCAGGTCCGCCAGCATAGTAAGGCTGGTCCGTATCTTTGGTTAAATCCCACGTTTCTAGATTAAAGGTGAGAATTAGAGCAACACGTGCACCATTAGGCCATTCCAGCTTCCCGCGCTTAGGAAGGGGCACATAATCATATTCCATTCGTCCATACCTACTATTAAATTATCGAACAACCAAAGCTGTCCATTTCCAACGACATTCTATTGCACACGAATTCGAGACATCAGCAGTTCAAATGCAAACACTCGTCTACTGAATACCTGCCGACACAAAGCATAGAATAAAGTTTATTCCGGTCCCGAAATTGTACCATCTTCTAGACATGCATAAATTACTTCTTGATCAATCCCCATTGCATTAAGAATAGCTAGCGTATCTTGGCCTGGTTTAGGCGGGCTACAACGCAAACCCATTCTTTTATCTCCCATTTGCACTGGAAGCGCTGGTAATTTAATATGCTTGCCGTCAGAAAGTTCGACCTCCAACAGTCCCCCTTGTGCATTCAAATGTGGATCGTCAAAAAGATCTTCAGGTTTAGTAATAGGCGCGTACGGTAGGCCGACCATTTCAAGTTTTGCCATTAACTCATCACGTTTGTACTCAAGAAATATCGCTCTGATGCGCGGTATAATTTTATCTCTTTGAGCAACGCGCGTGTTATTCTGCTTCAAGTTCTCGTCATTTGCCCAATCTTCAAACCCAAATGCTTTGCAGAAATTCAACCATTGTCCATCGCTGACAACGCCGACAAAAATTTTCTCGTCGTCCTTCACATCAAACACATCATAGACAGCCCATGCCGATATCCGAGCTGGCATTGGTGCTGCTGGGGCTCCGGTAACTCCAAATTGCGCCATGTGCTGCCCTACAAGAAACACGGTTGTCTCAAAAAGTGAGGCCTGAACGATTTGCCCCTTACCTGTTATGTCTCTTTCACGAAGAGCCGCAAGCACAGCAATAGCACCAAACATTCCCCCAGTAACATCAATAACAGAAGCCCCTGCCCTTAAAGGCTGCCCAGGAGGACCAGTCATATACGCTAAACCTCCCATCATCTGTGCAACTTCATCCAATGCAGTACGATTTTCATAGGGACCGGCAAGGAAGCCCTTTTCTGAACAATATATTAGCCTTGGGTTTTCTTTATGTAGTGTCGCATAGTCAAACCCAAGCTTTTCCAACGCTCCAGGACGAAAATTTTCAACAAAAACATCCGCATCTGACACAAGTTTACGGGCAATTTCATTGCCTTTTTCAGATTTCAAATCCAAACAAATAGATTTTTTGTTGCGATTATACATCGCAAAATATCCAGCCCCTGAACCACGTAATTTTCGTGTCTTATCGCCCCCAATAGGCTCGACCTTGATCACTTCGGCACCAAGATCTGCAAGCATCAACCCAACGGTTGGTCCCATCACCATATGCGCAAATTCAACAACTTTTATTCCTGTCAGCGGCCCATTGGATAACACAGCTTATAAATCCCCTAATTTTTCTATTTGTAAGCATCGTCGCGTATCTAAGAAAGGGATGGTTGCACTGTTTTCGTCGTCATCGACTGACGGATATCAAAGCTGAATTAAATTGGCTTTCACGCCTGTAAAAACTCAAAAAAAACCTCCCCTTCCATAAATGGAGGGAGAGGTTTCAAAGCTTTTAAATAGCAATACTTGCACTAAGCAGCTTTAGTTTCATCATCATTTCCTGATGCCAAATAAGGACCTGAAGACAGCGCAGACACTACTTTTGCCTGAGTTGTCTTCAATGGTCCCAAAAGCTTATCGACAGCTTTTTCTTCATTCATTGTCGTTGCAAAGAAGGCAACAGATATAGCCCCTACAGCTCTCCCCTTACGGAAAAGTGGCATAGATACACAAGAGGTTTTTCCAGGTGCAACTGTATGAGATACCCGCTCAACAACAACATAACCCTTATCGCGAATTTCGTTTAAATCGTACAACGGATCCAAATGACAATGTGGATCACCGGGTGAAGGTAAGCGCGGCCCTAAGTTATTTGTAACGAACTCAAATTCCTCTTGAGGTAGTCCTGACAAATACGCTTTTCCACTCGCGCAATAGGCGATAGGCATACTGTAACCTGGATAATAACGGCCAAATGTCAGCGTGGTCATAGAATGGGTGCTGTCGCGCAACACCATCTGATCACCGACACGCGTCATGATCGAAACTGGCCATCCGACTTCACGCGTTAAATCTTCAATGAATGGACGCGCAATTTTAACAAGCTCATCATCATCTTGATATCCATAAGATAGGCTCTGAACATTTGGAGTAGGACGGTAATATTTCCGAGAACTCTCACGCTCTATCATTCCCTCATGCAATAATGTCTGCACAATACGACATGCACTTGGATATGGTAACTTCGCCTGACGAGCAATATCCATCAAGCATATTGATCCGGCACGGTTTATAATTTGCAACACATTCAATGCTCTACTTATAGAACGAATTGGAATGCCTTTGCTGGTCTTCTCTTCACAATTCTCTGTTTGGTCAAACATAGCTTCACCTCTTCCCCGATTGTATTAGATATACTCAATGAGGAAACAAATGCAGCATCCCGTCAAGACCAATATCAACATATCGATCAAACCCAGTTGAACTTTAATCGCACAGCGATCATAAACGAGCAAAATATGCAGGAATTTAGGGGTATTTAGCTTTAAAAGCGATATATGCTCATATATTAAGCTGTGCATTTGCACAAAATATAGGCAGAGCTGATTATCCTAACCTTTATTCTAACTACATACTCTAGGCGCACCTCTATTAGGATAGCCAAGCATAAATAAGAAAAAACCGCCCTCAAATTCAATATGAAGACGGTTTCTACTTTTTAATTCAATACCAACGGGTATGCTATTCTCTCACCAGCTCTACCAACTCATACCATGTCATCATATACCCATCGACGCCTCCTTTAAGAAAAATGGCGTCATCATCTGCTGTGACCCAACAATCATATGGTGGATGCCCCCCTTTATCAGTGGCCATTCCTCCATCTTCATCTGTGAAGCGGTAATGGCACGCGTCAAAAGTACCAGCCTTTACATGGATGCGTTCCTCGCCAACATATTCAAGATACAGGTTCGCTTCAGCTATTATTGGCGGCGTCGCTCCTCTATGATCAGGAGATGGCAAGAACGTCCTTATTTTACGTTTGTGCGGCCCGAGAGATCTGTCCATTTTTTTTGTTAGATAAGCATCCCCCGCAATAGGGTGTGTTCCGAAACCATCATACTCTCCTACAATAGGTACTGTCTGAGAAATTCGACCGATGGATGGGCCAAAACTTTCACATTCAACGATATTGTCCTTTATCCGAAACAATCCCGCTCCCATAAATTCATCACCGATACTAAGGCGCACAAAACAATCCAATGGCATGTCATTTTCATCGAGACTATAAACAATATTACGCAATACTGTTGGATCTGGCTCTTCAATCTCGCATTGTGCCGTCATTGTTCGTTTACCATCAGCATGAACGTTAAAGGCAAAATACTCTCGACCGCGTTCCTCGCCTTCTCGTCCAGGTTTACGGGATGTATATAGAATCTTTCCGCGAATGGATTTATGCTTCATTGTCATCTCCTTTGAATACTTTTTTCTATCCTGATGACTTCAGAGCATTAATGCTCGGCTTTCCCAAACATGCGACCTTCGTGATCTCTCAATTTGAATGCATAAGTCTCGTTGCATAAAATCAGAGTGAAAATGTGATCAAGCGGCTTAATCAATACAGCTTTACTCTACCAAAAGAGTAACAATTCATCAGCTAGCGCTGTACATCTATTTTTAAACACCTTGATTGGTGCGGTTCAATTTCATTTTATTCGATCTACGGCTTTTTACCCCTAAATCTGCTATCGAATCCCTTCCTCCCCCATGTGTTTCGTCTCAACTTAAACGCTTACAACCTCTCTTCGGAATATTTCGAACACAACAAATTGATCGAAGCGCGAGCAGTTCCGAAAGCGCCCCTCATCCGTCCATTCAACTCCTTCATAGTCGCAACATCAAAAGTTGTTACAGAATTAATAAGAGGAAATATTCAAATGGGAAAGGACAGCGCTCAAGTTGTAATTGCTGGCGCAGGCCCAGTAGGCTCTATTGCTGCCTACCGCCTTGCGCAGGCAGGTATCGATGTACTTTTACTAGAGTCACATCCAAACTGCCCTGAGGATTTGAGAGCATCCACACTACACCCACCAACATTGGAAATGATGAATGACCTAGGAATCTTGGACGCATTGGATGCACAAGGATTACGCGCACCTGTGTATCAATACCGAGACCGTCAATCCGGCGAAAAATTTGAATTCGATCTATCAGAGTTGTCTGACGTTACTAAATTTCCGTATCGCCTACAGTGCGAACAATTTAAAGTCGCTCGTCACCTCACCAATCTCTTGAAAACTCATCCTAACGCTGAAGTTAAATTCTCACATAAGGTGATAGGGCATTCTCAAAAAAAGGACAGCGTCGAGGTGCTCGTCGAAACACCTTTCTGTATTGAAAAGTATGACGCAAAATACTTAATTGGGTGCGATGGGGCTAATTCCATGGTGCGCAAGTGGATGAATGTAGGCTTTGAAGGTTTTACATATTCTGAGAAGTTTGTGACATTTAGTACTGAACGGCCGCTCGAAGAAGACTTCAAAGGACTTTCACACGTTAATTACGTTGCTGATCCCAACGAATGGATGGTCCTACTTAGAGTCCCAGATCTGTGGCGCGTCCTTGTACCTGCTCATGATCAGGATGACGCGTTCGTGGTGTCCGACAAGAAAAAGCAACAAGTTTTTCAAAACCTTATCGGAGAGCCAACCATTAAAACACGTCATAGAACCATCTACAAGGTTCACCAACGTGTTGCTGATAGATATGTAGATAATCGCGTTATTCTTGCTGGAGACTCTGCCCACTTGAACAACCCACTCGGTGGTTTTGGGATGAATTCAGGTATTCATGACGTTTGGAACTTAACTGAAAAGCTCATGATGATCTTACAGGAAAACGGAGCTGAAAAACCTTTATTGGCGCAATATGAACGACAACGCCGAGGTGTGATGACGTCTTTTGTTCAAGCTCAAACAATTAAAAACAAGGCAGAACTCGAAGACAAAAATCCACAAGCTCAAAGCAAATACAAACAAAAAATGGCAGCGATACTCAAGAATGATAAAAAGAGACGTGAACACCTGCTGGGTCAGGCTATGTTCAGCAGCTTGCAATTGGAAAAAGATCTCGCCTAAATCAAAAGATGTAGAAAGAATGTAAAAAATAGCGCCGAATTTGAATTCGGCGCTATTTTTATGATCTTAAAACTCTTCTAGTAATCTTCCAAACCCATAAACTTTATCTTTGATGCCCATTTTTCGTAGCGCATACCAATAAGTTGCAGAATTAATCGCAATTACAGGCTTCTCAAGCCAAAATTCTGCTATTGCAGCTCCTTTTGCAAAAGCCAAATTCGTACCAACTTGAATAACAGCATCTACGCCTTGAGATACTTCTTCTGCAGCTCTCTTCAATTTTTGGGGCGGCTCATGAGCGATCATCATCGGAGAAGAAGATTTAAGTCCAAGGATATGCACAACCTCATACCCTTGATCTTCAAAGAATTTACGTACTTGATTGTCACCCACCTCAGCATAGGGGGTTATGATACCAATTTTCTTGATATTCCCATATGCTTTTAATGCAGCATCCACAGCATGTGACCCCATAACAACCGGCACACCATTTGTCTTTTCTTCCATCTTCCGCTGCAAGCGATGAGCACCATCAGCACCATCCCAGAAGGTTTCAGCAGACATCCCCATAATCAGACATCCTGGATCCATGCTCATAGCAGGACCAACACTGTCGATCGTTGCACCGCGAATATTTTCAAGCATCTCCATAAAGCTTTTGTCGTCACTAACGCGTGTGTCTGGAATTTCTATCCGTTCAAAATGGTTAGTTACCCCATGAGGCCTCATATCATCATATTCTGGCTGCACACTCGTATTCGTGGAAGGAGCAATTACAGCAAACTTCATCCGCCACCCTAGAGAATCTGTCATATGAGCACTTCCTTCTCGACTGCAATATTCGTAAAACAGACCTTATTTTTTACGTGGAATTGTGTAGACGTATCGGTAGGTCTTGTAGCTTCTCGCCTGTCGGTTAGCTCCCCCACAATCCTTACTCAAAGAGCTATCCGCCTAGCGAAGATATGGGCCTGACACTTTGATGTTCAGCAAACGCTTCAATACGCTATTTACCAATTCACTAAAAAAAGTCTCAAATAAGATTACTCTGAAGACATCAACATGCATTCGCGGTCTATATTCCCTACTCAAACAGGAATTTAGACGCATAAGAAACGAGTATACCAGATGATCAATATTAACCCACAACAGCCATCAACTGCTGGAGCTATAAAATTTCTGCAAACCAAAGAGCACAAACTCTTGATCGATGGTCAGTGGGTAAATAGCACCAGCGGTGAATTTATTGACACTAAAGATCCAGCAACAGATAGTATTATTGGGCGCATTCCACGCGGAACCGTTAGCGATGTTGACGCAGCCGTGAGTGCTGCGCGCTGCGCATTTAAATCGCAAGAATGGGCTGGAAAAACCCCATCTGAACGCGCAGTATTATTAAACCGACTTGCTGATTTAATCGAAGCCAATATTGATGAGCTTGCGGAATTGGAAACGTTAGATCAAGGTAAACCTCTTTTTGTCGGCCGTTGGGCAGAAATACCTGGGGTGATTCAGCAATTTAGGTATTTTGCAGGCGCTGCAAGCCTTATTGAAGGCAGCACACTTCCAACATCTATTAACTACCAACCTCAAGGTAAGAAAATTTTTGCCTACACCAAACGTGAAGCGGTCGGTGTAGTGGGCGCAATTGTGCCTTGGAATTCCCCCCTAATTCTGACAGCAATGAAATTAGCACCAGCCCTCGCAGCAGGTTGCACTGTTGTACTTAAGCCAGCGGAAGACACCTCACTCACAGCTTTAAGATTAGGCGAACTATTTCTAGAAGCTGGATTTCCCAACGGTGTGCTTAACATTGTTACCGGCTATGGGCATGAAGTTGGCTTCGCTTTATCTTCCCACATGGACGTTGATAAAATAGCATTCACCGGCTCCACCGCAACAGGACGAAGAATTCTTGAAGCTGCTAAAGGTAACCTTAAGAAGGTGACTTTAGAACTTGGCGGCAAGTCTCCCTCTATAATATTCAACGATGCCGACTTGGAAGCAGCCATTCCGGGAGCTGCGAATGCAATTTTCTTCAATGGCGGCCAAGTCTGCGTTGCAGGTTCTCGTTTGTATGCACATCGCTCTGTATACGACCAGGTTGTCGATGGGGTGACAAAAATCGCTCAAAGTATGACTATGGGGCACGGATTAGAGGCCACAACTCAAATTGGCCCCTTAGTGAACTCGACTCAAGCCATAAAAGTATCCGAATTTGTTTCCGAGAGCCGCCAGCAAGGTGCCGAAATTCTTACTGGCGGGGAACGCATCGGTGACACAGGATGCTTTGTATCGCCTTCTGTGATTGCAAATGTACGTAGCGACATGCGAATTGTTCAAGAAGAGATTTTTGGACCCGTGGTAGTATGTACGCCATTTGATGACGCGGAAGAAGTTCTCGAACATGCAAACAACAGCGTTTATGGACTTGCTGCAGGCGTTTGGACAGAAAGCTTAAGTACAGCCCATAGAATGGCCGATGCAATCAAAGCCGGCACCGTGTGGATCAATTCTCACCTTATGTTTGACCCCAGCCTACCTATTGGCGGTATGAAACAATCCGGTTGGGGACGCGACAGCGGTCAAGAAGCACTCAATAACTATCTTGAAACAAAAACAGTCTGCGCTGTAATCTAAATTCAGCCGCCAGCTACAAACAAAAAACCTCCAGACGATTCAAAGTCTGGAGGTTTTTTGTTTGTTCTAAAGTAAAAAATTAATTTTACTTCAATCCACGTATCAATGTGTTGGGAAGCAAAGCATTGTCCCACTCATTATCCTTTGGAGGGGTTGGCCCCATCCGCAAAATCACAAGATTATGCTTTGGCGATATATAGACAACCTGATTTGAGCTTCCATCAAATAAAAACATATCAGGATCTAGATATGGCTCTGAATGGAGCACTTTTGGACCCGTTGCATTGGGACCAAGAAAGCTTCTTCTCTCAAGGTAAGGCTCTCCCACCCAGACACCTAAACCATAATTTGGATTACCTTCAGTTCCTTCACGCATTTGTGCAACAAAACCTTCAGGTAGCAGTTTTTGACCATCATAAACCCCATCTTGGACCAGTAAAACGCCCAATCGAAGCCAAGAATCCGCCGGTAGCCTCATGCAACATCCGGAATGCGCGACTCCACCATTACGGTTGATCCAAACATCCCCGCCTTGCGCTCCGACTGGTTTTAACACTTCTTCACTTACGAATTCAGAATATCTCCGTCCCGTAGCGCGTTCAATTAAGATAGCCACAAGATCACTAGCTGCATTGCTATATAAAAATTCTTCACCCGGCGTGTTTGTAAGAGGGTAAGAATTGACGATATAATCCTCATGTCGCGGAGACAAATAAGCTTGCATCCATGGACTATCCAACTCTGATACAAACGCCTGCGGCAATAATCCAGTACGCATATCGAGCAAGTGCCGCACTAAAATTGCTTCTTTGTCCGTACCTTTCCATTCAGTGATAAAGTCTGAAACTGATTGATCCAGTGACTCTATATCTTTTAGCGCTATGGCGCGCCCAACCGCGATACTCGTGATTGGCTTAGACAATGATTTAGAGACCGATAGGCTTTCAACATCAATGCCATCCGCAAATTCTTGATGAATGAGTTTTCCGTCCTTCCAAACCATAAATGCGGTTGAATTTGCAGCTTTCGTTATCTTTGAAGCCTCTTCAATAGCGCCTTTGGCAATAATAGCTTCTGGATCGTCAACTATTTTATAAGCCGCATAATCACTGCTTCCTTGCACGACATCAGTCGGGGAATACTCATCTAGTACACCAAAGCTTTTCAATAATTGTTTATGCCTAATTTGCAGTAATTCTTCTTCTACCTTCGTCAAGCTATGCTCATCTAAAGACAGCTCGGTATCAATTTGTTGTAGCCCGCTTTCCTTTAGACAACATCCGCTAAAAACCGTCGAAAGAAGGAGTGTAGATAATAATTTCGTACGCTTCATCATTGAAATACCAACATCTGTGCAAACCTATAAATTAGACCTCACGTTACACTGCGTCTCGATTCTGCCCAGCGACCGCAACAAAAAGTTCGCGTAGTGAAGAAAACCAATTTTCAGCCGCGCTCTCCTCAAATTATTTGATCTACTCATGCCTGAGAATTGGCCTTAACGCGCGCAATTATAAATTGCACGTCGTGAAATCCATACATTTTTGTTCGATATTTTCCTTTGGCCTAAGAGGTTCAAAAGAAACGATCCAACAATCCAACACATAATTCTTGACGAGGTAATATGAGTTACAGATTGGGTGTCGATGTTGGAGGTACATTTACTGACCTCCTCCTCTTCAATGAAACAAACGGACAATTCTGGCGCCACAAAACGCCATCTACACCGCACGACAGTTCCGAAGGGATACTGAACGGTGTTGAAGCTATCTGCAAACAAGCAAATATTGACCCATCTAAAGTAGACGTCCTGCTTCACGGCACGACTGTTGCGACAAATGCAGTATTAGAGGGCAAGGGAGCACGTGTTGGTCTGATCGTCACCGAAGGCTATCGCCAAATGATGCAAATCGCACGGAGTTTTGTGCCGGGCGGACTAGCAGGATGGATTGTTTGGCCCAAACCTGAGCCATTAGCAGCTTTGGAAGATACATTTGAAATCAAAGGCCGCATGAATGCTCAAGGCGAAGAAGTTCGCCCGATTGATGAAGCAGATATTCGTGCACAGATTGAGAAACTTAAAGCTAGAAATATTGAATCTATCACCGTTTCCCTTGTAAACTCATACCTTAATGGCATTCACGAAAATCGAGTGGCGGAGTTGATAGAAGAAATTCTACCTAATGTCCCCTACTCACTTTCTCACCTTGTACTGCCCGAAATGCAGGAATATGAGCGTACACTTACCACCGTTGCAAACGCTGCTGTCCGTCCAATCGTGGGTCGGTATGTGCGCAATTTACGTGAAAACCTAATTAAATCCGGCGTCAATGCTAGCCTCTCCCTCTTGCGGTCTGATGGCGGCCTGATGTCTTCCCAAAAATCAGAAGAGCAACCTGTGAATCTTCTTATGTCTGGACCAGCTGGAGGAGTGACTGGTGCAATATGGGTCGGTAAAAATGCAGGTATCAAGAACATTCTTACACTTGATGTCGGTGGTACCTCCACAGACGTTGCATTGATAGAAAACCTTGAAGCGCGCCGCGTGCGTACAACCGAAGTTGGACACCTGTCAGTGCGCGCCTCAGCATTGGATGTTAAAACAGTTGGTGCAGGTGGTGGCTCTATCGCATATGTTCCAGAGCTTACTGGTGCCCTGCGTGTTGGCCCTCAATCTGCTGGGGCAGTTCCTGGCCCTGTTGCCTACGGGAAAGGCGGAGAACTTCCAACAGTTACTGATGCAAATGTTGTACTCGGTTACCTTCCTGAAGCCCTTCTAGGAGGTACATTCAATCTAGACCGTGAAGGCTCAAAAAAAGCAGTTCAAACAATTGCAGATGCATTGAAAATCGACCTCTATGCAGCAGCTCGCGGTATTATTGATATTGTGAATGAAAACATGTTTGGTGCGCTAAGGATGATTTCCGTTCAACAAGGATATGACCCACGCGATTTCGCAGTCATGGGGTTTGGAGGAGCGGGTCCTCTTCACGTGAACGCGGTCGCGAAACTCATGGGATCTTGGCCAGCTGTTTCACCGGTATCACCCGGAGTTCTCTGTGCTCTTGGAGATGCCACTACGCAAATGAGAACAGAATCCGCGCGCTCCTTCTCAAAACTAGCCTCCAAAACAAAGCAAGAAGAAGTTCAAACAATTCTCAACGAAATGTCGACCTCCATCATTGCTGAACTAATGAAAGAGGATGTCAAAAAAGAAGACATTAAAGTGTCTTTTGAAATAGATGTCCGTTACTCAGGCCAAGCTTTTGAAGTTCCAATGGAAATCACCCAAGAAGAGCTCGAAAAAAATGGTTTGACTAGCTTGATCGATCGCTTCAACGCGGAGCACAACCGCCTCTTCACATTCAATATGGATAGTGAACATGAAATTGTGAATCTACGTGCCGTCGCAGTCGGCCCAGCTCCAGACTTGCAGGCAGCTATTTTACCGGTTGGGAATGGAAACCCAAGCGATGCAAAACTACGAGATCACGAATTATGGATGGATGGAAAAATGGTTCCAGCCGTCATTTATGACCGCGCGAAATTGAAGGCTGAAGATAAAATTATCGGCCCAGCAATCATCGTAGAAATGGATTCCACAACACTTGTTGAACACGACTGTAATGCGACGGTTGACCGTGTTGGCAACATTCTGATCACACTTAAGGAGTAACGCGCATGTCTCAAATCATTCAAACTAACGATGTGCCCTTTAAGAAGGTCGCGATTGATCCAGTAACCCTAGATATTATCGAAAATGCTTTCCGGAACGCCCGCGTGGAAATGGATGCCACCCTAGTGCGGACCGCCATGTCTCCGGGTATTAGAGAACAGGGTGATGCATTTCCACTCATTGCAGACCACAAGGGCCGCATGATTGTCGGTCAGTTTGGGTCTTTTATCGGGCCATTCCTTGATAGCTTCACCGGCACAATCGAAGACGGAGACCTTTTATTGGTTTCTGACCCTTATTCTGTGGATGGTGCGGTTAGCCACTCCAACGATTGGCTCGTACTTCTCCCCGTCTTCAAAGACGGACGAGTAATTGCATATACTTCTATGTTCGGACATCAGTCTGATATTGGTGGAAAAGTACCAGGCTCAATGCCAATTGATGCAACATCTATCTTCCAAGAAGGTGTACGTATTCCACCGATCAAACTCTACAAAAATGGTGTAAAAAACGAAGATGTCCTCAGACTTATCATGCACCAAGTACGTACACCTGAATGGTGCTCTGCTGACTTGAATGCACTTATCGCATCCTGTCGTGTTGCAAAAAATCGCCTTGTAGAAATGGCCGAACGCTTTGGCGATGATGTTTTTGTGTCTGCATGTGAAGAATTGTTGGCACGTAACCACAAAGCGATGAAATTGCTAATCTCCCAATCTATTGGAGAAACACCAGTTTCATTCGAAGATTATATCTGTGACGACGGCATGGGTTTTGGTCCCTACAAGATCAAATGTACCATGTGGCGAGAAGGCGAGCGTGTCGTACTGGATTTTGACGGAACAGACCCACAAAGCCCTGCTTCCATCAACTTCTTTCTCAATGAGAATATGCTTAGAATGTTCTTCGGCATCTATATGATCATGGTCTTCGATCCGCAGGTGCTGTTTAATGATGGTTTCTACGATCTCATTGACGTTCGTATTCCAGACGGGTCTTTGTTGAAGCCTAAATTCCCAGCAGCACTATCAGGGCGCACACACGCTCTAGGTCGTATCTTCGATGTACTTGGCGGTCTACTTGGACAAAAAACACCTGAATTCCTAAACGCTGCAGGATTTAGTTCATCTCCCCACCTTTTCTATTCTGGATACAAGGACGACGAATATTTCCAACTCTTCCAAATTGGGTTTGGTGGAATTCCAGGACGTCCAATGGGTGATGGCCCAGATGGTCACTCCTTATGGCCCGGCTTTACCAACGTACCAAACGAATTCTTGGAACGGTATTTCCCAATGATTATTGAACGCTATGAAACAATGCCAGATAGCGGTGGTGCAGGACTACATCGCGGCGGAAATGGGATTATCATGTCTTACCGTTTCCTTGAGAAAGGGCATATCGCTATACACGACGACCGTTGGTTTGTGCCGCCATGGGGCGTGAACGGCGGAAACCCTGGTAAACGCGCTCAAAAAATCCTTGAGAAAGCCGATGGCACCAAGTCGTTCCTTCCTAACAAGATTGAAGATTACAAAGTCGAAAAAGACGACATATTACACTTCATCACGTGGGGCGGCGGCGGCTGGGGTGACCCACTTGAACGTGATCCAGAATTGGTTGGTAAAGAAATTCGTCAAAACCTTGTCACTGTTCAAGGAGCCCGCGATTATGGAGTCGTTGCTGACTCAAACGGTCAGATAGATCAAGCCGCAACTACAAAATTGCGAAATGAAATAAGAGCCACACGCGAAGTTACAGGAGTCTTCAACTTCGGCCCTTCAATTGATGACCTTCGCGAGAGATGCTTGGCAGAAACAGGGCTTCCAGCACCCAAATCTCCTGAATGGGTCTAACACGCTTCCTACTGTCTATTGTTGTAGATGGTTTTTAAAATTTAAACGCCCAACACCTTATGGTGTTGGGCGTTTTTTTAGATAAAAACCCACGTCCTAACTGTAGCCTTTAAGCACTGTCCACTACGCTGAAACTTTGATTATTTCCCGCTTCCATCATCATGCCACTCTCTTCAACCAGCGACTTTAAAGTGCAGGTTATAGAGCCGCCGACTCAGCCAACCAACGACTAAAAGAAACGTCTTTCATCGCTAGAAGCAGAATTATAATGGCCTATTTGAACTATTACCCCATCACCTCCAAGAGAAGTAACAGGGTAAGTCAAATAAATATCTTAAAGCGAACACGACGACTACCATAGCGAACTAAAACCATACCGCCGCCATATAAAAACCACCGCTGAGCTAGCTCAACGGTGGTCAATTTATCGTGCGAATTCAGCTTCGATTAAAACGGCTTCACAGCACCAAAGAAAGCCGTTGTCAGAATTCCAACCCAGTACATATAGGCGACAGCTCGCCCAATATTATTCATACGTACAAGCTTTGCTTCAATTTCAGGATTGTCGCCGCCTTTCGCAAGAATAGGGATCAACTCACGCCACTGGTGCATAATTACTCGCAATATTACGCCAATAATAAGCATTGAACCAAACACCAGAACTTTTGCTGAATACCATTTTTCGCCTTCGCCCGCTAAAAACGGACCATATCCCAACAAAGATGCAATAGAGACACCTAGCAATGTTGGAATAAGCAAAAACCGCGACCAATCTTCAATGTCAGACATCAACTTACCGAATTTGGTGCCACGCTTGATAAACGCTGCCCATGTGATGATTAGCAAGATAGCCCACAGCAACCATACAATAGTTAGGAAGCTTCCTCCATAAGGCTGAACACCCCATAGATATCCCATGTGTAAACCAAGGGGCAGCAAAGCGATAATACCATTGCGTGCCAAAATATCGATACGATATGCGGTTGCCAAATGACGTGCACGCTCTTCGATTGGTAAACGATAGTTTACGATCTTATAGCTTGTTTGAAACACACCCCATTCACCACCAAGCCAATACACCATTGCGATAATATGCAACCATCTCAATATCGCCAATTCGTTACTTGCAATGAATTCCATCAGCCCTATCTCCATTCATTCAATCTGCATTATTGATATACCAATAGAAGATGGTGGTAACGTCGATACGAAAGCAATTCTCCCTCGCCAAGCGACTAAATATAGCGGGCTATTTTCTGCCCAATATTTGAGAAACCTCACTAGACGTCATTTCATCCGCAATCTGAGCAGCTTCACGATCCTGCTGCAGGATACGAAATACACGTGCAATAAATGCTTGCTTCCAATATCCACGTTCTTCTTGTTCAGATTTTGAGGGTTGGAATTTATCAATGCTTTCTTGAGTTACTGGTTCACCTCTTTCCAGCAATCTCTCAATCGTGTCCATTCGTCCACGCATAACAGCCATTTCCTGCGTCATCGCTAACATCATATTTAGCAAACGTTCGTTATCGCCATTTTCCAAAAACCAAGGACGTTTTCCCTTCGACTTTTTACCTGCTAATCGAAGGGGATCAATTCTCTTATCTGTCATAATTATCCTGCCTTTTTTGCGCCAACGACATGCCATGCCGCCTTGCGTCCAAAATCTTCTTCTTCTTCATTGTCTGCTTCTGGAAACAGATCTTTGTCTGCCCACGCTGATACCCCAGCATGAATGAGCTCATTTGAAGAAAACCCGGCCTCCTGCAACCATGCATCAAGATCCACTTCATGCATCTTCGACCAGAACGGCTCGTTATTGTAAAACGCATCCCAATCGCGCATCGCTTGCTCATATAGCGGCATTGTCGGTGCATATTGAGGTTGCTCCGCATGGAGCACAATTCCACCCGGTTTTAACAAGCGGTTCGTTTCTTTGAAAATCTGAGGCATGGAAATAAAACATGTCTCATGTAGAAACATGGTTGATTGGATCCAATCAAAGCTCTCATCTTCAAACTGAGATAGATCGGCAGCATCTGCTTGAACGAATTTCACATTCTCTACACCGAGCGCTTTCGCGCGCGCGAGTCCATACCGCAACATAGGTGCGGCAGTATCCACAGCAATAACTTCCGCGTCAGGAAATGCCAAAGCCAGCGGCAGAACATTATGCCCTAACCCAGCACCGATATCCAAAATTCGTTTAGGTTTAAAATTTTCTCCAAAAGTTTGCTTTACAAAGTTCGCGATTGCCATCCCGGCACCGTCTGTAAACCGACCGAGGAAACCACCTGTCGTTACAAATATTCCCGCGTCATAATTTGCAGCAGCTGTGATATCTCCCACATAGTTCTCAGTGTGATAACTTCCGGGCATACAGTGGTGATCTATCATTTCTGTACCGCGAGGCAGATTAAAGTTCTTCGCCAGCTGTAAACGCGGGTCGTCCTTCGTCAATTCAGCGACTTTAGCATTGAGCGTTTCCGACTGGCGTAAAGAAACCCACCGTCCAGCTTGTTGACGGGTTTCCATGGTCGCGCGTCTTAGTGCTGACCACCACTGCCAGGCAGGTTCGTGTTTTATTAGATCTTGTATTTCGTGGCGATCTTTAAATTCACGCTTATTTGCAGCAATAAAGTCTGACTCGACATGATCATCAAATGCCTCTTTCACCGCTGGCAATAATGTAGACGACAAATAATTGTTCATCTGAGCCAGAAAGTTAAACCGCTCCATTTCATCATGAGACGTTTCAGGAAACACCTCATGTTGTCCAATAAGGCGATAGTCAGGAGGCCCGTCATATATTGTCGATTGGTCTTTTGGGGAAGTCATGAAGTCGTCCTTTGTATTCTCAATTTTACTTTCAAGTGATTGTCGTTCCCACGGCCGTTTATTCGTGCAGCGATACTCTTAGTATGAAAGGCGTTTCCCTTTCCAAATGGCTGATAGGTTGGATCTCAGATGTTGAACGGAAAGGCCTTTTTATGAGCGTTAAGATTATCGTACTCTTCAATTTAAAACCGGAAATTAGCACTAAGGAATATGAAACTTGGGCTAAGGAGAAAGATATTCCGACGGTCAATGCCTTGAATAGTATTAACAAATTTGAAGTATTCAAATCCGTCAGTCTACTAGGTTCCGAAGAAAAGCCGCCCTACGATTATATCGAAATTTTAGACATCAACGACATGGATGAATTTGGCAAAGATACATCAACAAACGAGATGAATGCTATTGCGGGTGAATTTCAAGCTATTGCGACAAATCTCTCTTTTATTCTGACAGATAAGTTAGGCTAAGGATCACATGACCAAAAGATTTCAAGGTAAAACCGCCGTTATAACAGGCTCCGGTCGAAAAAAAGGGCTTGGTGAAGCAATCGCCAAACGTCTTGCTGCCGACGGCGCAAATATAGTCATTTCTGATGTTGGACGTTCGCGCGATGAAGCCACTGGCGCAAGCCACATTGGATCAACCGATGAGATGGAGCAACTTGCACAGGAAATACGTGAAATGGGTGTTTCGGTCTCTACATGTGTATGTGATGTGCGTAAACTTGATGAGGTACGCCAACTCGCTAATCACGCAGTGGCTGAACATGGCTCACTTGATATATGGGTCAACAATGCTGGTATCGGCTACATTATGAAACCTCTTTTGGAGGTAACTGAAGACGATTGGCGCGCCGTTATCGACGTCAATCTTACCGGTGCCTTTTTCGGAGTTAAAGCTGCAGCAGAAGTTATGACTAAGCAAGGCAAAGGCGGGCGCATCATAAACATTGCAAGCCAAGCAGCCAAATCAGGCTTCACTCACGCTCAAGCTTACACTTCTTCAAAACACGGCCTCGTAGGTCTTGCTCGTTCGGCAGCTGTTGAACTGGGAAAAGATAAAATCACTGTAAACAATGTTTGCCCCAACCACGTCACTACAGGACTAGGCGCTTGGCAAAATGAATATTTCTACAAAGTCGCAGGTCACAACTCCTTGGAAAGCTACATGACGGCCATGAGAGCTAAAATCCCGATGGGACGATCTGGGCTTCCAGAAGATACCGCCAATGCAGTGGCGTGGCTGTGTAGCGATGAAGCCAATTATATAACAGCAGAAAGTATGAATGTGTCTGGCGGAGAAGAACCTCACTAGCAACATTGTCAAAAGAATCTCACCTCCTCCCGGATTTGAGCTCAACTATCAGGTCCCTAATTCGTGTCTTAGGGGCCTGAATCTTTTTCTTCCAAGATCAAGAAAGCTGCGCCGCACTAGGTTCCAACCAGCTGATATCCTCCACGCCCCCAATCGACGACCTTCCGCACAGCATTCAATGAGCAGAAGTATAGCAAGCTACATGCACGCAGAAAAAAACACCCCGAAAAACAACTTATATAGTTTTTCGGGGTCTGGTATTTTTTAGTCTTTAGACCATTTCTTTTCAAATTCCCAAACTTCATCAAAACCGATTAGTTCACTGAACTCTTTGAAATTAAACAATCCTTCCGGATCTCCATTTCCATTTTCTTTGAGATCAATCAGACATTTTTCCATTGCCGAAGCCGCAACAAGGCTTGTAAGCGAAGGATAAATTGCAAACGCATACCCAATCTCAGCCAAAATCGAAGTATGCGGAACCGGCGTGTGCCCTCCATTCGCCATATTGGCCATCACAGGGCTTTCAAAATTTCCGCATGCTTTTTCCATCTCTTCGAGATTTAGGAGCGCTTCTGGAAAAATTATATCCGCTCCTGCTTTTTCGTAAGCCTCTAACCGACGAAGAGTGCCGTCAAGACCTTCACTTTGGCGGGCATCTGTCCGCGCAATGATCAAAAGGTTTTCTTTGTCTTCTCTAGCCTCACAAGCGACTTGGATTTTGCGCACCATATCTTCTTGTGGAATAAGTCTCTTATACGGTGTGTGCCCACATTTCTTTGGAAACTCTTGATCTTCCAATTGAATACAAGTGACTCCAGCGGCCTCATATCCCTTTACCGTATGGTGAACATTCAGCAACCCACCATATCCAGTATCAGCATCAGCAATAAGTGCACCATTACTCACCCGAGCTAAAGTTTGCATCCGGTTAAGCATTTCGGAATAAGTCGCGATACCAGCATCCGGCAAACCCCAAGCAGAAGCCGTGAGCCAATAGCCGGTTCCATACACGATATCAAAGCCCACTTTGTTTGCAATAACTGCTGTCACCATGTCCTGAATACCGGGGACTACAAAGAACTCTCCACTATCCAATTTATTTCGTAGTACTGAATCCGCCACTTTAACGCGCTCCTATTTATATTGATATCGTCAGGCCAATTCGCGCTAGGCGCCACTTGCAGCCAACTTTCTAAAGAGCAACCTAGACAGAGTTTCATTCCTACCTCAGCGCTATATCCACTTTCCTCGTCGTATGATCATAACCGATATTAAATTAGGCCGTTTCACAGTTTGGTCCGCAAAAATTCGCCAGTAGAATAAAGTCCCAGATCAGATAGCTTTTTTTCGCATAGCATTCACTCTAGTCGATACAAAAACAACGGCGGACGTCTCATATTTAGGCACAAATCTGCTGATAAAATCGGGAGATTAGAATGTTAGAAGAACCCAGCTACCTACAGGCAAACACCGCCAATTTCACGCCATTATCTCCTGTTTCTCTCGTCCGACGCGCAGCAAAAACATTCCCAGATGCAGTCGCAATAATCTCAGAATATGGAGAGCAAAACTGGAGGGATACTTTCACACGTTGTCAACGGATTGCCGGAGGTTTGCGACAATTGGGTATATCCCAAAACGTGACTGTATCGGTACTGGCTCAAAACATTCCTGCTGCAGTTGAGCTTTCATATGGCGTTCCAATGTCCGGAGGTGTTTTAAATATGCTTAACACCCGACTGGACCCGGCTGGCATCGCCTTCATCTTAGAACATGCTGAAACAAAAGTACTGTTCGTCGACGATGTGCTACAAGACCTTGCGTCAAAAGCTCTCGATCTATGTAAGACATCACCAACAGTCATCCTAATCCAATCGGAAGAGTCTCAAGCAAACAAATTTGACTTAGACTACGAACAATTTTTAGCAGATGCGGTACAATTGGAAGCTTATCAGGATCATCCTGATAGCGAATGGGATTCCATTGCCCTCAACTATACGTCAGGAACGACAGGGAACCCCAAAGGAGTTCTCTACCATCACCGAGGTGCGTATTTGAATGCACTTGGAAATGCAATTGAATGGTCACTTCCTCAGCACCCTCGATATCTTTGGACGTTGCCACTCTTTCATTGTAATGGCTGGTGTTTCCCATGGACAATTGCTGCGAAAGCCGGAGTCAATATCTGTATACGATCTCCGGCTGCAAATGATGTTATTATCGCTATTGAAAAGCACAAAGTTACTCATATGTGCGGCGCGCCTATAGTTTTGAATTTGGTCTCGTCCGAACTGAAGACGCGAGCCATTTCTTTAAAGTCTCGAGTTGCAATCATGACAGCTGGAGCATCTCCGACTTCAGCCGTACTAGCGACCGCTAAAAGTGTTGGGTTTGATGTAACGCATGTATATGGCCTGACAGAAGTTTACGGTCCAACTGCAGTATGCGCTTGGAAACCTGAGTGGGATGCGCTTCCTGAGAATGAACAAGCAGCCAAACGAGCGCGTCAAGGCGTAAACTATACAGTGTTAGAGGAATTGAGCGTCCGTGACCCTGAAACACACGCCCTAGTTCCTAAAGATGGAAACACTATCGGCGAAGTTACTTTCCGAGGCAATCCGGTCATGAAGGGCTACCTTAAAAATGAACCCGCAACGATAGAAGCCTTCAACGGCGGGCATTTCTGGTCTGGAGATCTGGCTGTTTGGTACGAGGATGGATATGTCGCTATTAAAGACCGCTCCAAAGACATCATCATCTCTGGTGGAGAAAATATTTCTTCTTTGGAAGTCGAAAGCGCCATTTATCAACATAGTGCAGTATCAGAAGCAGCAGTTGTTGCTGGGCCTCACCCTAAATGGGGCGAAACGCCAATTGCATTTGTAGAATTGCGTCCCAACGCTGAAGCAACAGAAGCTGAGTTGATTGAACATTGCCGAGCACTAATTGCACGTTTCAAATGTCCTACTCGAGTTGTGTTCACAGAACTACCCAAAACATCAACCGGCAAAATTCAAAAATATACGTTACGCGAATTAGCTAAAAACATAAGCAATATCAACGCACAATAAGAAAACTTCAATAGTGATATTTGAAGAAAGATCGAAAGTGGCAACAACCTCATGGCCCACCCTGAACTTCAACAACGCTTAATAAACCTTGCTGCCAGTAATAAACTGATTGATCTTGCGATGGACGTCGAATTCAAAGACATTCCAAAACAAGCCATTGAAAGCGCTAAAATATTTCTAATGGATACATTGGCTGTCAGTGTTGCTGGCCGCCAGACCAAGGGAGCTGACAAGATTTTCAAGGCAGCTTCCGCATGGGGTGAAAGCAATGCATCACGGGTCATTGCACGACCAGGTATACGCCTGCCTAGCGCCAGCTCTGCCTTTGTTAACGGGTATCAGACCCACTGTTTAGAGTGGGATGCCCTACATGAATCCTCTGTGGTCATTGCGATGTGTTGTCCTGTTAGCGCTTTGGTAGCAGAAGCGGAACAAACGCACTGTTCGGGAGAGAATTTTCTAGCGGCCCTAATTGTAGCTATCGAAATTGCAGTCTTACTTGGCAGCGCATCTAGCACTGGACCAAAATTTTTCCGTCCCGCTATTGCTGGCGGCATGGCCGCATCCATTGGTATCTCTAGATTGAGGGGGTTTGATAAACAGCAAACACTCGATGCGCTTGGGCTTACATATTCTCAGATTGCCGGCACAATGCAAGCACACTGGGAGGGAAGTATGGCGCTTGCTATGCAGGTGGGATCTTGCGCCCGTGCTGCAATTTGCGCAGCAGACATGACTCAAGCAGGCGCTACCGGTCCCCAAGACATTTTACTCGGAAAATTCGGGTACTTCACGCTTTTCGAGACCGCGACGAATTTAGATGAGGCTTTCCTAAATTTTGGCAAGCCTTGGAAAATGACAGAAATGGCTCATAAACCCTATCCAGCAGGGCGAGCTACGCAGGCAGCGCTTACAATGTTCCGTGACTTGCAAACGGATGGACCATTTGAGTTGGATAGCATTGCACGCATAACTATGCGCGTCCCTCCTCTTATACTCTTGCTAGTTGGTAGACCATTAACTGAAAATATGTCGTCAGCTTATGCCAGATTATGTTTGAAATATATTGGCCCAGTCATGCTTTTGGAAGGTGATATTGATCCGGTAAATTTCCCAGAAGGGCAACCGGTCAGCAAAGCCGTAGAAACACTCTCCAAACGTCTTCACATTGAATTGGATGAGAACAAAGACCCCAATGCTTTGGGGCCACAAACATGTGAAATTGAATTCACCAACGGAACAATCCTGCAAGCAGAATGTAGCATCCCCTACGGATCTCCTGGGAATGCACTTTCTAAGGAAGCAAGGGATGCAAAAGTACGTCGCTGCTTCTCTATTGGTGCTCCAGATCTTGACCCTGAAGTTTTGATTGCGGCTTCAGAAAAGGTTGAAACGATGAACGACATTAGAGAACTCACCTCAGCCGTTTATGGCTGTGAAAGCTAGAAATAATTTAAAGGAATAACAATGCCCCTATCCCGCGCTAAACTTATAAATCTAGCCGTCGAAAAATATTTCATCGGTTGCAATAATCACGACCATCAAGCTGTTATTGATACTTTTGCAGAAAACTGTGTCATGAAATTCTCATCTGCCAAATATCAATATAACGGGCGCACTGCTTTAAGCGTACACTTCAAAGAATTTCTAGATACATTCAAACTGGTTAACTTCCACAATTTTGAAAACGTTGTGGACTATCAGAACCAATCGATAGCCTCTCAGTTTACAGTAGACCTAGAAGCACATGATGGAGAAAAAATATCGATGACGAACTGCAATTTCTTTCATGTGAACTCCGCAGGACTTTTCGATATGATCATGATCTACAATAGCGCACCTCTTCAAAAAGGCTTTGAAGCCGGTAGCAACTAATCATCCAATACTCTCTTTTAGAATGATCCTATAAAACAAAGCGCACTCCCAAGTATTTGAGAGTGCGCTTTGTTTTATATAGAAATTGTGACGGGATATTCCTCTAAGAGGGAATATCCGTAACGTTCTTTTTCTCATCATCATTTTCAGATATTTGCTCGCTAAATACAGGATAGCTTCCAAGTGTAAGGAGAAGTAAACTTGCACCTATGAACAATCCACCACTTACCATAAAGATCACGTTGTAGTTGCCGTTCATATCAAACATATACCCAAAAATACCCGGTGCGGCTGCCGCACCTAGCGCAAATGCTGCATATAAAAGGCTATATATTTTACTATAATTTTTAAGACCAAAATAGCGAGCAGCTAAATACGCTATAAGATCAAACTCCGCACCTGCGGCCAGTCCAAACAAGATAGTACAGGCGTAAGCATTGTTGAGGGACAATTGCCCTGTCGCAAGTAAATAGCAAGAGATTGCGGGAAGTGCCATAACGACTGCTGAAACAGCGGGGGCCCATATTCTGTCAATTAAAAGTCCTGTTACGATCCTTCCTACAATTACAGAAAGGCCAATCATTCCCAAAAATTTCGCTGCTTGTGCTGGGCTATATCCAACATCTACAAAAATTGGAAATAAGTTTGGGATAGATCCACCAATTCCAAAGGAAAGCAGGAAGAAACCAATCGCTATAATCCAAAAGCGATAATCAGCTAGCGCTTGAGAAAATTGCACACCAGACAATACCCGATTTATCGTTACGGATGTAATTTTGCGTTCTCTGAAAAAGAGATAAACTATAGGCAACCCTATCAAACCGGGTGCCAATGCCATAGCCAGATACGCTTGCCTCCACCCATGCCCTTCAATAATTGATGTTACAATTGGCGGCGCAAAGAAACCTGTTAAACCAGTCCCCATAAGTGCAATTCCAAGTGCAATACCACGATTTTTGACAAATTGCCCTGTGATTGCGCGGGTCCAAGTAATTGGGACAGTTCCGGCACCAAAAACGCCCAACAAGACCAAACTACCATAATATTGGAAGATATTTTTTGTGAGCAGAGAGAGTAGAATAAGCGCTAATGTGTAAGCTGCCATTGATATAAGCGCGACCGGACGAACGCCGTACTTATCGCAAGCCCAACCAATAACGGGAGCCATCCCAAGCGCACCTATTGTCTGAAACAGAAGTGCAAGTTGAACTTGCCCTCTGGACCAGCCAAATTCTGCTTGCAAGGGACCTAGAAAAATTCCGTATGTGTAAAATGGTAAGGCCGTCAATCCAACCGTGACGCCGATGAAGGATGCAAATAGAATCTGCCACCCCTGACGAAATTCATGCGTTTTTGATGCGTCGCCTGATACGGTTGTGGGTTCCAGCGGTGTATTCTTTGTTATTGTCATTGTTCAAGCCTAACCGATCACAATATTGAATATCAAAGCTAAAGGGCTTGGATCTTTTTAGCACCCTACACATCATGCATATTCAGCAGACGGATATATTTTGGCCATGAATAAACAAACGGCCTCCCCAATTGTGGGAAGGCCGTCTTAACTCAGTAAAACATTGTTTTAGTTTTAGAAGTCGTAACTTACTGTTGCTCCTATCCGACGCTTAGCACCAAATGTTGGGATATAGCTTGTATCGAATGCTGCAGCGATAAAGAAGGAGTTCGAAACATACTCCTCGTCAAACACATTCGTTACCCACAACTCTGCAGTGATAGGTCCGATTAACAATCCACTACGGAAGTTTGTAAGTACACGTTCTTCAATTGTCGCCAAATTAATCTCAGAAACATACTGCTCTGATTGGCCAGCAACATCTGCACGGATATAATAGTCAGTATTATCACCTATTTGGCCATCATATTGTGCACCCACATTCCATTGGAAATCAGGCACACGCGCGATATTATTTCCGCCAATAATGGCTTCGCCATCGGCATTACTTGAACACACTTCACTCGTTGCTGGACAAAGCGCGCCTTTGCCTTGTGAGAAAGTACCATCATCATAAGTAGCATCGATAACAGTAAAGCCACCATTCAATGTGATATTGTCTGTCACTTCAAATGTACCGTCAATTTCGATCCCTTGGGACGTTGCCGCACCCAAGTTTGTCACGATACCACTCGTGAATCCTGTCCCGTTGTCTGGTAGTTTTGTGACCTGAAGATTATCCCACTCAATGCGGTAAAGTGCACCATTCAGAGTCGCACGCCCGTTAAACAGTTTTGCTTTTGATCCAATTTCGTAGGTGATGTTTTCGTCTTCATCATAGGTACGCTCAGCATCGGTCAACACGACACTACTTGTGTTGATACCACCTGATTTTTCACCTGCAGCAGCGGACGCATAAAGCAAGATATCATCTGTAAGATCAAAATCTACCGTTAAACGCGGTGTAAATGTCGATGTGTCATAGGTGTATGCTTGCTCAGGAGTCGCGACCAATGCCGCTTGGATGGTTTCTTTTTCTGTTTCAGAATACCGTCCTTCTAATCCAACATTCATACGCTCATTAAGAAACGGAATTTCTACACGACCAAAAATAGATTTTGTAATTGTGTCCGTTGGATTAATAGCACTGTTTAAAACAAGCCCTGCTTCTGTGATCGGCTCCAACGAACCAAATGGCTCAAAACTAGATTGGAAGTTATCCACATCTTGCCCGTCTAGATAGAATGCTCCAACGAGCGCATTCACGCCGTTTTCAAATTCAAAATCTGCTCGTAATTCGTGTGTTTTATAATCAAATCCACCATTGGGGCCAAAAGTAAATACACTTCCGGTCAAACCAAAGCCGACAAAAGGAACGGCTGGATCTCTAGTCGCGATGGATACAGCCAATATGTCACTTTTCACATTTCCGTATTGGTATGTAAGTCCAATATTGTCTGTTAGATCGTATGTCATTTCCCCGCGGATCATCTCAGTTTCAGTCTGAGAATATGATCTTGGATCAACTATTAAGCCATTGATTTCTTGCAAGTTAGTCAGGCTACCAATATCACTTGGCAATTCACCACAATATGCAAGCTGAACAGGCTGACCAAAAGAGAAACCAGAGCTACAGTTAAAATCAACTGCACGATTTTCTCTGTTTAGGCGATAATGCGGACCATCTTCGTTGAGAGCGTTGAATTTGTTATAATCAAGCTTTGCTGAAAATGCGCCAGTAGCGAAAGTCAGACCAGCGCCGTAAGTATCTTTGTCCCAACCACCAAGCGTGTCATCAGTACCTAAATGAGGCGCATCTTCAGCACCTACATATTCATTGTCGAAATCACCATCAAAGTTGGTCATAGCGCCAGAAAGACTAATGGCTAACGTATTTTTGATGAGCGGGATATTTGCGTAAACACTTGATTCCAACAAACCATCAGAACCAATTCCGCCTGTAACATTACCTTCAAAAGAACTTAGACTACGCTCTTTAGATACATAGTTGATGGCACCTGCAAATGAGTTAGCTCCATAAAGAGCTGATTGCGGTCCTTTTACCACCTCAATACGAGATACGTTTGTCATCCCAAGGTCAAAAGCGTATTGGCGTGGAATATATATTCCATCATAAAAAACAGAAACGTTCTGCTCTAGTTGGTCAACACGCAGTTGTGATGTTCCACGAATAACTGGAGCACCGTATCCACCATTTGAAAAGTCTTCAAATGTCAAACCAGGGGTTTGCATTGCGACGTTCTCAAGTTGTGTCAGACTACGTTCACGGATTTGCGCTTCACTAAAAGCAGAAATTGCGAGTGGTACATCTAAAAGAGATTCCGCCTTCTTACGAACGGTAACAACAATCGTATCTTGTTGGCTTGTTGCGTCTTCAATCGCCGTATCTTGCGTTGCTTGCGCTTGAGCATTTGCAAGCGGTGCTGTTGAAAGCATGTACATCGTTGAAAGAGCGATAGTCATGGACGTGCTTGAGAGCAAGGTCCGTTGTTTTGTTAGAAATGACGGTTGCATAATTAGAAATCTCCTCAAAATTTCTCGCATACACATCGTGAATGGATTCACCATGCATACTACTTGTTAGATTCTCCCCACGAGATTTTTTCTTCTCCCATTCTTCTTATACTTTTCAGCAGGAATGAGTGTTTCAGTCGTAATCTCATGTGGATAACGGTACGCACAAATTTCTAAAAACCGGCTCAGAAAAGACCTTTTTGTTCGATGTACGACGAAATTTCAGTAGCAAAAATGTCACAAACAACCTATTCAACTTCGACTAATTTGATATTTTGTTCAACAATAACAGAATGTTACAATAACATAAATTGACACAATTCACTCCCCAAAAGTTACCACACCTTTAAGGTGCAATATTTCAACATTTATCGATGGTCGAATATAATTTTTATTGTCCATATCTAATTTGGCTCCGATGAGTAGCTTTATTGGGAAGACGTTTTGGACGCGCAACTTACGGATGGATTTATCATGAAGAAGAACTTTAACCGCAGAGACGCCATTAGACTGGGAAGTAGCCTCGCAGTTATGGGAGGCTTTACTGCTTGTGCAAGAGCTGCAGATCAACAGTCACCAGCTCCCTCCCCCTCACCTTCTAATTTGGCTCCGCTTGATTTGAAAAATCCACGTTGGAACCGCGATACTATCGTTAAACTTCAAGGGAATACCGATTCATCTAAGCAAAAATGGGGATGGTATGGCGGACGTGTAATAGGAGTACGTCCCAATGAAGTTGATAAGCACATCTGCGATTTTGAAGGCTTTTCAGTAGCTCGGATGATCCACCTCGGCGACGGTAACTACAGAAAATTACTACGTGAAGTTGGATTCTATCTCGATAAAGATACCGGCAAAATTTTGGAAAAATTTGATAACCCTTATACCGGTGAACGCGTGAATGTTGTCCCAATAGCAAATGACCCATTCAACGTCACATTTGAAGAATTTTGGCCTGAACCGCCTACATATGGCGGATTAAACACAGATAAACCTCCACGCGTTCCGTTATTGTTGGACTGGAGAGAATTTGGAGATCGCATTCTACTTCATACGGACATTCACCTATTCTACCCATCCGCTTTGCAACCGTCTGAATGGCCACGTGAAAGCCCAGGTAAAATGTCTCAAGTCTCTGAAATGTTTAGCTACAATATGGCAAAGACAGATCTAATGGATCCAAATGCAACATCTATTGAGAATATGGGAGTGTGGAACAGAATTACACCTTGGTTCCCTTGGATGCTAATGGATCAAGGACCAGGTCATCTAGCATATGTATGTGACTTTGCATCGCGCAACACTTCCGAAGGAATCCCGCAACAAATTCTAGATGCTGCTAGAGCGATAGATCCAAAATTCTTAGAAGCGCCGACTGAGGATTACGGTCCAAACTTATCCAGTTTGGAAACATATAAATTGACCGAGAAACCTGTTCCGCCACGCGCTAAATAGGTAGCAATATTGATAAAGGGCGCTGTTTGCGCCCTTTATTGTATCTAAATTCTATAGTTTTCGCAGATATATACTCTTAGAGCAAAGCTCTAAACTATAATCACTCGATTACCTGAGTCATTTAAAAGCTCAGCACCATTGGAGCCGATTAGAACTAAATCCTCTAAATGACCTGAACCACCCAATCCCATATCAATCATCGGAAGGTCCACGCTAAGCACCATTCCCTCAACTAATTCGAGATCGTCTTTCATCCAGAAAGATACACCGTCTTTACCTGGTTCATCTGTGTGATTTAGCCCTACACTATGTGGATTACATACGAGCGCTGCATCTGAATTTTCCTTTGCAAACGCTTTCGTCGCAAGAGCACTAATTTCGCTGTAGCGAACGCCCGGCTTTAATTGAGGTAACAAACTATCCCAAACACGCGATATTGCATTTGTCGCTCGCAATATTTCCCGACTTGGCTCTCCTACACATACCGTGCGACCATAATCGCCATGATAGCCTTGATGCTCACTGACACAATCTATTAAAAATGATCGTCCCTCTGAAATCGTCCCAGCCACTTCTGCTGGAATGATACCGTCAATTACCATAAAACTCGGTGTCAGCATTCGAGACGCGCACTCACGCGCGTATTCAATACGCATTTCTTGATATTGCGCACCATCTCTAATAGCTTGTGCTGCCGCCAAACTTGCTTCAGCATTTTCCCGCGCCGCATAGCGACACAGAGCGATCTCAGCATCACTCTTTTGCAGCCTAATCTTTCTCAACATTGATTCTGCGTTGCGGCTCACTATTGGCAACTCAACACTTTCCAATATTGCCGCTAAACTAACATTATCTACAGCCACGCGCTTGCCAGCTAATGAAAGGTCTTTCACTACTTTGATTAGAGCCGCGTGACTCGTTCCCGCCATTTCCACTGACAATTTTTCGGTGCCAACGCGCCTCTGTTCCTCAAATTCTGGCAGCGCATAATTGTTATGTTTTGCGGGAAGAAAGCTTGGGTTTGCCTCGACACTTATCTGCTTTATCATATCTTGCTGTGCAAAAATCGATGCGTCTTCAGCTGGGCTTGTATAGAGTCTCGTATCAACCAGATTAGCGGTCGGCCGCTCATTCATTCCCAGATAATAGGCAAACTGTCCTAATATTAAAATTGGCGCTTGAGTAGGGTTTAAGGGTAAAATTGCGTATGCAAGATCATGCATCCCCATCTTGACCAGTTGGGGGTTATGATTTGTCAAATAGTAGATATTTTGAGGGTTTACGCAAATAATTGCGTCCACACCTTCAGCTTTCATTACTGCATGGGCCCGAGGCCGATTTAGCAAAAGGTCATTGGGAAGACGCGGAAATTTTACTTCAGCTGAAGGCATTCCTTCTTCAGGAGACTTAAACTCTACTTTATGCTTTTTTTCTCCCGAGCAAGCTGCAACACCGACTAAAGCACCAATGCCCGCCAAATTGGATATTGCTGTACGGCGTGTAAAATCCATTCGACTTCTCCAGGAAAACACATAGCTTATAAAGTTTACGCGGAATAATATCCAAACACCAAATAAAACCCGTAAGCTTATAAATGCTTACGGGTTTTACAGTGGAGCTGTTTAACTACTCAACTGCTTCTACGACGATCTCACCGCTGTCAATTTTTTCTTTAATTTCCATCATGAAATCAACTGCATCAATACGCACATCCGTCCATTCATCCGTTTTCAGAATCATGGGCGTATGCTTTTCAATTCCAGCACGCACTTCAGGTGGCAACTCATCTAAACTATCCAGATGCGTTCCATATGCACGTACCATTGTACGCCCTGGTATCATTCCCATTTTCATATATGGTGCCCAGCTTACCAAATTTTGCATATGTATCTCAGCTGGCGCACGCGCCTTACTGGAATCCAAGACTTCCTCAATATCGGCAGAATATGTCAACATTGAATCCCAATACACATCTGGATCGCCCGCATACTCACCCCACTCAGGCGTACTCATAGGGTTATATATTAAGTCAGTTGATTGCGTTGGTATAAAAACACGATTTCCAATAACCGAAATATTCAGTGCATTTGGCGCTACTCCCGGGGCAATCACTCCGTCTGGGGTATACTCACGATCAATTGGCCCAAGAATAAAGTGTGGAATATCTACCACTTCACCCGTTACTGGATTTTTCCATGTATCAATTGGATCTGCGGTATCGAATTCGGAATAATAAGCAGCTTCATAGTGCTTCATTGCAAAATGTCCCGGCTCATCCAACGGTGTCCATTTTTGAACAATTACGTTATTCATTGTAAAAAATGGGATGATATTTCCACCGTCATAGCCATACACATGAAATTTCAGGAAAGCATACGTGTCTTCACGTTTCGTGCTACCCATAACCTTAACGATCAATTCTGATCGTTTCACAGGGTCGGAAAGGATATCTTGAATATCTGCTGTAGAATGCAACTTAACAGCTTCGGCTTTTTCTACCACTTTCGAGTCAGATTCTACACTATCAACAGAACACGATGCCATCACCAACACTGAAGCAGCTAAGGCTATTGGTCCGGTGAAACGACGAATATTCAAAGGATTTATTGGCATTCTGTTTCCCTAAGCAAATTTAAAATGGTTAGTTTTTATTCAAACCGAAAAGACTATTCATTGTAAATTACTATAGGTACGATCCACGCTTTATTAGGCCGTTATTTTCCATTTTGTTCAACAGTCGAATAGAATAGCACAACACACACCTCAAATAACGAAAAACGACGTGAGCTAAAGGTCAACGTTCCTTTTACAAAGTACAACACAATGTAAAACGGCCCCCTTCAAGAAAAGGGAGCCGCAATAATTTTCATGTATTTAGAGGCTTAAAACACCTTCGCCAATGTCACTTTCACATTCCGCCCCGGCTCAACATCATTAAGTATCAAAGCACCAAAACGCGGATGAACTGTTGCACCTGTTCTTGAAGCTTGAGATGTATATTCAGTATCAAACAGGTTATCGACACCGAAAGTGACAGATAAACCTTTTACATTTATCGCATCATCCCAACGCGCGGATATATTGTGAACCGAATAACCTTCTTTGTCTTCTCCAGCTGCAGTGAACACATCTTCAAGAACCTGACCATTCCAATTTAATGTTATGTTGTGTTGGGGAAACTCATAGCCAACTTCAAAACCAATAGTGCGTCCAATCTCACGGATACTTTCCGTTGTAACACCATCATTCAAATTCGAAATATCATAGTCAGCTTCAGATAGCGTTGCGAGAAGATCTAGATCCTCAATCGAGAAACTGGCACTCAGTTCGTACCCTTCAATCTCAATCTCTCCCAAGTTATCATCCCACACTAACCCAGTTGTCGTATCTGGTACGGCCACTTCTCCAAGAAAATCCTCAAGCTTTGTCTGGAAAACATTAGCACCGAACGCAATATGAGCCCCCTGAACATCTTGCTGGAAACGGAAGCCAAACTCCACATTGTCACCAGTTTGTGGTTCTAGGTTTGGGTTTACGATTTTATCTTCTCCAGCGCCGGCAAACGGTTCCGGTATTTCAGGCCCCTTAAAGAGTTCAGTGTAGCTAGCTAGTAAACTGAAATTATCTGTCGCAACAAATTCTCCAGCGATTCCAAGCGTTACATCGTCCCAAGACCCAGACTCACCTGACGTAACATAATTAATTTCGTACTCATTATACCGTACACCTGGTGTAATATAGAGACGGTTATTAAATCCAAACTCATTCTCGACAAATAAGCCAAGAGACTGCGCTTCATTTTTAATAATCAGATTATCACCAATCTGAACGTCACTGTCATACGCTAGCTTTTGATCAAAAAAGTCTAGACCATATATAAGTTTGTTGGAAATCACGCCTAGATCAAACTGACTTTTCGCCAGAATATTTACACCTTGGTTGTCTGAACTGGCGTCTTTAGATGTACCACCTGTGAAAGTTTCATCACGTTCAAATGAAATGTCGTTGGTGTAATATGTCGCATCAAATTGAAGCGCATCACCTAAATCAAGCGCATAAGATAGGTTGATAGTCTCACGCGTGTAATCTGTTGGAAACAGAATATCACCAGTGATTGCTTCGTTGGTGAGAACCCCCATATCAGGGCGTTGAGTATAATCTCCAGAATCTTCTAACAGATCATAACTGATGAATACTCGTTGGTTGTCTGCAATGTCATATCCAATTTTTGCAAGAAGGTTTTCAGTCGTACCATCCGCTCCGATTGTTTCACGGCCTGACCCATCTTTAAAATTATCTCTATCGACTTGGTTAAAGTATAATAGACCATCGACGCGATCACCAACTTTACCATACCCAGTTAAAGAGAACCCAGTTTGCGCATTGTCATTGTATGAGCCCATAATGCGCCCACCAAAATTATTCTTGCTATCGGCTAAAAGATCTTTTGCATCTTTTGTTTTAAAGCGTACCGCACCACCAATACCACCGTGTGTTACTGTATTAGCACCCAACTGAAGATCGGCAGATTTCAATACATCAGGATTGATCAGCAGATTACCGATATGATGGAAAATATAGTTAGTCTGCAATGCGCCATCAATATAAACACTTAGATTACGGTCATCCAAGCCACGAATGTTGATACGTGAGTTTACAGAATGTGTCCCACCAATATCTACAC
>CAYGPD010000014.1:0-66289 GCA_964351655.1 uncultured Hyphomonadaceae bacterium | reverse complement strand
GATGCAGGGGTTGAAGCGCTTGGTGAAGAGATTAATGCGGCAGTTGATGTTGTTGTCGATGAGGTTGAGGTTGTTGATCTTGTAGAAGACCCACTCATGTTGTTGACGGATGAAAGTTCATCATTTGATGCACCGTTTGAAGCTTGGACGGAAGAGAGTGCGGATCAGGGTGGTCTATTTGATGACCTGACAGATAGTTTAACGAATGCTGGTTCAGAGCTACCAGAGCCAGAGACATCCGTGACCGAGGGTCTTGGTGAGTTGCAGCTTGCATTAGACTTTGAGGGGGCGGGAGATGGCTTTATCTGGTAGTGGGCAGTTTGCTTTTAGAGGAATTAAAACATGGCTGAAAGACGCTTGGTTTGACTCTTCAAAAAAATCAGATGATCCATTGCGGGTCGCAAGTTTTAACGAGAACACGAGTTCTTTTATATTAAGCACCTTAGCAATAAGTATACTTTCGCTTGCTCTGCCGATTACCACATTGCAAGTATATGACCGTATTCTTGTAAACAAGGGTACAGGCACATTGTTTGTTCTTATACTAGGTGTGTGTGTCGCAATTATGCTGGAAACAGCATTGAGAATTGGGCGGACATATATATTGATCCGTTCTGGTGCAGCATATGAACACAGAATGTCAGTACGTTTTGTCGAGCAAATGATTTTGGCTCGTTCTGGTAAGATGAAGTTTACCGGAGTTGGTGATTTTCTTCACAACATGGCGACAATCTCTCGTTTAAGAGAGTTTTATACGGGTCAGCAATTAGTGACCTATGTCGAGCTGATGTTTGTACCAGTATATCTAGCAATGGTCTTCTACATTTCAGGTAGTTTAGTGCTTGTTCCTGTCTTGATACTTTCTGTTTTTGCAGTTCTGGCCATGCGCAATGGAAGTCAACTTAAGAACTACTTGCAATATCGCGAAAATGCAGACGATAAACGTTTTAACTTTCTAGTAGAGACGCTGGAAGGTATTCACTCCTTAAAAGCTTTGGGATTAGAGCGCCTTTTCTCACGAAGGTATGAGCAAATGGAGGCCAGTTCGTCCCGTGCTAATTTCCAATTAAGCCGACATATTTCAAAGACGTATAATTCGGGCGGATTATTTTCGAATATTATGGTTGTCGCAGTTATAAGCGTGGGTGCGTATATGGTGCTTGCCGGAGAATTGACAAATGGGGCGCTTATAGCTGCGTTGCTATTGTCTGGTCGCCTTATGCAGCCAGTACAAAAGGGATTAGCACTTTGGACGCGTTTTCAAGGGTTTAAGATAGCTCAGGCAAATATGCGAGCGGCGATTTCTACACCACGCAAAGAAATCTTGAAGCGTAAAAATGCTTATGAATTGACTTCTGAAGGACAGATCGAACTTAAAAAAATATCATTTGTTTGCAATGTAACTGGAAGGACTATTCTAAACGATGTGCGCTTAGACTTAAAACGAGGAGAATCTCTTTTAATAACGGGAGCACATGGCGCGGGGAAATCCGTGCTTCTTAAGCTTATGTGTGGGGCGTTAGCGCCAACTTCTGGTACCATCAACTTGGATGGTGAAGATATTCGCACATTTGGTGCAAGAGAACTAGTTAATCATGTGGCCTGTTTGGAAACCTCCCCATCATTACTTAGAGGGTCTATTCGTCACAATATTTCTTCTTTTGGTTTAGCTGACCCTGTTAAGGTTAACAGTGTTGCCAGACTCATGGGTGTAGATACTGAAGTTGCAAAATTGCCTGGTGGATTTGATACGTTTGTAACTGGAAACCAAAGCGATACGATTTCTCCATCTTTGTGTCAGCGTATAGCGATTACCCGTGATCTCGCGACAAAGCCGCGACTTATTTTGTTTGATAATGCGGACCGATCAATGGACTTTGAGGGGTATCTCGCCGTTTACCAATTGTTGGCACGCCTCAAATCATCGGTCACGATGGTTATTTGCTCAGATGATGAAAATTTACGCGCTCTTACAGATCGTCACTATCACCTTGTGAATGGGCGACTCGAAGCAGGCGGTCATCAGCGCCACGCTAATAATTTCACAAATATAAGAGAAGCTGGGCTATGAGTGAACTTAGAGATAGTGTGAATTTACGTTCAAAATCTATAGAGATAAAACATAAAATTCAAAGAGTTGTGTTGTCTCTCGCTCAGACAGGGCGTGTTAATTTTGAGACGCCTGGTTCATGGGAGGTTGTGCTTATAGCGCTGGTTTTAGAGCTTGAGCCAAAGATAAGTGTTGAGCGTATTTTAGAGGCGTTGCCATATTCGGGGGAGATGCTTCGCGAAGAAGATGTTCTGAATACTATTGCGAATTTGGGTTTTTACGGCAGACGACATGTTGACCGTCTCAAAAGCCTTGATGGTCGATTGCTGCCAGCGTTGATGATTACACCTGATGGTGAGCCGTTACTACCGATCAAACGTCTTGATGGTAGGAAAACGCTAGTATTTCATCCAGAAGAGCAAGAGGTGCGTGAAGTTGATGATGAAGATGTGAATACACGCGGCAATGTTTGGATATTCAGAAGATACGAAGAAAATCGTCAATCCACGTCTCACTTCAAAAGGAAGGGGAGTGGTCAAACTTGGTTTCGCGCACTGTCAAGCAGGTTCCGAGGAACGTTGTTTCAGGTCATGGTCGTTGGTTTTCTGACCAATCTGATCGCGATTTCGATACCGATTTACATTATGCTTGTTTATGATCGCGTGATTGCTTCAGCAGCGCCATATGTTTTGCCAATGTTGTGTGTTGGAGCCATTACTGCAATCGGATTTGATATGGCATTCCGAGCAGTTAGAGCTTCCGGTCTTTCTTGGATTTCAGGTCGCCTCGATAATGTTGTCGGTAACAAGGTTTTTTCTCACCTTTTGTCTCTTCCACCATCTATTATTGAAAACGCGTCGGTGTCATCACAGATTTCTCGTATCAAGACATTTGAAGCTGTTAGAGATTTTTTTAGTAGCCCAGCTTTTATTTCCGTTTTGGATGCGCCATTCGTAATCCTCTCAATTGTTGCGTTATATCTCATTGGTGGACAAATTTTCATTGTCCCAGTAGTCGCAGTGGGATTGTATTTGGTGCTATTTTGGAGAGTGCGCCGTAAAATTAAATCAACAATTCGCTTAGCTGCGAAGGCGAGTTCCGCGCGGCAACAGTTTGCAATTGAAACCTATGAAAAACTTCCAACGATCCGGTCGCGAGGACTTCAGGAAAAATGGGTACGTAAATATAGAGATGTATCTGGTCGTGAAATGATGGTGCATTTCTCGATGGGGGTCATGGGCGCTATAGCTGAATCGCTCGCACATGCCATTACGTTGTTGGCGTCTGTCGCGACGATCGGATTTGGAGTGCATTTGATTTGGGCAGGGTTACTTAGCCCCGGTGCTATGGTTGCGTCTATGGTTCTAACGTGGCGTGCTTTAGCCCCATTTTATGCGTTGTGTTCTATGGTGCCGCGTTTAGAGCAAATTAGAAACAGTATTTTACAAATCGATGATCTGATGGAAGTGCGTTCGGAAAAGGACGAAAACCCCAGCGCTGCGAAGCTCGCTAAGATCAATGGAAAAGTCACCTTTGACAATGTGTCCTTTAAATATGGAGATGGGAGTGATTTTGTTTTTCGTGATTTATCGTTCCAAGCCAAGGTAGGTGATTTTGTAGTTTTGACGGGAACGACTGGTGGTGGAAAAGCCACCATTTTAAAATTGATTCAAAAATTGTATCAAGCCGACGTTGGAGCTGTGCGTATTGATGGTTTTGATATTCGCCAACTAAACGCTCACATGTTACGAAAGCAAATCGCGTATGTGCCCAAAGTTCCCACCTTTTATGGTGGTAGTATATTAGAGAATCTTAGGCTGGTACGCCCGCAGGCTACGCTTGATCAGGTCCAAAAAGCGCTGGAAATTGCAGATGCTTGGGATACTGTTAATCGCCTTCCCAACGGGCTTTCTACATTGATTGGACGCAATGAGGGGTTGGAAGTTAACTCTTCGCTTTCCTACAAGCTTGCGCTTGCAAGAGGCTATCTTCAAGAGGCGTCGGTTCTCCTGATTGATGAGGTTCCGAACTCGCTTATGTCGGGTCGTTTAGGTGCAAACCTTAAGAACTACATAGCGAATACCGGAAGACGGCAGACATTGCTGCTTTGCTCATATCGGTCCGACTTTATCGATTTGGCAGATGTTGTTGTGAATCTTCGGGGCCGGCAAGCGCCTGAAGTTCGCGCTCAAAATTCGAGGGAACAAAGTACAACACAAATTACTGGGAAGGTGGCATAATGTTTGACGCTCTTTTTCGTTGGCGCCGTGATAGATCTGATCGTCAACTTCGCTTCCTATCGCAAGCTATTCAACTAGAAGAAACGGTAAATCCATATATCGTTAGAATGACTCTGATGTTGGTTTCATCGCTTATTCTTGCATTCATACTGTGGGCATCTTTTACAAACATAAATGAAGTAGCGAGGACTTCGGGAGAAGTTATCCCACAGGGAAAACAGCAACTTGTACAACATCTTGAAGGCGGGATAGTTGAAAACATTCACGTCAATGAAGGTGATATGGTTGTTGAGGGCGAAACGCTAATAGACTTAAGCAATGCTTCTATTATGGAAGACCATCATATTCTTATGGGCAAGCATGTTTTCTTGCAGCTTCAATCGGAACGTTTGCGGGCATTCATTGAGAAAAGAGAGCCTGACTTTAGCCAATTTGATTTGAGTGTCTTGAAGTCTTCTGACCAGAATGCGGCTTTTGCCTCTATGCGCCTTTCACGTGAGCAAGATATTCAGATCGTTAGTCGTCAGATTGAACAAAAACGTGAATCTGAAAGAGGCTTAATTGCTCAAAAAAATAGTGAACGTGAAAAGTTGGAAATTGCCAATCAAATATACGAAAATCGTAAGTCATTGGCTGATAAAGGGCTTTTTCCTCAAGTAAAGTTGATGGAAGAAGAGCTGAAACTAACAAGTATAAAAAACGATATCGCCGCAATCGATAACAAGTATCAATTGATTCGCCGTGAAATTCGCGAATATGAGAGCAGACTTGAGAGCGTAAAAGCAACGCAATCAGATCAAGTACTAGAACGCTTGAACTTGACCCTCTCTGAGATTTCTCAAAATGCCAAATCAATTGATAAGCTTAATGAACGTATCCAGCGCTTGAGCATTGTGGCACCCGTTTCGGGACGTGTGAAAGGGATATCTGTTAACACCCAAGGTGAAGTGTTGGGTGCGGGTGAAACTGTGATGGAAATCGTTCCTCAGGATCGAACCTTAGAAGTTCATGTCAAAATATCACCTAAAGATATAGGGTATTTACGCCCCGGGCAGCCAGTTCAGGTGAAATTCAGTGCTTTTGACTTTTCAAGATATGGGGCTGTTCAGGGTAAGCTTCAATATATATCAGCTGCGACTTTTACAGAGACTAACGGAGGACGCTTCTATAAAGGGACGATCCGTTTAGATAGAAGTTATGTTGGGGCAGATCCTCGCAATAAAATCCTCCCAGGAATGACGGTGATGGCGGATATTGCGACAGGTGAGAAAACCATCCTTCAATACCTGCTGAAGCCGATTCACGTATCCCTAAAAACAGCATTTACAGAGAGATAAAGACAATGTCGGCTTTACTTGAAAAATCTCCCGCAGACTTGCTCAATAATTGTGTGAAATCACGTGTGATGATTGTTGAGGACAATCTTATCTCCAGAACTTTTTTGGAAACTCAAATTGAAAGTGCTGGCCATACTGTTTTACACGCTGAAAACGGACTTGATGCAATTAATGCGTTGAAAGCGGCACCTGATATTGCTGACGTTATTCTTATGGATCGTGAGATGCCGGTGATGGACGGCCTTACCGCTGTAAAACGTATAAAATCTGAGCCGGAATTTAGCAAAATTCCGATTATAATGATTACAGGTTCAGACACAGACGAAGCCATTGATGAAGGACTGAACGCTGGTGTTTTTTATTATCTAACCAAGCCAGTTAGAGAGGAAACACTCAATTCAGTGTTAGCTGCGGCTGTGCGTGAAGTTGAGAAAAGAAAAGCGCTAAAGTCTGAACTTTCAAAACATCAAGCTGGTTTTGATTTGATGACAACCTTTCGCTTCGAGTTAAAAACCATTGAGGATGCCAATAGGTTGTGCGGTTTTATCGCAAGCTGTTTTCCTGAGCCAGCGAGAGTTGTGACGGGCATTTGCGAACTTATGATAAATGCTGTGGAACACGGCAATTTGGAAATTGGCTACGAATTAAAAACACAGCTTTTACAAGGTGGTAATTTAAAAAGGGAAATCAGTAGACGACTTAGTTTGCCGGAATATAAGGACCGCGTAGCAACTGTATCCGTTGTAAAAAAAGAAGATAATATCTATTTCATGGTTGAAGATGAGGGCAAGGGGTTTGATTGGAAAAAATATATCCGAATCGATCCCTCCCGCGCCGGAGATAGCCATGGACGAGGTATTGCGCTGGCAGCTTTAAGTAGTTTTGATAAGCTCCAGTACAACGACTCCGGCACCAAAGCTATCGGAACCGTTTCATTTCAAGAGCAGTTGGACTGGTAGGGTAATGTTTCATTTGAACTTATCCAAAAATACCATTTTCGTAGCAGTAACAATTCTTAGTTTTCTGGCTGTGTTGGAGTTTGCGCGTAGAGAGCACATGGCGAGCCTTGATCGTCAGTTCGAACGCATTGTGAAAGTCGAAACGCTCCTCAAAGATACTAAGGTTCAGAGCCTGATAGATGTCGCAAAATTTATTACAAAATTATATACGTCATCAGATTTCGTTTCTCAGGCTGAATTTCAAAATTATACATCAGATTTTGTAAATTCAAACAAAGAGACACGTGTACTTGCATGGCTAAGTAAGACGGATTTGGGTGATATTGAAATTCGTCACATTAACTCAGCTGGTGGTGGCTTAAAGCAGCATGAAAGCCTGTCTGAGATTGCATATTTACATGCTTTGGTTCAACGCGGATTTGAAACAGGGCGTGTTCAATATGGCGTAGAGACGTCGGAACGTTTGGGGTTGGGAATTGACGAGAAGAATGGAAGCCAACAGCAGGCGCTAAATATGGCGATACTCTTTCCATTGATTGAGGATGGCCAAGTTTCTGGTGTTTCTCTTCACATAGTCAACCTGCTTGAGACGTTTTGGGCAAATATGCCTAGCGCGCGAACAGAATATTCTAAGTTTGTTTTGATTACTCCAGATACGGTTCCGGAGCCAAGTTTCGAACAAAGATCATTGTTTAGAGTTTTTTTTCAGCAAGAGGTTGCTGCGCAATACTCACCTGTAAATTATGATCAGAACACGACCGATTACAGCTTTAATTTTAGATATACTCCGACACCTGCTTTTTATCAGGCTCACAGGTCAGATTTGGTGCGGTTATTTGCTGTGTTTATGGCTGTTTTAATTGGAATGTTTTTGTATCTTCTCAAGCTCAAGAGTGTTGTTTCCGAACAGAGTGATGCGCGTGAGGCGGCTTTAAGTGCAAATCAGATAAAATCAGATTTTCTAGCTACAATGAGCCATGAAATCAGAACGCCTATGAATGGTGTACTGGGTATGGCGGAGCTGATTTTGAATGCTGACCCATCCAAGAAAATTGAGAATTATGCCAAAACGATATTGTCATCTGGCAATTCTCTCCAGCGTGTAATTGATGACATATTAGATTTTTCTAAAATCGAAGCTGGGCGGTTGGAGCTAGAAGAAGTCCCCTATGATCTGGTGGAGCTGCTTGATGAAACCGGCCAACTATTCTCTATGCGGGCTCAAGATAAAGGTGTGGAGTTATCTGTTTATGCTTCACCTACGATACCACGTAGCTTAATGTGTGATCCGGTTCGCTACCGTCAGGTTCTAGATAATCTGGTTAGCAACGCGATTAAGTTCACTGCAAAGGGATCTGTAGCGGTAAAAATGTTCGAGGTAGAAACGCTCGAGCAGATGCCCAACTCAACTCGTATTAGAGTTGAAGTCAATGATACTGGGATAGGGCTTTCTGAGGTTGCCCAAAAGCATATTTTTGAAAAATTCAGCCAAGCCGACACATCTACAACACGGAAATTTGGCGGAACTGGATTGGGGTTATCGATATGTCAAAAACTCGTTGAAATAGCCAGTGGAGACATTGGTGTTGTGAGTCGGGAGGGAGAAGGAGCGACCTTTTGGTTTGAGGTTACTTTTAAAATTGCTGAAGCTCCGGCTTTGATACCTATAGATTTCTCCAAATTGGAACTTAAAAATGTTCTGATCGTAGATGATAGCGTGGACGCACGAGAAATTATTCAGTCTCAAATAGAATCTGCCGGATTAAATTGTGTTTGCGCAAAAAGCGGTGAAGAAGCGATCCAGCATGTTAAATTGGCGAGGTCTCGAGGCGTAGAATTTGATATGGTACTTATCGATTACGTTATGCCTGGAATGAATGGTGAATTGCTAGGTGTGCAGTTAAGTCAAATCACCGATGCTTGCCTTGTGCTTGTTTCTTCCGCTGGCCCCAAAGAAGATGATGATAATTTTGCATTTGGTGTTTTTTCTGGATCGATTGAGAAACCCATTCGTATGAAAAGTTTCAAATGTACGGTCGCGGAGATCTGGTCTCGCTTTAAATTCGGAGAAGAATTTAAGTTGGAAGGTGGTAATTTGTGCACCATCGAAGGAGGAAGTGATTGTGTAGATATATCAGGGATGAAGGTCTTGATTGCAGAAGATAACTTCATCAACCAGACTTTTATTCAGGAAATCATGAGTGATTTTCAATGCGATTTCACGATCGTTTCCAACGGTCAGGAGGCCGTGGATATGGCGCGTAAGAAGCCTTACGACATTATTCTAATGGATTGCTTAATGCCTGTCATGGATGGTTTTGAGGCAACACAAAAGATAGTGGAAATGCAAAAAAATGGAGAAATTCAAAAAGAGATTCCTATCGTGGCACTAACGGCCAATGCATTAAAAGGAGATCGTGAGAAATGTCTCGAGATAGGAATGTCAGATTATATGACAAAACCAGTTCAGAAAGCGAAATTACAAGCGACTATGTATAAATTTTTCCAAAAGGCCAATCAGTCTGAAAATGCAATAAAAGATAAACAAGAAATTCAACCTTATGTTTCTGTTGCAACGCAGGTAGAAAAAACTGAACCGTTTGTGCTTCCTGAAGGTATGGTGATTGAGGACGTGATTGATGCCTCTTCAGTGACTGAAGCACGTCAACTACTCAAAGAAAAATACGATACAATCGTGCCGTTATTCATTCAAAATACGAAGGAAATGATAGCGCAGATAAAGGTCGCTTTGGATAGTAATGAAGTTAATCAGATCATTAGACCTGCCCATTCATTAAAATCTAGTGCGAAGCAGATGGGCGCAGTCGGATTGTCCCTGCGTGCTAAATCTTTGGAAATTTTAGCAAAGAGTCTCGTTGACGACGATAACGTTATTCAGGAAGCTAAATCTGAATTGGGCGAGCATCTCTCAGAAATCGAAGCGCTCATCGAAATTAGTGGGAAACTTTTGATTCAGAAAAGTATAAGTTCAAACGTGAGCACAAATTCAAGAGTAGCTTCGTAATTGTTGGCAAGTGGAATATGGACAGCATAAAAAAGAAAGAGGCAGCTGTCTGTCATAAGCCATTAGTAGGTGTTTGAATAAGAGGGATTTTTTGCATTTGGACTAAAGTTGCATTTATGTGTATATGAAATCCTTCGGTTAGAATCTGGGATGACACGGAAATGCAGAACTCTCCCTTAGTCGCCAATCCCCAAACATCTATACCCATACAGCTTTCTGTCATTGTGCCGGTGTACAATGAGGCGGACAACGTGAAACTGCTCGTCGAAGCATTGGAGCGAACATTAGTTGATAGCGTGTGGGAGGTCATTTTCGTCGATGATAACTCTCCAGACCATACTGCGCAGGTAATTTCAAGAATAGCGGAAACGGATAGGCGCGTTCGGTTGATACATCGCGTCGGTCGGCGAGGTCTTTCTTCTGCGGTGATTGAAGGGATTATGTCATCTACAGCTGAGTATGTTGCTGTTATGGATGGAGACCTTCAACACGATGAAAGCATACTGCCAGTTATGCTAAACACGGTTTCCAACGAAGGAAATGAAGTAGATATAGCGATTGGCACCCGGTATATGGCTGGTGGCTCTACAGGGGATTGGGACAAAAAGCGTGAAAATATGAGTCGTTTTGCCACTTGGGTGGCTCATAAAATGACGCGAGTATTATTGAATGACCCTATGAGCGGCTTTTTCCTTTTGAGGCGACAGACGTTTTTAGATCTCGTTGGTGAGTTATCGGGATTAGGTTTTAAAATTCTGCTTGATATTCTGACTACATCCAAATCAAGCCTAAAAGTCGTCGAAATACCGTATACGTTCCGTACGCGGGAGGCGGGAGAAAGCAAATTGGACGCTTCCGCCGCTTGGGATTTCTCAATGCTGCTAATCGATAAGCAGATTGGCCATTTGATCCCTGTACGCTTTGTATCATTTGCTTTTGTGGGTGCGTTTGGAATTATCGTACATTTTCTGATGCTTACGGCCTCCATAGAAGTGCTTAAGGTGTCCTTTGGTATTGCCCAAACGCTCGCTATGGCCACTTCCATGGTATTTAATTATTGGTTGAATAACCAGCTGACATACCGTGATAGACGTCGCAAAGGCCGTAAATGGTTCAGTGGGTTATTGAGCTTTATGGCAATATGCTCTTTTGGGGGAGTGGCGAATGTCGGCATTGCCAGTTTTCTATATTCTACAGACACGCACTGGCTGCTATCCGCGCTTGCGGGCGTATTAATAGGTGCTGTATGGAATTACGCAGCTACGGCTATTTATACATGGCGTATTTGATTTTTTAGCATTTGGTTGTGGAAAAACCGGGATCGTGCTTGAAATTGAGTAAGGGTGTATCATTGGGGTATCATTAAGAGGGGCCATTATCAGGAACCCAAACTTAAGGGGCGGTTTGTGAATATTATTGGTGAGAAGACGGTTAAACTGGATGGACGCAGAATTAAAAGCCGCGAGAAATTAAAAAAATCTCTTGCAGCTTTATTGGCTAAAAAAAGTATAGAAAAAATAACAATAGAAGAACTTGCACGCGAAGCTGAAGTTACTAGGCCGACTTTTTATTCCAATTATAAAGATGTTCAGGCAATTGTGATCGAGTATGTTCACGAACTAATGCAAGCAATGGTCGAAGAATTTCAAAGGATTGATATAGATCAATCGCTGACATCCGTAGAGCGTGTTCAAGAGACGTTGTTATATTATATGGAGATGCTTCAGAACAATAATTGTATCTTACTAAGTGCCGCGTCAGGTAGAGCAGGGGATGAAGCGCTTGAATTAATGCGAACTTACAGTATGCGAATACTGCTTGTGCGGGCAGATCGTGTGCCAACCTCTGCACTTACGCCGTTGGATCTCCAAATTTCCATGTTTTTTTATTCTGGGGCTATCAATACTGTGTTAGAAGCACATGCGTCTGGAAAAATAGCGGTTTCAAAGGAGCAGTTGGCCAAAAGTATTACGACACTGATTCATCAAGGGTTGGGCAAAGAGCTTGGCAATCCGGTTGATGAGTTCATGCCAGCATTATCCTAAATTTTGTAGTTTTGAAATTTAAGATATTTCTCCCAAAGAAGTTAGCTGCCCATGTGAGAATATGAGCGGTGTACCTTCATTTTGTCGCGCAAGATAGACTTCCCCAATTATAATTGAGTGATCACCTGCATCATGAATTTCATGTGTGAAGCATTCAAATATTGCGAGACAATTTTCGAGTAGGGGTACATTCTCTGAATTTAGCGTATGTGGAAATTGGTCAAAACCATTTTTTGAACGTGCAAAAGCTTCGCACAGCGGTTTTTGAGAGTAAGACAAGACGTGGACTGCAAAGTGCTTTGCGTTGATAAAGGCTGAATATCGAGTAGAGCTTTTTGCAGGTGCCCACATAACGAGTGGTGGAGTTAAAGAGAGGCTTGAGAAGCTGTTTGCTGTCATGCCAATTGGTCCATCCGCGGTGTCAGCAGTGATGATAGTTACGCCAGTTGAAAAACGTCCTAAGGCTGTACGAAAGGCCTTCGTATTGTCATTAGGCGCAAACATGAACTAACTCCTCTCACATATATGGCTTGATTACATATAGAGCATGTCTTGGATCGCAAATGAATAGTTGGTGGCAGTAAACGACGGAAAAGTATATGCAGATCTTTGGGGGCGGTTCATTAAACTTCTTTGGAAATGCGCCAAAACGGTAGACACATGATTGCACCTATCGCGCCGACAAATACAAACGGCCCCATTACATGAATATTATAAAGACCGAAGGCAAAGACCGGTGAAAAAATAAATCCGATTGCGCCTGCTGCGATAGCAAGGCCCGAAGCGCTGCCTTGTTCGGTGGGAGAAATGCGCATTGAAATTGCTGCAATTGTACCCGGCATAAGAAGTCCGCTTCCCATACCTGTTATGAACATTCCAACGAGGAGCATTTCAAAACTGGAAGAGGACGCGATGAATGCATTGCCTAATATAAGTCCAACCGGACCAAGCTGCATTAAACGTATAGGTGTAAGTTTAAGTTTTTGGATTAAGATTATCTGTCCTGCAAGCGAAGAAATTGCTGAGGCTGTTAGGGCGGTTCCTACCGCTTTTTGTGCTTCCTCGGGTGACATGTTGAATGCATCGATTATGTAAAAACCGATGATCTGTACGGGGATAGAAATTGCACATCCAGCGAGTAAATTAAAGCCAAGCAATCGAAAAATCCGACTATCCGTAATTTTCATACGTGGCGATTCTGATTGTGCTTTAGGAGGTGTTTCTTCAACGAGAAAGAATCCGAGCAGAATGAATGTAATTGCGCCTATGCCACCCATAATGAATAGTGGTGTAACGGCACCAAAAACAGAAAGATAACCGGCACTTGCTGGGCCAAGGACCGTTCCAAGGCCATATGCGGCTGCATATTTTGCCATGCCAGATGCTCGTTGATGCAATGGTGTTCTATCTGCAATATAGGCTGTGCTGGCCGAAGCGGATGCAGCGGAGAATAATCCAGATACACTACGTACCAGCATCAAAATCACATAGAGAGTAATTCCATGAAGACCGCCTAAAATCCCATATTCAAGTAGTCCGGCAAACGCGAACGTCGATACTACAAATCCGCCCATGCCCAATAAAATAAATGGACGGCGTCCGTATTGGTCGCTCTTGCGTCCGCAGAATGGTCCGGCAAGGGTGAAAATTATAGCTGACAACGTAAATATTGTGCCAACTTGAAATTCTGCGAGCCCAAGGTCTCTGGCAAGAGGTGGCAGAATGGCAAACAACATCGTTTGACCTGAACCTGTACATCCGACTGCTACTAATAGAAGCCACATCCCAATTTTACGCTTGAGGTCGGTTGAAATATTTAAACGCGAGCCCGTGTTTGTCATATTGGAAATTCCGAAGAAGGGTCGCCAAGTTTCAATATGCGATCCGAAAAGATATATCTTTTACTATAGGTATGCTTTAAAAAAACACAACAGATTAAAAGGTAAAGCCGAATTCAGGCGAACGTATATTGCGGAAGCATGATCACTGAAGAGAAGATTGACAACGTAGTCAAAATTTTGTGTACTCCCTGAAAATGTAAATAGGGAAGTGCAATGAGTGCGACGTTTAATCTAAAATTTATGGCTATTTGTCTGATGAGTTCTGCGCTTGTTGCCTGCGCTGAATCCGATACCGCTACGAAGAGTGATGGAGCTATGGACACATCCAGTTCGCTTTGGAAGGAGGGGGTAGCTACGCCTTCTTTATGGCCAGAAATTGATGCGTTGCCGCTGGATGAGTCCATTGAAAAGCGCGCCGCTGAGTTGCTGTCGAAAATGACATTGGAGCAAAAGGTTGGGCAAGTAATACAAGCCGATAGTGATTCTGTGACACCGGAAGAGGTGAAACAATATCGATTGGGATCTGTATTGAGTGGAGGAAGTTCTGCACCTGGAGATTTACCTCACGCACCGGCAAAAGCCTGGCTTGAGGCAGCGGATGCTTATTTTACTGCTTCATTGGATCCAGAAGGCGTGGAGATTGCAATTCCTTTGATCTGGGGAATTGATGCGGTGCATGGTCATGCGAACTTAGATGGTGCTGTAGTTTTTCCCCATAACATTGGATTGGGTGCAGCAAATAATCCCGATCTCATAGAAAAAATTTCAGAAGTAACTGCCAAAGAACTGATTGTATCTGGGCATGATTGGACATTTGCGCCAACGCTTGCAGTTCCCAGAGATGCGCGTTGGGGGCGTACTTATGAAGGATTTTCTCAATCACCAGAAATTACGAGCCAATATTCTTCCCGTATTGTGGAGGGGCTTCAAGGCGTTTACGGTTCCAAAGATTTTATGGGGGATGGCCGAGTAATCTCTAGTGCGAAACACTTTCTCGGTGATGGAGCAACAAAGGGTGGTGTCGATCAGGGTGATGCTGACATTTCAGAAGAAGAACTTCGTGACATCGATGCAGCAGGCTACATAGGTGCTGTTGAATCGGGTGTGCAAACAATTATGGCGTCATTTTCCGGTTGGAATGGCAAAAAAATGCACGGAAACAAGTCTCTTTTAACTGGTGTGCTGAAAGAAAGAATGAATTTTCAAGGCTTTATTGTCGGTGATTGGAATGGTCATGGGCAAGTGGCAGGTTGTACGAACACGGACTGTCCACAAGCGATAAACGCCGGTCTTGATATGTATATGGCTCCAGATAGCTGGAAGGGTTTGTACGAAACAACGCTAGCACATGTGAAATCAGGAGTTATTTCACAAGAGCGACTTGATGATGCTGTCTACCGCATTTTACGGGTAAAGCTCGCGTCTGGTTTGTTTGAAAAAGGTTTGCCGAGTAAACGTAAATTTGCAGGCGATACAAGCATTTTGGGATCTGAGGAGCATCGCGATGTTGCGCGTCAAGCTGTACGTGAGTCCTTGGTTTTGCTGAAAAATAATAACCAAACCTTGCCGCTCGATAGTTCTAAAACTGTATTGGTCATAGGAGATGGTGCCGACAGTATTTCTAAAGTTGCGGGTGGCTGGACGCTGTCGTGGCAAGGCGGTGGAGCAAGTAATGATCTGTTTCCAAACGGAATAACTGTTCTTGATGCTATAAGAAATGTCGTTGAACCTGCGGGCGGGCGCGTGATATTTAGCGTTGAAGGTGAAGTTCCAGAAGGTGTATCAGTAGACGCTGTGATTGCGGTATATGGAGAAGAGCCATATGCAGAGTTTCAAGGTGATATTGAACATCTAGCTTTCATGGACAATGGCTTCAACACTGATAAATTGGGCGAATTGAAAGAAAGTGGCCTACCTGTTGTGTCTGTGTTTTTGTCAGGTCGTACACTATGGGCAAACCCGCAAATCAATGATTCGGATGCATTTATAGCAGCTTGGCTTCCCGGTAGTGAAGGAAGTGGTGTTGCTGATTTGCTTTTTAGAACGTCCCCATCTTATGATTTCACTGGACGCTTATCTTATAAATGGCCAGCGACTGCAGATGCTGAGAAGGCCTTGCATGAAGCGCCATTATTTGAACTGGGATATGGGCTGAGCTATGCTTCTGCTTCGTCTGTGGACGTGCTCTCCGAGGAGCCAGGTATCGAGCTGAATCATGCCAGTGCTAAGGGTGAAGTGTTTGTGAAAGGGGAGATCTTATCTCCTTGGAGCCTTATGGCTGTGAATGCCCAAGGCTATCAACAAATAAATGAGTCATCTGAATTGGTGCTTGGTCGCGTAGATCACCAAGCTCAAGAGGATGCACTGCGCCTTGAGTGGGCCGCTACTTCTGCATCAAATACGAAGGCGGCGTTTTACGCGAGTGCACCTTATGATCTTTTCAGAGAATCTAATGGTGCGATGGAACTTGCCTTTGCCGTAAAATCAATTGGATCAAAAGATACTGATTTAGGCATTCAAATTGGATGTTCTGTGTCTGGAGAATGTAGTCCAGCATTGAATGTAACTGCGAAAGCAAACGAATGGAACGAGGTACGAATTTCGTTGAGCTGTTTTGCCGACCAAGGCGTAGATATGGCCAACCTTGACTCTATACTCTCCATTTCTGCCAACGCAGGTGCGGTTATAGGTCTTGGCGATGTTCGCGTGGTTGCAGATGCCGATGGCGTGCAAACGTGCCCTGGAAAGTAGGTGTTCCCGTCTAATTTCTGACGTCTAATTTAAATCTCCCGGTTGAGTTTGAATTCAACCTGTTTGACGTCCCCCTATGCCCTGATCCTTCCCCAGGATTAGGGCATTTTTTTAATATAAGAAGGTGTGAGGCCGACAGTTTAAATGGAAATCAATTAAGTAGAATTAGTGCCATGCTTGGCGCTGGGGACTGCCAGACATGTTGAATATTCCAGTTTGATTGCGCGGCGAGCTTTTCAATTTGTTCTAAAGTAAATTTACGTGAATTTTCGGTGTGGATGCTTTCACCTCTTGAAAATGTGAATACATTCTTACCGATAGTGATTGTTTGCGCTTTTAGACTGACAAGGTGCATCTCAATCTTATGGCGTTTTGCATCCCATCTTGCTTCATGACGAAATTGGTCAATTTTAAAATTGGCGTCGAGTTCACGATTGATGCGGCTCAGTAAGTTTTTGTTAAATGCTGCAGTTGTGCCTTGTGAATCGTTATATGCTGGTATTAGCGACGATGCATCTTGGTTGATGTCCACACCGAGTAAGAATTGGGAATTGGCTCCAAGATGACGACGGGCGGCGCTTAGAAATAGGCCAATATCTTCGTCATTGAGATTTCCTAGCGTGGAGCCGGGAAAGAAGCCTATTGATGGGGCTGCGCTGTTTGGAACTTTGAGATTGGGATCCAGAAAGCTTCCAACAACGGGTTGGACTGGAATATCAGGATAGGCGTCTTGTAGATCTTGAGCTGCGGAAAGTAGAAAACTTTTGGAGACATCTATTGGAATGTAGGCGCTGGCGTTTGTAAGTGCCTCGAGAAGAATACGTACTTTGCGCAATGCACCAGCGCCATATTCAACAATACGTATATTGTCCGCAGTATAATTTTGAATGTCTGAAGCGACTTCATTTAAGAGTCTCAGTTCGGTTCGCGTAGGATAATATTCTTCCAGTTTGGTTATTTCTTCAAAAAGGTCAGACCCCGTTTGATCATAAAAATACTTACATGGTAAGTTTTTAGGAGAGGAAGATAAGCCCTCGATAACATCGTTGAAAAATTCGCATTCAGAACGAGACACCATATCAAGCATTATAATATATCCTTTGCGAGGCGTAGACCGGAAAATTGCCAACGTTTGTCGGGGTGGAAAAAATTACGGTATGAAGGGCGGGAGTGGCCTTTGGATGTGACACAAGATGCGCCGCGCAAAACCATTTGTCCGCTCATAAATTTGCCATTGTATTCGCCAATAGCGCCGTCATTTATTTTAAAGCCGGGGTAGGGAAGGAAGGCGCTGCCTGTCCATTCCCAAACATCACTGTATAGCCCCGCCAAGCCTGTTCCTGTTTGTACGCATGGTTTTAGCGTTGGGGTATTAGAGGTATTAGAGCTGTGCGTTTGACGTGCAGCATATTCCCATTCTGCTTCAGTAGGGAGGCGTGCTTTAGCCCAGCATGCGTATGCGTCAGCTTCATAAAAACTCACATGGCATACAGGTGCGTTGAGATTGACGAGTTGAAACCCTTCTAGGGTCATGCTCCACCATTGGTCGTTATGTTTTTCCCAATACAAAGGCGCTTCCCAATTCGCCGCACTTCTTGCTGCTAAGCCGTCTGACAGCCAGAACTTTGCGTTCCTATAACCACCATCATTCATAAAATCTATCCACTCACCGTTTGTAACGGCGCGATTGGCGAGGGCAAAAGGGGCAATGTATGTTTTGTGTTTAGGTTGCTCGCAATCGAAGGAGAAACAACTGTTTGGACCCGTTTCTGCGCCAATTTCCGTTAATTCCGTCCGAAATTGTATCCATGTTGGAGGTGGTAAGGGCTGTGGGGAGGGTTCTGTCTCTAACGGAACGGATCGTTCTATAAGGTTTGGTTTAAGTGGGTTGTGAGAAAATAGGTGCAATATGTCTGTGAAGAACAGTTCTTGGTGTTGTTCTTCGTGAGCAATACCGAGTGCAATTAAATCTTCTAAATCTTCTGGAACATTTTGCGCGGCAAACAAAGCGTTTATGTGGTCATCAACATGAGTTCGGTATGCACGAACTTCATCTAAACTTGGACGTGTTATGAGGCCGCGTTTGTCTCTTGCTTGGCGTGTTCCCACCGCTTCGTAGTATGAATTGAATAAAAACGCGTAAGTTGGATTAAATCGAACGCTCTCCCCAAATGTCGGAACAAGGATAAACTCTTCAAAAAACCAACTCGTATGAGCAAGATGCCATTTGGCGGGACTGGCATCAGGCATTGACTGCGCATTCGCATCAGCATCTGACAATGTCGCGCTGATCGAGAGAGTGTTCTGTCTGACACGATTATACATGTCTTGAAGGGGTGTAACTTGGAAGCCAATTTGAGGGGCGGCGTCAGCAGGCAATGTCTTTTCCTCACAAATATCTGGCTTTGATTACAATGATAGTAATCACGATCGGGTACCAATAACAGTCAGTAGGCGCTAAATGCGGTCATCACTTTTCTGTTAGATCAACGAAGAAAAGGATGAAAAGTTCCTGTGCGGGTACAATATTCAGGCTTATAGTGGATCGCTTTGATTGTGAGGCTGGCGTGAAGTAGATGTTTAATCTTGACGATTTGGTTTTGCATATGCTCGATGTAAATTAAGCAAAATAATGTGACGATTGATTGATATGATGGAAATTTCACCTGAGGAACTTGTCAAATTAAAGCAGGCTGCTGCTTTGTTGTTAGAAGCAGAAGAGCGTTTGCCAGTTCTAAAAACGGTTAGTTGGAATCGTTCGTTATCGGATGAATTTTTTGCAAAAGGCGAAAAAGAATTACCGCGCCCAGTTTATCATCGGATTGACCCTGAGCCGTCGCTTGAGCGCATTGGTGCGGCGCGCAAATTGGTGGATGGAGAGAGCCCAGTACATACCTGGCTAAATCGTTTGGCGGGCGTATTTGAGCAAACGGCAGCAATGATGTCAGCGGTAGGGACCAAGGACTTTTATAAGCACTCGTTGGAGCTATATGGCGGACCTCAGTCACCTGTGGCGGGACGTCATGGAGCTGTTTTAGCGTTAGCAAATAGGCTTGATCAGACGCTTGCTGATTTTGATATGGGGCAACATAATTTTATAAAGCCGGAAAAGATTTCCGCGCAGAAATTGAAGCAATTATTGGATGAGGAATTACCCAAGCACTTTGGCACTTATTCGCCTCAAGTAATTGTTACACATGAGGTTTCTGGAAAAGCGGCTGCAGGGCGTGATTATATCAAATTGCGTGAAGATGCTTCGTTTTCAGATTTGGATGTTACGCAACTTCTCCAGCATGAGGCGCTGGTGCACATCGCGACCAATTTCAATGGACAGTCACAATCAAAATTTCCATTATTAGGGGAAGGGCATCCGGGAAATTCACGAACACAAGAAGGGCTGGCCGTGTTTGCGGAATTCATTTCTGGGGCGCTTGATCCGTCGAGATTGAAGCGATTATCTGATCGTGTGATCGCCATAGATATGGCGGAGAAGGGTGCGAATTTCATTGAAATATATAAATTTTTTCGAGAACAAGATCCTTCTGATCGGCGATTTGAAGCGTTTGAAAGTGCGCGCCGTGTGGTGCGAGGTGGTATGGTTGAAGGGGGGGCACCTTTTACCAAAGATGCGATCTATCTTGGTGGGTTATTAGAGGTTCACAACTATTTACGGACGGCTGTTCGGACGCGGGATGCGACTTATATTCGCCTGTTATTTGTCGGAAAAATTGACCTTGTAGACCTTGATGCCATGAAAATGTTGCTTGCAAACAAGCTGATAGATGAGCCGCGCTTTGTGCCGCCATGGGTGAGTGATATGCGGCATTTATTATCGTATCTAGCGTATTCGACCTTCTTAAATGAAATCGATTTGGGGCGTGTGGCGTCTCAATATGATGAGCTTTTTCATGGGGATGACGCCGTAAAGTAGGCCTCTATTTGGCGGTTGCTACCTGTCTGCATTGGGGCTGGTGGGGGAAAGCTTTCTGCCTGTCCCCCTTGAGATGTGGGCAAGGTGGACCACATGTATATTCGTGGAGGCTAAGAGCGCCTATTCTGTTAGAATAGTGTCTGCAAATGCTTGCCTTTAGTGTCAATCAATCTATAATTGATGTACTATTGATACCCCTTGGATAATTTAAAACATAAAAGGCCTGATGTATGGCGCGCGCGACAGAAAAATATGATTTACTAATTGTTGGCGGCGGCATTAACGGCGCAGGTATTGCCCGTGATGCGGTTGGTCGCGGATTGAAAGTTTTACTCGTTGAGAAAGATGATTTGGCACAGCACACTTCATCGGCCAGCACAAAACTTATCCACGGTGGATTGCGTTATCTTGAGCACTATGATTTCGCCTTGGTGAGAAAAGCGTTAGCTGAAAGAGAAGTGTTATTGCGGGCAGCGCCGCATATCATTTGGCCAATGCGGTTTGTGTTGCCACACCAAAAAGGGCAGCGTCCGGCGTGGTTGGTGCGAATTGGTTTGTTCTTGTACGATCACATGGGTGGTCGCAAATTATTGCCGCCAACGAAAGTCTTGCGTCGTAAGTCGAGCAAGAAATTTGATCCGCTAAAGCCTGAGTTGAAATTCGCATTCGAATATTCTGATTGTTGGGTTGATGATGCACGTCTTGTTGTTTTGAACGCGATTGATGCTGTCGAGCGCGGCGCGGATATTTGGACTCAGAGTAAATGTGAAAGCCTGACACGCCATGACATGCATTGGGATGCTGTGATCTCAAGACCAAATGGTGAGCGCCAATCAGTTGAAGCACGTGTTGTGATAAACGCTGCTGGGCCGTGGGTGGATGATGTTGCGCAGATCGCGGAACCGGGCCGCAATATGCAATATGTGCGTCTTGTTAAAGGGTCTCACATTATCATCGAAAAGAAATTTGAAGGTAGCCACAGTTACTTCTTCCAAAATGGAGACGGGCGGATCATGTTTGCCATTCCATATCAGGAAGGACGCTTGACGTTGGTTGGTACCACTGATGAGCCATACACAGCGGACAAAGATAAGGTTGAGATTTCAGATTCTGAAATTGAGTATCTTATCGCGGGAGCAAACGAGTATTTTAAAGAGCCGATAAAGCGCGCGGATATAGTGTCGACTTATTCGGGTGTGCGTCCGCTATATGATGATCAAAATGAAAACGTATCAGAAGTGACGCGTGATTATGTGTTGTCATATGAAAAAGAGGGCGGGGCACCAATTTTATCTGTCTTTGGTGGTAAGATCACGACATATCGTACGTTGGCGGAAGGGGTGATGAAAACGCTAGGTGATGCTTTCCCAGACCTGAGTGACAAATGGACGAAAGATAAATCTTTGCCGGGCGGTGACATTCCAAATGCTGATTTTGAGGCATATGTGCTGCGGATTCGCGCGCAATATACTTGGTTAAACAGTGAGGTATTACGCCGTATGTTGCGTGCATATGGCAGCCGAATTGATCTGGTTTTGGGCGATGCGACTTCTGTTGAAGATCTTGGTCAGCATTTTGGCGAAGGACTTTATGCCAAAGAGTTGGACTATCTGGTGGAACACGAATTCGTGACGCGCGTTGAAGATGTGTTGTGGAGACGTAGCAAGCTGGGTCTGCGTATAAATGAAGCGCAACAATTAGAGTTGCAGAAATGGTTTTCTAGCAAAGGTAACTGATAGTGAAAAATATTGTACTAGGTGTTTTGGTTGCAGGTGCGGTGGTATCTGGGTGTGCGGGACAGGTGCATGCGTACGAGCATCAATTACAAAGGCAAAATCACGAAACAGTTAGCGCTTATAATTTTGCAGAAACAAACCAACGTCTGAAAACAGCTCTTGAGAAGCGTGGTTTGACTGTTTTTGCAGTAATTGATCATGCAGAAGGCGCAAAAGGGGCCGGCTTGGAGCTTGCACCCAATACGCTGTATATCTTTGGGAACCCCAAAGCTGGCACATTACTGATGCAGGAAAACTCTGCGCTAGGAATGGATTTGCCGCTAAAAGCGTTAGTGCGTGAAACGTCTGACGGTGTTGTTGTGACGGTATCTGATATACAAACGATTGCGACCTATGGCAGGCTTGCAAAAGACAATCCAATTATTGAAAAGATAGATGGGTTGCTTAAACAGGTTGTATCTGAGGCTACTGCATAAATGCCTGCTGGGTTATGGCCCAAAATTCTCTGATAAATAATTGAGAACTTCTGCGCGCGTATCTGCAGGCAGCTCCATCATGCCTTGCTTCTGACTCATCCAAGTCAGCATATAATCCCAACGTGGCTTTGTCGCGCGTTGCTGCATTACGATTTGTAAAGAGTGGCAGGCACCGCAATAATTTGCGACATCTTCATAAGCGCCTTTACGAGGAAGACCAAAATAGTCGTCAGTTGCATTGAAAGCGGCATATTCCGTTGAGGAATGCACATTGTTGCTTGGTAGTGCTGTGAAGATGACGGTGTAATCGGGTGTTTTCGGCCAGTTCTTAGCAAATGCTTGAACACGTTCAATTTGTGCATTGTTTAAGGCTTGTGTCGCAGTATCGGGTGTTGTCTTGAAGTTTGTGGAGTGGGGAATGAGCGCATAGACGCAGCAAAGTAAGATCGCGCTTATACTCACATACGCAAAGGTGCGGTATTTATCCATTTGGATTTAGCTCGCAAAAACAGCGACGCGGTGCTGCATATTGTTGAGATAGCCGCGCGGGTTCCAACCGGGTGGATTTGTGGGTTGCATGACGCCGTTGTCATCGGTTGCGCGGGCCCAGACTTCAAAATAGCCTGCTTGCGGCAATGTGATATTGGCTGACCAATGCTGCCAAGCATATTTATTTGTAGGTGAGCTAAGATCAGCTTGTTGCCATGTTTGACCAAAGTCTATGGAGACATGCATTTGCGAGATTGAGTTCTCACCTGCCCACGCATGGCCACGCACTTGAAAGGCTGTGTTCGGTGCGCGGGTAGTGCCTGTTTCGGGGAAGGTGATGAGAGATTTCACAGGAAGAGATTCTATAATCTTCATGTCTTCATCTGGCACTTCAGTGCCCGGAGCAACTGGGTAGGCTGGTATTCGATAGGATTGTCCGCCCATTTTTGAACCATCGTGTTCTTGGTCTCTAACCCAGATACGGGTGAGCCATTTTTGAGAACACGAACCAGGCCAACCCGGTGTTAGCAAACGCAAGGGGTGTCCATTTAACTCTGGGATATTTTCACCGTTCATACTCCAGCAAATGAGGGTGTGTGGTTCCATCGCTTTTGATATTGGAACACCGCGTGAGATTGCTTGTTTTGTATCATCACCGGTAAGGTGCATATCAGCGCCATAATGTCCGGTATATACGGCGCTATCTTTTACACCAGCAGCATTCAACACATCGCGCAAACGCACACCAGTCCATGTGCAGCAGGAAACAGCTCCAAAGCTCCATTGATTTCCTGAGGTGCCCGGGGAAAAGAATTTCCGACCATTACCGCCACACTCCATTTGGAGATCTAGGGTGACATGTTCAAACCGAGCTTTAAGGTCACTAATGGATAATTTTAGGGGTGTTTCCACCTCGCCGTCTATTTCTAGAAACCAATTGTCGTCTGTGACGCCTTCAAGGTCTGGTGGGAGGCCGTTGTTACGCACAAACATGTGTTTAGCAGGGGTGACTTTATCATCCAAAAGGTGAGGCGGGGTTTCTATGTTGATGGGTCGCTCACTGAGGACGGTGAGTCCATCTTTGCCAAAAGCAGTCGAGTCGCTGGTGTCTTGAGCAAGTGCAATTGGGCGCATGCCTTCAGGTAGGTATCTGAGAAATGGGATGGGCATACCCAATGCCGCAGCGAAGGCTGCGCCATTGAGCAATAATCCGCGTCTTGTTTGGCTTATTGGTTTCACGCTTATGACTCCCGCGGGATATGACGAACCCGCATCCACGCCAAAACGTTGACAATAAGAAGACCGGCCATTGCTACATAGAAATACGGGCTGAATGCGCCACCTACGATACCAATGGGAGAGAACAAGACATAGAGCGCGACGACCAAGGATAGTAGCGTGATCGCCAATGGCGGAGCTAACTTCCACGGCGTAAGATCTACAAGATTTTGTTTCTTGAAGATATACGGGGTTTCGCGCGGTCTGTAGTGTCCGACAACGAGCATGATACCGACTTCGATTACGAACAAGATTGCGTATAGGTGCAAGAAATGTAGCGTCACTTGTTCTGCAAATACGAATTTGATCAACCCATAGGCAATGACGTGAAACGCAATTGCGATTTTTGCGCCAAGGGCAGGAGTGTTTGCAGTGAATAGACCTACAATCACAATGGCAACAATCGGAATATTGTAGAAGCCAGTAAAGATACGGATGATCTGCCAAAGGCCTTGTGGAGCGAAGAATAGTAGGGGTGCGACAACGAATGAGAACAGTGCAATTACAACACTTGCAATCATAGCAACGCGCACTGTTTCTTTGTCCGTAATCGATCCACCACGAAGGGGGGTATAGATGTCGATGCAGAAGAGGGTCGCGGCACTATTGAGAAGTGAGTTAAACGAGCTAAATACTGCGCCCAGAAGTACGGCGAGGAAGAAACCCATCATCCAAATCGGGAAGACATCTTTGATTAAGTGCGGATATGCTTCATCAATGGAGCTGAGGCTTGGGCCATAGAGGTGGAAAGCGATAACACCCGGCAGCATCATGAAGAAGGGAACGAGAAGCTTGAAGAAACCGGAGAGTAAAACCCCTTTTTGGCCTTCGGCCAGATTGCGTGCTGCGAGGGTGCGCTGGATCACATATTGATTAGTACACCAGTAAAACAGGTTGGCGAACAGCATACCTGTAAACAGTGTACCAAAGGGAGTTGGGTCTGACGGACCGCCGATGGCGTTGAGTTTATCGGTGTGAGTTGTTGCAATGGTGGAGAGGCCGCTCATGAAGCTACCATTACCCAAGGCGATAAGCCCAAGTATGGGTACAAGCGCCCCAACGATGAGCAAGCCGACGCCATTGAGTGTATCTGATACTGCGACAGCTTTTAGGCCGCCAAAGACCGCATAGATCGCGCCGATGACACCGATTGTCACGACGGTAATCAAGAGGGCTTCAAATTGGCCAACACCAAGCAGTGTGGGGACATCGAAGAGTTTGATTACGGCGACAGAACCAGAATATAGGACGGAAGGGATCGTGACTAAACCGTAGCCGAGCATGAATAAGATTACAGTCATGCGTTGGACTTGTTTATCGTAGCGGCTGTTGAGGAATTCGGGGAGGGTGGTAAACGCCCCCGAAAGATACCGTGGCAAGAATATCATCGCCATCGCGACAGTGGAGACTGCAGCGGTAACTTCCCATGCCATGCTTGATAAGTTGAAGCCGTAAGCGGAGCCGTTTAGGCCGATCAGTTGTTCTGCTGAGAGGTTTGTGAGGAGAAGCGACCCAGCGATAAAGATACCGCCAAGGTTTCGTCCGGCCAGAAAATATCCGTCCTTGGAATTTGTTTCTCCTTTGGAGCGCTGATAGGAAACCCATGCTACAAAAGCCATGAATCCTACGCAGGTGAACAGTGTCACCAGTAATTGTGAATGAGTCAGCTTTGCCTCCCTAACAGGACCTTGTTTCGTCGTCGGCTAACTCTCTTTTGTGGAGTTATGTCCAGACACGAAGTTTGTAATTTTAAGCTTGGAGCGGATTAATCGCCCCAAAACTGCCTTGAGAAAAGACGAGACCGGCGCCTTCTCTTTCTTGTGTGAATTCAACTTCACCCACGATTATTGAGTGGTCACCAGCATCGTGTACTGCAAAACGCTTGCATTCGAACACGGCGAGGCAACCGGAAAATACCGGTACGTCATGCAAGTTATGCGTGACATCAAAATGATCGAAAGCTGATTTAGAACGCGCAAAGGCGTTGCAAATTTCTTTTTGATCATGAGCTAGTACGTGAATTGCAAAATAAGGTGCGTTCACAAATGTCTCATAGCGAGATGATTTTTTGGCGGGTGACCACATCACCAAAGCAGGTGCTAATGACAAGCTGGTGAAGCTGTTGGCTGTCATGCCGATTGGACCATCTGGGCCATTGGCTGTGATGACAGTCACGCCAGTTGCAAAACGTCCCAAGGCATTGCGAAATGCCTTGGCGTCAGTTTCGGGTTTAAAGGATGCCACTATGCGACCTCGTGTCCTAGAGCTGCAGTGTAGAGTTCAAACCATGTTTGGCGGTCCATCTTTACGTCATAGGCTTGAGAAAGCTGCGCAAGACGAGAGAGGTTGTTTGTACCAAGAATTGGCATGATTTCCGATGGGTGTGCCAATAGCCATGCAACAGCAACAGAAGATGTCGTTACATTCTGTTCGTCTGCAATACGACTGAGCACTTTTGTGAGTTCAACGTTTTTACCGTCGAACAAGGATCCGCCACCAAGAGGGGACCATGCCATTGGCGCAATGCCGTTTTCTTGTAAGAAGGCAATATCCCCATTGGTAAAGGCATCATGTGCAACAAGGCTGATTTCAATCTGATTGGTTGCAAGAGGGTTACTCATTGCAGATTGAAGCAATGTCCAGTCATGTGGTTTGAAATTGGAAACACCAAAGGCTTTGACTTTACCCGCTTTAATAATCTCATCTAGCGTGCTGCCAGTCTCGACGTGATCCATAAATGGATCTGGGCGGTGGATTAAAAAGAGATCAATTTGCTCTACGCCGAAAAGTGAAAGCGATGCATCCACAGATTCAGTGATGTGTTTCCAGCTCGTGTCATAATATTTGACGCGGCGGTCAGAATACTTGCCGCAAGGTGCAACGATATCGCATTTTGAAATAAGTTCGAGTTTATTGCGAAGTCCAGGTGCTTGTTTAAGGCAATTACCTACAAGTTCTTCAGCGCCGTAATCACCGTATATGTCAGCAAGGTCCATTGTGGTTATACCCTGCTCAAGACATGTTTCTATCTTGGATTGGATATGCTTTGGAGATGTGTCGCTATCATCACCGACGCGCCACATGCCATAGACAATGCGGGATAGTTCAAGATTTGGGGCAAGTTTTATACGTTGGCTCATGTGCGCTCTCCTGCGCCTAGTGGTGTAAGGGGTGTTTCGCTAGGAACGCGACCATATGCTTCTGGTAAAGAGCATGTTTTAAGGTGCGGCAACACGCGCTGACCAAATGATTTACATTCATCAATGTGTGGGTATCCAGAGAGGATAAAGGCGCGAATTCCCATTTTTTGATAATCTTCAAGGGCTGACAATACTTGATCTGACGAGCCAACCAATGCAGCACCACATCCTGAGCGCGCACGGCCTACACCTGTCCAAAGATTTGGCTCAATATATCCAAATTGGTCTGCGAGTTCACGTGCTTTAGCTTGGTGTGCCACACCAAGGCTGATGCTGTCATGGCTACGGTCACGGATAAGGCGACCATATTCATCATCTAGCTTGCTTGTAAGGTGTTCTGCGTATTCGCGGGCTTCTTGCTCAGTGTCACGAACAATCACATGCACACGCAGACCATAGTCGATTGTGCGGCCGAATTTATCTGCTGCTGCATGAGCTGCGCGCATGCGTTCTTCAAGTTGAGACTTGATTTCAGGCCACATGAGGTAAACGTCACAATATTCGCCGCAAAGATTTAATGCGTCTGGCGAATATCCGCCAAAATAGAGAAGCGGACCGCCTGTTTGATAGGGTTTTGCGGGTCCGGTTGGTACGTTTTTGAACTGATAGATTTCGCCATCATGGTTGATTTCGTCTTGTGTCCACGCTTGTTTGAGGATCTGAACGACCTCACGAGAGCGTTTATAACGATAGGAACTATCGGCGACTTCACCCGGGAAGTCAGAACTAATCACATTTAGTGTTAGGCGGCCTTTCATCATGTGATCGAGTGTCGCCACTGTGCGCGCCAGCATGATGGGCTGCATTTCACCGCAACGGATAGCGGCAAGCATATTGATGGTTTTGGTTAGTGGTGCGCCACCAGCGACAAAGCTAAGTGTGTCTTGCCCAGGTTGGTAGGATGAAGGGCATAAAATGTTGCGGAAACCTTGCTTTTCAGCCTCAAGGAGAATGTCGCGGCAGTGTTCCCAACTTGATCTCAGTTTGCCATCTGGCACCCCAAGGAATTCATAGTCATCAGAACAGAGCGCTGAGAACCATGAGACTTCTAGTGCGTCTAGATCGGCTGACTTCACAGGAACAACGGTCATAAGGAACCTCTTTTTAACAAAATGCGAAATGCGTCTTTTCTATTGCATATCACTAGAAACAATGTATATCAATGGTGTATCAATTATTCGTTTGAGGCCCTGATTTGTCATGACCAGCACGCGTACTCTTCCAAAAAGTGTCCAGTTAAGTGAGATGCTAATTCGCGAAATCGTAGCGGGTCATTTAGCGGATGGCGCGCGTCTGCCAACGGAACGGCAGATGGCTGCGGACCTTGGCGTAGCGGTGCGTACTTTGCGTAAAGCATTGGCGACTTTGCAGGAAAAGGGTCTGCTAGAGCGCGTGCAGGGGTCGGGAAATTATGTGCGTGCTAAGCCTATGGTGGAGAGTGTGTATTCATTCTTCAGACTTGAGCTTCTGCGCGGCGGTGGTTTGCCGACAGCAAGAGTGTTGGATGTGCTCAAGTTGGCAAAGCCAGAAGGTGCGCCAAATTTTGGAGAATCCCAAACGGCACATCGTATTCGCAGGCTTCGCTTTCTAGCAGATAAGCCAATTGCGATAGAAGAAATTTGGTTGGATGCGCGGTTTATTGACCGCATCAAAATGGATGATCTAGTTGATTCTTTGTACCTTTTTTACAAAGAATCTCTCGATCTTGTCATATCTCGCATTGAAGATGGTGTGAGCGTAGATGCGGTTCCTGCGTGGACAATTGAGGAATTCGGTATGAAGGCGGGTGAGGCTGCTGGCTATATCGAGAGGATAGGCTGGGACCAAAATGGCAATCCAGCTGAATTCTCAAAAACGTGGTTCGATCCAAAATTGGCGCGCTTTGTAATGCGCCTTCAATAATAGAGATAGTTATGACAAAAAATTACGGTTTGATCGGCTGTGGCATGATGGGGATGGAGCATGTCAGAAATATTGGCGTGCTAGACGGTGCGCAGATTTCGGTGGTTTTTGACCCTGTTGACGCTTTAGCTCAAGAGGCTGCTGTTGCTGCTGGTGGTGCATATGTTGCTGCAACAATTGATGAATTAATTGCCCGTCCAGAACTAGATGCAATTGTTATTGTGAGCCCAAATTTCTGCCATGTAGAGCAGTTGGAACAGATAGCACGCACGCGTGATATTCCGATCTTATGTGAAAAGCCGCTTTATACAAAACCAGAAGATGCTGCGCGTATTCAAAAGCTGAAAGAAACATATAAATCTCCAATTTGGGTTGCGATGGAATATCGCTATATGCCGCCAATCGCTGCTCTAATTGAGCAAGCCGAATCTGCGACAGGCGGAGTTGAAATGCTAACAATTCGGGAGCACCGTTTTGCGTTCTTGCCTAAGATTGGTGACTGGAACCGCTTCAATGCCAATACAGGTGGAACACTTGTTGAAAAATGCTGTCACTTCTTTGACTTGATGCGTTTGATTATGAAATCTGAGCCTGTGCGCGTTATGGCGAGTGCAGGGCAAATCGCAAACCACTTTGATGAAAAATATGATGGTAAAACACCAGATATTTGGGACGGTGGATATGTGATTTTTGATTTCGCAAATGGAAAGCGTGCAATGCTTGAGCTTTGTATGTTTGCTGACGGAACATTATGGAATGAAGAGATTTCTGCTGTCGGTGCGAAAGGCAAGATTGAATGTCGTTTGCCGGGACCAAGTCGTTTCTGGCCTGAAGAACTGGGCGTGCCGCCTGCGCCACAATTGACGTTAAGTCCGCGTTCGCCCAAGAACCCGCAAACTAAAGATATCCCGATTGATCACAGCTTGCTTATGATTGGTGATCACCATGGTTCAACCTTCTATCAACACCAACGTTTCCTTGAAGTGGTGAAAGGTGTGGGGAGCCCAGAAGTATCAATTTCGGATGGTGCAAAAGCTGTTGCTATGGGGCTAGCCGCGCAATTGTCAGCGACTGAACATCGTGTGGTTGAGCTATAATTGGCAATTCCTGTCAATCATAAAACGAATGTATTGCACTGTGAGTGTATAGTATGACGACTTTATCTGCCCGTTCCAGTGCAATCATCACTAAAGTAAAGTCATTTCTGCCGGGGGTGCTTATGGCATCCCTGGTGGCGATGGCCGCGCAATTTTTAGCCGAGCACACAGGTGCGCCATCAATGTTGATGGCACTATTGTTTGGTATGGCATTGAGTTCAGTGCATGAAAATGGCTCTGTATTATCATCAGGAATTATGTTTTCTGCCAAAGCTATCTTGAAATTCGGTGTGGTTTTACTGGGTGCGCGTATAAGTGTTGAAGTGTTGGTGTCGCTCGGGTGGGAGATGGTCGTTCTGCTTCTGCTTGCTGTGGTGACGACTATTTTTGTTGGGTTCTCCGTTCGTAAATTATTTGGAAAGTCGGCGGCTTTTGCTGTTCTAACAGCGGGGGCCGTTTCCATTTGTGGTGCGTCGGCGGCGCTTGCGATTGCGGCAGTTCTACCAAAGACGAAGGAGTCTGAAAAAGACTTGTTATTTACGGTGTTGAGTGTGACTTTGCTTTCAACACTTGCGATGGTTTTTTATCCTGTAATTTTGCGTCTCATGCATTTTGACGATATTCGCGCAGGTGCATTTATTGGTGCGACTGTGCATGATGTGGCTCAAGTTGTAGGGGCTGGGTTTTCCATATCTAACGAAGCGGGTGAAATTGCGACGTTAGTAAAGTTAATACGTGTTACATTTCTGGCACCTGTCGTAATTGTGCTTTCATTGCTGTTTCGCAAAAGTGTGGCTGAAAGCGGTGGAACTTCTAAACCGGTTTTGATTCCGGCATTTGTGCTCGGGTTTTTGGCCCTCGCTACATTGAATTCGTTTGGTATTTTGTCTGAAACGGCACGAGATATTGCAGGTGTAGTTTCAAAATGGTCACTTTTGATCGCTATTTCTGCGGTTGGAATAAAGACGTCATTGCTTGAAATAATTAAGGTCGGATATAGTGCGATCGCACTTGTCGTTGCGCAAACTATCTTCCTTGCACTGATTATATTATTCGGTTTGCAGTTCGTCACATTTTGATAAGATAAAGTGTGGCTTGCGGGATACATATTTTCTGAAAATGCGTGGTAGTCGCCTAGTGTATTTTTATATGGGTAGGTAGTTATGCATATTTTCATTTAGTTGATAGTATGCCGAATTCATAAAAAATTGTTATATAACAATACATTGCGCCATATGTTTGAGTCAAATACATGGTGTTTGAGTTGCTGTTTTTAAGAAATATTTCAAATTGATGCACCATTCATTCATTTTGTAGACCCGTGATAAAAAAACTGCAAAGGTTTGTCAGCCACATAAAAATAAAACGGCGACTAGGGAGAAATAAATGTTGAAAACACTGGCCGTGTCATCCGTCAGTTTGCTCGCACTTAACTTGGGGGTTGCAAGCACAGCTTACGCTCAAGTAGATGCAACAAGCACACAAAACGAAACCGTAGCTCAAGCAGAAAGCGTCGACTCCAGTCGTCGTCTCGACAGTATTGTCGTAACTGCGCAAAAAACAGAACAAACGTTGCAGGAAGTACCTGTTGCTTTGTCTGTTATTGGTGCTGATGCTGTAAACAATGCATTTGCGAGCAATAACCTTGAAAGTCTAACAACACTCGTACCATCTGTTAGCTTTCGTAAAGGTAGTACGAACGCAAACTCTGCCATAACTATTCGCGGTATTGGAACAATTTCATTTTCAGATGCTGCAGAACCAAGTGTAGCTACAGTCGTTGATGGCGTTGTACTCGGTCGTTCAGGTCAGGCATTCGGTGATTTGTTTGACATCGAGCGTATTGAGGTGCTTCGCGGACCACAAGGTACATTGTTTGGTAAGAACGCTTCTGCAGGTGTTGTGAATATCGTCACATCTGGACCAAACAAAGATGAACTTGCTGGATATGTGTCAGCGTCTTATTTCCAAGATCAAGAGTATCAAGTTAAAGCGCGCCTTACAGGCCCAATTAATGACAATGTCGCGGCGAGTTTGACACTTAGCAAAAGTGGTTTCGACGGGTATATTCGTAACCTTTACAACAACCAAGACGTAAACGGGTATGACCGTTTTGGTGGTCGTTTCCAGCTTGCATTCGAGCCATCAGACGACTTTAGCGGTCTGTTTACATATGAACACGCTGAAAGCGATGACGACTGTTGTGCGGATATTCCGGCACTAAATGCGGGAGTTGCACGCTTTGCAAACTCGCAAGCTGCGCCGGGCGGTGTTGGTTTCATTACGAATGGTTCAGAGCGTCCTGTTGCAGATATTCAGCTTGATACGCGCGTAATCGATCAAGATTTTGAGACACGTACAACAAATAGCTTTGATGCTTTCTCGTTGACACTAGATAAAGAAGCATTTGGTGGACACACTCTTACTTCTATCAGCTCTTTCCGTAGCTGGGAAAACACAGAATTCCGAGAAGGTGACTTTACATCATCTGAAGGGTATGCAGATGAGCCAGTAAACTTTGGTACTGTAAACTTCCTTCTTCACGACAATGGTACACGCGATAACAGTCAATTCAGTCAAGAATTGCGTATTCAGTCTCCTGTTGATTCACCTGTGAACTATCAAGTTGGAGCTTACTACTTCAACCTACAAATTGAATCAGACTTTACACGTCTCGCAAGCTGTCAAAACAATGGTGGTCAGAACCAAGCTATTTTGGATGCAAACCCTGGTTTGACGTGTAATGCGAACGATTTGGTATCTGGTACAAATTTCGCGAATGTTGAATTTGATAACCTCGCGCTGTTTGGACAAGCTGACTATGACATCATTCCTGGATTGAATGTTGTGCTGGGTGGACGTTACACACAAGATGATGTGACTTACATCAACTCACGTATCAATAACGACCCATTCGGTCGTCAAGGTGTCGGTGTACGTCCGCATTTGCCTAACAGTCAGTTTAATTTCGCGTCTGGTGGATATTCCAACCCTGCACGTGATGTTCCAACTGGCGAAACGGATTCTTTTGGTAACCCGATTCTTGTAGATGTACCTGCATTCCAAGGTGACGCATCAGAAACCAACTTCTCTGTGAAGGCGGGTGTGAATTCTGACCTCGGTGTCTTGTTTGGTAGTGATTACAACTTGGGTAATGCTTATTTTGTGTACTCACAAGGTTACAAAGGCCCGGCGTTTAACGTATTTTTCAACCAAGGTATCAATGATACAGCGCCAATTGGTGCTGAAGAATCAGATCACTATGAAGTTGGATATAAGATTGCGCTTTCAAATGTTGCGCTTAACCTTGCGGTCTACAATACTGACATTTCAGGGTTTCAAGCAAACGCATTTGATAACTCAACAGGTGTAACGATCACGCGTCTTACAAATGCGGGTGATGTGCGGACACGTGGTGTGGAGCTTGATGGTAGCTGGGCAGTGAATGACTATCTTACACTGAACGGTTCTGTTGCGTTGAACGAAGCTGAAATCGTGCGGTTTAACTCGCCAATTAATCCGACAACGGGTGAGCCGGACTTCCCAGGTGGTATCTTTAGCGGACAAGATCTTTTGTTCTCTCCAGACCTAAACTACACATTCGGGGCAGACTTTGAAATGCCGCTTACAGCGACATCGAAGTTCTATTTAAACACAACTTACTCTCATGTTGATGAGCAAGAGAGCTTCTTGCCAGGTGGAAACCCAGACCCAGCAGTGAATCCGTATCCTATTGGTGCTGAAGGACTTTTACCTGATTACAACATCCTAGATTTGAGTTTTGGTGTTGAATTTAACGATAACTACCGTGTGACTTTCATCGCGAAAAACTTGCTTGATGAGTCGTTTGTAACGACAAACTCTGGTGATACTTTCCGTTATCAAATCCCACGCGAAGCAGATCGTTACTTTGGTGTGAACTTCCGCGCAGCGTTTTAAGCGTTGTTTCTTAAAGAGATATTCCTCCCATATCTTTAAGAGAAAAGGGCCAGCATTGCTGGCCCTTTTTGCGTATAATTATAGATATTTAGAATGCCACTCCAAATGATCAGCCATAAAGGTCGAGATGAAATAATAGGAGTGATCATAGCCGGCGTGCATATTTAATGTGAGGCTGATACCTGCCTGCTTGCAGACTGCTTCTAGCATGCTTGGTTTGAGCTGCTCTGTGAGGAATACGTCTGCTTCCCCCTGATCTACCCGCATGCTGGGAGCTCGCGCGCCATCTGCTATGAGTGCGCATGTGTCATACTCTCGCCAGCTTGATTTATCATCTCCAATATACCCTGAAAGTGCTTTTTCACCCCACGGACAATTGAGCGGAGATGCGATTGGCGCAAAAGCGGACACAGACTTGAAACGATCAGGATTTCGAAGTGCGATTGTTAAGGCACCATGTCCGCCCATGGAGTGTCCCATGATGGACTGACGAGACATATCAGCTGGAAAATTTGCGCCGATTATTTCCGGCAGTTCTTTTTCTATATAATCGCGCATTTTGTAATGCTTATCAAAAGGCGCTTTGGTGGCGTTGACGTAGAAGCCAGCACCTAATCCAAAATCATAGGCGGCGTTTGGATCATCTGGAACGCTATTACCATCTAAGTCTGGGCCGCGAGGGGAGGTGTCTGCTGCGACGAAAATGAAACCTAGCTCCGCACATGCTTTCCTAAATTCACCTTTGTCTGTGACATTTGCATGCGTGCATGTCAGGCCAGATAAGTACCAAATGACAGGAAGTTTCTCACCCTCTTTGTGGGGAGGAATAAATACGGAGAATGTCATATTTGTATGCGTGGATGTGGACGCATGAGAATAAACGCCTTGAACGCCTTCATGACTTTTATTGGTGGAAATTGTTTCGAGGTTCATGGGGTGCCTTATCAACTAGCATGGGTGGGTAGGATGCAGGCTCACATTATGTTTTGAGAAGATAATCGCAAGCTTTACGCTCTTAGTGTGTACAAATTTCCGTAATGATATATCATTTATCCGTACTGTATTGGGCATGAGGTGTTGGGTGCTGCATGCCTTTATAAAAATGGAGGATACTTATGAAGGCATTAATCGGGCTGGTTGCCCCATTGGCACTATTGGGATGTGCGACATCAAACGCGCAAACACCATCAGACTCAGCGCAGTCTGTTGAGCAACAGGTAGCTCAAGTTGTTGCACCTATGGCTGAGACATCGACACGGCCTGCTTCTTACCTAGCTGCACCTGAACCATTGCAAAAATGGGTTGATGGCCGTGCTGGAACAGGCGCGCCAGTTCATTGGATTGCTGAAGGCGGCGTATACGAATATCCGTCGGGTAAAAAAATGTTTGGTATGATCGGATTTGATAGTTCGACTGTAATCTGGCCAGAAGAAGAGGGTGGTGAGATTATTCACCTGACTCGCAAGACATTTGCCTACACAGATCCAGATACAGGCGAAGTGTTGACAGAATATAATGGCAATAAAGTTGCGCCAATCGCTTACCCTTATCAGATGATTACATACCGTCTTGAGAATGACCGTATCTATGGTGATGTAGAACAGGGTGTTGGTGATAAAGTTCGTATTATTAAGGCGGATGAAGGTATTCCGTTTGAAAAAGTGGGCGATACTTACGTTTATAATGCAGCGGTTTTCCTTGATATTGACCTTCCAACAGGTGGCAAATACGAAGCTTGGGAAAATTATGATTTCTTCTTTCACCCTGAAGGTAGTTTAGAAGAGCCACACCAAATGGCATGGCAGCGTTATGGTGCCCTTCCTAGTTGGGCAGGCGGACAGCCCGGTATTGTGCGCTTATTGTCCTGGCGCGTTGAAAGCCATGATCAATTTCCTGAAGAAATTTTGAAATGGGCAAAAGAGTCTCAACCAAACTGGCTAAAACCACCAGCAAGTGTTGAAGAAGTTCGCAATTTGCAAAAAGGCGAAGGTGGACCAGGCTGGGGCGATTAAGCTTTGAAGAAATAACCTAAGAAAAAGCCCGTCTTTCATTTCTGAAGGGCGGGCTTTTTTTGTTTTTGAGTTTATCCGCGAAGCAATGAGCAGAGTTTGTTGCCGTCAGGATCACGAAGATAAGAAAGATGCAGGCGCCCAGTTGGGCCCTCTCTCCAGCCTGGAGGGTCTTCAATCGCTGTTCCGCCAGCATCTACTCCGGCTTTATGCCAAGCTTGGGCTTGTTCTGGGGATTTGACAGAAAAACCAACGGTCATTCCATTGCCGCATGTTGCAGCTTCACCATCGATAGGTCGTGTCACGAGAAATACTGCGCCGTCATGAATATAGACGAGGCGGCCCTTTGGGTCCATGACGCCTTCCTTGGCACCAAGCACATCAAATAGTGCATCATAAAATATCTTGGATTTTTGCAGATCATTACTGCCGACCATCATGTGACTGAACATTTAAGGCTTCCCTAGTAAAATAGCTTATTCACCGAGTTTGTTTTTGTATATTTTGCCGTTCTTCATGACAAAATCCACATCTTCTAATTCTTCGATATTTTTTAGCGGGTTTGCAGATACCGCGATGAGGTCTGCAGCTTTGCCAACTTCAATTGAGCCAATTTCTGTTTCAATGCCGAATAGGGTGGCATTCTCAATTGTTGCGGCTTGAATAGCTTGCATGGGTGTCATGCCCCACTGTGTCATTTTTTTGAATTGACGGGCGTTTTGGCCATGAGGGTAGACGCCTGCATCTGTTCCAAAGGCAATTTTGGCACCTGCTTCAACGGCGGCTTGAAAGCGTTCCCGCTGTAAGCGTCCAACAGTGCGTTCTTTGGCAAGAGATTCTTCTAAAATACCAGCAGCTTCACCTTCTTCGAGGATGTAGTCTGATACATAAATATCCATTGAAAGATACACGCCTTTTTCGTTGGCGATTGCAATTTCACGATCAGTAATCATGCTGGAGTGTTCCACCGAGTCCACGCCAGCTTTAAGTGCGGTCGCGATGCCGTCAATTCCGTGGGCGTGTACGGCAACTTTCAAACCCAGTAGATGTGCTTCATCGACGAGGGCAGACATTTCTTCGAGTGTGTATTGTTGTGCGCCTAGCTTCGTGCCCTTGGACAATACGCCGCCTGTGCCACAAAATTTGATTACATCGACACCGTATTTATTGTTCTGGCGCACTTTTGTGCGCACAGCCCAAGGTCCATCTGCCACGCCTTCAGATTTTTGTTGGTATTCAAATGGGAGAAGATTGGAGTCGCAATGTCCACCAGTAATGCCTAACGCTGGACCTGAAGCGAGGACGCGAGGTCCGATAACAGTATCGTCGTTAATAGCATCACGCAGCGCAATGTCAGCATACCCTTCAGCACCTAAGTTACGCACTGTTGTGAAGCCCGCCATCAACGTTTTTTCAGCGTTTGCGACACCATTAATGGCTGAACGCGCAGGTGTTATTGTGAGGCCGCGATAGCCATGTTCATCTGCATTGCTTGTCAAATGAACATGGCTATCGGATAGGCCAGGCAAGAGTGTTGTGCCAGACAAATCAATCTTATCCCAATTCCCATCAGGCGCTTTGTCGGCCCTGCCTATATAGGTTATTTTTCCCTCTTCGACTGTGATCGTCTGATCTTTGACAAGCTTGCCCTTGATGACGTCGATAATATCCGCACCCATTAGCATTGTGCCTTGGGGAGTGGTCTCTTGCGCCCATGCGGAAGTCGTCATGAGCAGTGAAAAGGCTAAAAGACGAAGAGGTTTCAATATAAGGCTCCTAAAATATGACGACTGAACGAATGGATTTACCGGCGTGCATAAGGTCGAAGCCTTTATTTATTTCGTCCAATGTCAATGTGTGAGTGATCATGGAATCGATTTCGATTTTACCGTTCATGTACCAATCCACTATTTTGGGAACATCGGTACGGCCTTTAGCGCCACCAAAAGCGGAACCTTTCCATACGCGCCCTGTAACGAGTTGGAAGGGGCGGGTGGAAATTTCTTTACCTGCTTCAGCAACACCAATAACGACAGATACACCCCAACCACGGTGACATGCTTCAAGGGCTTGACGCATAACGACGGTGTTGCCTGTACAATCGAATGTGTAGTCTGCGCCGCCGTCAGTAAGTTCAACAAGGTGCTGAACAATGTCGCCTTCAATTTCTTTTGGGTTTACAAAATGGGTCATGCCAAATTTGCGGCCCCATTCTTCTTTGTCATTATTGATGTCCACACCAATAATCTTGCTTGCGCCAACCATGCGTGCGGCTTGCAACACGTTTAGTCCGATACCACCAAGGCCGAAAACGATAACATTATCACCCGCTTGCACTTTAGCGGTGTTGGTAACTGCGCCCACACCTGTAGTAACACCACAACCTATATAGCAGGATTTATCAAAAGGGGCGTCTGTGCGGATTTTAGCAAGTGCGATATCTGGCAACACTGTGAAGTTAGAGAAGGTTGAGCAGCCCATATAGTGATAAATTGTTTGGCCTTTATAGCTGAAACGCGATGTTCCGTCTGGCATAACGCCTTTACCTTGGGTGGCGCGTATGGCTGTACACAGGTTTGTTTTACCCGACAGGCAGGATTTACATTGTCGACACTCTGGTGTGTAGAGCGGAATAACGTGGTCGCCCGGTTTTACCGATGTGACGCCTTTGCCGACCTCACGTACAATACCTGCGCCTTCGTGTCCGAGAATGGATGGGAAAAGGCCTTCGGAGTCTAGGCCATCTAGCGTGTAGGCATCTGTATGACAGATACCAGTGGCCATAATCTCCACCAGCACTTCGCCGTCTTTGGGGCCTTCAAGGTCCAGCTCTACGATTTCGAGGGGCTTTTTGGCTTCAAAAGCGACAGCGGCGCGTGTTTTCATGGTGGGGACTCCGAATATTGTGTGGGTTGAATACAATATAGGGAGTTTGCCCATTTAAAACAGACAAAAGTGAATTTGTTTACAAATGCCTGTTTAACGATTGTCTGGCCTACCAGTTTGTGAAAGAGCCGTCAGGCTTTTGCATACGCGGGGCTTCCCAGAATTTAAATGCATTTGCCTTTAGAGCTTCTTCATTGACAATGACACCGTGTCCAGGAAGATCACTAATTTCAAAGAAACCAGCATTGGGAGAGGGGGCATTTTCAAAGAATGAGCCGATGTCTGCTGTTTCTACACGGCCATAGGGCGGGACTTCATACCATGAAAAATTGGGCACAACTGCTGACATTTGCAGTGTTGCGGCGGTACAAACTGGGCCAAGCGGGTCATGAGGCATAACGTCGATATAATGTGTTTCAGCCATTGCCGCGACTTTCATCGCTTCGGTGATGCCGCCAACATTACATACATCAATGCGTGCGAAATTGGTTAGCCCTTGCTCGATAAAGGGACGGAAAATCCATTTGCTCGAAAACTCTTCACCGATCGCGAAAGGGACATCTGTCATTTGACGCAATGTTGCGTAAGCTTCAGGTGTTTCCGCGCGAATAGGCTCTTCGAGGAAATCTAACGTGCCCGTGGGCATCATCTGGCAAAATGAGGCTGCTTCAGCAACAGATAAACGGTGATGGTAATCAATACCGATGACGATTTCATTGCCGACTTGGCGGCGTAACTCTGTCAGAACTTCCGCAGCTTCTGCTATAGATTTGCGAATATCTACCGTTGAAGGGCGCTCGGTTGTGCCAAGGTCGCCAGCTGCTGTGCGTATGACGGTCCAGCCATCCTTGACGAACATTTTAGCTTCTTCGATCAAGGTTTCATCATGTGGTTTTATTGTGGTGATGAAGCACGGGACTTTATTGCGTTGCTTGCCGCCCAATAGGCGGTGAATGGGCGCATTTAGCGCCTTACCAGCAATATCCCAAAGGGCGATATCTATTGCTGAAATAGCTGCGGTGAGTACGCGGCCACCTTCAAAATATTGGCCGCGATACATTTCTTGCCATAAGGCACCGATTTGAGTGGCATCTTTGCCAATAAGGAATTCTTTGAAATGGTTCACGGCACCGGCCACGGCGAGTTCACGGCTAGAGAGGCCAGATTCACCCCATCCGAAAATGCCAGCGTCTGTTTCCACCTTCACCATGCATAAATTGCGGTGACCTACCCAAGCAGGATATGCTTTAACATCCGTGATTTTCATAGAAATAACCTTATTTTATAGTGCGTTAAAGTGCTGCTACAAGTTTTGCTGCTTTGGCATCAACAGCTTCGGCGCTGTCGCCAGCTTTGTACAATTCGGAGGCTATTCCAAAGCCGACACAGCCTGCTTGTGTCCATTCTGCCATGTTAGAAGCTCCCACACCGCCAACTGCGAGAAGTTTTGTTTCAGGTGGCAATACGGCAGAAATGGCTTTGACGTGCCCGACACCATAAGTGCTGGCAGGGAAGATCTTGAGGTGTGTGGCCCCTGCGTGTACGGCGGTGAAGGCGTCTGTTATGGTCGCGATACCCGGTGTGACATCCATGTTCAGGGCGAGTGCTGCTTTGATGACGTCTGCGTTTGTGTTGGGTGTTACGATGATGCGACCGCCCGCATCATAAACTTTCTGAACGTCTTCGGGAAAGACAACTGTTCCTGCCCCAACAAGGCAATCATCGGGCAATGTGTCTGCAAGTATTTTGATGCTGTCAAATGGCATTGGAGAGTTGAGCGGAACTTCGATACAGCGCAGTCCGCGTGCATAGAGCACCTTGCCAATGGCTTCAGCTTCTTCTGGTTTAATCCCGCGAAGGATGGCGATAAGAGGGATGCCCTCAAGAATTTTCGATAACATTATGTCGTCCTTTAAAGCTGGGTGTTAGACTGCAAGGAAGCCGGAATAAATGGCGTCATTTCCATCTGTGAAATTGCAAGTGTGACCTAGGTTTTCGATCGCAAGCGCGTATTTGTCACCTAAAGCTGGGTCTCCGATAACTTCGACGATCACATTGGGTTTGGCGCAATTATCAATGGCGGTTTTCACATCTGACCCAATTAGTAGTCCGGAAAGAAAGCTCGCTGGATCTCCCAATTCATCAGGGTTTGTGATGTAGCGGGTGCGTGTAGAAAAGAGAATGTGCAGCAGGCCATTGGGTTGCTGGTCGGCAAGTTTGGCACCTTTTAGAAAGCTTGCATTCTGAAAACCCGTGGCTGTTTCTGATGTTAACTTCGGAACCAAAATGCTGTGATCTTTCAAAATAGCGAACAACTCTCCCGTGAGGGATGTTGCGAAAGATTCAAGACGTCCGTCCTGCAAGCGTGCCCATTTGGTATGCGTACCGGGTAGGCAAATGAGCCTGTCTTCGTGTGAGACATCAGGGTGGCGCGCCATCCATCCTAGAATTTGTAGTTCTTCACCACGCATTAGATCGGGTTGGCCCATCGCATTCGTGCCGCGCGCGCCGGGTAGAATTGTAATTGTATGGCCATTTTCCTCAAATTTCGTTGCAAGAGAGCGTAATTCGCTCAACTCGGCGGGGCAGGAGAGGTAGGGCGTTGATTTCCAGCCAATGTTGGAGCCAACCATTCCGGCCATGACAATATCGAGTTTGCCATATTGTTCGACCCAAGGCGCGATAGCGTCAAACAGTGTGTCTGCAACAGGCTTTTTTAATTTTGCAATACCGTCAGAAAACACCAGCTCGTCTTTAGTTGGGGCCAATTTGTTAGGGGCACATAGCATGGCGCGCATTCGACTGGTTCCCCAGTCCACACCAATAAAAGGACGGTCTGTCGTCATGAAGGGGCTCCTACGGCTTGGGTATTTATATGCTAATTAGGTGTTGTTGCATTTTGCCCTAAGTAGAGCAAGTGAGATTTAGCTAATATCGTCCCGCATAGCTTAAAGATAATATGTTTGCATAAGTATAACTAAAATGCTACTGTTATGCAAAGCCTTGAGCAAAAAAGATAATGGGGTATCTGCGCTTCACATTGAAAATGCAGATTAGCATGGAAACGGGCATCCGCATAAAAGACTAAGGTCTTGTATGGATTGCAATCAATGACCTCATATCATTTGCGAATCTGGCACGTGCCATTCGGGCGCATAATTTAAATTTGCATATGCACATCGTGCCGAGAGTATGATTGGAAATTGAATTGCTGAACACTGCTACCGACAGAAATGTCACTTTATATGCGATCATTGCCGCTTTTGGTGGGTTCGTTTTTGGGTTGGACATCGTCAACCTTTCCGGAGCAATCCGATTTGTAAGTTCTCAATTTGAATTGAATGAAGTTCAGATCGGCTTAGTGGGCAGCAGTGCTATCATTGGAGTTTTGATCGCGCTCTTATTTACGGGGCCATTGTGTGACTGGTTGGGGCGGCGTGCTGTGTTGCTCGTTATTGCGTGTCTTTACTCGCTATCATCTATTATTTCAGCGACAGCCATTAGTTTTGAAATGCTAGTATTGGGACGGATGATTGGAGGGCTTGCGTTTGCGTCCCTTACAGTGTCGGCCATGTATATTGGGGAGATTGCACCCAAAGAGAAGCGTGGAAGCTTTGTAGGCATTCAACAGCTAATGATCGCTATAGGCACTTTGGTGGCTTTCCTGATCAATTATTTTCTCGTTCAGGCAATGGATACATCTTCATGGTTGAATAATGAGAATATCTGGCGCGTTATGCTGGGATCAGAGCTTATTGCGAATGTGATTTGGGTTTCCGCACTATTGATTATTCCGCGCTCACCCCGTTGGTTATTGAAAAAGGGGTTTGTCGATGAGGCGCGCGATGTGCTTGCCAGAACAATTTCATCAGATGAGATTGAAACAACCGTCTCTGAGGTAAAAGAGAGCCTTGATGAAGATGGCAAGAATGGATTGAAAGAGCAGATCAGTATTCTGTTTAGCAAACGTATGGTGTGGGTGTTGGCGATTGCGATCGTTTACGCGATTACGCAGGGTGCATCAGGCATGAATGCTGTGAATGCGTTTGCGCCACAAGTGTTTGAGCAAGTGGGCATGGGCCTAAAAGATACATTCAAACAAACTATTGGTATTGGTTTGATCGGTGTGATCGGGGCTGTTTTATCGATCATGTTTATTGAGAAAATTGGTCGCCGTTTGCTAACGATAGGTGGGCTTGTTCTAATCGTCATTGCGCATGGGCTTAGCTGGTATAGCTTTAGCACCGCGACTTACAATCTGGATGAAGCCGCCATTGTGGCCATAGAAGAGCAGGGTGTGGATGCATCCAACTTATCTCAGTTTGTCGGGACAGTATATGATACGGATGTCGCGCTTAAGGCAGATTTATCTCAAGTGTATGATTTAAAAGAGATGCCATTGGTGAGCGGTACAATCATCAATGAAACGATTACGATAAATGCTACCTTCGTTTTGATCGGTATATTCTTGTTCTTGGGCGCGTTTTTCTTGACGATCGGGCCGATAATGTGGGTCGTGTTTTCAGAGATATTTGCCAATAATGTGCGCGCGGTTGCTATTCCGTTTGTGGCATTGATTCAGAGTATTTCTGCCGTTGCAATTCAGCAATTATTTCCTTGGCAATTAAAGAATATGGGAGCTGCCGATATTTTCTTTAGTTATGGGTTGGTTGCATTTGTGGGATTGATTATTTTGTTTTTCATTCTGCCGGAAACCAAGGGTAAATCATTGGAAGAAATCGAAGACCAACTGGTTAAATCGCAATGATAATATGGATGTTATAATAATAGGCCCGAGGTTTTAAGCCTTGGGCTTTTTTTGTTTCGCAGATTATCTAAAGAGACTTCAAATAAAGAGATAGAACTATGCCAGCGAGTTTAGAAAACCAAATTGCTATTGTTACCGGTGGTGCAGACGGTATTGGGCGCGCGATTGTGGAGCTGTTTTGCAAACAGGGTGCTAAAGTGTGCGTAGCGGATGTGAATGAATCCTTTGGTGAAGCGCTTGTGGTACAATTACAGGAAAAGGGACATGAAGCTGTTTTTGCGAAAACAGATATTGTTTCCTCAGAATCGGTCGCGGCGATGGTTAAAAAGACCGTTGAGACCTTGGGTGAGCCAACTATTCTAATCAATAATGCGGGCGTGATCTGGGAAAATAAAGACCTATTGGAAACAACGCAGGCGCAGTGGAATAAAAGCTTTGGCGTCAATGTCGAAGGCATGTGGAATTGCGCACGTGAAGTCCTGCCTTATATGAAGAAGGCACGTGGCGGCAGCATTGTGAATGTGGGGTCTGTGCATGGCTTTAAGATTGTGCGCGGGCATTTTCCTTACGCTGTCACCAAGCATGCTGTGAATGGCCTTACCAAGAATTTGGCTGTGGAATATGGTGATTATAATATCCGCGTAAATGCGCTTGTGCCGGGAATGATTGAAACGCCGAACGCATTTAAGTGGTGGGATAGCATGCCGGACCCGGTTGCTGGACGAAAAGCGATAGCGGATTTGCATCCGTTAAGACGCAATGGAAGCCTAGAAGAAATAGCTTATCCGGCTTTGTTTTTAGCTGGACCAGAATCAAGCTTTATGACGGGGCAAAGCTTGATTGTAGATGGTGGCCGTACCTGCGTTTATCACGATTAAACATACCGCTTTAGGGGAAAAAAGGGCTTGCAGATATATATCTGCAAGCCCTTTTTCTTGTGCTAATTCAGTTTACTGGTTTGGACTTGCCGGTGGTTTTCTATATGTATCCATGCGGTCAATGTCGTATTTTTCAAATTTTTGCTGGAGCGTCCAAAGTGGACGTTCGTGGGTGAGCTCCCATTCATATATTTTCTTATAGAGTTCTTTGACCTTCTCAGGATGTTTATCTGCGAGATTGTTCTGCTCTGCGATATCGTTTTCGATATTGTATAATTCAGCAGGACGGTCAGGCATGCGAATAAGTTTCCAATCACCATCTCTGACGGCTGCACGAACATCCTTTTTCCAAAATAACGTCTGGTGAGGGCGTGTTTTGTTTTTGCCGGTGATGTAAGGCAGGATGTCGACACCGTCGGTTTTTTCGATGCTAGATGCGTCGCCGCCGCCCGCTGCGAAAAATGTTGGTACAAGGTCCATCGTGCTGACAGGGTAGTTGTAAGTGCTACCGGCTTTGATTTTTTGCGGCCAACTCGCCAAGAATGGCATACGGATACCGCCTTCAAGATGGTTGGATTTCGTGCCGCTTAGGGGGTAGTTATTGGATGCGTTTTTGTCGGTCGGACCGCCATTATCATTGGTGAACACAATGAGCGTATTCTCTGAAAGGCCCAAGCTTTCAAGCTTATTGACAACAGTTCCAACAGCGCGGTCCATTGCGAGTGTCATTGCCGCAACTTTTTGGCGGTGGCCCTCAAGTTGTGGAAATTGTGCAAGGTCTTCTGGCTTTGCGTCCATTGGGGTGTGAACAGCATTGAACGAAAGCATAAAGAAGAAAGGTTGATCTTGGTTGCGATCAATAAATGCTGCTGCTTCCTCGCCGAGTGTATCGGTAAGGTAGCCCTCATGTTCTTCAAAATGTCCCATATTGCGCTCAAGGCGCTGGTCATGTTGGGCCGGTTTTTTGTCATAAGGAAAATAACTGCGGTCTCCACCACGGAAGCCATAAAATTCATCAAACCCACGATTTAGTGGGTGGTAACGGTCAGCGTCACCCAAGTGCCACTTACCAAAAATCGCTGTTTTGTAGCCAAGGGATTTAAGGCGATCTGCCATTGTTACTTCAGTCGTTGGCAGTCCCATTTCATCTCCCAATAATTTGGAAGAGGGGCTCATATATCCTGGTACGTTGATTTCTTGGTAGCCAAATTTTTGCTGATAGCGTCCGGTCATCAAACCTGCGCGTGAAGGACCGCATGTTGAATCAGTAACGTAGCCTTGTGAAAAAACGACGCCTTGCTTTGCGAGTTTATCAAGGTTTGGGGTTTTCATGAGGCTGCTGCCTTGAAAACCAAAATCTGCATAGCCTGCATCATCTGAGAATAGCAGGATTATATTTGGTTGGGTGCCCGATATGTCTGTCTTCTGGCTTGTGCCTGTTTGTGCGCAGGCTGATATGGGTAAAAATAAAGCCAGAAGGAGGAAGGGTAGTTTTAGTTTCATAGCTCGGGACTTTCGATTGAAATCGTAAAGCCGCTACATATTGGGCAGTGGCCTTACGATTAGCTCAGGTTTAGGTGGGGTCTCCATGGCCTATTTCAGATTTTAGGCGGCGACTGGCATCGCTCAGGAGTTTTTCGGTGAGTGCTTCAGCGCGATCACCGTCACGATCAACAATGGCTTGATAGACATCGCGGTGGAAAGGTACGGACGCTCCATTCTCAACAGGATCTTTATTCGTAATGCGTACGCTTACGAGAAGAGCGGAATATATAACGCCTTCAAACCCTGCTAAAAATTCGTTGTGCGCTGCTTTTAGAACGGCTTTATGGAAGAGTGCATCGGCAATGATGAAACCTTCTGCATTACCTTGTTCCTCATTCATTTGATCGCAGGCCTTTTTGATTTCTGCGATGTCGTCGACGGTGGCGCGTTCAGCAGCCCAACGTGAAGCTTTGGGTTCAACAGCTAATCGAATTTCCATTAATTGTGCGAGGAACTCCGGGCGTGGAGGTGCAGATAAGTGCCAAGCAAGAACGTCATCGTCGAGCAATGTCCAGCGATTGCGGGGAAGCACACGTGTGCCGATGCCACGACGTACATCTAACATGCCTTTTCCGACGAGGATTTTAACGGCTTCGCGTACGACGATACGACTTACTTTGTAGCGTTCAGCAAGTGAGGTTTCATCGTCTATAATGCTGTCAGATTTTAACGTGCCTGCGACTATTCTTCGGCCAAGTTCTCTTGCTAGCTGCACAGGGAGGCTGGGCGTCATATTCGCTGTTTGCTTCAGATCATAGTAAACGAGTTCGCTCATAGCATAAACCTAAACGTTATATTTGAATAAACTTGCAGTCTACGTCTCATCTCCGGTGCTTGCTAGTCTCAAATTTCAATTAATACGCATGGTTCTGGGAGGCCTTTTCCGGCATCCGAAAAACGCAGAGTGTTCCCATGCGGTTCTCCGCTTTCTACCTCTTTTTCAAGGCCTATAGCAGCAGTGGTTATATAGAGGTCTGTATAGTTTTGTCCGCCAAATGCCGGACAAGTTGGGCGAGGAACGGGTGTCACTATTTTTTGGGTGGTGGATCCATTGGGTGCTATACGATATATAGCGGCTCCATCCCACACAGCTGTCCACATGTGGCCTTCAGCATCTATGATGGCACCATCAATTTCGAGATTGTGAATTGCGAGATCTAGGAATGTTTCAGGATCAGAAATCGGCCAACCGTCCTCAGGGTTTAGAGCGATTCTGGATATTTTTTGGATAGCAGAATCTGCAAAATATCCGATTGATCTATCCTTATCGAAGCAGATTCCGTTGGGGATTGTTATGCCGTCTGTTACTTTGCGAAGTTCATTTTTATACCAGCGATAGACGGCCCCGGCTCCATACTTGGCTTCCTTGTGCATTGTGCTTACCCAGAATCCACCCCATGGATCTGCGCGTCCGTCATTGCTGCGTTTGTGAGGTTGGTCTGCTTCTACTTCGCAAAGAAGTGTTTGCTTTGATGAGGTTATTTCAAATTCCCATAGACCGGTTTCGCCAGCCAGCAATAGGCGCTCTTCGTCAATCCACCCGATAGCTGAGATCATTTCAGCAAGCGTCCATACGTCTACCTCTGAGCCGCGTCGGCAATGTAGGGTATGGTTGGGTAGATCAACCCAAAACAACTCTTTCCTCAAAGGGTGCCATAACGGGCTTTCACCGAGACCGCACGGTGTATGGTCGATGATTTCAGGCTTGTTATGTTGTGCTTGCGGGAATGCCATAATGATGAGGAGAAGCCCTAAGGTATGAAAATATCATTTATTTAAACATCATATCTTGTGATGTGCAAGTTACAATATTTATGAATTTGATTTGATTAAAATCACGAAGAGAGTGGAGGATTATTGATCCTCGAAGCTTGTATCTATGTCGGTTGGAGTACGAAGGGCTCGAATTGGCCATATGAAAGACTAAGAATTGAGACTGCGATCAGTTGCTTGTTCAGAAAAAACTGAACTTTTACTGAAAACGTTTACATTAATCATATGTCATAATATATTATTTTTGAATAGGCATCCATAAGAGAGAGCCATTCGCTGGAGGAAGTCATGTTCAAGCCGTTTAAAATGTCAAATTGGCAAGGTGTAGTCGCAATCGGCGCACCCTTCGTATGTGCGACTATTCTTAGTGCGTGTGTTTCTGCGCACTCTCAGGGGACGCAAGGTGTCGTGGAACGTACAGCTGCGCCGGCGGCATGTGAGGCTGAGGAATTAGGCGTCGATGCACAGGCGACCGGCTATAAAGATACGCCGGTTGTTCCCGGAACAAAATGGCATGTGCATGATATTGACCGCCCCAACCCTGTCGTGGTTGGCGCGCGCATGGTGTCTGTTGCCCCGCCGTCAGATGCGATTATCCTGCTAGGTGATGACATGTCAGCTTGGCGCAGTGTGGCTGGTGGTGATGTGGATTGGAGTGTGTCGCAGGGAGTAGCGACCATCCCTGATGATCTGCAGGATGATGGTCAGAAAAAGCCAGATCATAAAAATTCAACAATCCAAACCAAGCAAGAGTTCGGTGATGTGCAATTGCACGTGGAGTGGCGAGCGCCACCTGAGCGCAAGTCAAATTCTCAATGGCGCGGCAATAGCGGTATTATTTTTATGGGACGTTATGAGGTTCAGGTTTTGGACTCTCATTGCAATGAAACTTATGCCGATGGGCAAGCTGCTTCTCTGTATGGCTGGAAGCCGCCTCTGGTAAATGCGTCGGTGCCGGCAGGCGAGTGGCAATCATATGACATCGTATTTGAAGCGCCGCGCTGGAATGAGGCTGGCGAGTTGATGAAGAAAGCTCGTGCCACGGTTTTCCATAATGGTGTGCTTGTTCAAAACGCGCAGCCTTTCCTTGGTAAAGCAGCTTGGAGAGCTGTTAGCAATTATGACGAAGTGCATGGGCCTAAAGCACCTCTGCATATTCAAGACCATGATAGCGCAGTGTCTTTTCGCAATATCTGGGTCCGTGAGCTCAACTTAAAAGCCAATAATTAGACCAAGAGAGGGAGGTGTCACAATGACGTTTAACTTAGATTACGCACCCCACTTTGGGATGTTTAAAGAGAGTGCTGGAGACAGCTTAGTAGAGCAGTTGCGATTTGCAGCCGGTCAAGGGTTTCGCGCATGGGAGGATAATGGCCTTAAAGGTCGGTCTCCAGAGACACAAAACCAGCTAGCAGCTGAAATGGAAAAGCTAAACATTCGTATGGGCGTGTTTGTTGCGCACACTATGAAATGGAATGGTCATTTCCTTGCGCCTGGCAATGAGTTGGGGGCGGGTGATCCTGATATTGTTGAAAATTTTCTAGCTCAAATTCGTGATTCTGTAGAGCTAGCCAAACGGTTCAACGCAAAGTGGATGACTGTTGTGCCGGGAAATATCGTGCCGTCGCTTCATGAGAGCTATCAGACAGCGAATGTTGTTGATGCTTTGCGTCGTGCTTCCGATATTCTTGAGCCACATGGGCTGACAATGGTGCTGGAACCGCTCAACCATTATGTGAACCACCCCAATTTGTTTTTAAGCACTGTGGCGCAAGGATATATGATCTGCCGCGCAGTCAATAGTCCCGCCTGTAAGGTGTTGTACGATATGTACCATCAACAGATTCAGGAAGGGAATATCATCCAGAATATTGATCTTGCATGGAGCGAGATAGGGTATTTTCAGATAGGTGACACGCCCGGTCGTAAAGAGCCGACAACGGGTGAGATGAACTATCGAGGTATTTTTAAACACATTCATTCCAAGGGTTACACCGGAATATTGGGAATGGAGCATGGCAATTCTAAACCCGGGAAAACGGGTGAGCAGGCTGTGATTGACGCGTACCGCCAATGTGACGCGTTCAACGACTAACTGTATTATCTGGGAGCTAACGTCTTGAAACTTAATTTGAAAAAAACAGACGCTGTTCAAGCGGATGCAGCCTTGCGCTTGCCTGACAGAATAAATCTCAGGAAGCGGGGGCGCTTGTTGGCGAGCGTTGTTGGTGTGTTTGCAATTGGCGCGAGCGGTGGGTGTTTTTCAGGAGCATCTGATATTTTCTCTTCTGAGAAATCTAAGAATGACGCAGCCTCTGTGGAAGTCGAATTGCAACCAGCGTCTGGAGTGGAAGGTGCGCCTTCAATATTCGACGCTGAGATTATGCCAATGTTTGAGGCAAGCTGTGTGTCGTGTCACGGACCCAAGAAACAAGAAGCGGGTTTCCGGCTAGATTCTTATGAAAATATGATGAAAGCAGGTGATAGCGGGATAGTTTTTGTCACGCCCGGCCAGCCCGAAGAAAGCATGTTGATTGATCTTGTGCTGGGGGAAGATCCATTTATTGAGCAAATGCCAAGCGAAAGTAAAAAGCTGACACCTGAGCAGGTAGATCAATTGCGCAACTGGATTGCAGAGGGGGCTGAAGGTCCGGCCCCAAAAGTTTATACCGTTGATTTTGCGACGCAGATTGAGCCAATCTTACAAGAGAACTGTTCTAGCTGTCATGCTGGGAATAGCCCTGAATCTGGCATGAGCGTACTTAGCCGTGCGTCTATGTTAAAAGGTGGCGATTCCGGACATCCTTCAATTATATCAGGTGACCCCGTCGGGAGTGCACTGATTCAACGTGTTAAAAGTGATGAAGCGGACTTTCGGATGCCGCGTGAAGGTAATCCGCTTACTGATGAGCAGATAAAACTTCTGACAACATGGATTTCCGAAGGTGCGAACTGGCCCGGCCAGATGAATGCGACCGAATATGAAGTTACGACCGACTTATGGTCTATGCAGCCGATTGAACGTCCAGATGTACCAGCAATCGAAGGCGCTAGCCCGATTGATGCGTTTATCATTGAGGCATTGCAAGAAAAAGAACTTTCACCAGTTGGGGCTGCGGAGCCTCAAACGCTCGCGCGCCGCGCATCCCTCGTGCTGACAGGGCTTCCTCCCAAAGCCTCGCGCGTGAGCGAATTTATTGACGAATGGAACAAAGACCCAGACGTAGCTTACTCTACGTATTTGGATGAATTGTTTGCATCGAAACACTTTGGAGAACGGTGGGCACAGCATTGGATTGATGTTATCCGCTGGTCTGAATCGAATGGATCTGAGGCGAATGAATTCCGGAAGAATGCGTGGCAATATCGTGACTATCTGATCAACGCATTCAACGATGATAAACCTTATGATTTGTTCCTTAAAGAACAAATGGCGGGGGATGTGTTGGGCGTAGACATTGCGACAGGTTTTCTTGTTGCTGGACCGCATGTGCCTGATCAGACTGTTGGACAAGAAGCATCTGCTATCCGTCAGGCACGCTATGATCGCCTTGATGAAATCGTTCAAACGGTGAGTAGTGGTGTGATGGGGATGACCGTGACATGTGCGCGCTGTCACAGCCATAAGTTCGATCCGATTTCCATTAAAGATTATTATGCCATGGCGGCGATCTTTCAGGATATCGAATATGATTCACGTTTACCAAATTTGCCGGACACGGATCCGCGTATGCAGGCTGAAAAGCGCTTGGATGGTCAGATCAATGAAATTCGTGAATTCCTCGCTGAAAAGGCGGGGGACTGGCGTGAAGAGTGGACAGACCACGTTAAAGTGCACTTTGGGGATGTTGTAGAAACAGACACAGTGCGCGTACGTTTCCCAGGTGGAAACGAGATGAATGAATTCACATTCGATGAAATTGCATTCTTCGATGACTATTCGTCATTAGATAATCTTGCAATTACGCATACACCTAAAGTCACGGAATCGCGCAAGCGCGGGAAGAATGGACGTCCGCCTTCAAACCTCGTGAACGGTATTTACACGCGCATGAATGGATGGGGCCATAATAAGGGCGATAGCGATGGAGAACCTTGGCTATTATTTGAATTTGAGGACGAAATTTCATTAGAGCGCATGGAATTTAGTCGTAGCCGTTGGGATTATTACGGCACTGATTTCATGCTGAATAAGAATAGTCCTTATGCACCTGAGCCTGTGCCATATTTAATTGAAGTCATGGATGAAAATGGTGACTGGAAAGAAGTAGCAAATTGGGCACCAGATTCTGAAATTGATGTTGAAAAAGAGCTGCTGAAAAAGGTCAAAGACTTATCTCTGAAAAGAGAAAAAGAAGGACGTCAAATGATGTTCATGGGGCAGCTTATCGAGCCAGCCGTGTCGCACGTCCTTTATCGCGGAAGCCCTGAAACACCGCGCGAGGAAGTTATGCCGCGAGGTTTTGAGGTTTTGAAAGCTGACTTTGGTTTGGATAGTAATTCTTCTGGTCCTGAACGTAGAATGGCTATGGCAGAATGGCTTGTTGCGCCTGAGAACCCGTTGACATCGCGCGTGATGGCGAACCGACTTTGGTCTCTTGTCTTTGGTGAAGGGATTGTAAATTCACCGGGTGATTTTGGTTTTGCGGGCGGTACTCCCTCACATCCAGAATTGCTGGATTGGTTAGCTTCTGAATTTGTAGAAGATGGTTGGTCTATGAAAACCATTTTACGTAAAATGGTTGAGACAGATGCATTTAAGCGATCTAGCAACCCTGCACCGCATGAGTTCAAAGAAGATGCAAGCAATATGTATCTTTGGAGGTTTGCGCCGCGTTGGGCTGAAGGTGAGATTATTCGCGATAGCATGTTGGCTTCAGCGGGTATTCTCAATGACCAATTAGGTGGAGAGAGCTTTAGAATTCTGGCTCCTAAGCGTCGTTACGACCAATGGCAAGTGGTAGATAACTGGAGCGAGAAGACTTGGCGGCGAACGATCTATCAAGAACATATTCGAGCTGTAGACGATAATCTATTCACGGCATTTGACTTACCCGGACACGGGCAGATGACGCACGATCGCCCACGTTCAACAACGCCGCTTCAAGCATTTAACTTGCTCAACAGTGATTTCACATTGGCAGTGTCCAAAAAGCTAGTGGAGCGCGCGAAGCGAGAAGCTGGGCATGATGTATCTGACCAAGTGAAACATATGTTTGTTTTGGTTCTTGGACGCGATCCAAGTGAACAAGATGTCGAAGAATTGCGAAAACTCGCGAGTTCTGATGACTTAATGCTCGTCGCGAGACTTCTTTATAACCTTAATGAATTCAGATACATACAATAGGAGAAGAAAGATGACAAAAGATCCAACAAAAATATCTCCTTTCGGTCGCGGATTATTGGACCGTCGTTCGTTTCTTGGGCAGACATCGGGCGCATTGGGAAGTCTCGGTCTTGTATCTCTATTGGCTCAAGATAAGGCGTTAGCCGCGAGTACGTCTGGACTATCAAGTGAGAAAACGCCTATTCGACCCAATATACCGGTTGGAAATCCATATGCTGCGCGTCCACCGCATTTTAAACCTGCAGCAACGCAGGTTTTAATTATCTTCTGTGCTGGAGCCGTCAGCCACGTTGATACATTCGACTACAAACCAGATTTATTCAAATTTCATGGTACAAAGCCACCAGGCATGCCGGAAGTGACATTTGAAGGACCTTCTGGAAATATTCACCGACCTTTCTGGGATTTCAAACCACGCGGTGAGAGTGGCAAGATGGTCTCTGATTTGCTTCCGCATTTAGGTGGACTTGTTGATGATATGTGTTTCTTCCACGGTATGAAGACTGCATCGAGTGCGCATCCGCCTGCAGAGAACTTTATGAATACCGGGTTCACTTTCAATGGTTTCCCGTCGATAGGGGCGTGGGCAACATATGCTTTGGGGTCTGATAATCAGGATCTTCCGGCATTTGTCGCCATTAGTGACCCGAGGGGAACGCCGCGTCAGGGTAAAAACAATTGGGGAAATGGTTTCCTTCCGGCGTCTTTCCAAGGCACTGAGATTAGCGGCGCTAACCCGCCACCAAACATTTATACACCTGAATCTATTGGCGCAGATGGTAATGATCGCATGATTGCAGAGCTTGCAAGAATGAATGCGCGTCACATGGAGGCTTACCCTGATGATACAGAATTGGCAGCACGTGTTGCAAGTTATGAGCTTGCGGGGCGTATGCAGATGTCTGTTCCGGAAGTGACTAACATTGATAATGAACCTGAATATATCCTTGAAGAATATGGAATTAATAGCCCGAACAAGGTTAAATCAGCCTATGCTAAAAACTGTTTGCTTGCGCGCCGCTTGATCGAGAAGGGCGTACGTGTCGTGCATTTGTTTAATGGTGCAAGTGCAGACAATGGGATTAACAATTGGGATTCACACAGCGATTTAGAGAGTACGCACGGCATGCAAGCCGAGATCATGGACCAACCTACGGCCGCCATGATCACAGATATGAAACGGCGTGGATTGCTCGATAATACTCTAGTTGTTTGGTGTACAGAATTTGGCCGCGCGCCATTCCTTCAAGCAAATGGAACGGGAAGAGATCACAACCCAGGTGCGTTCACGACTTTCATGATGGGGGCGGGCGTTAAGAAGGGTTATTCACATGGTAGAAGTGATGAGCTTGGCTTCGAAACTGTTGAGAACATGACGGAAGTCTATGATTTCAACGCGACAATCCTTCATTTACTTGGTTTGGATCACGAGCGACTTAGTTATTATTATAATGGACTTGAACGAAGATTGACCAATGTGCATGGTCATGTTGTTCGAGATGTATTGAACATTTAACCTTGGGGGCTTTTAGTTCATGTCTGCTTAAAGTGAATTCTGCTTAAGTGGGCTTAAAAGAAAGGAATTTTATGATGAAACTTGTATCAATTAAATCCGCAATTATTGCAGCGACTATTGGGCTTTCTGCTGGCGCTATGGGAGCGATGGCTGATGAAACTAGCCTTGATAAAGCGCAGGCAAAAGCTGTTGTAACAGCTCGCCAAGATGCATTTAAAGAGCTTGAAGACCTGATTAAACCAATGGCTGGTATGGCGCGCGGTAAGGTCGATATGGATACAGACCTTGTTGCAAAGAATGCAGCCAGAATGGAGACGATTTCCGCAGAACTGACGGCGATGTTCGAGGCCGATACCTCGGGTTTTGAAATTAAGAACCGCTCTGATGCAAAGATATGGTCGTCAATGGATGATTTTAACAGCAAAGTGGATGCACTTACGCAAGCTGCCGGTGTGCTGAAAACTGCCGGACTTGCAGGTGATGCTGGCGGAGTCAAAAAGGCAATTGTTGGTGTGGGACAGTCTTGTAAGTCTTGCCACACAGAATACAGAACTGAGTAGATACCCCGCAATGTCAAATCAAATAGCCAAGCAGAAATCTACGGAGAAAGCTTCCATTAAAGGAAGTGATAAGCGACTAGTATGGGATTTGCCATTGCGCTTATTCCATTGGTTGTTGGTATTGAGTATTGTTGCCTCTTGGGCCACGGCAAAAGCCGGCATTGAGTGGACAGAGATACATTTTTTGCTTGGCTATTGGACTGCAGGGTTGTTGATATTTAGACTTATCTGGGGCTTTGTTGGGCCAAAGCATGCGCGTTTTGCTAGTTTCATCCCATCCGTGAAATCTGTGTTTTTGTACTTGCGCGGATTTTTAAAAGGCGATGGAAAACAAGCTGTTGGTCACAATCCTATGGGTGCCTTGATGGTGTTTGCCATTTTGGCGATTGTCGGAGCGCAGGTTGTGACGGGACTTTTTGCATCCGATGATATTCTGTTCAGTGGTCCGTTTAACAGCCTTGTTGATGGGAAATTATCTGAAACGATAACGCGACTACATAACTTCAATTTTGATGTGATTTTATTTCTGATTTTTGCGCACATCTCTGCGGTGCTGATCTATCTATTCAAGAAAAAGCAAAACCTCATTTTACCAATGATTACAGGGCGTAAGGCCAAAGATGTTGTGCCTGATGAAGAGGCTATAAAAACCTCTCGTTTGTTCATTGCGTTGTGTGTTGTCGCTGTCTCCGTGCTGATTGTGTGGGGCGTGTTGAGCCTTGCGCCGCCACCCGTTGATGATTTTTACTAGGAAAGTGGCTGGCTGATATGGTTGCTCGTAATTTTGATATTTCCAGAAGATCCATGATCGCTATTTCTGCTGGAGCCGCAGTTATCGGCGTCTCTGGATGCCAGAGTTTGGGTATGAAGCAATCAACACAAGCATCTGCTTTTAATTCAAATTTTGCAGCCTTTCCTGGTCTGTTTGAGCCAATTGTAGGGCCTGACTATATAGCGCAGTTAGATTTTGCTCATGCCAATGGCTTTAGGGTTTGGGAAGATGCTCAATTTGCGCAGCATACAGCACAGGACCAAGAAAAATACGGGCAGCATATAAACGGCCTAGGCATGAGAATGGGTGTGTTTGTGGGTATCGGCGATGCAACTCAAAATATCTTAACGAGCGGAGAGGGGATTGCATCTTATCTTGCAAAAATATCTCAAGCAGTCGATGTGGCCCAACGTAGTGGTGGTGACTTTATATCGATTGTTTCTGGTGCGAAAACAGGCAATCTGCATCTCAATTACCAAAAAGCATATGCTGTAGATACCTTGCGTAAAGCATCGGATATTGTTGCGGCGAAAGGAAAAACGCTTCTTATTCAGCCGCTTGCATGTCAGTCCCATTCTGTTTTTCTAAAATCAATTCCTGAAGCTTATGAAATTTGTGCAGCTGTTGATCATTCAGCTTGTGCAGTGCTTTTTGACGTAAATCACCAACAAGCAGCGGGCGGCAATGTCATTGCGAATATAGAGCAGGCGCGGGCTCACATAGGATATTATCAAATTGGTGGGCCGTCTTTAGATGGCTCATTGGGGAGTGTTGAGTTGAGCTATGGCAAGATTGTTGAGGCGATGAGACAGGCTAATCCTGATGCGATTATCGGGTTAAGTCATTTCTCGGGTCAAAATACAAATGCTCAAACTCAACGCTCCAAGGCATCTGCTATGAATAGTATTCAAACGTGTATGGAGCTAGACGTTCCCTTGTCTGCTTAAGCATGCGGGCAGGTAGGTGTGTGGTATCTACCTGCTTTAGCGATGATGCCTAACTGATCTGACGCTGACGCGGGGCTGCAATGCTGCTGCGTACAATGAGGTCTGCGGGAAGGACGTGTTCGAGCGCTCCACCGGTTACTTTATTTATCTGATTGTGAAGAGCTGTCATTGCGACTGCGCCAATTTCCATAGCGGGTTGGGAAACTGTGGAAAGGGGAGGGTCGCAGTATTGAGCAAGTTCTATGTCATCAAATCCAGTAACGGACATATCTTTCGGGATAGATAGACCTGCTTTTTTTAGAGTATGAATTAGACCAAATGCCATTTCATCATTGAAGCATAATACCGCAGTGGGTTTTACGTTTGTTTGCATAAGTTCTGTCGCAGCAATCGTGCCGGACCTAGCAGAGAAGTCGCCTTGCAGTTTCAATAAACCGGAGGGGTCTAGTTTATTTTTTTTCATTGCAGAATGAACGCCAGATAATCGGGAAATTGTGAGCGGACTGTCTGTTGGTCCTAGCAGCACACTTATATTTGTATGTCCCATTTGAAGGACTTGATTCGTTATTGTCTCCATTGCGGAGGCGTTATCAATTTGCACTTTGGGAGTAATTTTATCCGATAGACATTCGCATGCATTTACCCAGAAATAAGGGGCTTGGTTGTTGCTCTTTACTAGATCTGAAAAAGGATTGCTGGGACTAAATTGGATAATTCCATCAGCTTGGCGCGATAAGACCATTGAGGCGTATTCGCGCTCTATGCCTTTGTCATTCCGTGTTTCACCTAATAGGACAGAATAATTGAACTCTTTGGCTTGGCGTTGTATTCCTCTGATAACATTAGAAAAAAATGTATTTGAGATGTCTGGTACCAGCACAATTATGCGTGATGTGCGACGGGTGCGAAAATCACGCGCAAGTACGTTGGGGTGATAGTCCAAGGACTTAATCGCTTTTTGGACGGCAACCCTTGTTTCTTTCGTCACCTTGTTGGGTTCGTTGATAGTTCTAGAAACGGTAGCGACTGATACACCCGCTAGATTGGCTACGTCTTTTATACCCGCCATTAAGGCCCCGTTTCTGAGATTGTTTTTGCGTTAATATGTAATCGTATCGGGATAATCGATTGGGTCAATAATGCCAACGACTTCAATATTGCCAATATCATTGTAATCGTTTACAGTGACGGAAATGTAATGAAATGGATAAGCGGGCGGATGACTTTCATCTAGCGTTGCACCACGACATGGGAGGTAAGGTTATCAGTACTCATCGTGCTATTCGTATGGGGATGATTGGTGGAGGCCCTGGGGCTTTCATTGGAGAAATTCATCGCCTAGCAGCAAATCTTGATGGCGATGTCCAACTCGTTTGTGGTGTTTTTAGTCGTGATTGGGAACGTACCCAGACTATGGCGGCTCAATTGGGTATTCCAGCCTCAAGGGCTTACCGCTCACACGAGGAAATGTTTGAGGCAGAAAAGCGTTTGCCGGTTGAAGAGCGGATGCAGTTTGCGTCTATCGTGACACCAAATTATCAGCACTTTGGTGCTGCTAGAGATGCTTTAAAAAATGGCTTCCATGTTGTGTGTGATAAGCCGCCAACTTTGTCTTTAGCTGAAGTTGAAACGCTTCAACAATTGGCGGCTCAATCTGGATTATTGTACGTACTGACATTTACCTATCTTGGTTATCCAATGGTCAATGAAGCGCGCCAACGCGTGGCTTCTGGAGCGATTGGGAAAGTGCGTAAAGTGGTCGTGAATTATCCTCAAGGATGGTTGTCGCAACCCATTGAAGAGAGCGGAAATAAACAGGCGTCATGGCGTACAGACCCTGAAAAATCCGGTCCAGCAGGATGCTTAGGGGATATTGGTTCACACGCTCATTCCCTTGCTGAGTATATTAGTGGTCAGCGTGTGACGCATGTATGTGCCGATCTGAATACAGCTGTGGAACATCGCCGCCTTGATGATGATGTGTCTGTGCTTTTGAAATTTGATCAAGGTGCCAATGGCGTTTTGATGGCGAGCCAAATCTCCGCAGGAGAAGAGAACGGAATTACGATTTCCGTTTATGGCGAAAAAGGCGGGTATCGCTGGAGCCATGTGACGCCAAATACGCTGATTGAGTTAGATCAGAATGGTCCAGATAAAGTGCTGCGCGCAGGATCTAATAATGCGTATTTGCACCCATCAACATTAAATATGTGCCGCACACCAGCTGGACATCCAGAAGGATATCTTGAGGCTTTTGCCAATATTTATAAGCGTTTTTCTGAGCTTGTAGATTTGGCGCACACGCAAGTGGATGAAGGATTTGGCGTAGCCGACGGTGTGCGCTCAATGCGCTTTATCGAGACAGTTTTGGCAAGTGCGAAATCAGATCAAAAATGGACCCCGCTCGTTTAGTATTTAAGAGGCTGCGTAGGCGGCGAGAACTGCTCGATGAGATCGCAGAGAAAAGGTTTCTGAAATGAAAATGATTAAAGGCCCAGCTTTATTTTTAGCCCAGTTTTTGGGTGATGAAGCACCTTTCGATACGCTAGATAATATTGTCGGTTGGGCATCAAGTCTTGGATATAAAGGCGTGCAGATTCCGACGTGGGATAGCAAATATTTTGATTTAAAGCTGGCTGCTGAAAGCAAGACTTATTGTGATGAGATCAAAGGCGTATGTGCTAAGCATGGCGTAGAGATCACCGAGCTTTCAACACATCTTCAAGGGCAATTATTAGCTGTACATCCCGCCTATGCTGATATGTTTGCGGGCTTTGCGCCTGAAGGCATAAAGGGGGATGTCAAAGCATATCATGAATGGGCGCACCAACAATTACTGATGGCTGCGAAAGCCAGTGAGCATTTAGGTTTGAATGCGCATGCGAGTTTTTCTGGCGCGCTTATGTGGCACACAATGTATCCTTGGCCTCAACGTCCTGCGGGATTGGTTGAAGAAGGATTTGCCGAATTAGCGCGGCGTTGGAAGCCAATTTTGAATGCGTTCGACGCTTCTGGTGTGGATGTTTGTTATGAATTGCACCCGGGTGAAGACCTGCATGATGGTGTTACATTTGAGCGTTTCCTTGAGGCCGTTGATGGGCATACGCGTGCAAACATTTTGTATGACCCAAGCCACTTGCATTTGCAGCTTTTAGACTATCTGAGCTTCATTGATCATTATGGCGACCGCATCAAAATGTTCCACGTTAAAGACGCCGAGTTTAGACCCAATGGGCGCTCAGGTGTGTATGGCGGATATCAATCTTGGGCGGATCGTCCGGGCCGATTTAGATCACTTGGCGATGGGCAGATCGATTTTGGTGGTATTTTCAGCAAATTGACATGTGCAAACTTCGACGGCTGGGCCGTTGTTGAGTGGGAATGCTGTATTAAAAATTCCGCCGATGGCGCACGCGAAGGTGCAGAATTTGTCGCCAAACACATTATCAAACCGGCAGACAAAGCCTTTGACGATTTTGCTGGCGGTGACAGTGATTTGAGTATGAACAGAAAAATCTTGGGACTGTCCATATAAGGGCGGCCTAAAATAATAATTAGAGGAAACGTCCATGAATTCGGTTCTACGGATACAATTATCTACCATGATGTTTCTCCAGTATTTTGTCTGGGGTGCATGGTTCGTGACGCTTGGGTCGTACATGGCCAAACTTGGCTTTGGTGACATTATTGGGCGAGCAATTTCAACGCAGGGTTTGGCTGCGATTTTAGCACCGCTTTTTGTAGGGATGGTCGCTGACCGCTTTTTCTCTGCTCAAAAAGTTTACGCAATTTTGCATTTGATAGGTGCAGCTTTGATGTGGTTCCTGTCGACAGTGACTGGCGATAAGTCATTGTTCTACATGGTTACGCTTGGGTATATGCTGTCTTATATGCCAACTTTAGCGCTATCTAACTCCATCGCAATGAATGCTATTACAGATACTCAAAAGCAGTTTGCTGGTGTGCGCGTGTTTGGTACTATCGGGTGGATCGCAGCAGGATTGGCATTGAGCTTTGTCGTCGCCAAGATGGTGATACCTACAGGAGCTGAGATCACAATCGAACAGACGGCTTTCCCAATGAAACTTGCGGCTATTGGTGCGTTAGTTCTTGGGGTAGGTGGTTTTTTTCTTCCAAGTACACCGCCAGCAGCCAAAGGTCAGAAGGTGCAAGGTTTACTTGCTCTGTTGGGCCTTGATGTCATGGGAAAAGTGAAGGATCCGTCTTTCTGGGTGTTTATCCTTTGCTCATTGCTGATTTGTATTCCACTTGCATTTTACTATGGCTACACCAACGCATTTCTTGTTGAAAAGAATGTACAAAACGCTGTTGCACTACAGTCCTTGGGGCAGATGTCCGAGATTGGGTTCATGCTACTTTTACCACTGATTCTAGTGCGGGTTGGTTTTAAAATTACATTGCTCGTTGGGATGGTTTGTTGGGCGATCCGCTATGTGATGTTTGCATATGGATTTGAGGGAGAGAGCATTATATTCTCAATGGCGCTTGTAGGCATTTTGCTACATGGGCTTTGCTATGATCTCTTCTTTGTGGCGGGACAAATCTTTGTCGATGCCAAATTGCCTAAAGAAGCGCGCAGTCGAGCACAGTCGTTTCTAGCATTTGTGACACTAGGTTTGGGAACTTTCATTGGTGGAGAGTTATCAAATTGGGTCGCCAATACAAACACCGTCGCTGGTCAAATTGATTGGCAAAATCTGTGGCTTATCCCGGCTGGTTTGTCTGTCGTTGTCGCCGTTATTTTCATGCTGACATTTAAAGAAAACAAAAAGCCGTCTGAGGCCTAATTTACAGCCGCTTTGCCTGTATGCACGACAATATTGGTAAAGCGGCTATCGCATTCTGCTGGGAGGTAAGGAATGAGAGTATCGCATAAGACATGGCTTGCGGGAGGTGTCGCTCTTCTCATAGCAACTGGATGTCAGGGAAAGTCTGACACGTCCCCCACAGCAGATGTGGCACCCAAATGGGAAGCCATTTTTGATGGTAAAACCCTAAACGGGTGGATGCCCAAAATCAGTATGGAGCCGGTTGGCCAAGATAAAGACAAGACGTTTGAGGTCGTCGATGGCGCTATTCGAGTTTCATATGAGGGATATGACAAATTTGACGATCGCTTTGGCCATTTATTCTACAAAGATAAACTTTCGCATTACCGCTTGAAGTTGGAATATCGGTTCTTCGGTGAGCAACTGGTTGGTGGGGCGAGCTGGGCCAATGTGAATTCAGGCGTGATGCTGCATTCTCAATCGCCTGAAAGTATTGAGCTAGATCAATACTTCCCGATTTCTGTCGAGGGCCAACTTCTCGGGGCGTTGCCGGATAATTCTCCGCGCACGACGGGCAATGTATGTACGCCAGGTACGAATGTGATGGTCGATGGTGAGATCGAAACGGAACATTGCATACGGACGGCAATACCTGTGCGCCCTTTGGGGGAATGGGTGCAATATGAAGTCGAAGTTTTGGGCAATGGCACGATCAAACAATTGATCAATGGTCAGCCGACATTTGAATTTAGCGGCGCGCAATATGACCCTGCTGATAAGCGTCTCACCGATCTTAAAAATGCAAATGACATGATGAAAAATGGGTTGGCGATCTCCGATGGGTATATCGCGCTACAAGCGGAAAGCGCACCAGTAGAGTTTCGCAACATTCAGCTGATGAGACTAAATACCGACAATGCGGGAGGGCATTAAGATATGTTTTTAGGACGTAGAGAATTTTTATGGGGTGCGCTTGCAACAACAGGCTTGGCAAGCGCTTGTGGTGCAAAATCTTCAGACCAATCTTCAGGTGAAATTTGGTCAGATCGCGGCGGTGTTCAGTTATATACTGTCAAAGAAATGATGGCTGAAAATGCGACATTAGCTCTTAAAAGCGTAGCAGCTGCCGGATATCGTGAAGTGGAATTTGCAGGATATTTTGATACGACACCGCAAGAATATAAAACCATATTAAACGGTGAAGACTTGAAAGCTCCAAGCTTTCATCTGAGCTATGTGGATTGCCTTCAACAAGAGAAATTAGAAGAAGCAATCAATATTGCTCAAATACTCAATCACAATTATCTGGTAATTCCTTATTTGATTGATGAGCACCGCAAGGGTCTAGATGACTATCGCAATGTTGCAGAAAACCTGTCAAAAATAGCGGAGACCTGTCGTGCTGCTGGTCTTGGGTTCGCCTATCATAACCATGAATTTGAATTCGTGGAATTAGAGGGGCAAATTCCATACGATATATTACTCAGCGAGACGGATGCAGATCTTGTGAAGATGGAATTGGATCTTTGCTGGGTTCATGCTGCTGGAAAAAGTGCTGTTGAATATATTGAAGCGAACCCAGGACGTTTTCCGCTCTTTCACGTGAAGGACATCAAGGAAGATGGAACATTATGCCCGGTAGGTCAGGGGACTGTAGATTTCGCTGCGATATTCGCTAAGGCCGAAAAGGCTGGATTAAAACATGCCTATGTTGAGCATGATAAAGCGCCCGATCCGTTGGCATCCATTTCCCAGAGCTTCACATTTCTAAAGAATGCCAAATTCAAAATGCCAGTCTTAAGCAAGTGATACAAAGGAGCTAAAGATGAGTACAGATCGTCGCAAATTCCTGCAAGGAATGATCGTGTCGGTGGGCGGAGCTTCTTTATTGGCAGCGTGTGGGCATGATCCTCAAATCGCTGTCACTCCGCTGGTGGAAGATCAGGCGGGACGTTTTTTTAATGCTGAAGAAATTCGTCTTGTAAGCCGTGTAGCCGACCTCATTATTCCGAGAACTCACACCCCAGGAGCGCTCGATGTGAAGGTGCCCGCTTATTTAGATGGATTGATGGCTGATTGGGCAAATTCTTCAACACAAGAAAAGCAAAAAAAGACTGTGTCGGCTCTCCAGATTGCATTGGATGAGCAGGTGGGTGGGAAGTTTGTTGAGGCATCCGATGAAATCGCGGTTGTAGCGCTTTCAGCTGTAGACGCCGCTTCTTTTGGTGAAGGCAAGGGCGTCTCTGGATATCGCGGATTGAAAAATCTAATTGCGACAATCTATTTTCAATCTGAAGATGGCGCGACACTCGAACTCGATTTCCAACCTGTGCCCGGATACTGGGACGCATGTGTTGACATAGAAACAACTTAGAACGGAGCGAGTGATATGGCGGATTTTGACGCGATTGTAGTAGGCTCTGGAATGAGCGGTGGTTGGTCTGCGAAAGAATTAGCAGAGCGTGGTTTGAAGGTCTTAGTGTTGGAGCGCGGTAAAGAGATTGACCCCGCCCGCGATTATAAAGACTTGGAGGCACCTTGGGAGCGCCCGAATCTGGATCGTGTTCCGGAAGAAGAAATTGAAAAACACTATTACCAACAAGTGAAAGGTGTTCCGCATCCAAGAAATGCATCCGGAAATCAATATTGGGTGCGAGATGATGAACATCCCTATGAAATGGCTGATGGAACAGACTTTCACTGGCTGCGTGGATATCACACGGGTGGACGCTCAGTGACATGGGGACGTCAATCTTACCGTTTGTCGCCGATGGATTTTGAGGCGAATGCTAAAGATGGTCATGGTGTTGACTGGCCAGTGCGTTATGAAGACATTGCGCCATGGTATGATCACGTTGAAAAATTTGCCGGCATATCCGGTTCAAAAGAGAATTTACCGCAACTTCCAGACAGTATTTTCCAGCCACCATTTGAGATGACATGTCCTGAGAAGCATCTTAAATCTTCAGTTGCAGAAAAATTTCCAGGTCGAAATGTAATCAATGCACGTGTTGCACACCTAACAGACCCTACAGAAGAGCAGATGGAGCTTGGAAGAGGGCCATGTCAGGTTCGCAATCAGTGTGCGCAAGGCTGTAGTTTTAAGGCTTATTTCTCTTCATTGCATGCAACTTTACCTGCTGCGATGAACACAAATAACTGCACGATCAAAAATGATGCGATTGTAGAGTCGCTTGAGTATGATCCAAAAGCAAAGCGTATTTCTGCGGTCAATGTAATTGACCAGAAAACGAAACAGAAATCGCGTTACACTGCTAAAGTCATTTTCTTGAATGCATCGACCATTGGTTCAACTATGATTATGCTGCAATCACAGTCTGAGGCCTTTCCAAATGGGCTAGCAAATTCATCCGGTCAGCTTGGCTTGAATCTTATGGATCATGTGAGTGGGCCACCCATATCCGGAATTTTAAATGACTTCGAAAACAAGACTGTCTATGGGCGACGTCCGGGCGGAATTTATATTCCACGTTACGCAAATGTGACCGAGAATGATAAACCGTTTATTCGTGGGTTTGGGTTTCAAGGCGGATCTGGTCCAGCAGGGCATGGTTTCATGAATGCAGCTGGAATAGGGCGATCCTTTAAGGAAGGACACAAAGGAAAAGGTCCGTGGCATATTGGCTTGTACTCTTTTGGTGAAGTGCTGCCAAATGAAGCGAACAAAATGTATTTGCACCCAACGAAGAAAGATAAATGGGGGCTACCTCTCGCAATTTTCGACGCTAAAATGGGAGAGAACGAGCGCATCATGATGGAAGAGGCGCGCAAGGATGGAATTGCCATGCTTGAGGCTGCCGGCTGTACATCTATATCGGCTCCGCCTGTAAACTTAACGCCGATGGGTAACAGGATTCATGAAATGGGAACTGCGAGAATGGGGCGGGATCCAAAAACCTCAGTCCTGAACGGGTGGTGTCAGGCGCATGACATTCCAAACCTGTTTGTGACGGATGGCTCGTTTATGACTTCAGCAGGGTGTCAGAATCCCTCATTGACCTATATGGCATTCTCGGCACGATCCGCAAATTATGCAGCAGATTTGATACAGGCAGGACAGCTTTAAAGCTTTGACGCATAGGGACGATGCTCTGGCAGGCGGACTGCCACGGGCGGAATAAAAGTCTGTCAGTCGCTCAATAGAGGGTGCTCAGGCTAAGACAAGATAGGCCGCTGAGCAC
>CAYGPD010000013.1:52897-71814 GCA_964351655.1 uncultured Hyphomonadaceae bacterium | reverse complement strand
CGCAAATCGCGATGAAGCTCTGGTTTCACAATCGTTTGAATCGGTTTGCCATTGTGCGTGAAATCAAGCGCCTCCAGCTAGAAATAGCACGGTCTAGCTCAATCTAGATTAAAGTCAGCCCATTCTCGCTAATCCCGAGGATGGGCTTCTCTGTGTCTGCGGCATTATCAGAAATCGGCCACCACGATGCGCAAGCCTAATCCTGTCTTTCGCCCTCGAGTCTACAAAATGGAAAGCGTCCGCTATTCGCCAAAAGCGGTCATTTTACCTCGACTGCTGGACGGCCGGAATATGGGCAGAAGAAGACATTAGGTTTTTGATTTATTACGATGTATTGCCTCCCGTTTAATGTGCTTTCTTCGCGGCATATAGACTAGATTTAGCCCTTAGTCTGCTGAACTTGCTCTACCAACCCTCCTTCACCAGGAATGATAACAGGGTTTAAAACCGGATTTTTCTTTCCAGAATCAGGCTTATCTTGTTTCACAGCGAAGGTGACCGCTCGTCCAGATTTAAGTACATCGTGTATCCAATCTTCCAAAAGCTTGGATTGTGTGACTGACGTCCCAACCCATGCGCGGGATACAAGTGTCGCGAAGGCCGTATTATCGAGGTGACGGCCTACATTCTTATATGTGAGCCGGTTGCCCTTGCGCGGCCCTTTCATGGCAGGATCGTTTTCTGTCCGTTTCCAATAGTCGAGAGGCAGATACATGCCTTTAACTAGGCCGGTATCCGTTGGGTCAAATTGTAGCCGGGGGCAGAATTTCAGAAAAAAGGGATTTGTGTTGAAACGAAAAGCATTGCGATCGGCAGATGATTCAATTTCCGCAAGTACAGCGAGCATAGCATCCATACGCGTGATCTCATCAGTCAGCTGCTGCTCTGGATAGCGATAAATTGCGCCCTCTTTGTCGTCTTGCTCCATAGCTTTGTACTGAACCATGATGAATGCTTTGAAGGTTTCGTTATAATAGATGAGATCCGTGCCTGTTTGCTCTTCAAGCGGTTGACGGTTAGCGAGCGTCACAAACAACTTGGTCCCTGCGTCTTCGAATACGGTCGTCGAAGCCCGCGGAATTGACTTGATGTAATCGTAACCTGGTACATTCATCATGTCCCCAAAAACCATTGGGTCCTCGCGCATACGGGTCTGTTCTAATCCATCTAGATAAGATCCCTCACTGTCATCTGGCACTGCCCATAGACCCAGCGGTGTGCGGTCAATCCCGCTGAGGCTCAAAGCGGTAGCTACACTCTCTTTTTGATAAGCAAGTGAATCACGTACCTCTTCGCTCAAGCGGGCAAATCGCTCGCGGCTTTCTTCGGAGAAACGCTGGAGTGGGCCGCGCATCTCAGGCGCGATCTGAATGATCGCATCAATGACGGCATTGAAGGCTGCTGGCGTGAAGAGACCGCCATTTTTGAAAATTTCTTCAACCTTAGCACGGTTGCGTTTGGGTACTGAATTGACGATGTCGGCCACTATCACTCGCTGGCTCAGTTCGGTTAGATTCCCTATGTTCAAACGACGTTGCTGTGCGCCCGCGCGTAGTCCCCGTCGGCCCAGTCCAAAATGTGTAATGATGCCTGCTGGATCGACGACAAAACAAACAAGCACTTGTTTTCGGCTAAATGAGAATTCGTCGACGGCCTCAGCGTAACTGTAGGATTGGTCCCACTCGTCTTCGAAAATGCTTTGACGCTTTGTACTTAACCGTAGTGCAAATCCACCAGCCTTCAACATCTTCTATTGCTTCCCATGTCTCTAAAAAGGGCACTTTGATGGAAAATATTGAACTTATCAATGTTTTGACTGTCTCATGCCAGCTCTTATGTCCACTTTTGGGATGAAGCCGTCGATCAGTCAATCAATCAATCGGGAATGTCAATTTAAGGGCCCAAACCCGCCATTGCTACCCTCTGGGATGAGCAGCTTTGTGGATGGCTTTCAATCTATCGCTTTCTACGCCTGTATAAATTTGCGTGGATGAAAGACTTGCATGGCCTAGCAATGTTTGGATCGAGCGAAGGTCTGCGCCATTGGCCAAAAGGTGTGTCGCGAATGAGTGTCTTAAAGCATGCGGTGTGGCTGTGGCTGGTAAATCCAACGCATAGCGCATCTGCTCAACAAGCTTTTGGATTATCCGCGCATTCAGCTTATTGCCCTTTACGCCGCGAAATAATGGTCCGTCATCATCACGCATAAAAGGGCGTTTCTCAAAATATGAGTTAAGCGCATCCCGCACGACAGGAATAAGCGGTACGAGTCGTACCTTATCGCCTTTCCCGCGAATACGAAGCACGTCTCGCGCAGGAATATCTGCATCCGTAAGTGACAATGCTTCGGAGATACGAAGTCCCGCACCATACATTAGAGCGATCATTGCGGCATCTCGTGCGGCCACCCAAAGTTCAATATCTTGATTTTGAACTTCTTCAAGCAAATTTTTTGCTGCATCCATCGCAAGTGGGCGGGGTAATCTTTGCGCGCGCTTGGGGGCTTTCACCATTTGAATACGCGCATTCGGTTTATCGAGCTGGCGATCCATAAATTTGAAAAATGCCCTCACAGCCGATAAAGCGCGACTAAGGGATGTGGCTTGCAACTCATTATTGGCACGGCGATGGGCCAGCCATGCGCGCACATCGCTCGGTGTAAGTTTAGTCAGATCATCCACATGGGCCTCGCCGCCAAGGTGGTTGGTTAAAAATCCTAAAAAGCTGGCGACATCCCGTTGATATCCGTCAATCGTATGTTCCGACATGCGGCGTTCATGCGTTAAGTGCTGCACGAAAGCGTAAAGGGCTTGCGATGCTGTGCGCGGCGCATGTGAGTGTGTGTGTTCGGGGGTGGATGCAAGGTTGGCCATAACTTAATCATGCCGCTTAGATGTTAACTCAAAATGGACGCGCGCAAATGGGGATGTGTTTCTTGTGAGAAATCTGTGGTGTTTGTGCGAATGCCTGTTGTCGAGGCGTGTGCAACAAGCGAGAATTAGCGCATGAGTCTTTTTCCCGAGTCAGATTATCAAATTGCAAGTGTCTTGCTGCCAATGCCTCTTCCTGAAGCATTCGACTATCGCTTGCATGAAGATATGAAAGTAGAACTTGGCCAATTCGTTACTGTTCCTCTGGGGGCGCGTTCAGTGACGGGGGTTGTGTGGTCTCTAAAAGATGGGCCTTCTAAGCGTCCTCTTAAATATGTGGAAAGCGTATTGGTAAGCGCGCCTTTGTTGCCGCAAGCGATCCGTGATTTTGTTGATAGGTCAGCAAAATATACATGTACGCCTTTAGGCAATATGTTGGCTATGTGTATGCGTTCTCGCGATGCTTTATTGCCGTCTCCAGTTGAAAATTACGTGTTTAAAAAGCAGGGCGCACCCTCGCGACTAACACCTGCCCGACAGAAGGTACTCTCTATCGCACCAGACACTGCGCAGGCAGGTATCACAGCAGCAGAACTAGCACGGCAGGCGGGGGTCTCAGCAGGGGTAATAAAGGGCTTAATCGAGGCTGATGCGCTTGGTCAGGAAGAATTTCCGATAGATAAACCGTTTAGAAAGCCTAACTCTGAATTAAAAGGGTTTGACCTAACTGACGAGCAGCAAGCAGGCGCTGACGCTTTGTGTGAGGCTGTGCGTAGCCGGACATTTAAACCAATATTACTCGACGGTGTCACGGGGTCAGGTAAGACGGAAGTCTATTTTGAGGCAATCGCTGAAGCATTACGAATAGACCAAACAGCGCAGATACTTGTTCTTCTTCCTGAAATCGCACTGACACAGGCTGTAAGGGAGCGATTTGAAAACCGGTTCGGCGCTGCACCAGCTGAATGGCATTCTAACGCGACTCAAAAAGAGCGCCGCCGCGTGTGGCGTGAAGTGGGCGCTGGTCGTGCGCAAATTGTTGTGGGTGCCCGATCAGCTTTGTTTTTGCCCTTCCAAAACTTGCGCCTAATTATTGTAGATGAAGAGCATGATGGCTCCTACAAACAGGATGAAGGCGCTGTGTATCAAGGGCGTGATTTATCTGTCATGCGCGCACATATAGGTGCTGCAACGGTTGTTTTAGCCTCTGCGACACCATCCCTTGAAACGCTGGCAAATGCCTATCAAGGCAGGTATCAACACATAAAACTCCTTGCGAGACCGGGCGCTGCGGTGCTTCCAGACATTCTACTCGCAGATATGAAGCAAAACCCTCCAGCAAAAGATTGCTGGTTGTCGCCCTTGCTTATCGACGCGTTAGAGCAAAACTTAGACGCGGGGGAGCAGTCGCTTTTATATCTCAATCGTCGCGGCTATGCGCCATTGGTGATTTGTAAAGGGTGTGGCGAAAGATTGAAGGCTCCAGACACTGAAAGCTGGCTTACCGAACATCGCTACACGGGAATGCTCGTGTGTCACCTCACTGGTTTTATGATGAAAAAGCCAGTCAATTGTCCACATTGCGGCGCGGCAGATTCCCTAATGGGTGTTGGGCCTGGTGTGGAACGTTTGGCAGAAGAGGTGCGCGGGCTTTTTCAAGGCGCAAGAGTTGAGGTTTTCTCATCAGACACCGCTAAAAGTCCAGAAGAACTCAATGGCATTATTCACCGCATGGAGCAAGGACAGGTAGATATCCTCATCGGAACTCAAATTGCGGCAAAAGGCCATAACTTTCCGAACCTTACCTTGGTTGGCGCAGTAGATGCAGATTCTGGCTTAAAGGGTGGCCAAGGCTCGGATTTGCGCGCAGGTGAACGTACATTTCAATTGCTTTCTCAGGTCTCTGGTCGTGCAGGACGTGCTGACAAACCGGGGCGTGCCATTATTCAAACGTATGCACCAGATTCTCCTAGTATTCAGGCGCTTCTAGCCAACGACCGTGACTGGTTCATGGAATTAGAAATGAAATCACGCGAAGATTTGGGATTTCCGCCGTTTGGCCGTTTGGCAGCGGTTGTGATATCGGCTGAAAACTCACTTGCCGCCGATGATGCTGCATCTGCATTTGTGCAGGGCGCGCCGAACGTGGATGGTGTGGATATATGGGGGCCGGCACCAGCGCCGATAGCCGTGCTTAGAGGGCGTCATCGTCGTCGTTTATTAATACGTTCTAACCGAAATGTAGATTTGTCAGCTTATGTGTCGTCTTGGCGAGAGCGTATCAAGCTGTCTAGTTCGGTGCGTGTGTCGCTTGATATAGAACCTTATAGTTTCATGTAACTCTATAAAATTGACATTGAGTCAGTTGTGAACATACAAATGATATATCATTTGCATGGAGATTGGTATGGCGATAACGAAACGAATGTTTGTCGATGGGGCGTTCGGTCAGATCCATTTGAGAATGGCAACACCTGAGATCGCTAGTGAGAGGCCCTTGCTCATGATGCATATGAGCCCGAAATCAAGTCGCATATTTGCCGGATTTCTGGAGGCTGCTGCGACAGATCGTGTTGTAATTGCACACGATTATCCGGGGTTTGGCGAATCAGATCCACCCCCGTCAGATCCACATGTGACGATCGAGGATTATGCGCAGAGTGTTTGGGATGTTGTGGATGCGCTGGATTTGGGGAAGGTTGACCTTTTAGGGTATCATACAGGATCTGAAGTTGTTGCTGAGGCTGCAAGGCAGCGTCCTGAAAGCGTTGGCGGTATTGTTATGATTTCAGCGCCAATTTTTAACGACCAAGATATAGCTGAGATGAAAAAGACCTATTCCTTTACGCCCCTTGATGCAGAAGGTACGCGTTTTAAGAGGATGTGGGCCGCTGTGAAGGCGCATAGTGGACCGGGAATGACTTTGGAAATGATGGCAGTTTCGTTCGCTGAAAATTTGCGTGCAGGTGAAAACTATGAATGGGGTCATCGCGCGGCCATAGAATACGCCAAAACATATCCTGAAACTTTGAAGAAACTATCTCATAAGATTACGGTTTTTAAGCCCGATGATGATCTTGCATTCTATACAACGCGCGTCATTCCTTTGCTTCAGAACGGAGAAGTCATTGATTGTCCGCACTGGGGGCATGGCTTTCTCGACGCTCACACTGAAGATGCGATTAAACGCATAAAGTCTGCTTTATCAGAGAGCTGATTTGCACGATGTTATGTCTTTCATTTACTTTGATTTGTAATCAATCATGGCTTCCGCCTGAAATTTTGTGTATTCTTCGTGCCAGTTTGTGGGAGGCGCGCATGAAGATTGAAGTGATAGGTGGGGACTTTCTACCTCATCCCAAAGCGCGTTTCGTTCGGACTGGTATTCAGCTTTATGTCGGTGAAGGTGGTAGGTATCGCGCGGTGAGTTACCGATCAGAAGATATTGTTGCTGTTCGCATTCATGACAATTTCTGGATACGCTGTTGGGATAAATCTAGTGACTGGACAAAAGCTGTGTTGGCGTCTGGACTGGCTGGTTTACCGGGGGCGGGAGCTAACTTCATGCTGCCAGAGTTTGTATGGGGACAAAAAGCAATTGTCACTTGGGCCAATTCAGTTATTGGAGGCGTTGCCGCAGCTGCTGCTATTAAAAATTCAAGGCGTGTGCGATTTCACGCGCAATTTGTCGATGGTTCAAAATTGAAAGCACGTGCTGAGCAACGTGTTTTGAATGAGAGATTGATGAAATTGTTGTCGGCCAAAATGAGCATTTAGAATAAATATTTATCTCAAAAAAAACCCGCTTAGCTTGCGCTCAGCGGGTTTAGTATAGCCATTCCTCAAAATGAAATGAGGAGAATTCCAAGAGCTGAAGGCGCAGTTTATGCTGCGTCTACAGACATTGCGTGTGGTGAAGGGTCACGAAGAACGTAACCACGGCCCCAAACTGTTTCGATAAAGTGGTCACCACCTGTTGCTTTCTGTAGCTTCTTGCGAAGTTTACAGATGAACACGTCGATGATTTTTAGTTCTGGCTCGTCCATACCGCCATAAAGGTGGTTTAGGAACATCTCTTTTGTGAGGGTCGTTCCCTTACGTAGAGAAAGAAGCTCGAACATTTGATATTCTTTACCAGTTAAGTGAACGCGTTGGTTCTTAACTTCAACTGTTTTCGCATCAAGGTTCACAAGGATGTCGCCTGTACGGATTACGCTTTCAGCGTGACCTTTCGAGCGGCGTACAATCGCTGTAATGCGCGCGATCAACTCATCTTTGTTAAATGGTTTTGTGAGGTAGTCATCTGCCCCATAACCAAGTGTTTTGACCTTCGCTTCAATGTCTGGGTTACCAGACAAGATCAACACTGGTGTGTTGATACGCGACATGCGCAGCTGTTTCAAAACTTCGTAACCAGAAATATCTGGTAATGACAAATCAAGGATAATGAGGTCGTATTCGTAAACCTTACCCAGGTCCACGCCTTCTTCCCCCAAATCCGTGATGTAGATGTTAAAGCCGGCGGCTTTCAACATTAGGTCGATGCTACGTGCTACCGCATCATCGTCTTCAATCAACAAGACCCGCATAAGGCTCTCCCGAATCACTTACGTTCATATCAACGTATTAACCATTAACAATCAAGCATATTAACTCTTTAAGAAGTGTTAACGCGCCTTCACACCTATTGGCGGAATATTAATTTAGGTGGCTAAAGTTGCATAAAGATTGAGAAAAATAAGCAAATAAATTTATCAAATCTCTGCAACAGAATCACTCGCGTTAACGCTAGCTTAGGGCAATGGGCACATTCTGCCGAGTCAGAAAAACAAGAATTTTTCTATGTCGAACTCTTGACTCTAAACGACTCGGTGAAGGTGTGCTTACGTGCTGCAACAAGCAATAAAAGATATAAAAAATATTGAAAAACAATTGTTTGAAGGGCGTATTGTTGCCGTTGAAGGATTGCGGATAGAAGCAACTGGACCTGCAGAGGCGTTGCGACTTGGTGCATATGCTCGATTTGGCGGTAAGGATGGGCCTCGCGGAGAGCTTGTTGGATTTGAGGGCGAGCGCGCTGTCTTTCTGGCGTGCGATGATGTGGAAGGATTACGTCCGGGTGCAGCTGTATGTTTTTCTTCAGAAGATGCATTTGTGCGAGTGTCAAATTCTTGGTTAGGCCGGGTTGTTGACGCTTTTGGCGCTCCCGTAGACGGTGAGGGACCACTTTCTCAAGGTACAATTTCGAGGCAAATAAAAACACTGCCACCCGCTGCCCACTCCCGTGCGCGCGTGTCCGAGCCTATGTCATTGGGGGTTCGTGCGCTTGATGGCTTTGCACCGTGTGCGATTGGTCAGCGTATGGGTTTGTTTGCGGGATCAGGTGTGGGGAAGTCCACACTGATGTCTATGCTCGCTCGAAATGCACAAGCTGATGTCGTCGTTATCGGGTTGATTGGTGAACGTGGTCGCGAGGTGCGTGAGTTTGTGGAAGACACATTGGGACCAGGTGGTCTAGCGAGATCTGTTGTGGTTTCAGCAACATCTGATGAGTCTGCACCACGTCGTCGTCGCGCGGCCTGGATGACAATGGCAGTTGCTGAACATTTCCGCGATCAAGGCTGCAAGGTGTTGTGCCTATTAGATTCGGTAACACGTTTTGCAATGGCTCAGCGTGAGATCGGTTTGGCAGCGGGAGAGCCGCCGACAACTAAAGGGTATACGCCATCAGTTTTCGCGGAGCTTCCAAAGCTTTTAGAACGTGCAGGGCCGGGGCAGATAGTTCCTAATGGTCAACCCCAAGGTCATATTACTGGGCTGTTTACTGTACTGGTCGATGGAGATGATCATAATGAACCCGTTGCTGATGCGGTACGGGGAATTTTGGATGGTCATATTGTAATGGATCGAAAAATTGCGGAACGTGGCCGCTATCCTGCGATAGATGTCCTGAAATCACTCTCTCGTATCGCAAGCCATTTATACACCCCAGAGACTTCTGAAATTGCGCGACAAGCTAGACGATTAATGTCTCTATATTCTGACATGGAAGAGCTTGTGCGGATTGGTGCGTATGCAAGGGGAGCTGATCCAGAAGTTGATCGTGCAGTGCAATTATCTCCAGAAATAGAAAAAATATTAACGCAGCATGTTGATGAAACGACACCGCCGGCGGAAACATTTGCAATGTTGGCGAATGTGTTGGGTATTGGTGCTACAAATCAACAAGCGCCAAATCCTCATGTGCATGCAGGGGAGGCGACGTTGGCGGCACAAGGTGGAGATCGCCGAAGTGCAAATCGACCATCTCTAGCAAAACAATTAGGCGGTAATTAAACGCTTTTCTTTGTGGAATTTGAATTTCCTTTACGACTTATTTGCCTCCCACCTTCAGAATGTGAATTATGAAATCATTGCCCACTCTCATTAAACTCGCTCAAAGAAACATTGATGCAATAGCAGTCGAGATTTCAAAGGCTCAAGCTCGTATTGAAGGGTTGCGTATGGCAAAAGCAGCTGCTCAAGCCAAAGGCGAAGCAGAGCAAGCAATGGCTATTGATGATAATCTGGATTTGCAGTTATTGGCGAGTGTTCCAGCTTATTTGTACAGGCTCAAAGGTGAGCAGGGCAGGTTTGATATGGAAATTGCTGAACTTGAAGCGGGTATCGCTCACGTGCGGGCGCGACTAGTCATAGCTTATCAGGAAAAGTCTAAACTTGAGAGTTTGCAGACACAGTATCAAAGTAAAATTGATAAAGAATTCGCAATGCGAGAGCAAGCGCAACTCGATGAAGCTGCTCTAACGCGCCGTGCCTAAAATTTTTAACATTTGAAATTAGGTAATATCGGATTTGACGATGCTTACCATCGAGATTGATTAATCACTTGTTTTTGAACGGGAGTGTCATTCATAACTTGCGCAAAAGCGAGAGCTGCGGCTGGTGAGAGTGGGCGACTGAAATAGTATCCTTGAATGAAATGTAGATCCAAATCAGTGACTAGCTGCAGTTGACGTTCTGTTTCAACACCTTCAACCACACAATCTAGACCAAGGTTGCGACAAAGGTCCGCAATCGTGCGCACAATGTTGCGGTCGGCTGGGTTTTTGGCCATATCTTTGATGAATGAACGGTCAATTTTTAATCGATCAATTGGAAGTTTTTGGACATAACTGAGACTTGAGTATCCTGTTCCGAAATCATCAAGCGCGAGTGCAAAGCCCTGTTCACGGATGTAGTGAAGAGATTCTACAACCCGATCGAAATCCTGCATAATCATAGTTTCAGTTATTTCAAATACGATCCGATTTGGCGCAATGCCGGCTTCGTCGATAATGTCTATCAATCGTCTCAAACATCCCGTTGAAGACAATAAGATAGCTGAAAGATTAAACGACATATATATGTCTTCCGGCCAATCCTTCATGCTTTTAAGTGCGCATTGAAGCAGAATTGTTGTGAGGACACGGATACTGCCAGCTTGTTCGGCTGTTTTAATAAACTCATCAGGAGGCACTTGGCCAAGAACGGGATTATACCAACGTGCAAGTGCTTCAAAACCTTTCACGCGATTGTGCTGGGTGTCTACAATAGGTTGAAACTCAACATATAATTCTTGTTCGAGATCAGCTTCTGTCAATTTTTGCTCAAGGGCGAGCGCATCACGGATACTGTTTTCGTGCTTTTCTGAAAAGAATACAGGCGCGCCTTTGGCATTTTGTTTCGCGTAACACAATGCATAGTCGGCTCTGTCAAAAAGGATAGAACGCTTAGTGCCTGCGTGTGGGAAGCGGGCAAGACCTATGGTGCCCCCTATATTGGCTGTGCCTTCATCAAGTTTGAATGGTGCGCGCAGCATACTGCATACATCTTCTGAAATCTTCAGCATGGTTTTGTCATCCTGAGGTTTCAAAAATAAGATTCCAAATTCGTCGCCGCCTAATCGCCCAAGTACGACATCACTGCCAAGGCATGTGGACAGACGCTTTGCTGTTGATACAAGGAGATGATCACCAGCAGGGTGTCCAAAAACATCGTTTACAGGTTTAAATCCATCAAGATCTAACAGGGCTAAAACAAATTCGACATTGTCATCGATATAATCCTCGATGGTGTCATCAATAGTTTGGAAGAAACTTCTTCTGTTCGGCAGTTTTGTAAGTGGGTCTGTGTTTGCGAGGCGTAGAGTTTCGGCGTTTAGCAATTCCAGACGTTTACTCTGACCAAGTAGAGCTTTTTGGTGGCGAACGATATCGCTCATACCTTTATCTTGGCTAAGAATAGCTAAATATAAAACACCTGCAACCATAGACAGGTTTAGCGCAGAAACAGCATAAATAGGATCAAGTTGGACTAGTAGATATATTACAGTTGCAGGAATGTTTGAAAGTAACATCGCCTTGGCAGCTTGTGGCACTGCTAATAATGTCATCGCACCGCCAATAATGGTGATACCGGAATAGAAAACAACCAACCCTCTCAAAGCGCCGTCGCCAACTTCAAACAGCATAATATTCCATGCGAATAGCAGTACCCCCACAATTGGCGAAATTTTCACTGATAATTGGAGACGTTGAACTGTCTGAGCGTCAGTCAGTTGAATTGTATTTTTATTCAGCGCTGCAGGCGCACGGAATATACAAACCAAGAAGAAGAGTATTGGTATAGGGAACAATAAATAGGCGGGAATTAAGTGCATATGCGTTATGCACATTCCCAAGCTTGCAAAAGTAAGCAGAAGATAGTTCACAGGAAGCTGCATTTTAATTGCATCATAACGAGCGCGGTTTAATTCCGGCTCGTTGGTGTGTATTTTAAAATGAGATAGAAATCCCGAAAACACAGATATTGTCCTCCTACTGTTAAGGAGAGGCTACAACACTATGATTAAAACCTTGATATGACTTGGATTAAGAATTGGGGTGATTTCATTTACATTTACTTCAGTAATTTTTTTATTCCGAAGCGGTAAATTATGAGTTTAATAAAAAAAGCCACATCGAGAAGGATGTGGCTTTTTATTTAAATTACAACAACTTATCAGCTGGCTTCTGCGATAGAATCCGCACCGCCACGCAGAATTGCTTCTGCAATTTGCTCTGCATCAATCGCGGCTTGTGCGTCAGGAAATAAAGTTGTGATAGTTTTCTGTGTACGGATGGCTTCACGTACTTTGGAATCGCGAAGAACGATACCAGCTAAAGGCGGGCGGAAACCAAGGAATGTTTGGCTTGCGCGCGCAAGCGCTTCATAAGTACGTCGTCCTGCAACACGTGTGTCTGCCATATTCACAGCGATCCATGGGGCAACGCTTGGAGCGTATCCACGGAGAACTTTGATAAATGCGTAAGCATCTGTCATTGAAGTAGGCTCGTCATTTGCCACGACGAGTGCGCGATCTGCGGCACGCGCTAGGCGCATAACATTGGCGTCGATACCAGCAGCAAGATCAACCAAAACAATGTCGTACTGCATTGCAAGTGTTGTCAGACCAGCTGCTAATCGGGCTGCATCATCTTTGGGAAGCTCGGCAAGAGCACCAGAACCGGAACGTCCCGGAAGCACATCAAAACCGCCTTGTGTGCCTGCTCCACCGTTCACAGGCGTGACAGCATCATCAAGTTCAACCCAACCTGCCATGACAGCAGCAAGATCAGTGTCAGGCGCTATACCGAGTTGTACGTCAACATTAGCACATCCTAGATCGCCATCGACGAGAAGAGTACGTTTACCTGCTTTAGCAAAACAAGCTGCGAGAGTTGTAGACATCCAAGTCTTACCAACGCCGCCTTTGCCTGATGCAATTGCAAGAATTTGGGCCGGGGCTACGCGCGGTCCTGAGGACATGTGTCCGGATTTTTTGCCAGGAAACGACATTATGCAGCTCCTCTATAAGACATACTAGACCCTGATCCGTTCTCTGGTGCTGTTTCCAACAACAATCTTGCTATTCGCAATGGCGTCGCGGGAATCAGTCCGTTTGATATAGAATGCGTCAAACTTAGTTGAGCGATACTTAACCGAGACGAAGAAAGTGCAGCAAAAGCACCTCCTCTACGTCTTACTACATCTAATTTAGTTAAAATTGCCCTTCTAACGCCAACACTTGCGAAAGCACGTGCGTTATCTTCTAGATCTTCAGGATGACCTTCTGCCGACATCACCAAGATAGGTTCAACATCTACATGATAAAGTAAGTTGCGAAGGCGAGCGATTTCATTCGGGTTTACCGGATTAAAAGCAGGGCCATCAATGACAAGTTTACGTTCAGAAGCTGTGCGTGCAGCTAGATGGTTTTGAAGTGCTTCTGGGGATTTAAACAAACCAACATCTGGACGCCCTACATAGGCTGCAAGTCGAGCATGACCACCGGAAGCATCAAAATCAGCAGAAGCTGCTTTTAAACCAAGCGGGGAATTACGAGTTACAGATGCAAGTTTTGCAGCCGTAGATGTTTTTCCGGAGCCGGGAGCACCGACAAGTAAAATCGATTTGCGTGTGTCTGAGTGGACAGGAGAAAATGATAATACTCCCTCAAGTCCTGCTGCGAGAGCAGGGCCTGGGTCCGCTGTGGCTCCCATGAGCTTTAAGCCTGCATTGGTTACAATGTCAGTGAAACCGCTTGGTGCTCCATGCCAGCTCATGACGTCTTTGATACGTTCACGGGTAGTGTTGTCAAAATGAGGGCGCGATTCAGAAAAGACTGGAGTTGCGAAACGGGCATTCGGTGCGCGTTCTACAGCTGCACGTACCTCGACATTGCCAGGTTCATTGCGGGTTGAAAGAATAACCGCATCTGAGCCTAGTTCTGCTCGCATTTGTTCCATGGCTTCTTCCATGGTGGCTGCGGAGAATAGTTTCATTCTCATGGTAGGTGCCTCCTAAATGGCAGTGTGAAAATAATATACTGTTTGGTCATGTGGGGTGTCATTCTTGGTATGTGTTTAGATCGACCCTGCAGAACGCAAGCGTGCTTTAGGGTGGATCTCGTTTTGGCTCATGACCACTGTTTGGGCGCGGAAACGCTCGACCAGAGAGCGGACATAAGGGCGGATTGGGGCGGAAGTGAGTAGGACGGGAGTGTCTCCAATTTGAGCAGCTGCTTCAAATACACGGCGCATTTCACCTACAAACTCGTGCAAACGAGATGGTTCGAGTGCCAATTGACGTGAGCCGGCTTCTCCAATGAGGGCTTCTGCGAACGTTTGCTCCCATACAGGGGAGAGGGTAACAACTGATAATTGGCCATCATGTGCTTGGTTGGCGTTACATAGCTGTCGGGCAAGACGTGTACGTACGTGTTCTGTGATCTGCATGAGATCTGTCGAGGCACCTGATGCTTCAGCGATTGCTTCTAAAATTGTTGCGAAGTCACGAACTGAGATTTTCTCGCGCAGTAGGTTTTGCAAAACACGTTGAATACCAGACATGGTGATTTGGTTTGGTACGATGTCGTCGAGCAATGCTTTTTGTGCAGATGGAAGTGCGTCCGTTAGCTCTTTTAGGGCTGTGAAGGAAAGCAGGTCTGACATGTTTTCTTTCACGAGTTCGGTGAAGTGTGTTGTCAGAACAGTCGCGGCATCAACAACGGTATAGCCCGACATTGCTGCTTCTTCTTTGATAGACTTATCAATCCATACAGCAGGAAGGCCAAATACAGGTTCCTTTACGCGTTCTCCTGAAATGGGTGTTGCGATGCCGGATGCATCCATCGCCATATCAAGCATTGGACGCAATTGCCCACTGCCTGATTCAACTTCTTTGATAAGGATGCGATAGTTTTCGGAACCAAGTTCAAGGTTATCCACAATACGAACTTGAGGGGCGATAAAACCAAATTCAGAGGCAATTTGACGGCGCACTGCTTTGATTTGATCAGTAAGTTTGCGACCTTCAGATTCGTTGATGAGGGACAGTAGGCCAAACCCAAGTTCAACTTTAAGATCATCCACAGCTACACTGTCTGAGATAGGAGCTTCGCCAGCTTTTTTAGTGGTGTCTGTTTTTATCTCGTTTTCTTTGACGATAGCGTCTTGGATTGCTTTTTCTTTAGCGGTTGCTGCGCGCCATGCACCATATCCTGCACCACCGGCAAGGAGGAAGAATGGAATAATTGGCATGCCCGGCAATAGACCTGCGAATGCTGCAATTCCTGCAACCATGGACAAGCCTTGCGGAGAGGCCATCAGCTGCGTGCCAAGTGCTTTGTCGGTGGAACCATCGACACCTGCTTTTGATACAAGCATACCCGCAGCAACGGAAATAATAAGTGCTGGAATTTGAGAGACGAGACCATCTCCAATTGTGAGCATTGTGTAGGTTTGGGCGGCCTCGTTAAATGGAAGGCCTTTTTGAGCGACACCGATAAGAATTCCGCCGATGATGTTGATGACGGTAATAAGGATACCGGCCATCGCGTCACCGCGCACGAATTTGGACGCACCATCCATAGCCCCGAAGAAGTTGCTTTCGCCTTCGAGTTCTTTACGACGTGCACGCGCTTCGTCTTCGTTGATCATTCCTGCCGACAAATCAGCATCAATGGCCATTTGTTTACCGGGCATAGCATCCAATGTGAAACGAGCTGCAACCTCGGCGATACGGCCAGAACCCTTTGTAATGACCATGAAATTCACGATCACGAGGATGATGAACACAATCACACCGATCACGTAATTTCCGCCCATTACAAATGAGCCGAAGGTTTTGATAATACTACCTGCCGCTTCTGGTCCCTGGTCTCCTTTGGAGAGGATTAGTCGGGTCGAGGCCATATTGAGGGCAAGCCTCAACATTGTTGTAAGTAGCAATACGGAAGGAAATGATGAGAATTCGAGTGGCTTTTGAATAAGCAATGCCGTCATCAGTACCAGCACTGAGAAAGTGATGGAGATGGCAAGCATGAAATCAAGCAGGAAGGATGGTAGGGGCACAATCAGCATGACGATTAGGGTCATCACGCCTAAACCAAGTGCGACTTCACCTTTTGCTGCACCCTTGGCGAGCGCGTTCATGTCGAACCCGCCTATTGATATTCCGCCAGTGCTTTTGGTTGCTTCAGCCATGTGGTGTTAGCCTGCCGCTCTTGTTTCGCCGGGAGCCGCAACTTCAATACCTGCATCTGTGTAGGTACGGAGTTTGTTGCGGAGTGTGCGAATTGAAATTCCTAAGATGTTTGCTGCGTGTGTGCGGTTTCCAAGGCAATGATCGAGGGTAGAAAGAATGAGATCTTGCTCAACTTCTGCCACTGTGCGGCCTACCTGTATGCTGGCTAGTCCTGCTGTGATTGCGGTGTGAGCTGTCTCTGCTACCCGTGCGACCTGCATGTCCGACTGAGATGCATGCGGGTTGTAGCCACCACGTCCACCTAGAGGTGCGCCGTCGGGTGTGCGGATCGCATCCGTTTCAATAACAGGACCCCGAGAGAGGATAACTGCGCGGTGCATTGCGTTTTCAAGTTCACGCACATTGCCCGGCCAACGAGAAGCTTCGATTTGGGTGCGCGCATCATCTGAAAGCGATTTGTTAGGAAGACCGTTGGCAGCGCTATATTTCTCAATGAAAAATTCGGACAATTTCATCAGGTCTGAGCGGCGTTCACGAAGTGCAGGAATACACAAATTCATGACGTTCAAACGGTAAAGCAAATCTTCACGGAAATCACCATCGCGAACAGCTTGGGCAAGATCGCGGTTTGATGTGGCAAGAATACGGATGTCGACCTTAATTGGTTTAGTGCCACCAACTCTGTCAATTTCGCGTTCTTGGATCGCGCGGAGCAATTTAGCTTGCAGGCGCGCATCCATTTCTGAAATTTCATCCAGAAGAAGTGTGCCGCCGTCAGCTTCTTCAAATTTACCTATCCGGCGTGCCATTGCGCCAGTGAAGGCACCTTTTTCGTGACCAAAAAGTTCTGATTCAAGCAAGTTTTCTGGGATAGCTGCACAGTTTACAGAGATGAAAGGTTTTGTTGAGCGGCGGGATTTGCGGTGAACAAAGCGCGCCATAACCTCTTTACCTACACCGCTTTCACCCGTGATTAGAACGGATGCATCTGATGGTGCGATTTGCTCTGCGAGTTCCACGATCTGCACCATTGCCGGGTCAGCAGCAATCATTGGGCGGTCATCGTTAGATACGGCTGATAATACTGCGGCAATGAGTTCTGCGTCGGGAGGCAGAGGGATAAATTCACGGGCACCTGCGCGAATAGCCTCGGCAGCTGTCGTCGCATCTGCTTCAACGCCGCAGGCGACTATAGGCGCGGCGATACGCTCAGAATTGAGCGCTTCGCTTAACCACGCAATATCAGCTTTCACGTCGATCATAACAAGATCAGCGCCGTGTCCGGCACGAAGTGAATCGAGCGCTATAGCAGGGGATGCTGCGTGAGATACGTGTGCGCCACGTTCAAAAGCAATTTTTGTTGCTGCTGAAAGCTGGCCACCCAAATCTCCGATAATTAATACGCGCATAATGTCTTCACTTTCCAAAAATCTTGTTCTGGCAAAAATCGAGTTAGAGAACCGAATGTTTCAGTCCCTAGTTTGGTGGTTAAGCACCTGCATTTTTGATTATCTCGGTCATGGTTACGCCAAGGCGATCATCTACAACAACGATTTCCCCACGAGCGACGAGGCGAGAGTTTACATAAATATCAATAGCTTCACCCACGCGCCGGTCTAGTTCGAGCACTGAGCCTTCACCAAGGTGCATAAGTTCGGAGACTTCCATTGTTGTGCGGCCAATAACAGCTTGCACAGAAACAGGGACATCGAACATCGGGGCGAGGTCTGCTGCAAATTTCTCACGGCGTTCTTTTTCAACTGCTGCGGAAATAGGATTTGCTACCGGCTTAATGCCGGGTTCAAGTTCTGGGAAGTTAAGTTCGTCATTCGACATGTTACGCTCCTAAAACCTACAATTACTGCGCACCAAACAAATCAAGCTGATCTTCGATAGGATCGGCTTTGCGATTGTTTAGGCATTTTTCAACTGCTTCACTGACGGCGTCGCGGCTAAATTCAGCTGCGCCTCCGCTAAATTCGATGCGCCAGTCCCCTGGACGGGCTGCGGGATCTGCAACAAAATGCAAACGGTCCGCGATATCTGGCATGTTTTGAAGTCTCATCTTAATTTGCATTTCTGCATCAGGCGCGACGGTTACGATCAAACGTGGTTCTGAACGCAATTGTTTGCAGGCTTCAGCAACAGCATCTTCAGCAGCTTTGTGCCCGTTTTCGTCGAGTGCTTTTCCCGCAATCGTTGCGGACGCTGCCATTGCGAGATCAATCGCTTCATTGCGCAATGTTAAAGCGATTTGGTTTATCACTTGCTCATTTGGGATGAGGTTTGCAGCAATTGTCTCTAGCGCAGTTGCAATGCGAGCTTCTACGCTGGCCATCACAGCATCTTGTGTGCTTGCACGCGCTTGATTTATCTCTTTTTCAACTTCTTCCACGCGCTTATATGCAGGCTTTTTGCCCGAAAGAATTTCGCCAGAAGGTGTGAATTCGGTATAAAATTCGAAGTGTTTTACATCAGCCATGGATTAATACACCAATTCATCTTCAGCACCGCCATCAGCGAGCATGATCTCACCGCGGTCTGCTAATTCTTTGGCCTGATAGACCATGTCTTGTTGGGCTGCATCCACGTCTTTAAGTTTCACGGGCCCCATCGAATTCATGTCTTCTTTAAGGATCTTTGCAGCACGCTCCGACATGTTGGAGGTGAAAAGATCTTGCATTTCCTCGTTTGCGCCTTTCAAGGCGAGGGTGAGTTTTTCCTTGGGGACAGCTTTTAGAAGAGTTTGAATGCCGCCTGGGTCGAGTTTTGCTAGATCATCAAATACAAACATGAGTGAGCGGATGCGTTCAGCGGCTTCTTTGCTTTTTTCTTCCAGCGCGGTCATGAAACGACCTTCTGTCTGGCGATCAAAAGCATTGAAAATATCGGCCATTTGCTCATGACTATCGCGTTTGGATGTGCGGGCAAGGTTGGTCATGAATTCTGTGCGGAGTGTGACTTCGATTTTCTCGATAATGT
>CAYGPD010000013.1:0-52887 GCA_964351655.1 uncultured Hyphomonadaceae bacterium | reverse complement strand
AGATAGGAGTCCGTGTCGTGGGCTCTGATATTTTTATAAGAGACAGGGGTCCATCCGCAACATGCGTTGCATACACTCGATTGCGAAATCAGGTGGCAAACATGCAAGAACACGCGCTGCGTGGTCTGATTTTATCTTTGATAGTACAACCGCAACTGTTTGCGGGTATTCATTCTTTAAGTAGTTTGCGAGGACGGTCTCAGACACATTGCCCAATTTGTCCCACATTGTGCGACCAGCTGGACCGCGAATTTCTTCCATAAGGGAGTCAACTTTTTCACCCGGAAGGAATTGAGAGAGAAGACGTTGGGTCTGCTCAAAGTTACCAGTGATCGAGCCAGATGTTGAAAGTTTACCAACAAACTCAATAATGAGGTCTTCGACCAGCGAAGATTGGACAACCCCAAGACTAGACATTGCAGCTGATACATCGCGCAATTCTTCATCATCAAGTGCGGCCCAAATTGGTCCGGTTTCTTCGCCCAATGCGAGAAGGAGAATTGCAGCTTTTTCTGAACCCGTTAGATTTTTACCATCCGCAGCAGCAAGCTGGATGGCTTCTCTTTTTGACATGGTTTTGAGGGCTTGTTCCGCCTCAGCAGCTAGATTGCTCATGCAGCATCACTCCCTTTATTCACGTCTTCGGAGAGCCAAGAACGAATGATTTGGATAGATTCGTCAGGGTGACTTTCGACAACTTCCGAGATTTTTTTAACGGATGATGCATTCACACGTCCGGTAATGCGGGCAACATCAAGTCCCAAGTCAGCCATTGCGTCCCCATCATCATTATCGCCTGAATTATTTGAGGTTGCGGCACCCGGTAGGACAAGGTTTTCAGACATTTGAATTGACTTGGCTTTGCCACGTCCCGCCCCAGGAAGGGCTGCTTCGCCACCATAGAATGAATCATCGTTTGAAGATGGACTCATAAGTCCTTTTACGAGCGGACGAAGCACAAATAGAATGAGTAAAATTGCGCCAATAAATAGAGCTGCAATTTCTGAGATACGCATAAAGTCGTCTTTGGTTAGACCCAGCATGCTCGTATCTTCAATAGCCAGATCAACGGATGTTTCAGGTCTCATAAAGGAGACATTTACTACTTCAACAATATCGCCACGTGCTTCATCGTAACCAACAGCGGACCTTACAAGCTTGGCAATGTTTGCCAACTCTTCAGGAGTACGCGGTGTAAAGCTGGCAGGTGTGTCATCAACGCCGGCAATACGAACATCATCCAACGCGACAGCGACAGAAATTTTACGGATGCGACCACCTTCGGTAATTTCTGTTTTTGTTGTTTTAGAGATTTCGTAATTTGTCGTTTCTTGTAGGTGGCTGGATTCTGTTTGTGATGTTGGAGAATTTCCAGTTTCTGCTTCACCGCCTTCAGGGATGTTGTTTGCTGCTGTGACTGTACCATTCGGGTCAGTTGTTGATTCGCGGTTTGAATCTTCGGTTGTTGTTGCTGAACGAATAACGCGGCCGTCAGGGTCAAAGATTTCGGAGCTTTGTGTGATGCGGTTAAAGTCAATGTCAGCGGCCACTTCTACGCGCGCAGCACCAGGGCCTGTTACACTTTCAACAACGGTCAGAACTTTAGAGCGGATTTGTTGCTCGATAGATGTTTGACGTTCATCCACATTCCCATCGCCAAAGCCACCTTCGCTATTTTCAGCGCCAGCAGCAAGGAGGCGGCCTTTATCATCTAGAAGTGTGATGCGATTGACTTCAAGATTTGGCACTGATCCGGCAACAAGATTACGGATTGCGCGCACTTGGGCTGGGGTCATGCCGCGTCCAGCTACTGACATCACGACAGATGCGGAAGCTGTTTGAGTATCGCGTTCGAATAAACGACGCTCAGGCAAAACAAGGTGAACACGTGCACCGCGTACATTGTCGAGTGAGCTAACAGTACGAGCGAGTTCACCTTCCAGGGCGCGAACACGATTAATGTTTTGAACGAAGCTTGTGGTCCCTAAGGCTTCTGTCTTGTCGAAGATTTCATAGCCCATAGCACCGCGTGTCGGGAGGCCTTCTTCAGACAGCATCATGCGCGCATCTAGCACTTGATCGCGATCGACAAAGATTGATGCGCCATCACCGCGAATTGTATAGCTGATGTTGGCTTGATCAAGACGTCCAGAGATATCTGCAGATTCAGTTAGATCCAAGCCAGAATAGAGAAGGGCCTGATCGGTACTGCCGCGAAGCATAATGAAACCCAAGCCAGCGCCCACTAATGCCGTGACCACGAGTGCTGCGACGATGCGCATTTGACCGCCCTTGGTGATCTTCTGGATGAGTGATTGTGTATCGGCCATTATTTACCCGGTAATTCTTGCACCCCAAAGTGAGGTCGTTAGGCAATAATTTCCCAGCAGTCTGTAAACGTCTCATTAACAAGAGCGAAAACAATGGCATTTGTTTTTAATAATTTGCAGCAAAGTGCTGTGCAAACAGCATTATGCCCCGCCCTTTAAAAGGCCGAGGCATGAATATTATGCTTTAAGTTGAAAATTTTCTTATTTATCAATCCAGCATTTATCGGTTGATAAATAAGAATTATTTTCGAACTATGCGCGGTAGTTTTGTAGGCGGGTCGTCCGTAGGCCTTTTACGCCGAAACGGTCGTAAAGTGCTTCCCATCCTTCATATTCTTCGGATGAGATTTTATAACGAGCGAGAGCATCTTCACGAGTCAACAAATCGCCGCGGACTGCTGCAACGACTTCTGCTTTACGACGGGTTACCCAGCGCTTGATTTCCGGTGATGGAAGGTCAGCAAGAGTAAGTGTTTTTCCGTCGGGTCCGATAACTGCCGCGCTTTTCGCGTTCTGGGTCAGCATAGAATTCCCTTTCATTGGTCTGGTCTATGCTGATCACCATATACGAATGGTTTTAAGTTCAGACTGAAGTCAATGCGAGGGTTTTATTGAAAATTTCAAGAATAAAAAAACACCCCAGAGACGTTTTGTTTGCCTTTGGGGTGTTTTTTGTTTCAGAATGGACCAAAAATCGCGAAATAGGCGATAATAGTCTTAATTACCTATCGTTTGATACGAATTAGCTCATCAAGCATTTCATCTGCTGTTGTAATAATTTTTGAAGAAGCAGAATAAGCGCGTTGTGTCGTAATCAAGCTCGAAAACTCTTCCGCAAGGTCTACTGTAGAGGATTCAAGTGCACTTGATACAATTGTTCCAGCTTCACCCGATTTTGGAGCACGTAGGTTCATATCTCCGGCATTTGGACCCGCGCTATAACTACTACCAGCTTGAGCGATAAGGCCGCCGTCATTTCCGAAAGTGGCGACAGGGACTTGGAAAATTTTACGACTAAAGCCATTTGTGTATTGCGCAATGACAAATCCGTCTTGATCCACATTTACCGCCGCAAGTGAACCAAATGGCACACCATCAACTGCTGATGTATCAAGGATTGAGTCAGATGAGTACTGCGTTAATCCGATAGTGCTGTTACCATCACCTAAGTCTAATTCGATAGCTTGAGCATCGATACCCGAAGCAACATTCCATCTTGGAGTTGCTGCTGAACCAGATGCACCAATATTAAGTGTGCCTTGTGGGTCAAATCCATCAGCAAGAGCGTTGGTTGCTGCTGTGTCTATCAAACCAGCTTGGGTAAAGACTACTTTTCCACTTGCTAAGAGGCCATCAGTTGCGCCTTCAATGTCAGTAGAAGGCGTAACATAAGCTTCTACTTGCCACTCATTCGGGTTGGCTGTCTTTAGGAATGAGAAGTTTACCGTGTGGCGTCCACCTTTGGAGTCGTAGATTTCCAATGGGGTTGTGAAGTCTGGTGTAATCGTGCCGCTTGCCATTGCTCCTGCAGCATATACAGCAGGGTTGACGGTTTGATTAGCGTTTAGGTTGGCTGTGATTGAGAGGTTGGCTGACGCTTCAGCGATACCACCATAACCAGAAACTCGAACAGGACGTAATGCCGTAAGATCTGTTGGACTTGCATTGACAACTTCATCAACTCCAATGGGCCAGCCATACAGATATTGCCCGCCGCTGTTTTGAAGATACCCGCTTGCGTCAGGAGAAAATTGGCCAGCACGTGTGTATGTGTATTCGTCAGATGCTGTTGCATTTCCTGCGCGATCTCTCGTAACAAAATAGCCTTCACCAGAGATTGCCATATGTGTGGAGACAGATGAAGATTGCAGCGTACCTTGCTCACGCATAAGCGTCGTGGCGGAGGCTCTTACAGCGCCGGCATTGTAGGATGTTTGGAAGCCCTGATTATTCAGCATGGCTGTAAAATCATTGCGTAAACGCTTGTAACCTACTGTATTTACGTTGGCTATATTTTCTGACACGGCGGCCATTGCCGATGCATTTGCACGTAGACCTGCTGTTCCTGCGAGGAGTGCTGAACCTATACTCATGGCGGTATTCCTTAAACTAAACCCACTCTATTACCTTCATCTTCTTATGAGATGAGGCCTTGAAAGAGCGCTTTTGCGCCATGTGTCTGCGAACTGCTTTTGCGGTCCGGATCGTATATTCCCCTATAGTTAGGGGAGGTGATTAATTTGACGTTAGACGTAAAATATCACTGTAACCGTATATGCCTGCATTTGTTGTGATGGCTGGTGTGCCGAAGGATAAGTCCACGCCTGTCACGCGTGTTAAGACGCTTGAGGATGTCGAAATGGCTTCACCATCGTGATTTTTTGCAGTTATTGTTGTGTAATACACATTGTTTTCGGCGGCTTTTGTGCCGTCGGTTTTTGTGCCGTCCCATTTGAATTCGTGAGAGCCAGCGGTTTTTTCTGCGTTCTGTGTATAAACGACTTTTCCACTTTCATCTTTGACAACGACGAGAGATTCTGCGGCGTCATTTCCTAGAGAATAACGCCATGTCAGTTCTTCACCACTAAAGCCTGCACCTTCACTATTGATCTCCACACTTTGACCTAGATAGCCAGAGAGGGCAGCGCCTGTCGTCGCGTTGTTTGCAGACAGTAAGGAGTTTAATGTCGTATTGGTTTGGATTTGTTGTTCCACACCAGAAAACTGAACGAGTTGGTTTGTAAATTCAGAAGAATCTAGCGGCTCCAACGGATCTTGGTTTTGCATTTGTGCAGTCAGAAGTGTAAGAAATGTATCGAAATTTCCTGCGAGCGACGCAGTTGAAGAGGCTGTGTTTGCGCCCGTTACTGCGCTTTGATTCACAAATGAGATTAGATCTGCCACGACGCGCTTTCCTTATTCTTATGCTTTAAGATCCACGCGCATGCGTGACCAAGCTGTGAGTTCTGGCGTTATGTGGTAGGGTTCATTGGATTGCTGATCGTTTGATGAGTCAGCGTCCTTTGAAATTCCATCCTTTTCATTAGCCGTTTGTGAACTATCATCGCCGTTAAAGGTGAACGAACTACTGTCATCTGGTGATAATTCTAATTTTAATCCGCCTTCTTCAAGCTCAATGCCGGCTTCTGCCAAAGCATCTTGCAGAGCTCTGGAACCTTTGGACAATTCAGAAAGTGCTTCTGCGGATTTTGCGGCGAGGGTGACAGTTGCCTTCTTATCTTTAGTGATTTCGATAGAAACGTTTATCCGACCCAATTCAGCGGGATCTAAGCGAATTTGAAATTGCTGACTTTTACCATCAAGACGCTGGATAATACCTGCCCATGCTTGCTGAGTAACAGGATTTGCACTGCGCAAACTAGCAGGTAATTCCGTTGTTGGGTTGGGCTGTGAACTTGTGTTTGAAGATGTAAAGTTTGTGGACTTTAAAGTCGTTTCAGGAAGTTCTGCGAGGTCAGTATCTGTGGATGTTTCACTAAAATTTGTGAAATCATTTCCTGATAAAACTTGGCCCTGAAGTGTGCCTGCTTGTGAGGTGCTTGGTGTCTGCACACTCGCTGCTTGGGCGGTGGTGGCCGGGTTTGGTTGACTTGCCGATGATGTGTTTGGCGTCTGACTGTTTTGTGCTTGCGTGCCGGTTTGTGCTGACCCTGAATTTGCAGAGTTTGAGGTGTTTGTCCCCTTAGTAGATTGCAAAAATTGCGCGGATGCACCTTGTGGTACGACTGTTTGAGACAGAACTTGTCCTACACCTGACTGAGTTGTGTTAGTTTGAATTTGAAGCGCACTATTTAGATTGGTAGCTGTTGAGGTCGCAACAGTGCCAGCCTGCTTGGTCGTGCTTTGCGCGATTAGATTCATATCAGCGGCTGTAAGGGGAGTTGCCGGACTCTTTAATATAGCCGCCAGGTTTTGCGCACTTATGTGGGGTGTCGGAGCTTGGGATGTTTGCACTGTAGGCGTTTGAGGTGTGCTAGTCGTTGTTTCGGAAGACGTTTGCGTGCCGGCTTGGTCGGTCGCTAACGCTTGGTTTGGGCTTACAGCGTTTGCTGTCGGCACTGCTTGTGCTTGGGGAATGTTGGAAGCGGCAGTTTGGCCATTTTGAACATTTGCCTGCTGTGTATTTGTGATTGTGGCTGATGTTGCAGCGTGTGCTGTGGCGACTTCAGGAGAACTGGTCGTTGTAAGGTTTGTGTTGTGCAGCGTGCCTGTCTCTAGTGAAAGAGAAGGGGAGGTGTTGGTGTCGAAATTTTGTGCTGTGAAGAAATTAATCGTCATAAGAGAGGCATCTGATGATGCAATTTCTTGAGAAGATGTTTGCTTCTGCGTCGAATTTGGACGGGCTTTAGATGAGGGGGTATTGTTCGCGTTTAGAAAACTACGGAAATACTCTTTGTCAATTTTCTCGCCATTATATCCGCGAGTCTCATCTAATTTAGAAAGGGACGATTTTATTGTTTTCGTCTCTGAATAATTTAACCCGTCAATCACGCTACACACCCATTTTTTTAAATCGCAATGATGCTTTTGCACCGCGTTAACCATAGATATGCAATCGGCGGGCCAGTAATAAATTTGCCGAAAACTTCCCTAAAAATGCGGTTTGGGCGTTTACCTTTTCACTGGAGGCGGCAGAAATTTTAGGGTCAAATATGTAGAAGCGGCAGATTTTGCCGATGGATAGAAATGGGTAAAAAAAACGGGGGTATGGGCCAATTTATAGTAAATTTCCATTAAATTTAAATTCTGGCCCAAAGCTTGCGAGGTATCGAATACGCAGGAACATATTTCTGGGTGAATCCGTCTTGCTTAAAGCGGGATGATGCAAATAAACGCAAACAAAACAAACGCTTGTTATAGATTAGCTTAGAGTGTTTCCACAACGGGATTTTAGGTCGGTATTCCTCTGCTAGGCAATTCTAGCCGGGTAAACTTGGCCGAGGGGCAAAATTTAGCCCTATCTGGTAGGAGATGTGACATGAGTATTAGCAGCATGATGTCGACAAGTCTTTCGGCTTTGCAGGCGAACCAGCGCGCGCTCAACACGGTCTCTACTAACGTCGCGAATGTTAACACGGAAGGCTATACGCGCCTCGATACAACCTTCGACTCCCTGAGTACAAAGCATGGATCTTTCGGGGTTCAGGTCAATGTGCAGCGTGCAGCAGATAAGTTTTTAGCAGCATCAGAGATGAGAACATCCGCAACAGTGGGTTCTACATCCACCGTGGCGCAATTTATGGACAGATTGCAAGGATTGCTGGGGAATCCATCTGAAGGGGGAACGGTATTTTCTGCCCTCGATAGTGTGCTGGGTTCTTTTGGAAACTTAGCGTTAGATCCGGCGTCCTCATTGCGGCAGGGAAGTGTGGTTTCTGATATTGAGAACATGCTGAGCCAAGTGAACCAAACAGCAGACGAGATTTCTGCATTGCGAGATGAAGCGAATGCGCAATTGCGGTCTGTGATTGGTGAGGCCAACACATTGATGCAGACGATTGCTGATTTGAATGCTTCCATTCAGCAATCAAAAATATCGGGTTCTGATGCGACGCAAGCTGAAAACGAGCAGAGCAAATTAATTGATCGCTTGTCTCAGATTGTGGACGTTCGCACTGAAGAGCGTAGCCTTGGTGGTGTGAATTTACGCACAACAAGTGGTTTTCTTTTGGTATCACACGAAGCTGCTGAATTCTCGATGGGCGACACAACAGGCTTGCAAGGATATGCGGGTGTAGAGGTTAGCCATTCGACATCCAGCACGAAATTGTCGCTTGATAAATATATAAAGAGCGGTGAGATCATGGGGTTGATCCAAGCGCGTGATGTCGAAATTCCAGCCATTGGTATGGCATTTGGAGAATATGCTTCCGGACTGATCGATAGTTTAAATGCGGCTCACAATGATGCGAGTGCAGTGCCTGCACCGGGGGTTTTAACGGGAGAAAATACGGGGCTGATCTCTACGGATACGCACGGATTTACCGGTACGTCACATCTTGCGATTACGGATTCTAGTGGTCAGATTGTGAAAAATTTGTCCATAGATTTTACCGCGGGGACGATCACGGATGAAGCCGGCACGACGACTGCAATTGGGACGACTGTTGGAGGGCTGGCAACCTCGATTAATACGGCTCTAGGAGCGTCAGGTACTGCAACATTTACAAATGGTGTGTTGCAAATTTCAGCCGCAAATGCAGCGGGCGGCGATGGTGTGGCGATGCGTCAAGACGAGACTGCGCCGTCTGATTGGGCCGGACAAGGATTGGCGCACCGTTTTGGTTTAAACAATATTATTTCCAAACCGACACCGACCAATTTTGCTACAGGACTTAGCGCCGCTTCACCGCATGGATTTGCTGCAGGGCAATCGATAACATTTGAGGTGCTCTCCAATGTCGGAGCGGTTCTAACGCAGGTATCAGTTTCGCCTGTTGCTGGCGGAACGATAGGTGATGTTGTCACGCAGATGAACACGCAGCTTAACGGATATGGAACTGTAACTCTGGATGCAAATGGCGTCATGAGTTTTAAAGGCGCGACCAACACACAATCAAGTCGTATTGATGCGATTGAAGACACAACACAGCGTACGGGTTCAAATATATCAATGAGCCAATTGTTTGGCTTGAGTACTGTTGGGTCTGCGGATCGCGCTAAAGATATTTCAGTACGCAGCGAAATACTCAATGATTATTCCAGAGTTGCAACTGCAAAGCCTGATCTTGTGGGCAAAGTGGTGGGTGACAGTGTGCTTGAAAAAGGAGACGGGCGCGGGGCGACTGGCTTGTCATTATCTGGGGATTCTATCCGTAGCTTTGGCGCGGCTGGTGGCATTAATGCGCAAAAAACAAGTATCAATGATTACGCTGCGCGCTTAGCGGGTGTTGCGGGGGCGAAAGCAACCTCTACTGCGCAAGCAGCTGCCTCGGCAGAAGCTGTGAAAAATGAAATTTCGACACGTCGCGAGAGTGTTGAGGGCGTGAATGTCGACGAAGAATTAGTAAAGATGACGCAATATCAACAAGCATATAACTCAGCGTCCCGTATGATGCAGGCGGCGACTGAGATGTTTGATACGCTCTTGCGATTGGTTTAGGGATAGAAGGTAAGCTGATATGACACGTATTTCGACTGCCATGATTTCTCAAAATGCTCTACGTGACTTGCAAAAGTCGCAGAAGACTTTGTTTGAAGTCTCCAATCAGACGGCATCCCAAACCAAGGCGACGGATCTAAAAGGCTATGGCGCGCAAACGCATACGCTCGTGTCCAGCTCAAGATTGCAAGCCAATATACAATCGCGCGTGGATAATGCTGCTGAGCTAAATACGCGACTTTCAATGCAAGATGCCATGCTGGGACGTGCCGATGAGGTGTTGGGACAATTGCGAGATGCGATTTTGCAAGACACGAGTTTGAATGGGCCATCCACTATTGATTCAAAGCTTGAGGAAGCGTTTCAAGTTATCAAAGATGTATTTAATTTGCAGATTGCTGGAAATTACTCCTTTGGTGGGACGCGCTATGACAAGCCTCCAGTAAAAGTTGCCAGTCTTGCTGATCTTGCGGCTAACCCAATAGCAACGGCATTTGAGCAAGGTGCTCAAGAGCAAAAGGTGAGTGTCGATGGCTATCAAGATATTTCAATGGCACCTGTCGCCTCTGAAGCAGCTTTGGAAGTTTTTACGTTGCTGAAGGATTTAGCGGCAGGTGGCCCATATCCTGGTCCAATGTCTGACGCTCAGAAAACGGCTTTGCAAGCGCAACTAGGAGCAATAGATGATGCAACGCAAGGCATGGTGCAGTTGCAAGCAGAAAATGGACGCACGCAAGAGCGCGTAGAAAGTGCAATTGAACGTCAACAATTGCAACTCAACACATTGGCGAGTTCAATCGGTAATATTGTTGATGTTGATTTGGCTGAGGTCGCCGTGAAGCTCAACAATGCGCAAACATCCTATCAAGCGTCGGCGAGTGTATTTAATGCTGTGCGCGGGCTTACACTATTGGATGTTTTGTAAGGATAAATTATCCGCGCAGGTGAGAATATTTGCCTTGGGTGAATAAATGGGATTTCTCAAGCGCGACTTCGAGAAAACGAGATGCGCCTGTCATGAGCGGATGGATGGCAAAAGTGTTGTCATCATCAAGATACATGCGCCAGATATGTAAGACAGGATCCCATTCAATGCATGTGATCTGTTTCCACTTGTAAAATTCTTGTGCGCTATTCCAGCGATGAATCATGATGCCATCATCAAACCATGTGATTTGACGTTTGCTTGCATCAAATAAACAAAGCAGACAGCCCAATGCAATTGTCGCGAATACAATAGCAAACCCATGCTGGGTATTGAGGGTGATCATGTCATTGAAAGCATATGGAAGGGCTATTAAGGCTCCGAAAAATAGAAAACCTATGACAAAAGTAAAGTTGACGACAAAGTTCGTTTTTACAACTTTCTTCGATGGGTTGTCGATGAGTTGAATAATAAGGTAGGCGATGGGCAACCCTACCAAGCCTAGCCCTGCGCCCAATAATGCACCTTTAAGGCTGTTGGAGAGAATTGTCTCTAACATGGAATTGTCCCAATTTGAAAAAGCGGTTCATCGCTAGAGGGTCAATTGCAAAAACGGTGCAATATGGTGTCTCAAAGTTAAATAAACTGACGGAAATTTCCGGACGGACTTTCTTGGGCTACACTTATTGAAACTGAAAACCTGAGATAGTTTTCATCTTTACGACTTTGAATTTTTCCAAAACTTCAATGGGTGTGCACTAAATTGTAAAATCCATGCACGTCTAATGTTTTGAGATAGGTTTGGGGCTGTGCAATGAAGTGTTTTGCCCAAGTGGATTGTTGCACCGCCAAGAGGAAGTTCGCAGATAACTGCATTATCTAAGTCTACATTCTCTGTGTATTTTAGATCGCTGAATGCATTTAATTTCTGATGTTTTTGGAGTGCGCGTTTGTGGCTTCCTTTAATGAATTGCATACAGCCATTATTCTCAGTTACGGGCTGAAATGGTATCCAGAAATGGATTTTGCGCGGAGAAAAAATGCGCATTGGATGATAGATTAGGTCTTGGTGCCAGTGAACACGTGTCATGCTGTGGGGATGTTTATATATCGCATGATCAAAAGTGAGTTCTGCATCTGGACCGATATAGATTTTTGCGATTTTTTCAGCTTGCTTAAATATAGTTGTTTCCCGCAAAGCAGGGTCAATTTGGACAGTTTGCCTGATTTCTGGAACGCGTGATCCAACAGACAAATGACTATCAGCATTTAGATCACCAACGCTCTCTTTGGGGAGGCTTTGGTAATTTTCAAAAAGAGCATCAATGCGGACTTTAGCTTCTTCTACGCTGGCAGGATGAACGAAATTTTCAAGTGCCAAATAGCCATCTTCATCGAGTTGCTCTAACGGGAAATATCTTTCGTCGTTCCAAATGTTTTTGTGTATTAAAGCGCTGTTTTCAAAATCGACCTTCATGATCGTCCCCAATAGGATTTTAATTTTATGGGGGAGAGGTAAGCAAAAATTGCACCAGAAATTGGAACCAATATTTTCTAAAAGTGTCCCAAAAAGAGTGGTGTAAACTCAAGGCTGGGCCTTTAGGTGGTTTTGCGGTATGAAGACCGCTGCCCGAAGTTGGGCGAATGAGTTTAACAGATGCTGCTTTGGCCCTTGAAGCCATTGGAGAGGAAAAAATGATTACTGACGCTTTGAATGCGCCCGGGATGAAAGAGATTCTGGCTGGCGCTGATCTTGATCTTGGCTTTGATAAACCCCGGAGTGAAACGCGCGTTGTCGCCGCAATGTCTGGCGGCGTCGATTCCACTGTAGTGGCTGCGCTTCTACATCATGCTGGCTATGATGTCGTGGGTGTGACTTTGCAGCTGTATGATCACGGTGCTGCCTTGAAAAAACAGGGTGCGTGTTGTGCGGGGCAAGATATTCACGATGCGCGGCGGGCGTGTGATGCATTAGGTATTCCTCACTATGTGCTTGATTATGAGAGCCGCTTTAAAGAGCAAGTGATGGAAGATTTTGCAGACACTTATTTGGCAGGATCAACACCTATTCCATGTGTGCGCTGTAATCAGACTGTGAAGTTTAGAGATCTACTGGAAACTTCCAAAGACCTTGGTGCTGATTGTATGGCGACGGGCCATTATATTCGGCGCGTGATGGGGGCGGACGGACCAGAGTTGGCGCGTGCGGCTGACCCTGACAAGGATCAATCTTACTTCTTGTTTGCAACCACGCATGAGCAATTGGATTATTTGCGCTTTCCTTTGGGGGGGATGAATAAGGAAAGTACGCGTAAGGCAGCGTCTGCGCTGGGCCTTGAGGTTGCGGCAAAGCCTGACAGCCAAGATATTTGTTTTGTGCCGGATGGAAAATACACCGCTATTGTTGAGAAACTACGTCCGGGGTCTGGGCGTAAAGGCGAGATTGTACACATGGATGGGCGCGTGCTGGGTGAGCATGATGGTGTGATTAAATACACTGTCGGCCAACGCCGTGGATTGGGTGTGGCGACAGGTGAGCCGATTTATGTGGTGAAGATTGATGCTGGCAAACGTCAGGTGATTGTGGGGCCACGTGAGGCGCTGGAGACACGTGCGCTTAGCATGGGCGAGAGCAATTGGCTTGGCGCACAATCTTTGGAAGAGGCGTGCGCATCAAATACGCCTGCACTTGCGCGTGTGCGGTCAACACGGCCACCAAAATCAGGTGTTATGACGCTTGTGAATGGTCAGCCTGGTTTTCGCTTTGATGACGCTGAAGAGGGTGTTGCGCCCGGTCAAGCATGTGTTCTGTATTCCACGGGCGATGCGTCGCGCGTATTGGGCGGCGGTTTCATTACGGGGACTGTATCGGCATATGATGCTGATCCAGCCCCACGTGTGGACGCTTAGTCTTCAGAATTAAGGTCAGGGGCTTTTGTGGCATCTAAGAGGCGACGCGTAATGGTTTGCGTCGTCTTTTGGGTGGTAACTTGTGTTGGCAAGATGAATTGCAAATGCCCAGCCGGTGCTTCAGCATCGCTATAGCTTTGGTCTGTCTCTACGGTGATGCTGTATTGGCCTTGCAGAATAACACATGCATTTTTGGCTAAATGTGACGTGGCAGATTTGCCGTCAACGTGCACAACGATGCTGTCGGGCTTGCCGCGATCATAGCAGATTTCTGTGACGAAGGCGCGGGGCTTGTAATTTTTGTTGGGTTTATCAGGCGTGCCTGCTGCGTTGATAATGTGGGTTTCAATTGCGTTTGCGGCGGACCAGTTGCTGCGGATCGTTGTGTCTGCATAAGCGGGTGCGAGGGCAGAAACTGCGATACAGGTAGACAAGAATAGAGATTTCACGGGCTGAACCTTTATGTGTGAACGCCATGAGGGGATAGACGTAAAGGGGATGATTTATCGCCCTAAGACGTGTTTTTCAATGCTCATACCTGTGTAACGTCCGGGTCTGTGATTGACCGCGATAACGAGATTGGTGGCGACGGCACCAGCTATGGAGATCAATACACTTTCCCATGGTAGGACAAAAAAGCCAGACACCAGAACAAGAACATCAAATCCCAGCATGAAATATCCTGCATTGACGAGGTTTTTGTCTTGTAAAAATTGCGCAAAAATGCTCATGCCGCCGACACCAGCGCGGTGGCGGAAAAGGAAGAGTATGCCGCTGCCTATGAGCAATCCTCCAAAAATAGATGCGAAGAGCGGGTCGAGGGATGAAAACTGAACCCAGATTGGCAGTATTTTGGAAAAGACTGAGATAAGCGTCACGATTAAAAATGTTTTTACTGTGAACAATAAGCCCATGCGTAAGAATGCAAGAATATAGAAGGGCAGATTGGCGACAAAGAATATCGTGCTGAACTCCCATCCTGTTGCATATTGCAAGAGAAGAGAGAAGCCGGCCATGCCGCCAGTGAAAACTTGCGTTTCGAGATACATCACGACACCGAAGCTGATGAGGGACAACCCCAAGATCATCGCGAAAAGATCTTCATACCAACTATGTTGTTCGGGGGATTTTGATTTTAGGGGCATAATTGTTTCATCAACTGTTGAAGCGGTGTTATTTGCTATTAGAACAGATATGTTTAGAAATTTAAACCACGATAAGCCTAAGAGTTGAAAAAGAATGTTGTTGAGTTCGTGGTATTGAACATTGGCGAAGTTGGCATTAGATATAATTAAGAGTTTGTTGCATCGCAGCACATCAATATAATGAAATCAGTACAAAGCTGTATAGGGACAATGATATGAGTGATTCAGTTGTAATCGTTGGAATGGCACGCACACCGATGGGTGGCTTGCTTGGTGATCTAGCTGGCATGTCTGCTAACGAGCTTGGTGCTGTTGCCATTAAAGGCGCGCTGAAAGATGCAGGTGTTGCTGGTTCTGATGTTCAAGAAGTGATTATGGGAAACTGTTTGCCGGGTGGACAAGGACAAGCGCCAGCGCGTCAATCCGTGCTGAAAGCTGATATGCCTCAGTCTGTTGAAGCAACGACCATCAATAAAATGTGTGGTTCTGGTATGCAAGCGGCTGTGATGGGGCGTAATGCTCTGCTCGCGGGTGAAGCACAAATCGTTGTTGTTGGCGGTATGGAAAGCATGACGAATGCGCCGCACATGATCAATATGCGTGCGGGCCTAAAATATGGGGCTGGCCAAACGATTGACCACATGGCGAAAGATGGTCTTGAGGATGCGTATGAAGGCAACCCAATGGGGGTGTTCGCTGATCAAGTGGCTGTTGAGTATCAATTTACACGTGAGCAACAAGATGCGTATGCATTAGAGACATTGTCTCGTGCGCAGGCTGCAACAAAAGAGGGTCGCTTTAAACGTGAGATCGTGCCTGTAACGGTCAAAACACGTAAGGGCGATGTGACTGTTGATGAGGATCAATTGCCACGCGAAGCGCGTCCGGAAAAAATTCCGAGCCTACGTCCGGCATTCACAAAAGATGGAACTGTGACAGCTGCAAATGCGTCAGCGATTTCTGACGGGGCCGCAGCTTTGGTGATGATGCTTGAATCAGAAGCTAAGAAGCGTGGCTTGAAGCCGCTTGCGCGTATCGTAAGCAGTGCTGCACATGCACACGAGCCAAAATATTTTACGACTGCGCCTGTGCCTGCGATCCAAAAAGCTTTGGATAAAGCTGGCTGGAGTGTAAATGATGTGGACTTGTGGGAGATCAATGAAGCATTCGCTGTCGTGCCGATGATTGCCATGAAAGAACTAGGCATTTCGCATGATAAAGTGAATGTGAATGGTGGTGCATGTGCAATGGGTCACCCAATCGGTGCGTCTGGTGCGCGTGTTGTCGTGACTTTGCTGAATGCGATGGAACAAAAAGGCGCTAAGAAGGGGGTTGCATCTCTCTGTATCGGTGGTGGTGAGGGAATTGCTCTTGCTGTTGAGCGTATGTAAGCGTGAGTTTGAATTGAGTTAAATAAAAAGGCCGCACCTTTTATGGGTGTGGCCTTTTTTGTTGTCCAAATTCTATCGCTAACTACGTAAATCGGAATTTTGAATTAAATAGAATTTATTCGATTGTCGCAGGTTCTGTAATGAAGGGAGAGATTAGGCCGAGCGGTGCAGCTGTTGTGCGCTTGGAAACATTAACGACAATGCGTGACTGAATATCAGATACAAGACCAAGGCCTAATAGTTTGTCGCGCAAGAAATTATCGTAAGCGTGAATATCTGTTGTGATGATTCGAATGAAATAATCCACTGCACCTGTCACAGTCATGCATTCCACAACTTCAGGCCATTCATCAATTGCGCGTTCAAATTGATCTAGATTTTCACGTGAGGGAAGGGTTAATTTTACATTCGCGATGACTTCAAAGCCAAGCCCAAGTTTTTGATGGTTAAGAAGCGTTACGCGACGTTCGATGAGCCCTTGCTCTTCCATACGCTTAATACGTCTCCAGCACGGAGAAGAAGATAAGCCAACAGCTTCGGCAATATCTGCGACTGACATACCTGCGTCTCTTTGGATCAGGTCGAGGATTTTAGCATCAATTGAGTCTAGTTCTAGCGACATGAGTATTCCAACAAACCCTATATATTGTGAATTAATTTGCCTTACGCTGCACGAAAATAGGGGTATTGTCAAACAAAAATGCCCCACATGACAAATTGGTCATGTTATGTGGCGCGCAAGAAATGAGCTGCCGGAAGGTAAGTTGAGAAAGTTGTTCGTGTCCGTGTGCGGATCAAATTATGCAGTTTCCAAGTAAGATCAAGATGCAAGCATGAATTATAATCTTCGCACCACAATCTGAGATTGCTTCATTTTTCTTGGTAAATCTACACAGGAGCTGCAATTTTCTCGATAAAGACATTGGCCTTTTATAGCAACGCATTGTATCCCTATGTGTAACGACATTAACTATAAAACTGAGGGGATAGCTATGTCTCGTAAATCTGCACTCCGCGCGGCACTATTGACCGCCACTATTCTTGTAACACCTGCTATCTCCGGCTGCGCAAGCGCGTATTACGGCGCTATGGAATCCTTTGGGCTGGAAAAACGTGATCTTCTAGTGGAGCGCGTTGTTAAAGCGGCAGCAGCTCAAGAAGATGCCAAAGAGGAGTTCGTGTCCGCACTTGATGCGTTTAAAGCGGTCGTGGATATTGATGGTGGTGAGCTGGAAGCCACATATAACCGTCTGAACACGTCTTATGAAGGTGCTGAGCGTGAAGCTGAGCGTGTGCGTACACGCGTCAAGGATGTGCAGATCGTTTCTAAAGATCTATTCAAAGAATGGCGTAAGGAATTGGATCAGTATTCCTCTGCATCCATGCGCTCTTCAAGTGAACGTCAATTGGTAGAAACTGAACAGCGCTATGAAGAATTAGAGCGCCGCATGTTAAAGGCGTCAGCCTCGATGGACCCAGTGCTTGCTGTGTTTAAGGACCGCGTTCTATTTTTGAAGCATAATTTGAATTCACGTGCAATTGCATCGCTAGAGGGAGAGGCGGCGCAAATTGAAACGGATGTGTCTGCTTTGATCGCTGATATGGAGCGTTCTATCGCTGAGGCGGATGCATTTATCAAAGATATGCGCGGCGAAACAGCTTAAAAGGAATAATTCTTTTAATTATAATAGATTAGAAGCATAGCGTGTCGTCTGGGTTGGCTGTTAGAAAAGAAAGTGTGATTTTCTTGAAAATCATGACTTGTCTAGTGAGTTGACCCAGACTATAAGCGCCGTTTCCCGTAATAAGATTGTTTGTTTAAGCAGCTTATTGACTGGTGATTGCTCTGAGGGGCGATACGGTTTGGTGGGGTAGCTCAGCTGGTTAGAGCGCAGGACTCATAATCCTGAGGTCGGGAGTTCAAGTCTCCCTCCCACCACCAAGTATTTCTTTGAAAATAATCCTAAGTAATTCTATAGTTAGCAGACTAGATGGCTTGACTATTGGGAGCTTTTCTCGATTAGACGGGATAAGGTCGTCAGGGGTTCGCTAGTGTGCTGATAGCCTTGAGGACAAAAGCTTTTATGGCATTTTTAACGAGATATTGTTCGCTGATTTTGGCGATGGTTTGTTTAAGTGCAACTGCCTGTTCAGAGCGTGTTAAAGTTATCTTTGAAACGGACATGCAAACAGATTGCGATGATGCTGCCGCACTAGCAATGCTGCACGCATATGCTGATCAGGGCAAAATTGAACTCTTGGCCGTTATGTCCAATAGCGCATCTCCAGATTCTGTGGGTGGGATAGATGCGATCAACACATATTTTGGACGTCCCGATTTGCTTATAGGCGCATATAAAGGCAATGAAGTGGGGGAAAGAGAAGCGCCGATATATAAAAATCTCAATGAAGATATTGCTCTATTCCCGCACGATATAACGCATCGCGATCAGGTGCCGGATGCTGTTGAACTCTATCATCAGCTATTATCGCAACATGATGATGTGGTGATTGTTTCGGTTGGGCATTTGCAGACAATAGAGAAACTCCTCAAATCAGATGGGGGTATGGAATTGGTATCCCAAAGCGTGCGCCAAATGATTGTGACCGGTGGATCTGTGCTGAAGCGATCAAACGAGTATAATCTGACACGCCATGGCGGTGCGCCTAGCGCGGTGTACGTGTTGGCGAATTTTCCGAGCCAAATTTTATTTTCACCTTGGGATGTGGGAACAACGGTCATTACGGGACAAGCGCTTGCGGACAATTCCAATGCAAATCCTGTAAAGAGAGCTTATGACGTTCATTCTCGAGTGCACACCAATGGGCAATGGTTGGATGGGCCTTACCTTCCGCACACAGATGTTGGTGCGCCACTTTTAGAGGGGCGTCCGAGTTGGGATCAAACCGCTGTGCTCGTGGCTGGGCTAGGTATTGAAGGCCTGTTTTCTGTTGTGCCGGAGGGGTATATGTTCGTGGATGGGGAAGAGGGAGGGGTGACCCAATGGCAAATGGATGACAACAATCCCAATCACCATAACCATGCGTATTTAGTCAAAAATGTATCGGACGCTGCATTAAGCAAGCTCATATCATCTGCAATGGATTATGAGCCTAAGTAGAGGCTGCGCTAAGGCATATTCAATTTTATATGGCGGGCGCATGTTCAAATTATTGACTTGTTCATGAGCCGTTTATGGGTGCCAAACAGCGGAAGCAAGCCGAGGCACACGCCTATGCCAGCTGTGAAATAGGCTTGAGCAATGAAGAAATCAGCCCAATTGATTTCAGGCATTATGAATTGTCGAACTAATAGCACAATTAGTCCAGTTGAATATCCAAATGCATCCGCGAGATATATTAGAAAGCCAGCATTTCCGGCAGCGCCGGTCATCGCAATGATGCGCTCGAACAAAATGGTGCCGAATGGTATATAGGCGAGGTAAAGGCCTGCGCCCGAGAGAATCATCCAAACTATTGGCGAGATAAGACCACATTCAAATGCAATGGTGGAAAGTCCTATTACTATAAAGCCGCATAAAATGAGTAAGTTGATAATGGCATGAGCGCGTGCATTGTTTCGTACGAGGGATAGAAGTGAGAGTAGTATCAAAATACCTATTGCGATTGGAAGTTCGCTTATTGTGAAGGCGGAAATGGTGTTTTGATAGCCAAGATCAGCCCAAATTTCAGCTGCAAAGCTTGCACGAATGTCTCTAAATGCTGTCAGCAGGATATAGGATAATATTAGAAGACCAAGAGTTGGGGCGAGCATTTTGAAACTGTTGCGGCGATCGTCTGCATCCATTGCAACACGTTTGCGGCGCTCGTGAATATCCTCTGCATTTGGAGGGGGGAGGCACGCAAGCAGATAGACAGATACGAGCAGTGGGATTTCAAATATTGCGCCAGCGACAAAAGGCATCCATTGCTCGCTAACGCCATGCGTGTGCATGAGCCATGCGCCGACGGATTTTACTGCGCCGGATGCAAAAATAAAACTTGCACATAAAATACCGCTTAAAAGTTCGGTCGTGCGACGCCCTTCAATCCATGCGAATACAAAGCCCCAGATCATTCCTAAAGGTAGGCTATTGATGAAGACCATTGCCAAATTCCAAGGGGCGGGGAGGAGTGCAAAGCCCAGCAGCGCAAACCAAGAAATGCTCATCAAACCGACGATTGTCCACGCGCGATCTGTTGGAGAGTGGGCTGATACCACACGAATACCAATCCATTTTGAGAGGGCATACCCCAGAACCTGAACTGTTATCAGCGCGATTTTAAAATCAATATCGCCTAGCAGTGTGGGGGTGTTTTCAAAAGTTGCGACTGTGATTGGTTTGCGGAAAGCATACATAGAGAAGTAGGCCGAAAAAGCCGCTAGTCCTGCCAACGCGACAAAGGCGGGCGAGTTGGGACGAAGATTGAGCTTTATGACCATGAAAATGCGCAAATATAAGGAAGTTTGTTAGGGTCTAGCGCATTGGTGTGTCAGATTTGCAAAACAGGACGCAATTGATTGCGTCCTGTTGAGAAATTTGGGTGTGTCTTAAAAAATAAAGATTTTAAGTATCTGCAAATTTGATAATTTTTCCGTCATGCACAATGGTTTCAGAATGAATTGTTGAGACGAGATACTCCGTGGTCAGCACATTATCGACGGCAACAAAGTCCGCTTTTGCTGTTTGGGGAGTGAAGACAACGCGCACATATCCTTGGTGTAGGTTGTCGGTCCATTTTACTTCATCTAATTCTTGCTCAAAGATACGATCTAATTTTTTTGCAATATCATCTGGCCACCCACTTTCTACGAAATCGCCGGGGGACGAAATTCCTGCTGTTCCAAGCTCGATACCTGTCGAATTGCCTTCATCATCCTTAAGAGGATTGGCCCAATAAGAATGACTATCTCCTGTTAAGAAAAGCAAATCACTTGCGCCTACGGATTGTGCAAGATCGTAGAAATGCTCACGGGCGACTGGGTAGCCATCCCAAGTATCTGTATAAAAAGGTAAATTCCATTGGCCTTTCCAGAAGAGTGCTTTTGTCCAGAAGCCTTCAGGGTCTTTATTCATGTCAGGTGTAATGCCGTGTTTGCTGACATCAGGAACGGGCATGCGTGCGATTGGGCTGGCATTTCCAAGAACGCGCCAAGGCTGATTTGCGGCGACGGATGCGCCTAAGCCGTCTATGAGTGCTTGCTCCATGCCTTGCGAAATCATCTTGCGTTCAGGATCATACATGACGTCAGCCATGAATTTATCACGGGTTTCCGGCGATGTAATGTCGGCAATATGTTTAAGGTAATCAACCTGCTCACTGCGACCCGTGTGGCGTGTTTCGAGGGTAATAAGCGTTGCCAAGTCTCCAAAGACATATGTGCGCCAAGCTTGTTCACGTGTCTGACCCGCTTGTGGTTCGCGGATGGGCATCCACTCGTAGTATGCCTGAATAGAGGCTGCACGGCGGGTGCTATATTCGCCCTCTGTGTCTGGTTGGTGGTTTTGTGCGCCCTCCATCCATGGGTTGTTTGCAGTCTCGTGATCATCCCAGATGCAGAGCAATGGATGCGCTGCATGCATGGCGAGTGAGCCGGCATCTGTTTTATATTGGGCATGGCGTGTGCGATAATCTTGAAGGGTGATGATTTCATGTTCTGGAGAGTGAACGCGGCCAATAGTTTTTGCTGTTTCGTGTCCCCATCCTTCGTCTCCGCCATATTCGTAGATGTAGTCGCCAGTATGTAAGACGACATCTATGGCTTCATCTTTTTCAATTTCATCATAAGCGTTGAAAAATCCAAACTCGAAATTTGAACAAGATGCCAGAGCGACACCAAGTTTATCGACTTTGCCGGATGGAAGAGTTTTTGTGCGGCCAATTGGAGATGTTTCATCAAGAGCTGTGAAGCGGTAAAAGTAGGTGGTGCCTGCATCTAAATTTTCAGGAATGACTTTGACTGTATAGTCGCTTTCCTTGTTGGTTGTTGTGGTGCCAGATTGGACAATTGTGCTGAAATCCAACTGTGTTGACACTTCCCATTTGACATCTACGGCGGTGGTGGCTGACGAAATTCGGGTCCAGAGTACAAGGCTTGTGTGTTGTATATCACCGCTAGCTATGCCGTGAACGAAGATGGCGGATGGCTGTTTTTTTGCCGGCTTAGGGATGATTTCTGTCTGAAGCGATTTTGTTTCAGGAGAGCAGGCGAGTGCGCCGCTCGCTGCAAGAAGTCCAAGTGTTTGGCGGCGGGAAAGGCTCATAATCAATCTCCGGAAGCGTGGACGTTAAAACTAAAAATGAGGACGAGCAGGGATAGTGCTCGTCCTCCAGTTTTTTCGGTATTTAGGTGTTTAGAAATCGGCAGTTAGGGAAAGTGCAACCGTACGCGGTGCACCGATCCATGCGCCTGAGTTTTGTGCGATTGTACCAAGGTAACTTTCGTCAAACAGGTTGGTGACGTTTAGGCGAACGCTCACGCCGTCTAATGCGTTCGCGATCGCGCCTCCATTCATTCCAACATAGAGATCAACAATTGTTGTTGCGTCTGTGTTAAATGTACCAAGGGCTTTTCCTGTTGGTGCAACCGCGTTTCCATCTGCATCGGATACAGCGAAGTTACGTGCTACGTTAACAGGGCGTTCGCCTGTGTATTTAGCTGAAATACCAGCGTTGAAGTTTGTAATGTGCCAGTCAGCAGATGCAACGAACATATTGTCCGCAATACCAGCAACTGGGTTACCCTCCCAAATACCGGCATTGTCGTTCAATGTACGAACAAGGTCCGCAATCTCAGCATCTGATGCGCCAGCTACAGAAGCAGGTGATAGGACTGATGCGTCTATACCAAGGTATGTTGCGTCATTGTTGGTGTAGGATGCATAGAATGACAAATTGTCAGTCGCTTCAAATGAACCCGCAAGCTCGAAACCAGTTGATTCAATACCACCGACATTGGCAAAACCACCGTTTGACGCTTCAAGATAGTCAATTTCGCCAGGTGCAGAAGCGAGTGAAATTGTTGTAAGGCGGTTCTCAAAGTCATTTTGGAAGTAGACGGCGCTACCTGAGAATCTGCCAGCTGAATAACGTAGACCTGCTTCAAGTGTTTCTGATGTTTCTGGCTCTGGAAACTCTGGTACCAGAACCTCGAAAACGTCATCAGCAAGTGCACGGTAGTTCTCAGCGTAACCGATATAGGCTTCTAGGCCGTTTATCGCGCTTGGTGCATATGAGAGACCACCTGATAGCAATACGTCTGATTCAGATTTTGCTGTGAAGTTTTCAGTCGTCGAGTTTGGATCAAAATTGTTCGCGCGTTCAATTTCATTGTCAAACTGTTTCACGCCAAGTGTCGCCGTGAAGTCAGAAAATTGAATTGAATCTTCTATATACCATTTGAAAGTAGATTGCGGGAAGTTGCGGTTGTACTGCGTGAAATATGGATCAACATCAAATTCGAAACCCACATTTGCGTCAGTGATTTTATGCCAGTCACGGTATTCATAGCGTGTGGCGTCTTCATACCAGATACCGGCGCGAAGTGTGTTTTCAATAACACCGAAATCTTTATTCCAGTTTATATCTGCCGTTAGGCCTGTGCGCTCTTTTTGGTAGTGTGTGTGACGGTATGATTGGACCGGCATGGCATCTGCGTCTGCTGCATCAGCAACAAGACCATCGGCTCCAACGTAAGTATACGTGTTTCCCGGTGTACCTGTGACTGCACCTGTAAGGTCAAGAAGGTAAGGCGGTGCCCAGTCACCACGGCCATCTTGGTCGTGGCGATAAACAGCGGTTTCAAAAGAGAAATCTTCAGTAAACTGGTAGTCTGCTTTAGCGTAAACAAAAAGATTTTCGCGAAGGGTAGACCATGCGCGTCGGTAGTTCTGGTCAATTGCTGGTGTCGCTGTCCAAACACCTGTTAGGCCATCTGAATCTGGGTTAGCTTCGTATTGTGCTGCAGAGTAGATACGCTGATAGTTGTCCTCGTGAGTGTCATCGAAGGAAATATATCCAGCAAGGTTTAGCTTACCTAGCTCAGATTCTACTTTGGCTGCGAAATGATCTTTTTCGTTTTCGGCTGAGCCATCAATAAAATCTGTAGCTTCGATTGTAGATGCTGAAACCCACATCTTTGTAGTATCGTTGAGGAAAAGGCCAGTGTCGTAGCGTCCGTACAGTCCGCGTGCTTCGTGATCACCAATTGTGAGACCGAGACGAGCGCGGCTCTCGTCAAGCGGGCTTTGTGTTTGGAAGTCAATTGTTCCGCCCAATGCTTCATTTGAACGTGATGCGATGTCTGCTGTACCTTGAGAAACTGTTGCGCCAGCAAGGTTCATTGGATCAATGTAGCGATTGGCTTTAGAGCCACCGCCATAACCAGATCCACCGTTTGGGAGGCCATCAATAGTCATTCCAACTTGACCGCCTTGGAAGCCGCGCAAAGCAACAGATGTTGACCAGTCGTCGAACCCGTATGAGTCGCCTTCGTTAATGCTCACGCCAGGGAGGTTGTCGATTTGAGCGATTACAGAAGTGATTGGAGCTTGTTGAAGTTCCATGCCTTCTGTTGTTTCTAGAGCTGAGTAAGTTTTACCTTGTCCGACAACAACGATAGTGTCCATTTCGGCAATTGCGTCTGCTGCTAATGCGGCATTGTCTGCTTGCGCTTGCAGGGCGAGGCAAAAGCTGGCGCTTGCAAGAAGACTAAGTTGGAATTTTCTTTTCATAATGATCCCCTCAGGAAAAGTAATAGCCGTTTGAGGGGAATTTGGTTTTCTACATAAATGTGTCACAAAACCACACAAAACCAAATTTTACCTCACTCATGAGGGCGGGTTAGTTGAAATACGTCACGTTTTTGTGACGGATTGTGGTTTTGCGTGGTTTTTAATGAAAATTGTGTGGATTGTTGTTTGACTGTCATAGTTTGCGTAGTAAGCAGAAGGTGCAGTTCTATTGCATTCCAAAAGGGAAGTTACATAGAGTTGTATAATCGGGTATATTCGAGGTTTAGCAATTATGTCTTTGGATCCTTCAGGTCGCCAACTTTCCATTCTTAGTGTTCTTGAGGAAGAGGGCGCTTGTTCTATTTTGAGGCTTGCTGAATTATTTGATGTATCAGACGAGACTGTCCGCCGAGATGTTAAACACTTGGAAGTCATGGGGTATGTGCAGAAAATACATGGTGGCGTGCGATTGCCAGAAAACGTCTTCGAAACCCCTTTCAGACAAAGGCAGCATGAAGAAGCAGATGCTAAACAGCGAATAGGTGAACGTGCTGCGCAGTTGATAGAAGATGGTATGACTGTTTCTATTGAAAGTAGCACGACTGCTTTTTGGGTGGCGCGACACATCTCAAAGCAGCGCAATGTTTCAATTATCACAAATGGATTGGAGATTGTTCGAGAAGTCGTTGGCCGAAATAATAACAGAGTATATTTGGCGGGCGGTGAAGTGTCTGACATAACGATGTCGACTCTGGGTGCGAATGCGCTGAGCTTTATTCAGAGATTTACACCTGATATGGTCATTTTAGGGGCATCGGCTATTCACCCAGAAACTGGGTTATGTGATTTTCACTTGGCTGAAGCGGATTTTGCGAGTGCTTTATTGGAGCAATCTCAATCAGCGAAAGTTGTCGTAATTGCAGACAGTACAAAATTTATGAAGCGCGGCTTAGTGAAGGTGTGCGATTTTAGCAAAATTGACATATTGGTTACGGACCAAATGCCAGAAGGTGAGCTAGCAAATGCGCTAGCTGGAGTAGAGATTATTGTTGCTTGATCGTCATATAGCAACGCAAACACTTATGTAAGTTTTTGAATTAATTAGAATATAGCTTTGGCAGCAAGCGCGATACCGCTCCATAGTCCAATTGAAATAACGACGGCAAACCCAATTGAAAACAGCAAAGGCCACTTTGTTGTTGAATCAATTTGCATTTGCCTATCTGGATCAACCGAGTGTCTAGATCTGAATTTAACAACATTCGATTTAGAAGGGTGGTATAGGCCTGTTCTCGGGTTGAAGAAACCTGTGGGGCAAGGCTTTGACGTCACTGCATTGTTGCGGCGTTCAAAATCGGATGATTCACTCCCAAATGACATATCTTATACCTTTGTGTTCTTATTTTATGTCGGTTTCCCACTGAGTGTGGACATTAATAGTTAACTATACAATTACGCTTGAAAAGAGTTTTTGTTGCGGTCAAAAATTAATGCCTTGTTTTGTAACAGTTTATTTTTTTAAGGTAGGCAAAAATACATGCAAAGATATGCAAATAAGGGTGGTTTAGTGCTTTGAACACAGATTTTCCTTTAAAAGGAATCTGATTATTCTTACAAAAAAAACAGAAATTTTTTTTATCAAATGGTGATTTATTTATATAAAAGCTAAATCTGTTAACTTTTGTGCAATCTTAGGGTGGTTATATGGCAGTAAGTTGGGAGTGGCCATTGGCTGCGAACAACTTACACAGAGACAACAAAGGACCCCCTCCCTTTCTTGTGTATGTGATGTTGTAAGGATTTGGGTTGCATTCGCAGTCTTCTCACCCTCACCCCCCCAATGTGGGTGTGATCCGAAGCTTTACAGGGCTAACTACTTATACTTAATTGCCTCCTAGAATTGCCCGCTCTTCATCCCCGAAGGGCGGGTAATTTGATTCTAGGTGTATTAATTTGGCTTTTAAGTTTCTGATTTTGAAGAAGAAGCTGTGAGATAACCCAAGCCAGTGATCGCGGATAATAATGCGGCAACGCCGAGAATAGCAATCCATGACCAGTTTAGAAGGGGTGTAAAGCCAATCCAAGGTAAGGCCATGAAAATTGGCATTGCGACCGCGATTAATTCTAGAGTTGTTTTGTATTTGGCCAGATTTGATACGGGTGCACCTTCACCATCAGGGGCGAGGAGGCGAAGGACAGTGATGAAAATATCTCGTCCCACAATGACTAAAACTGGTATTAAAATCAGATAGTTAAACTCACCTTGCGCGTAATGTGTCATGGCGACAAATGTTAGCAATGGAAGCGCGACAAGGGCTTTATCTGCTATTGGATCAAGGATTCTACCAAATTTGGAATGGGCATTCCATGCGCGTGCGGCCATACCGTCAAATAGGTCGGTGAGGGCTGCGAATACGAAAAGTCCCGCTGCCCATAATTGGTATTTGGTGCCGAGTGCATTGGCTGTAGCAATAAATTCTGGCGTGTTTTCAGTGGCTTGAGGACCAAATTCAGCCATATGAGGAATGGAAAAGCCCTTCCACATACACCAAGCCACAACAGGAGCGAGAAGAAATCGCGCAAGTGTTAGCGCATTTGGAATCATCTGTTTCATTAGCCCATACCCCTATAGCTTTGTGTATTCATATTGGCTTTGTAGCCTTGAATGACCAAAATGTGGAGAGGGTAATTCTCTTGATTGCAGGTATCAGCAGGTGTTCTGCACCTTTGCAGCTATATGCGTACTCAGCACATGCCTGTCTTGTGGCGGATGACTGACCGCGCCTTGCCTGCATTTAGCGTAGTGGTTGTTCGCTGTGTGCTGATTATCTGGTGTTGTATTGCAGTAAGTCAGCTTTTTTAAAAAAGTGTACTAAAGTCTAGATTGCATTTATCGCAAATTAGGGTACTTTAAAGTTGTAGAATTCGCTTTTGCTAATAATTTGAAGTTTCGCAGAGTGAGAATGATTTTGTGAAATGTATTTTGCAGAACTTATCCTACACCTGACACACCTAGGTTATTATCGGGTGTCGATGATTAAAAACAGTGTTGTGAACGAGAGCTTTATTCTTCGCCGGCGAAATAGGGTCGGGCTGAGTGCGAGCTGCTGCGTATTAGTAGGAAGATTAATTCGCAAATAAATATAAGGAAGTGAAAGGGCGGGGGCCTATGGCAAAAGATAATTTGTTTGAATTTGAGGCTGTGCCTTGGTTGTTTCATGGCGAAAAGGGCGAGTGGATGTTTGTCACCTTGCCGGATGCGACGTCTAGTGAAATTAAGCAAGCTTTTTGCCGCGATGAGGATGGCTTTGGAGCGCTTCGCGTAGAAGTGCGATGCGGCGAGAGATGCTGGCGAACGTCTATTTTTCCTGATGTGTTTTTAGACGATCATGAGAGCCGGTATGAGCTTCCCTTAAAAGTGGATGCAAAGAAGAATTTAGCTTTTGAAGCGGGGCGGTCAACAAAATTTGAATTGTGGTTAGAAAGCTAGGCTTAATACTGCACCGCAAATGGTATGATTTGTGTGTGTTTGGGCAATGATAGCTGCATTCGGTGCTGCTTTGAACAAGTCTCCCCCGTAGTAGAGTACTTCCCAGATATAAGGTCCGGATTGTCCTGTGAATCTCCCCCCCAACTATGACCGTAAGGTCCGGGGTGAACCGGACCTTATAGCTTTTGAGTGGGATAATTTAGCGGCCCAAAGTCGCGTGGGCGAGTGGCTCAAATTGAATGATATAAAATTGGTTTGGTGTAGGCTGTTCATTATTAAAGGCAGGCGAACGGTGGAGTTTGTTCGCAGTTGCATAAATGCCTGCATCACCTGCGTTTGCAAAACCTTCAACCCAGTCCAGAATGTTATCATCTTGGAAAAGTTGCGTGTATTTGCGGTCAGTTGTGATGACGCCTAGCGCACTGTTTGCGATGTCTGAAATATAAACATTGCCTTCAGAATCGATTGTGATGCCATCGCTCATAGGCTTATCTGCATAGCGTTCAACGCGTGCTTCAAGTGCTGCATTGTCTAGCGTCTTGTCTAAAAGGTCAGCTGTTTTTACGCGATATAGCGCTGTGCTCGTCATAGGCGCGAAGTAAACATATTCGTTTTGGTCATCAATCGTGATGGGGTTGATACCGACTTTGGCATCATTGCCTTGCATAGTAAGTGGCTTGCCGCGAATGATCATTTGCTTGTCTTCGGGCGTGGTGACTTTCGAGCCTTCTAGCACACGGCGTACAAGGCCGGTGTCTATGTCTAAAACCAAAATTGCGGATGTGGTATCTGAGGCTGTTTCAGCAATGTAAATCGCGTTATTGTCCCTATCCACAGCCATGTCGTTTAGGATGAAATTATCATAGATTAGAGGACGCGGAATGTGGAAGATTTTGTAGAGTTTCTCGTTCTTTGTGTCCCAGCCAATAACGCGGCCCATGCCATCCTTGCCCCAGATTGTGTCTAGAAACCAAAAGATACCATCGCGGTCTACGATAGCGCCCAAAACGGCATTAATTTCAGGGAAGAATTCAGCTTTTGGATAAGGCTCGAAACTGCCATCTGGCATGACTTCGACAATTTTGTGCGGAGGACCATAAGCAAGGTGTGTGCTCATGAAAATGCGGCCATCGGCACCAACTGCAATGTTTGCGGGTGCGTTTGTGGCGTCCATTTCTCGAAAAACTTTGAAATCTTTAGGCTGTTCTGCACAAGCCGTCTGTAAGCAGCATAAGGCTGATATGGCGAGTATTAGGCGCTTTAGCATGAATGCCTCCCTATTTGTATATTGTTTACAATTATTGGAAGCTAGCCGAGTTTTTTCTTATTGGGAAGGTGGCGGGTTTGCAGGAATGAATTTTCTACAGCGGCAGATGAGGCGTGTGCTCATATTGGATAAACATAGCCTGGATTGCTAAAGCGAATGGTATGGAAAATGGGTGTATTTTATATTGGATTGGAATTTTGTGGGGGGAGTTATGGAAGCGAAGAGTTCAAAGCAAAAAAGCGGTGTTTATCGCACTCTAGGAAAGGTATCGCTGTTATTGATTGCGTTCGTGCTTGCGCATTGGGGGGTATCACGCGGTGAAGATGCAATTCGCCAGAATCGGATTGATAGATTGAGCGGGCAATGTGATGCGGGAATTGATGCGTCATGTTTGGCACTGGCTGATATGTACCTTCAGGGGCGAGATGGAGATATCGGATATCCATTTGAAGTAGATACGAGCCTAATGGAGGTGGCTTATTATCTGGCGAGTTCATGCCAATTGGGGAATGCAGATTCGTGTTTAGCTGCCGGAGAGATTGTATTGAAATTTGGGGATGCAAACATATTTTTTGAGCGCGCTTGCGAGCTTGAATCCAATGCAGGATGTGAGGCGCTGGCTGCAAATTGAGATATGTGTGTGTTTAAATCCGGTTTGGGCGAAGCTGAAAATACTGGAACATTCTAATACTCCATGAGTTGGTTTAATCTCAAGCACGTGCACATCGTTTACGTCTGTGGACGAGGATGTCATGACTTGTGCTGTGAGGGCCATGGAAGGGTTTAAGCTGATGACGCAGAATTCGGATTTAAGAAATGTAGCGAAGGGCAGTAAAACTGCTGTGCTCTATCGTATGGTGATGGAGAAGCATGTGTGTCCCTATGGCGTAAAGTCAAAATGGTTGCTTGAGAGAAAAGGGTATCGGGTGGAAGATCACCACCTTACCACACGCGAACAAACGGATGCTTTTAAGCAGGAGCACAATGTAAAAACAACGCCGCAGACATTTATAGATGGTCAGCGTGTGGGCGGATATGAGGATTTGCGCGCGCAGCTCACTTCTTTTGAAAAAGGTGGTGATAAAACCAGCTATACGCCTGTGGTGATGATTTTCTCAATATGTGCGCTTATGGCTTTGGCTGTGATGTGGTGGGCAAGTCGAAATATCTTATCAGTGCGCACAATTGAGTTGTTTGCAGCCTTTTCCATGACGGTTTTGGCATTGCAGAAACTGAAAGACGTTGAATCTTTTTCGACGATGTTTCTCAATTACGACTTACTAGCACGCAAAAAGCCCGGCTATGGATATGTATACCCGTATGCCGAAGGTGCGGCAGGCGTGTTGATGATCGCCGGAGGTGGGCTGGCTTTGATTGGGGCACCGATTGCGTTGGTCATTGGAACGATTGGCGCTGTGTCTGTCTATAAAGCGGTTTATGTGGATAAGCGTGAATTGAAATGTGCCTGCGTAGGGGGCGATTCAAACGTACCGCTTGGTTTTGTGTCGCTGACAGAAAATATTGTTATGATTGCAATGGGAATTTGGATGCTCGTGAAGGCTGCCATTTTGGCGGGCATTTAAAGCGGAATTGTAGCTCTCCCCGAAAGAAGAGCTACAAGCGGTCACATTAAAGAATAAAGGCTAGCAATGCGAAGCTGACCGCGCCAAGGCCGGTCGCGATGATTGTGGTTTTGCGATAAGCTGGCGCAAGCAAACCGACGAAGAAACCGCCGACAACAACGATGAATAGAGCTAAAGCGGCGAGGATTTGATAGCTTCTAAAGAGTGTCGGGCCGTGGCCTTTATGTAATTCCATCAAGCTGTATTGCAGGTCTGGCTTAACGCTGTTTGCGGTTACGCCATCTTCTGAGATGTTGAACTGAACATATTCACGCGATGTCGGGCGTGTTTGCAGCACATTGCCTCTGTTTTTGACGTAATCAAATGTATGGTCAGATCCCGCAGCCTTTAGAAGGTCAGCAACGTCTTGCTCAAGTGTTGGGCTGTCAGAGTTGAGAACTGCGCCGGCGGGAAGAGCGAGCGGTGATGTCGTGGTGCTGCCTTTCACGCCCAAAAGATACAGGCCGCCTGTCACAGCGACGAGCAAAAAGGCAGGGGTCAGGAAAGCCGCACAATACAGGTGAATTTGAACGAGTATTTTGCGAAGTTGAATCGGGTTCATGAATGCGCTCACTTAGGTTTGCGTTTTGTGTGTTGCGCTTTGGATAATTTAGATCGGGCAAATGTGCAAATGCATGTGTGATTGTGCGGGGCATTTGTTGTTGGGGGATGGGTGGTGCATTCGCTGGCGCTTAATGCACCCTACGGGGGGTGAAACGCTGCGCATTAGGGAATCCAGAACTATAAGAGTGAGAAAGGCTACATTAGTTGTTTGATCAAATTAGCAATTGCTCTATCTAAATAACCTTGATGGCCGCGCAAACTATCACCGCCATCTTGTACGCTGGCATATATTTCGCCTGTATATGGATCGTAGGCTTCTATACTCAAGTTTTTCATTTGGTGTACAAAAACATCCCAGTAACTCGAATAATTATATTTGATAGCTATTGTATTATTCTGATGTGTAGGTGGAGAAGACTGATTTCTTGTGTTGTTGCTGAAGTTAACAGCAATTAGAGTAGTTGATGCAATAGAGTTTTTGAGCGAATTAGTAACTTGATCGGGGGACTCTTTGACTGGTGTTCCAATCAAAAAAGCAGAAATAAATTCACCATTTACTGCAAAATTCAAATTTTGTCCGATAATTCCGCGCGTTGTCATTAGATACTGATCATTAACACGACTAACCGATACTCCTAATAGTTTACCTTCACTATCGACCACTGGACCGCCAGAATTTCCAGGATGAATTGAGGCTGTCATTTGGAAGGCCGTTCCTTCGTCGTGCATCCCTCCCATTGAACTAACGATTCCTTCGGTAATCCTTAAACCTACGCCAAGTGTATCTATAAGTGGAAAGCCCAAAGCATATAGTTCCGTGCCAAGTTCTATGTTGCCGATAGAGAAAGCGTTAATATGGTTTGCTTTATGTATCCCTTCGGCTTTGATCAACGCTAAATCTAAATTGCTTGTTTCTTTAATAATGTGGGCTCTGTACGGCTTTTTATCTACATAAACGACGATATCGGAGCTTCCATTAGTAACGTGTTGATTTGTTAGAATGTATCCGTCTTCTGATATCAGAAACCTCGATCCAGAACCGCTTTGACTACTCTTGTTCACGTTTTCTGTAGTAGGTGGGATGGGTATAGGCGAATTCGGCATCATCATAGAAACACGATATCCGTTGCTTGCTAAGGATGACTGTATAGCGTTGCCGATGTTTAGAGGGTCATTGAGGTTTTTGAACAAATAGATTTGTTTTAGATGTTGACTGGGTTGGTCTTCGGAATTGTCTGCGAAGATAATTCCTTTTGCATCAGCAACAGCTTGTGCTTGCTCAGGTGCAGATAAAAAATAATCTATCTTTTCTTTAACTTCTTGAATCCAGACATTGTAATTTGAATGAATAGTTTGGGTTTTATTGTCAAAACCTAAACCTGAACTTTTTAGGTATTTAATTTCATAAGAATTGGTATCAAAAAAAACAGCAATATCAACTGACCACGAACCATTGGTTCGTTGAGAAAGTACTTTGTCAGTCTGTATTTCTTTTATTGACCAAGTTGATTGTTTTAATCCTGCGATAACAGCCGTTGAAACTTCAGAGACGTCTAATTTATCGGTAAAATTGACAGGCTTGTTTTGGACTATAGTCGCTGTGGTGCATCCGAAAAGCAGAAGTGCAAATACAGTTAAAATAATAGATTTCATATTCCCCAACCCCTTGAAGTAAAACTATTTCATACAATACACGAATGTTGCAAAGGTCAATAACTACTGTCTGCATCGAAAGATATCGATTTTATTGTTTGTGGTATCTTTAGAATAAAAAGAGAAATTATATTTAACTTTGCACTAAACCAGCTGCTTAAACATCACATGGGCGTCGACCATGCCTTTGGTGGGGTGGTTGAAGGCTTTGGGGAGGGTGCCGACGGTGTCGAAGCCCCAGCGGTGCCAGAGGCGGACGGCGCCTTCATTGGTGGAGACGACACAGTTAAATTGCATCGCTTTATAGCCTAGCTCGACGGCTTTTTTCAGAGAGTGCTCGCACATTTGCGAGGCGACACCGCGCCCGCGTGCTTTATAGCCTGTGATATAACCACAATTTGCGATGTGGGAGAGGCCGCCCATACCGTTTTGACGTAGATAATATGTGCCTAAAATATCCTCTCCGCATTGAGCGACGAAGGTGTGTTTATTATCTGAGCACCAATAGTTTAGCGCTTGCTCTTTGGTCCAGTCGCGGGGGACGGTGTAGGTCTCTCCGGCGCTGATAACAGGCTCAAGAATTTCCCACATGCGGTCATGGTCATCAGGTGTGGCGGGGCGAATACTCAAGGCTGTCGGCATGATGGGCTCAATTCTGGAAATGGTCGTATATTTTTTGCGCTAAGGCAGCGGAAACGCCTTCCACGGCTTCAAGGTCTACGAGTTTAGCATTAGATATGCCTTTGGCACTGCCAAAATGATGTAAAAGTGCTTTTTTTCGGGTAGGCCCAATGCCGCCAATGTCATCGAGCGGGTTTTTCTTAATGTCGGCGGAACGTTTGGCGCGGTGCGCACCAATGGCCCAGCGGTGGGCTTCATCGCGAAGGCGCTGTAAATAATATAAAGCAGGATCATTGATCGGCATTTGGAAAGGCGCGCGGCCCGGACGGAAGAATTGCTCGCGGCCCGCATTACGGTCTGGCCCTTTGGCGATGGCGACGAGATTGAGGTCATGAGGACCAAAGCCTACATCCGCCAAAGCTTCAATCACGGCAGATAATTGCCCCAAGCCGCCATCAATTAGCACAAGATCAGGCCATGTGTCTGGCTTGGTTTCGCGCCCTTCGGCTTCCTTTTTCAGACGCGCAAAACGGCGGCGCATCACTTCGCGCATCATGCCGTAATCATCCCCCGGTTCTATCTCCGTGTCTTTGATATTGAATTTGCGATAGCTGGATTTATCAAAGCCCTCAGAATTGGCGACAATCATCCCGCCAACGGCATTGCTGCCTTGAATGTGAGAGTTGTCGTAAACTTCGATACGCTTGGGTGGTTCTGAAAGATCGAAGACTTTTTGCACATGGGTAAGGATTTTGCCTTGGCTTTGGGTCTGCGCCAATTTTCGGGCAAGGGCTTCACGCGCATTCGTGTGGGCTTGCTTGACGAGACCAAGCTTTGCGCCGCGTGCGGGTGTGTGGATATAGACTTTATATTCGGTGCGAAGTTCTAGCGCCTCGGCAATGAATTTTGCTTGGCTGGGCACAACTGATGTGAGGATGAGTTTTGGAACGGGGCGGCTATCATAAAACTGCACAAGGAAAGCGGCGAGGATGTCTTCCGGCGTATCATCCATATCATGACGCGGATAATATGCGGTGGCACCCCAGTTTTGGCCTGCACGAATAAAGAAAGCCTGCACACAGGTTTGTCCGCCCTTGGTTTCAATAGCGAAAATATCTGCCTCGTCCACATCGGCGGGGTTTATGGTTTGAGAAGCGCGGACAGCTGCAAGGGCTTTGATGCGGTCACGCAAAATGGCAGCTTTTTCAAACTCCATATCTTCAGAGGCGCGTTCCATGTCTTGGGCAAGTTGGTCTTGTAGCGTAGTAGCTTTGCCTTGCAGGAAGAGGGCGGCTTGGTTTGCAAGTTCATCATAGTCTTGCTTTGAGATCAGGTCGACGCAGGGGGCAGAGCAGCGCTTGATTTGATGTTGCATACAAGCGCGAGAACGCCCTTCATACACGCTGTCGGTGCAGGTGCGCAGAAGGAAAGCCTTTTGCAGAATGTCGAGCGTTTCATTGACCGCATAGCCGGATGCGAATGGGCCAAAGTAATCGCCCTTGGTTTTTTTAGCGCCGCGATGCTTTAGGATTTGCGGGGCATCATGATCGCGGCGGATAAGGATATAGGGAAAGCTTTTATCATCGCGCAGCAGGATATTAAAACGCGGCTTGAGCTTTTTGATCAGGTTTGCCTCAAGCAGCAGCGCTTCGGTTTCGCTTTCTGTGACGACAAACTCCATGCTGCGGGTCAGCGAAATCATGCGGGCGATGCGTTGAGTGTGTCCGCCTAGCTTTGCATAATTGGCGACACGGTTTTTCAAAACGCGCGCTTTCCCCACATAAAGCAAATCCCCATCAATGCCATACATGCGATAGACACCAGGCTTGGCCGGCAAGTGCTTTAAATGCGCTTTGATAACATCCACACCGGCAAAATGCGGATTGGGTTCGCGATCTTGAGGTGGATCTAGTTGAGGTGGGGATGTGGGTGAGTCTGTCATATAGAGAGTATATGGGATGAAGGTGCACTTATAAAAGCGCTGAAATGCGCAAAGCTGAACTTTATGGTTAATAAAATACGCCTTTGATGCATGCGATTGGTATGATCACTCAAACGTGGTTCTAACCAAAATCTGCTTATATCTTCCCGAGTGGCATAGGGGTGTGCCTGTTGGTGGACAAGGGTGAATGACGTGAACTTACTAGGAAATGTCAAAGTTCTGGTACTGGATGATCATAAGAATATGCGCCGTTTGTGGCGTTCTATTCTTATGGGATTTGGTATTCGCTCTGTTTTTGAAGCTAAAGATGCATATGAAGCTTTGCAGGTTTTGGGCTCAAATCAAATTGATATTGTGATTGTAGATTATCATCTTGATGGCATGACAGGGGCTGAATTTGTCGGCATGTTGCGCCGGGGCGGTGATAGCCCTGCGCCGCATGTGCCTGTGATTGCATGTTCAGGGGATTCGCGTCCGTCTATTTTGCGCAAATGGATTGATTCGGGAGCCGATGAGATATTGGCAAAACCCGTTTCAGCCGAGCAGGCATGGCAGAAAATGTGTATGCTTGTGAACCGCCGCCGCTCATTTGTGAGAATTGGCAAATATTCAGGGCCAGACCGCCGCAGACGTGCCTCTCCTTTTATGGGAGAGGAAGAACGCCGCGTATATATCCCAGATGATTGCTTGCTAGACTAGAATTAGACTGTAACTTCTTAAAAATTGAACCAGCTTTTGCGCTTCCTCTTTATTGAGTGTTTGATGAAACTTGTCGTGGTTTTGAGAAAGTCTAAAATATGTGTGCTAGAAAATAACTTTTGCTTCCCGAAGCACATTGTTTATTAATAAAGATTAGGCGCTAATACCTAAACTTATTTTAGTATTGATAATACCGAGTAACATCGAGATACCATTGTGGCCAATAAACTAGCGAATATTTCTATTCTTGTTTTGGATGACCACCGCAACATGCGTTTGTTGTGGCGCGGTATATTGTTGGCGTTTGGTATTCGAACAGTGCACGAAGCTGACAATGCAGAAGATGCGTTTAAGCAAGTTGGCGATAAAGATATTGACGCAATTATCGTTGACCATCACCTTGATGGTTTGACGGGGGCAGAGTTTGTTGGAATGTTGCGCCGGGCTCCCGATAGTCCATCTCAACACGTGCCAGTTATTGCATGTACTGCTGATACGCGCCGTTCTGTTTTGAAGTTATTGGTTGATTCTGGTGTTGATGAGGTGCTGGCAAAACCAGTGTCAGCAGACCAAGCTTGGAAGAAGTTGGCTGCAGTTGTAAATAATCGTCGTCAGTTTGTGAAAACCGCCTTTTACTACGGGCCAGATCGTCGCCGAAAAGATGGTGGACGCTGGACAGGTAAAGAGCGTCGCCGCGAAGCACCTGTGCCACGTGATGAAGAAGATGGCGGCGAAATGCTGGGCTAAGCGGTCAATTTGCAGTGTTTGACCTAACCTAACGATGATTTCATGTAAAAAAGGGAATAAAACACCTCTGTGTGACACAGAAGTGTCTTTTCATGTGCGCCTCGGTGTGAAATGGAAGAGCCTTAATTTCCAGACCCTTTTGGAGATGAACTCTCCTACACTGTGAGCCGCGAAAGGATCACCTCTCATGACAAGCGCACCAATTTCTGAATCCCTCAAACGTGTCAAACCGTCTGCAACGATTGCTGTGACGTCTAAGGCACGGGAGCTGAAGGCGGCAGGACATGATGTGATTGGCCTTGGCGCAGGTGAACCTGACTTTGATACGCCGGACAATATTAAAGCGGCCGCTATTGCTGCGATTAATGCAGGTCACACAAAATATACGGCTGTGGATGGTATCCCTGAGCTTAAAAAGGCAATTTGTGCAAAGTTTAAGCGCGATAATGAACTTGATTATGTACCAAGTCAGGTGACAGTTGCACCGGGTGGTAAACCTATCATCTTTAACGCATTTGCTGCGACGCTGAACCCAGGTGATGAAGTTGTTGTTCCGACACCTTATTGGGTATCTTACCCTGATATGGCGATCATGTGCGGCGCGACACCTGTGTTCGCCGAAGCAAAAGCGTCTGACAATTACAAGCTTAAGCCAGAAGCTCTCGCGGCTGCGATTACACCTAAAACGAAATGGTTGATTCTTAACTCGCCGTCCAACCCATCGGGAGCGGCTTATACACGTGAAGAATTGCGTGCATTGGGAGAAGTATTGATCGCAAACCCGCACGTGTGGGTGTTGACCGATGATATGTATGAGCACCTCGTTTACGATGGGTTTGAGTTCACAACTATCGCGCAGGTTTGCCCAGAATTGTATGAGCGCACTTTGACAATGAATGGTGTGTCTAAATCATACGCAATGACTGGTTGGCGTATTGGATATGCGGCTGGGCCTGCTGACCTCATTAAGGCGATGGGGAATGTGATGACACAGACAACATCCAATGCATGTTCAATCTCTCAATATGCTTCTGTGGAAGCGCTAAATGGTCCACAGGACTTTATCGCTGAGCGCAATAAAGTGTTTGCTGAGCGCCGTGACATGATGGTGGAGCTGCTTAATGATTGTTCCGGTATTTTGAAATGTCCAAAACCTGAAGGCGCATTCTATGTTTACCCAAGCTGTGAGGGTGCGATTGGTAAGACATCTAAAGGCGGCAAGCTGATTGAGTCTGACCAAGATTTTGCAGCAGCATTGCTAGAAGAAGAAATGGTTGCCGTGGTGCATGGTGAAGCGTTTGGATTGTCACCGGCTTTCCGCATTTCATACGCAACATCAACAGAAGCTTTGCAAGAAGCAGGACACCGCATCAAACGCTTCTGTGCAGGTTTGAAATAGGCTCTGTTGGGCTGAAATAGAAATAAGAAAAGCCGCCTTCATAAATGAGGCGGCTTTTTTGTTGAAATTGATTTGGACTGAGCTTTGCCGCTTAAACCTTCTTTACGAACTGGGTTTTGAGCTGCATGGGGCCGATGCCGTCGATTTTGCAGTCAATGTCGTGGTCGCCGTCGATAAGGCGGATTGACTTCACCTTTGTGCCAACTTTTACAACGAGCGATGAACCTTTGACTTTAAGGTCTTTGATGACGGTTACGCTGTCGCCATTTTGCAAAATAGTGCCATTTGCATCCTTGTAGATTTTTTCGCTTTCGTCTGTTTGAGCTGTCGCAGACCATTCATGTGCGCACTCGGGACAAATGAGCAAAGCGCCGTCTTCATAGGTGTAGATTGACTGGCATTTTGGGCAGGGTGGCAATTGGCTCATAATCTATTCCATATCTTTTGCTTGGCATTTCAACGACCTGACTCTTTTTGGTTAAAAAAGCAAGGAAATGCCCCATTAAAACCGGAACCTTGGTCTCTATGTCGCGTTCAAAAGGATTACCCCTGTAGAATAGACATAAGGATATTTCCCCATGGCCAGCGCCACAATCACTTATGATGATTTTTCCAACGCAAAACTAGAGACGATACGTTCCAGCGAACTATCTGCTGTCGTGTTTAATTGCACCCTCAAACCTACCCCGCAAACATCTCACACGGATCGCTTACTGAAACGGATGGAGCATATATTTGAGTTTGCAAATGTTGATTTTGAGATTGTGAGAGCCGTGGATTATAATCTCGCGCCGGGTGTCAAAGCGGATATGCGCGATGATGGTTTTGAAGATGAATGGCCAGAGCTTGCACAAAAGGTACGCAATGCGAACATAATCATTCTTGCTACGCCAATTTGGCTGGGGGAGGAAAGCTCTGTGTGCCGGAAGGTGATTGAACGCTTGTATGGGATGAGTGCTGAGCAGAATGACCAAGGCCAATATGCTTTCTATGGCAAAGTTGGTGCGGCGGTTGTTACGGGGAATGAAGACGGCGTGAAGCATTGTTCAATGTCGCTTCTATACGCGTTAAATCACATTGGCTGCACTATAGCGCCTCAAGCGGATACAGGATGGATTGGCGAAGTTGGGCCGGGTAAGTCTTTTGGTGACGAGGGTGCTGGGCTAGAAAATACATTTACGAAACGCACAACAACATTTGCAGCATGGAATGCCATGCACCTTGCGGCAATGTTGAAAATGTCCGGCATGCCTGACTACGGGAATAATGTGAAGCGCTGGCAGGATGGTGAACGTTTCGCGCATCCATAAAGGGGATATCGGAAAGGGAGGCTGCGTAGCTGCCTCTCTATATGCGGCAAATGTGTAGTTCTTCCCTTAGGTCATCATAGACGTTGCGATGTCTAGTGCCTACATACTGCGTCAGCATGTGTATGGTGACTTAGGAGCAGATCGATGAGTAATCCCAAATATGATTTTCAGGTGATGTGGGGTGATATGGATGCCAATGCACACTTGGCTAATACGGGATATCTCGATTACGCCTCTCAATGTCGTATGCTGTATTTGGGGGAAGGTGGCTTTGGCCATAAAGAAGCTTTGAAGCTGGGCGTTGGTTCAGTCGCGTTACACGATAATATCAGCTATCGCAAAGAGCTGCATATGCTGGAGAAGTTCAGCGTTGATTTTCAATGTGGCGGTATCAATAGCAAGAAGTCTCGCTACATCTTCGTCAACCGCTTTTATGGTGAAGATGGAGAGCTACGCGCAGAAGTGCGGTCTATGATTGTGTGGATGGATTTGAAGCTTCGCAAATCAACTATACCACCGCAATTTATCATTGATCGACTCGAGGCTCTTCCGCGCACTGAAGATTTTCAGGAACTTTAAAGCGCTTGCTACGTGCATTGAGATAGACTCAATGCTCTAGCGGGTATAGGTGAGCCAAGTTTCCTGCGGATTTAATGAGGATTAAATGGCGTTTGAGTCTTGGGCTGTGCTAGCATTTTTGTGCTTTATGGCGGGGGTAAGCCCTGGGCCGGCTGTGTTTCTAACGGTATCCAATGTCATTCGCTATGGTCGCCATGCTGCTATCGTGTCGGGGACTGGCAATGCGGTTGGACTGGTCGTGCTTGGTTTGTGCATTGGCCTTGGGTTAGGCAGCTTGATGCATGTGTCTTCAATGGCGTTTACAGCGCTGAAAATAGTCGGCGCGATATATTTGATATGGCTGGGTGTGAAATCATGGCGCGCAAAGGGAAGTTTTGCGGGCACTGAAGAAGGCGCACCTGCACCTAGTGATATGAGCCTGTTTCGTGCATCCTTTATTCTTAGCATTACCAACCCTAAAGCTATTGTGATTATGGGCGCAATGTTTCCGGCTTTTATGCAGGCTGACTCTGGTTTGTTAGAACAATCAACAATCATGGCGCTTACTTATGCATTTATGTGCTTTGTTGTGCATTATGCGATTGCCTATATGGGAGAATACATCCGTCCCTTTTTCCAAAGTTCTCAACGCCTAAAATATCTGCGTCGAACAATTGGTGGCTTATTTATTGGATTTGGGCTGAGCTTAGTCGCGTCAAAGTAAGAAAAATCTCTATTTTTTTACTAGAATGTCGATTTTGACATTCGGCGTTCGTCTTGTGAGTGTAAGGCTATGGTAGCTTTGCGCAATTGAGAGGGACTAAAGATGCAATTTTTATGTTTGATATATGGAACTGAAGGTAAAGACCCACAGCCAGGCACAGAAGCTTTCGGTGCTTATATTCAAGAATATGAAGCCTTTACAGCAATGTGCGTTGAGAAGGGTGTATTCAAGGGCGGTGAGGCGCTGCAACCCGTTGCTACTGCGAGCACTGTGACTACGGAAAATGGTAAGGTTGAAATCATGGATGGACCATTTGCTGAAACGAAAGAGCAATTGGGTGGCTATTATCTTCTTGATTGCAAAGATTTGGATGAAGCATTGTCCTATGCAGCAAAAATTCCGACTGCCAAATATGGACGTGTTGAAGTGCGGCCAATCATGACTTTTGAATAGGTAGATTTTTATGCTGCCCCCATATTCTCTTGAGCAAACAATTGATAGAATTGTCAGGGAGGAGTGGGGGCGCATACTGGCTTGCATCGTCAAGAATGTTGGCGATTTTCAGCTTGCAGAAGACGTTTTGCAAGATGCTGTTGAGGCTGCGCTTAAAACTTGGCCCGAGAAGGGCATACCAAAATCACCAGCAGCGTGGTTGATCACCACATCACATCGCAAAGCAATTGATCGTCTACGTCGATTAAATAATTTCAATAATAAACAGGATGATATTGGATATTTAGCCGAGTTGGCAGCCCGCAATGTAGATGATGTTGATTTAGCTTTTTCTATTCCGGATGAGCGCTTAGAGATGATCTTCACATGCTGTCACCCTGCGCTCGATGAGAAAACGCGAGTTGCGCTGACATTGCGCACGATTGGCGGATTGAAAACCCACGAGATTGCGCGTGCATATTTGGACACACCGACTGCGATGGCGCAGCGTCTAGTTCGCGCAAAAAAGAAAATAAAACTGGCCGGTATCCCTTATAAAATTCCAGATCAGAATATGATGCCGTCACGCTTACGGGGGGTGTTGGCAGTGATATATTTGATATTCAATGAAGGATATGCTGCGAGTTCTGGGGAAGACCTTACGCGGATTGATCTTATCAATGAGGCGATACGTTTATCTAGGATATTGATGCAATTGCTTCCAGAGGAAGCTGAAGTCTTGGGTTTACACGCACTTCTATTGCTACATGACGCGCGCCGCTATGCACGGCTTGATAAGCGGGGGTGCATGGTGGCGCTTGAACACCAAGACCGCAGCCTTTGGGATCAAAATAAAGCACAAGAAGGCAATCAAATTATCAAGCAAGCTTTAGCGAAGGGAGCGGTAGGTCCATATCAGTTGCAAGCGTGTATCAGCGCGTTGCATGTCGCTGCGGTGGATTGGGACGCGACTGATTGGCCCCAGATTAGTAGCTTGTACGCATTGCTTTACCAAATGCAGCCAACAGCTATTGTTCGGATCAATCACGCAGTAGCTGTTTCTTATTCTGTGTCGGTAGAGGCAGCTATTGGAATGATTGCTTCATTAGAAGACGATGTCGCATTTAACAAAAGTGCTGCTTTCTTGCTTGCAAAAGCTGATTTTTTAGAACGCTATGGGAATATTGGAAGTGCCATTTTATTATTGGAACAAGTCGTCTCGTTGGGCGATAATGTCGTAGAAAGTGCGTTTATCAATGATAAGATTTCACGACTAAAAAGTGTGAGCACAGATAAAAGTGTGGATCGCAAATAGGCATTTTGTCATTGGTATTAGGTTAAACAGGCTGTGAAAAACTCTCGACTATGGTAAACATTTAAAAGATCAAATCAAAAACAAAACTAGGAAATATCATGAACATTTATTATGTGGAATTTCGAGCAGCTGATTTTGGTGTTATTAAAGCTTTTTATGGTTCAGCATTTGGGTGGACATTTGAAGAATGGGGTGAGGAGTATCTTGCGTTTTCCAATGCGGGAATTGAAGGTGGTTTTCTGAAATCAGAAGAACGGCCTCCTCGCGGTGGAGCATTGGTTATTCTGCTTTCAGAAAATACTGCTGAGACGGAGAAAGTCGTTGTTCAGGCAGGGGGCGTAATTACTGAACGTCATGAGTTTCCCGGTGGGCGTAGGTTCCATTTTCTTGATCCAGCAGGAAATGAGCTAGCTGTGGCGATGCATTTGCCGCTTGAGCAATAAATCTTGAATAACTTGCTGAGTAGACTTGAATTAAGATACGGAATACCCAATTTAGAATAGTTCTAATTTAGATATTTCAAGGAGATCATTATGGACATTGGAATTTCAAAAACCGACCGCGAAGCAATTGCGGATGCATTGAGCCAAGTGCTCGCTGATACATATGCGCTTTACATGAAAACACACAATTACCACTGGAATGTGGAGGGGCCGCAGTTTTCAGCTTACCACGCGATGTTTGAGCTACAATATACTGAATTGTGGGCTGCTTTGGATGAAATTGCTGAGCGTATCCGGTCGCTTGGTTTATACGCGCCAGCGGTAAGTGAGATCTATAGCCGTTCAGGTATCAAACAAGATGCTGTCGTGCCTAAAGCAAACGAGATGATCGCGAATCTGGTCGCTGACAATGAAACTGTTGTGCGTGCGGCGCGTGATGCATTGAAATTGGCTGGCGAGAAAGATGATGACGCAACGGCCGACCTCATGACGCAACGCGCAGCTGCCAGCGAAAAAGCAGCTTGGATGCTACGCGCGCACATCGCATAGTTTTACCTACTCACGGTCGATAATATCTCCGGGTTTGCAGTCAAGAACCTCACAGATTTTATCGAGCGTTTCAAAGCGAACGCCTTTAACCTTTCCTTGTCGTAGCAGGGAAAGGTTTTGTTCTGAGATACCGATTTCCTGCGCGAGGTCTTTTGATTTCATCTTCCTTAGCGCAAGCATGACATCCAATCTGACGACTATAGGCATTAGATAAACTGCCTATTCTCTTCATCGATTTTTGCTGCTTGCAGCATCGTGCCACCCAAAATCCGCAAAACAATTCCCACAAGAAGCATGGAGATAGGTCCAGCTGATAGCTGAATGGTGAGGACATGCATACGTGGTGGGTTATTTAAGGTGATAGCTAGCCCCATAAGGGTTGGCAGAATGATACTTATTGCTGCCATTACAAATACGCTAAATCCCATAAATTTGAACGCGTTTGATGCTTCGGTTGAAAAAGGGCCGTGTGTTTCAAGTGTGTGGAATATCCGCCATATCGCACCCGCAAGAAGTAGCATTCCAATATAATTCAGAGCTGCGACTGAAAAAACGAGTATTTTTTTCGCCGTGCTATATTGCGTGTTTTCACGGATTTCAGCGGATAGCATATTCCAATGAAGATTGACGATTTCATTCAATCCACCGCCAAAAACAAGTTGGATCACAAGTAAGACGCATCCAGCTAAAGTGATCCATTTACATATGGAACACAGACGGATTGTGCTTTGAGGTAATGGGTTGTTAGTCAAAATTTCACTTCCAATTATGAAAAATTCATGTTTTACGATAATTTATTCATATATATTGGAGGAATGTTTGTCTATGAAAATTATACGGAATTTAGCTGTTTTGCTATGTGGCTTGGGTGTTTTAGCGGCGTGTACGACTATTCCTTTGACGAGCATACCGAAACTTTCTGCTCTTAATCCGCGTACTTTTGACTTTTCCAAAGCAAAGGTCGCTGTGCGCATTCAAGAGGGGTTTAAGGTTGAGGATGGAGATGTAAGATTGACCGTTGATCTGTTTGATGGTGCTAAACAGACGCATACAACTGAGACATTTGAAATGCTTGTGGAGGACATGCCTCAGTCAGATTTCTTGAAAAAAGAAAGCCGTCATGGAATGGATATCTACGGATTTTCTTTCAAGGAAAGTGATATGGCGCGGGTGCTTGCTTTCCGAGATGCATTTTCAGCAATTGCTGAGCAAGAGGGCTCAACAAATGAGCGCGGACAAAATAGCTTTAGTTTAAATGTAAATTCTCAGGGATGTCTGGAAAAAGGGGAGAACCCATTTCAAAAAATGAAGGTGAAAATTTATCTTAAGCCTGCTTTGGATGAGGACTATTTTACATTTGTAAAAGAGCAAAAGATTGATTTGGCAGAATTAAATGAGGGAAAAATTCCTCAATGTGAATCCTGAATTTGATCAAAAAAAAGCCGCGCTAAAAAAGCGCGGCTTGAAAAGGTGTGCCTCGGGGGGAGGAAACGCCCAAGAAGCGGCTAGCGCTTCGAATTGGGTAGCAAGGGAGGCAATCTCGCTTGAGGTCATTTATACATTGTTTAGCGTTGCACACAAGCATTGTTTGGGTAGTTGTGCGCTGCAAAAATGCATAAGTATGTAGTAAGGTTCATTGTATGAGGAGGCTTATTCGTCAATAAGTGACGGGCCTTATAGAGTTAAGTTTGAAATTTCAGATAAAAAAAAGCCACGCTAAGCAGCGTGGCTAATAAGGTGTGCCTCGGGGGAGGAAACGCCCAAGAAGCGTCTAGCGCTTCAAATCGGGTAGCAAGGGAGGCAATCTCGCTTGAGCTCAATGTACACTATTGAGCATTGCGTACAAGCGCTGTTTGGTGGATGCTGTTATGTAAAAATGCATACTTAATAAATAGCTGAAATAATATGTCTTTTTGTAACATGGTGCCAAAAATATGCTCCCTATGCGGAGCAATACTTCTTGCTACCTTACCCTAGACGGAAAAATAGGCGTTTAGGGTTTACTTAGATTGTTGAGCATCAGCTTTAAGTTCAGAGGTTATGAAGTCTCTAAAAATAGCGATTCTACGTGATTTCTTCAAATCTGATGGATAGATGAAATACAGATCAAAAGTTGGCCCTGTAAGGTCGGGCAGAACTTTTTGTAAGCCAAATTCTTTAGAGACCATATATTCAGGAAGATCAGCAATGCCTAATCCTGAACGGACTGCACGCATCATTCCATTGACGTTATTAATCTGAAGGACTGCTTCTCGTTCGCCACGATCATCGCGTCCTACACGTTGCGCCCAGTTCATAGCTTTCATTTGTTCATCATCTTCACCGAAAGACACGATGCGGTGCCTATCAAGATCTTCGGCGCGTTCAGGTGTGCCATTGTTCTTGAGATAGTCGGCAGAGGCATACAAGCTGGTGCGGACGGTCACGAGTTTACGCTGAATGAGATCAGCTTTGTCTGCGGGCCATAAACGAATCGCACATTCGGCTTCAAGCGTGAGTAGATCAAATTCGCGATCATCCAGAGAGAGTTTGATACGCATGTGAGGATACATGTCAGCAAATTTATGAATGCGAGGGGCAAGCCAGAATGATCCGAATGCGACGGGTGCTGTAACATGTAATTGTCCATGCGGTGTTTCACCAGTGTCATTTAGAGCTGATTCGGCTGTGCGTGCAGAAGAGGCCATCTCTGCAGTTGCGCGGTGCAAGATGCGGCCTGCTTCTGTGAGAATTAGTCCACGTGCATGGCGTTGGAATAAAGAGTTCTTGAGAGACTCTTCAAGGGACGCGATTTGACGCGATACCGCAGATTGAGAAATCCCAAGGCGTTCGCCAGCTGCCGTTAAACTGCCCGTTTCGGCAGCCGCGTGGAAGGATTTTAGTTTATCCCAATCCATAGCTTGTCCCATGACAAATATCCTCTCGCATGCACCCGTCACAAAGACGCATGATTCGTAACTTAAGCCGAGTAACTAAGAACCATGATTTAAGTCAATGTCAAAGAGAACAGGTAAAAGAGGCTATTATTTGCGTTTCATGTCTAATTCGGCAAGAAAATGATCTGATTCTAGCGCGGCCATACAACCCATGCCCGCTGCAGTGACCGCTTGACGAAATTTATCATCGGTTACGTCACCGGCAGCATATACACCTGGAATAGATGTTTTTGTGGAGTCTGGCTCAGTGATCAAATAACCACCTTGTTTCATTTCAAGCTGATCTGTGAAGAGGGATGTTGCTGGTGCGTGTCCAATCGCAATAAAGACACCGTGTACATCGCGTTCGCTAATTGTGCCGGTTTCAACATTTTTCAGTTTAACTCCGGTGACGCCAAGTGGATTTTCATCACCGACAACTTCTTCAAGTTGGTGGTTCCAGAGGACTTCCACTTTTTCATGCGCAAATAGACGTTCTTGCAAAATGCGTTCAGCACGGAAACTGTCTCGGCGGTGTACAACGGTCACTTTGGACGCGAAGTTTGTTAGGAAGAGGGCTTCTTCAACAGCTGTGTTTCCGCCGCCAACAACGATGACTTCTTTGCCGCGATAGAAAAATCCATCGCATGTCGCACAAGCAGATACACCAAAGCCTTGGAATTTCTTCTCAGTCTCGAGGCCCAACCATTTTGCTTGAGCGCCTGTACAGATAATCAGAGCATCTGCGGTATAGGTTGTGCCGCTTTCGCCTTCCAGTGTGAAAGGACGGTTTTGAAGATCAACAGACTTAATGTGGTCTTCTACAATCTCAGTGCCAACATGCTCTGCTTGGCCTTTCATTTGCTCCATCAGCCACGGGCCTTGGATAACTTCAGCAAAGCCTGGATAGTTTTCAACTTCTGTTGTGATGGTAAGCTGACCACCTGGCTGCATTCCTGCAATGAGCATTGGTGCTCGCATTGCACGGGCAGCATATATTGCTGCGGAATAACCTGCAGGGCCAGATCCAAGAATAATCAGTGAACGGTGCTCAGTCTTGCTCATATCAATAGCTCCTGCAGTGCATAAAGGCTTGTCGCCTTTAGGCGTCTAAGCATGGTAAATTTCGATCATCGGATTTAGGGGGAGTGGCCTAAGAATGCAAGGCATCAACGGTCAATCAACACTAATGTGAATGGTTGTGTTCTATGTTTTCAGCATTTGCAGCAGAACAATCGCCTTCTTCACCAGCTTGGCTCAATTCTATTGTTGCGTGAGACATGCCGTGAATATGGGTGAGTCGCTCTTTAATGGCGCGCAGTGTGGAAACTGTATCAGTGCCGTCGGCAATGCACACATTCATGGTGACCATTGTGTCAGCGCCAGTAAGTGTCCATGCGTGAATGTGGTGAACACTCGAAAGGCCAGAGATATTCCCCATCAAATCGTTCACGAGTTTTTGTGCGTCAAAACTTTCTGGTGCACCTTCTAGTAGGATATGCCCGGAGCGGCGAAGCACACGAAAGCCTCCAAAACCTATAATAGCAGCAACGATTATGGAGAGGATTGGGTCAATCGGTGTCCAGCCAGTAAACATGATTACAAGTGCGGCGATGATTGCGACAACAGAGCCTAACATGTCACCTGCCACATGCCACAGCGCGCCTTCAAGATTTACATCGCCATGAGAATGATCATCACCGCCATGTAAAATGAAGAAGGCAATTATGTTGACGACCAAACCTGCGATTGCCACGCCCATAAGGATGCTGGATTCGATAGGCGCAGGTGTAAAAAAGCGTTGAATGGCTTCAACGATGATCCAAGCAGCGAGCAACAATAATGTGAGGCCATTTGCAAATGCAGCTAAAATTCTAAAGCGTCCAAACCCGAAACTGCGTTTTGCATCGGAAGGTTTGTCGGCCAACCAGAAACCAACCCATGCAAGTAAAAGACTGCCTGCATCTGTGAGCATATGGGCAGCATCTGCGAGCAAAGCGAGTGAACCTGAGATCACACCGCCCACAACTTCAACTAGCATGAAAGCAGCCGTTAAGCAGCAGGCCAACGCGATACGACCACGTGAGGCGTGGGCGGCATGATCATGGTCAGCATGGTCATGGCTGTGGCTATGCACATGGTGAGCGTGCTCGGCTTCATCATCATGATGATGGGTTGGGGCGTTACAACTGGAATGATGGTCGTGATTATTGCTCATGCTTTCCCTATACGCTGTTTAGTAGATTAGGAAAAGAACATAAATTACAAAGTATTATGACGTTATAGCATCACATGCATTGTTGCGCTATGATTTGGGGTGTTTGGCAATCAATAATCGGACTATTTCATCTGCAGCGCGGTCAATCTCGCGTACAGGGGTAGGAGACCAATGATCAGCTTTACCATCATACCAGCGTGCAACGCCTTGTTTGGTAAAGCTTTCGTGGAGACGATCAAACTTCGCTGATTTTCCTGCAAGTTTCAGTAAATAAACAGGTTTCCCAAACCATGCTGCTTCTGAAATCATATTTGCGGAGTCTTCTGTGACAAAAATTAGTTCTGAAAGACTCAAGAAAGCAAGGTAAGGATTGGGCCCATCTGTGGTTTCACTTTCCCAAAAACGCGCACCAATTTCTTCAGCCATAGACCGGAAGCGTATGCGAGCATGTTCGGGTGTGCGACGTGATACTGTGATCCACAAGCGAATGCCCTGTGCAGCTAGGCCGCGTAATTCTTGTTCAAGCTCTTTTGCGCGTACTTCATTTAGTGAATGTGTTTTTGAAGTTCCGCCAATAATAATAGCTGCTTTGCGACCGGGTTCGGATGTGAGATCACCAAAACTTAAAGCGGCTTGTTCTAGATCTCCCGTTGCAAAATATGCAGGCGCTCCAACAGTAGGCATTACGTTCGGGCCGGTTAGTTGATCGTGCTCAGGGGGGATGACTAGATCAAAATGGGATGGGTCCACTTTGGGGTCTTGTGTTTGGACAACGAGCGTTTTTCCACCAGACCACTTTTTGACCCGCATGGAATAAGGCACAGACCGTCTGCCTGAGCCAATCCATATGTCAGGCCAAGGTGACTTTAATTCTGCACGTTGAGATTTTGGAAGCGCCAAGAGTGGAGCGGGCCACATATTGGGTGGAAGCCACACTTGGGGTGCGCTGGGGGTTATCCGGACAGGTGTCGATTTATGCGCGTCCGAACTGATATAAGAAATTTGCGACCAGCGTTGAAATTCTCCCAAGGCATGGGCAATTGCAACCGCTTGACGTTCAATCCCTGCGCGTCCATCGGAAACTACCCAAATGGACGGTCCGACGGCCGCGCTGGAATTCATTTTCTAGATCCATTTCACCGAAAGGATTTCGTAGGATTTTGCACCGCCCGGTGCGCTTACCTCAGCTACATCACCTTCTTCTTTCCCTATCATTGCGCGTGCAAGTGGAGAGGAGAGGGACAATTTACCTTTTGAAATGTCGGCTTCATCATCGCCAACAATCTTATAGGTTGCTTCTTCTTCTGATTCTTCATCCACGACAGTGACCGTTGCGCCAAAACGAATCGTGTCACCTGAAAGTTTAGAGGTATCTATGACTTGCGCACGTGCTGTTTTATCTTCCAGCTCTAAAATGCGCCCTTCAATGTGACTCTGGCTTTCTTTGGCGGCGTGGTATTCGGCGTTCTCGGACAAGTCGCCGTGTTCACGTGCTTCTGCAATGGCCTGAATTACTTCAGGACGAGCAACTGATTTTAAATGTTTAAGTTCGGCTTCCAAGGCTTTATGGCCCTCAGCCGTCATAGGAATACGCTGCATTAGTAAGATACCGTTATTGAAACTTTACCGAGGGTCGACTGAACTCGGGATTAGGTCAAGAGTATGATTGAAGTGAAGCCGCTTCAAGTGGCTGTTCTTTCAAAACGCGAATGGCTCGCACTGCAGCTGTACCACCGGAAATGGTTGTGTAATAGGGGACACCTTTTACAAGTGCAGTCCTGCGAATTGAAGCAGAATCAAGCATGGATTGTGCACCTTCAGTTGTATTTATTACAAGCTGAACATCGCCATCGGATATTTTGTCTAAGATATGTGGACGGCCTTCAGCGGCTTTGTTTACAACCTCAACTTCTAGTCCAGCTTCGCGCATAGCGCGAGCTGTTCCTGTTGTTGCGATGACAGAAAATCCAAGCTTAATCAGTTCTTTAGCAGATTCTATCGCGAGGTTCTTGTCGCTTTTCTTGACTGAGATGAAGCATGTTCCTTTTTGAGGAAGCTCAATTCCTGCTCCGATTTGAGATTTAAGAAACGCCGCTTCAAATGTTGTATCAATCCCCATGACTTCACCTGTAGACCGCATTTCCGGTCCAAGGGCTGGATCCACTCCAGTGAAGCGCGCGAATGGAAATACTGCTTCCTTTACGGCAATTCTTGGAGGTTTAATAGGTCCATCTCCAAGTCCAAATTGACCAATTTTTTCACCAGTCATTATTTTTGCGGCGATGGATGCGAGCGGTTTACAAACAGCTTTTGCGACAAAAGGAACCGTTCTGGATGCGCGAGGGTTTGCTTCGAGGACGTATATTTCATCGTCTTTAACAGCAAATTGCACGTTCATTAGCCCTTGAACCTTCAAGGCGTCCGCCAAAACACGTGCTTGTCGAGCTAATTCTGTCTGAATTTCAGGAGAAAGTGAGTAGGGAGGGATTGAACAGGCCGAATCACCAGAGTGTACACCGGCTTCTTCAATGTGTTGCATGATCCCTGCAACGTGTGTGTGAGTGCCATCACAAATCGCATCGACATCCACTTCGATTGCATCAGATAAGTATCGGTCAACCAGCAGGTTGCCTCCTTCAGAGGCCACAAGCGCTTTTACACCATAGTCTTTTAGATCAGCAATATCGTGTGCAATTTCCATTGCGCGGCCTCCAAGTACATTGGAAGGACGCACCATCACAGGATAGCCGACACGTTCAGCAATTGCTAAAGCTTCTTCAATCGTTGTAGCTATACCTGAAGGAGCTTGTTTTAGGCCAATTTCATCAAGTAACACAGAGAACCGTTTGCGGTCTTCAGCAAGGTCAATGGCGTCAGGTGACGTTCCTAAAATTGGCACGTTCAGGTCGTTCAACCCTTGAGCCAATTTCAATGGAGTTTGCCCACCAAACTGCACGATTACCCCAGCAAATTCACCTGTGGATTGCTCAACATGGCAAATCTCAGACACGTCTTCTAATGTAAGAGGCTCAAAATACAGTCGGTCCGATGTGTCATAGTCTGTTGAAACCGTTTCGGGGTTACAATTTACCATGATACTTTCTATGCCGAGTTCGTCCATTGCGAATGCCGCGTGACAACAACAATAATCAAATTCGATACCTTGACCAATTCGGTTTGGACCACCGCCGAGGATCATCGCTTTCTTGCGGGTAGTAGGCAGTGCTTCACATTCTGCAGGAAGAATTGAGCCATCTTCCGCTATCATGCCTGTCTCGTAAGTGGAGTAGAGGTAAGGCGTTTTGGCAGCAAATTCTGCTGCACATGTATCAATACGTTTATAGACTGGGCGAACGTTCATTGCTTGGCGGTATGCACGAACCTCTAGCTCTGTTTTATTAACAAGCATAGCAAGACGTTCATCTGAAAAGCCTTTTGACTTAATCAGGTTCATATCTTCGGCTGTTGTAGGTAGTCCGTCACGGCGAAGGTTCGCTTCGGTTTCTACAAGGTCTGCGATTTGACGTAGGAACCATAGATCAACACCGCTTGCTTTTGAAATATCTTCAACAGAAATTCCATGACGCATCGCTTGAGCCATCACAAGCAGGCGTTTTCGAGTAGGTTGTGAACAAGCTGCGAGCAAAACATTGCGGTCGTCGCCTTTGCCCAAATGTTCAATCTCAACTTCGTTTAAACCACAAAAGCCAGTTTCGAGTGAACGTAATGCTTTTTGAAAACTTTCTTGGAAGGTACGGCCAATCGCCATAGCTTCACCAACAGATTTCATACTCGTGGAGAGTAGCTCGTTTGCACCCTTGTACTTTTCAAAGGCGAAGCGAGGGATCTTTGTGACGACG
>CAYGPD010000012.1:0-73398 GCA_964351655.1 uncultured Hyphomonadaceae bacterium | reverse complement strand
GGCTTAGACCTACTTGTAATTGACTACCTTCAGCTAGTAACCGCCGCCGCTGGATCAAAATCAGATAGCCGTGTTCAAGAAGTATCTCAAATCACAATGGCGATGAAATCACTGGCTAAAGAGCTTGCTATTCCTGTTATCGCCCTCTCCCAGCTTTCTCGTAAAGTGGAAGAACGTGATGATAAACGCCCACAATTGTCTGACCTTCGTGAATCAGGATCGATTGAGCAAGATGCGGATATGGTGATGTTCGTTTATCGTGAGAGCTATTATCTTGAACGTCAGGAACCAGACGAAAACAACGAGAACTTCCTTGCCTGGAAAGAGCGAATGGAATCCAAAGCCGGAAAAGCTGAAGTCATCATTGCTAAGCAACGTCACGGTCCTATCGGAAAAGTAGAGCTAGCCTTCGATTCTAACCGCGTCCGTTTTGGAAATCTGGCCCCGGCATTCAGGTCGAATGATTTCAATGATGACGAGTAATAAGCAAATAAAAACAATAAAACACTCGCGCTTGCCATAAAATCAGACTAATTGACCTGACATGACTGACCCCATGACAAGCGCACCATCTTCTTTTTATGAATCTAAACCAATGATTTCGTCATCGAGTCCTGTTGCAACGATTCATTTAAAGAACATTGTTGAAAACTGGAAAACCTTAGTCAAATTAAGCGGGACTGCGGAAACAGGTGCTGTCGTAAAAGCAAACGCATATGGTCTCGGTGCAACTCAAATTGCTCAAGCTCTTTATGAAGCGGGTTGCCGAACATTTTTCACAGCACATACGCATGAAGCTATAGAAGTGAGAGATGCGGTAGGGCCACTTGCACTTGTGTTTTTGTTCCATGGATTACAAAGCGACAATATCAATGACGTTATTTCAAACGATATTGTTCCCACTCTCAACTCTATTCATCAGGTAAAACTATGGGCAGTGGCCCAAGCCCCCTATCCAGCAGCTATACATGTTGACACTGGGATGAACCGGTTGGGATTGCAAATCAAGGACATTGCCGAAGCACAAACGCTGCTTGAATCAGGCCGCATAGGGTGGGTAATGAGTCACCTTGCATGTGCAGATATACCAGAGCATCCAATGAATGCACGTCAATTGGAGCTATTTAAGAAGGTTGCATCTATCTGGCCAAACGCAGAAAAATCATTGTGCAACACGGCAGGTATATGCCTTGGCAAAGACTATACTTTCGATCTTACACGCCCGGGAATTGGGCTATATGGTGGATATTCTCGCGCAGATATCTTTACGCCCAAGCACGCGGCAACTTTAACGGCCCCTCTACTCAACATTTTTACGCCTGAATATTTTCAAGATGCAACAATAGGGTATGGCGCAACAGCGCCTGTAAACCCAAATCAAAAACTAGGAACTGTTGCGCTTGGATATGCTGACGGAATGTTACGCTCATTATCCAATTACGGATTTGGTTTTATAAAAGGCGTGCGTTGTCCAATAGTGGGGCGCGTATCAATGGATTTGATTACTTTGGACATCACAAATGCGCCATCTGACACCACAATTCTGGACAGGGTCGAATTTCTAGGGCAACACGCCAACTTAGAAGAACAAGCACGTGCTGCTGCAACAGCAAGCTATGAACTTTTAACATGTTTGGGGACGCGTATTCCTCGTGTATACGAACAACCGAAACAGTCCCTATGAGGACGCACAATTTTATAAGGGTGAGCCTTTCATGAGCCTTGCACTATTTAATCCGTTCGCGGCTATCGGGCGCATGGTTCTTGGAACCAGCAAAGAAATTGGACGCCTTACTATATTCGCTGGCCGTATATTATTGGCGTGTATTACACCAAAAATTTATTTGCGCGAAGTGCTAAGGCAGTGTGTGCAAATTGGTTTTTTCTCTCTCCCAGTTGTTGGCCTTACAGCAATCTTTATCGGTGCAGCCCTCGCTCTGAATATTTATACTGGCGGTGCTAGATTTAACGCTGAACAATTTGTACCCAATATTGTTGTGTTAGGTATTACACGTGAACTTGGTCCCTCATTTGCGGCCCTTATGCTAGCTGGCCGCGTTGGTGCGGGTATCGCCGCTGAAATCGGTGCTATGCGGGTATCTGAACAAATTGACGCCTTGCACACGCTTTCAACTAAACCAGAACGTTTCTTATTTGCCCCTAGAGTAATTGCTGCAACCATTACTCTGCCAATTCTCGTACTTATTGCTGATGTAATTGGTGTTATGGGTGGGTGGCTTGTAAGTGTCGGATCTCTTGATTTCAACGGTGCAATCTATCTGCGCAATACATTAGATTATGTTACCGTCTATGATATTGTTACGGGCCTAATCAAAGCTGGTGTCTTTGGTATGATTATCGCAATTATGGGCTGCTACCAAGGCAACAATTCTAAAGGTGGCGCTGGCGGTGTGGGTCGTGCAGCAACGCTTGCAGTCGTGTCAGGTGCTGTTTTGATTCTTGCATCCAACTACATCCTCACATCTCTATTCGTACAGATGGGAATTTAAGTAATGAACCAGTCAAACACAAACGCATTGCTTGAGCTACGCAATGTACATAAATCATTTGGTTCTAAACACATCCTACGCGGCGTAGACCTTTCTGTGGCACCGGGACAATCACTTGTCATAATTGGCGGCTCTGGAACAGGAAAATCAGTTACACTGAAATGCGCCCTTGGTTTATTAAACCAAGATCAAGGCGATGTTTACTTTGATGGAGAACGGGTAAAGACTCAAAAGTCCATTGACCGTGTCCGCGAACGTACAGGCATGCTATTCCAAGGCGGCGCATTATTTGACAGTTTGAAAATCTGGGAAAACGTTGCATTCACACTCCTCAATCGCGGTGGGATCAGTCGTAAAGACGCGAAACAAAAGGCAATAGAAACACTGGCAAAGGTGCGCCTTGGAGCCTCAGTTGCAGACCAATTCCCATCAGAACTATCTGGCGGTATGCAAAAACGTGTCGCCCTCGCACGCGCTATAATTGATAAACCAGACCTCATTTTCTTCGATGAGCCAACAACTGGATTGGACCCAATTACCGCTGATGCGGTGAATGACCTTATCGTCGAGCAAGTGAAAGCGCTTGGCGCTGCAGCTGTAACAATCACTCACGATATGGCATCTGTACGGAAAATCGCTGATGTTGTTGCTATGATTTATGAAGGTAAGATCATCTGGTCCGGCCCCGTCGATCAACTGGATGATTCAGGCAATGAATACATTGACCAATTTGTGCATGGGCGCGCACAAGGGCCAATCCAGCCTTCTATGTGATCGTGCACTTCAGCATTTATTCAGTATCGATTTGATTTAGGTAGGTCATGGCCAAAGTAACGACAGCATTTGTATGCCAATCTTGCGGCGCAACCTATTCCAAATGGAATGGGAAATGCGATGCATGTGGAGAATGGAATACACTTGTTGAAGAAACCCAAGGTGCCCCCGGTGGCCTCGCCATGCCACCTGCAGGTAAAAAGCGCAAAGTCGGCGCGATGACATTTGATGCGCTTGGTTCTGACATTCCTGCCCAAGCAAGGTTATCTACGAATATTCCAGAATTAGACCGCGTTTTTGGCGGCGGACCTGCCCCCTCCTCAGCCGTTTTGATCGGTGGTGATCCCGGCATAGGAAAATCAACACTTCTCTTGCAGGCAGCAGCTTCGTTAGCTGATCAAGGCATCAATGTTGTATATGTTTCAGGAGAGGAAGCGGTAGCACAAGTTCAAGGACGCGCTCAAAGGCTTGGCGTCGGGAAATCTCCAGTTAAGCTTGCCTCAGAAACAGACCTTCGCACAATTATTGAAGCTCTAAAGAATGAACGCCCTCAAGTTGCCGTTATCGATTCAGTTCAAACTATGTGGTCCGATAGCCTGGATGCCGCGCCCGGTTCTGTTGGGCAAGTGCGCGCCTGTGCTCAAGAACTAACACGTTACGCCAAGAAAAATGATTGTGTCATGATCCTTGTCGGACACGTCACTAAAGATGGCCAGATCGCGGGTCCACGTGTCATGGAACATATGGTCGATGCGGTATTCTACTTTGAAGGCGAACGCGGCCACCAATACCGCATATTGCGCAGTGTAAAAAACCGTTTTGGCCCTACTGACGAAATTGGTGTGTTTGAAATGTCTGAGCGTGGCCTTCATGGCGCGCTTGATCCATCCCAATTATTTCTTGGCGGAAATGAGGAATCAGTTCCTGGACGAGCTGTATTTGCAGCAATGGAAGGCTCTCGTCCCGTTCTTTCAGAAGTGCAGGCGCTTGCCGGCCCTCAGGCTCTTGGCTCTCCACGCCGCTCTGTTGTTGGGTGGGATTCCCCCAGGTTATCTATGTTACTCGCTGTTTTTGAAACACAGTGCGGACTCGCATTTGGCGCGCGTGATGTTTATTTAAGTGTAGCAGGTGGGTACCGGATAGCGGAACCAGCAGGAGATCTTGCTGCCGCAGCAGCTCTTGCTTCATCTGCATTTGATAATCCTGTACCAGATGCATCTGTCTTTTTTGGCGAAGTATCGCTATCTGGTGCAATTCGTTCTGTAGGCAGAATGGATTCTAGGCTAAAAGAAGCAGCCAGACTCGGGTTTGAACGTGCATATGCTCCTCCGGGCGCACCTTCCAATATCGACGGAATGGTGGTTCATGAGGTATCGAAGTTAGAAGACTTACTTAAAGTACTCCAAAAAGAGGCTCAATAAGATCATGGAAGAATTTGCAGGCAGTCAAATCACTGCGTTTGATATTGTTGTCGTAGCTGTTATTTTCGTATCGGCTGTAATGTCTCTTAGTCGAGGACTTGTGAGAGAGGCCTCCTCTATTTTATCATTTGTGGCCGGTGGTGCCGCTGCACTATTGCTCGTCCGTTTCTTTGGTGAGCCTGCGCGCAATATGCTACCTGAATCATGGCCTCCTATGGCTGCCGATGCAGTATTGATCGTTGGTGGATTTTTATCCGTTTATATTGTAGCCGGATGGTTGGGCTCTCAATTAGCGAAACTTATCCACACCTCTCCCCAAATTGGATCACTTGATCGCATTGCAGGCGCTGTTTTTGGCGCTGCGCGTGGCATGCTTGCAATAATGCTCTTTGTTTTGCTCATGCACATGATGATTCCTAAAGATAATACGCCTGCATTCATTGCCAACTCCAAACTTTATCCTTACGCGGATAATGCCGCGACTTGGTTTAGCGATAATTTCCCCGGCTTTGTTCAACAAGCCAAGGATGCTGCAGACCTATAGAATTACTCGGCTCAGATCTTCTGAGCCGATTTTCGTTTAATGCTGATGACCTAGGCAAAGGAACGCTTGTGCGCAACGACATGATGACTGCAAATTCTGAATTGATTGCAGATGAAAATATCGGGCTGGAAACAGCAAGCCTTAGACATAAATGTGGTGTGTTTGGTGTATTTGGACACAAAGATGCAGCCATTCTGACCGCGCTCGGCCTACACGCCCTTCAGCATCGCGGACAAGAAGCTGCAGGAATAGTCAGCTTTGATCGCACCTATCCTACAGATACAAAAAACGAAAAACTTCGCGACTCAGCCTTCACGCAATTACGTAAATCTATGACGACGCATTCAGGCCAGATACACGTAGAATATGATGCGTCTGATCGTCCAGATTCAGAAGAACCTGTAGAATCATTTTATATCGAACGTCACCTTGGACTTGTGGGTGATAATTTCGGTAAAGATGGTGATGCGATCAAAAACCTTAAAGGTAGCGCAGCTATAGGTCACAACCGCTACTCAACATCCGGCGGTGTCGCTCTTAGAAACATCCAACCTATTTTTGCAGATTTAAAGCTTGGCGGATTTGCCGTAGCACATAACGGAAATCTTACAAACGCTGAAACGCTTTGGGATTCATTAATGCAAAAAGGCGCTATCTTCCAATCCAAAATGGATACGGAAGTGATACTTCAGCTCACAGCCCACTCCAAGGAAAGCAATACGATTGATCGCTTTCTTGATGCCATAAAACAGATTGAAGGTGGATATGCCCTTGTCTGTCTCACCAACAAAAAACTCATTGGTGCACGTGACCCTTGGGGTATTCGTCCTCTCATCTTAGGGCGAATTAGAAATTCAGACCCAGAAGCTCAACCTGCTTATGTGTTGGCCTCCGAAAGCTGTGCCCTCGAAGCGGTTGGCGCTGAAACGATACGTGAGATTGAAAACGGCGAAGTTGTTGTTATTACTCGTAATGGCATTAAGAGCCATTACCCATTCCCAAAAACTGAACCGCGCCCATGTGCCTTTGAATATCTCTATTTTGCACGTCCCGACAGTATCATGCATGGCAAGAGCATTTATGAAGTGCGCGAAGAAATGGGGCGGCAACTCGCAAAAGAACATCCTGTCGAGGCAGATCTAGTTGCACCTGTTCCCGATGGTGGAAATCCAGCGGGACTAGGGTATGCGGAAGCAAGTAAAATACCTTTCAAATTCGGGATTATCCGTAACCACTATATCGGACGCACATTTATCCAGCCAACGCAGGATGCACGCGCAGGAAGCGTAACAAGAAAGCATGCCGCAAACCTTCACCTTGTGAAGGGCAAAAGTGTTATCCTCGTTGATGATTCCATTGTACGTGGCACAACATCAAAAGCCATCGTTGCCATGATGCGAAATGCAGGCGCAAAAGAGGTCCACTTCCGCGTTGCATCACCGCCAATTAAACACCCTGATTTTTATGGTGTAGATATGCCTACGGAAGCAGAACTAATTGCATCCCGAATGAGCCTTGAAGAAATGAAGGAATGGTTGGGCGTCGATTCTTTAGGTTTCCTCTCCATTGAAGGGTTTTACAAAGCATTGGGTGAAGAAACTTATGATCCTGAAAACCCAAAGTATGCTGATCATTGCTTCACAAACAACTATCCAACGGTTTTAACCGATAAACGCAATGCTGAGAACAAAATCCATCAACAAAACATTTTTGGCCGCGACCGCTAAAACACCTGCTTAAAACGGATACCGACATGACTGACAAACGTATTATTCTCGTCACGGGAGCATCTAAAGGCATTGGCCGCGCAACTGCAAAGGCTCTTGCAAATGAAGGGGCTCATGTCATTGCGTTGGCACGGTCTACTGAGGCGCTTGAATCGTTGGATGATGAAATACGTGCGGATACAGGTGAAAACGCGACGCTTATCACACTCGACCTAAAAGATGGATCGTCGATCGATCGGATCGCAGCGCCACTCAAAGACCGTTTTGGACGTATTGATGGTCTTGTGGCAAATGCAGGCATTCTTGGAACTATTGGGCCTTTGGAGACCGTCAGCCCGAGAAGTTTTGAAGATACTATCAACATTAATCTCATTTCAAACTGGCGTCTTATTCGCGCGCTAGACCCATTATTGCGTGCGAGTGATGCAGGCCGTGCATTATTCCTAACCTCCGGTGTAACAACCCGCCCACGCGCTTTTTGGGGACCATATCAAGCATCCAAAGCTGGTCTCGAAGCAATGGTGCGAGCATGGGCATTTGAAACAGAACAATCGCGCATGAACGTAAACTTGTTTGACCCAGGTGCGACGAGAACTGAAATGCGGTTTTCTGCTGTCCCAGGTGAGGATCAGTCTCTGCTACCAACTCCAGAAGATGTAGCGGCAAAGTTGACATTTTACGTGTCGAAAGCCTGTGATTTACACAACCAGCGTATTTCTTATCGCGACCTATAAACCTGCACTTGCGCTTTCATAAAAACATCGTCAAAACACGATAAATGATGAAAACACATAATTTCATTAGCGATCTGAAGCGTGCTTGGTCTAAATTTTACGCATTATGAATTCTAAACACACTGTTTCGTTTAGAAATCCGTTTGATTGGGTTACAAGCAAGCCTTGAACGAGTATGACTTCACGACAATAGCAGAATTAATTTGAACGGACTTTAGGAGACCTCTCTCATGACAAGCCCTCTAACATCAGGAAAATCTCCAGAAGCCTATATTGAGGCCACCCGCGATATCTTAGCCAAATATTCTGCTGAAGTAGCTCTAGACCCACAGACCAATTCTGTACGTCGGTTAGCCATCGATCTATTTCGTGAACTAGAAGTCGGTGACCTTCAGGTTTCAGACTTGCAAAGCGTTATCAACACATTGGGTGGCAGCATCCTTGAAGACAGATGTGAAACCTTTCGGGCACGTCACCGCCTTCTCGCGGAAGATGACCCAAGCGCAGAGTTACGTGATTTATTGCAAACACTCGCTGCCAAAGGTGAAGCAACATACCGTGCTGCAATGGAGCGTGTCGCATCTGGTGTCGTATTCACGGCTCACCCAACCTTTGCTCTTCATCGCAATTTGCGCCGTGCATATGTTGAGTCCGCGATGTCAAAAGATGGCACTCCTTGTCGAGAAGAACTTAAGTCCATCGCGTCACAAGGGTTATATCAAGACGACAACATCTCTTTGATGATGGAACACGAAGATGTTCAAAACGCACTCTTCAATGGCCAAGCTGCACTAAAGGAAATCTGGAGCCTGATTCTTGATGTGGCCAAAGATAATTTTGGTGACTCATGGAAAACTATCCATCCGGCTCTGATCAATCTAGCCTCTTGGGTTGGATATGACCTAGATGGGCGGACTGACATTCATTGGGGTGCCACTCTTCACCTCCGTCTCTCTGAAAAAGCTGTTCAGCTAGAACGCTATGCTGCAGATATGAGCGCAATTCCGTCTTCCAATGATGAGTTAAAGGGGTTTGCTTCCAAGCTAGAAGCTGCTGCTAAACAAGCCCGCAACGCTGCCAATGCGTTTGGCGGCGACCTTGATGATGCAGATATCCTCGTAAATGCAGCGAACTTACTTACCCCAGAAACCGATGCAAAACTAATCACGCTGAAACCAATCATTTCCCGTTTAAGAGAAATTGCCGCAAATTCAGATGATACTACAGCTAAATCCCTCCTCTTACTTAGCTCTCAAATGGATGCGCTTGGCCTTGGGACTGCTCGTATTCATCTTCGCATCAACGCAGCTCAAATTCACTCCGTTCTACAACATGAACTCCGCATCGCTACCGATGATGTAGAGTTTGGACGCGTGGTATTAGCGGAACTTGCAAAACGTGCTGACGACGCTGACGTACAAAATGTAAACTTCGCTGACCTCTTCCGTGAGCAAATGACCGCACGTCGCCAAATTATGCTGTGCGCACAAATCCTCAAACATATTGATGCTGACACTCCGATCCGTTTCTTGATTGCAGAGAGTGAAAACCCAGCAACCATTATGGGCGCACTATTTCTTGCACGCCAATATGGTGTGGCTGACCGGGTGGACTTGTCACCTCTATTTGAAACACCTGATGCACTAGAGCGCGGTGACCGTTTCGTTGAACGCTTAATCGAAGACCCTGCCTTTATCTCATACGTCAAAGGGCGTGGTAAATTATGTCTCCAGTTTGGTTTCTCTGATTCAGGTCGGTTCTCCTCTCAACCTGCTGCAAACATGGCGATTGAACGTATTCACAATCTAGTGGGCGCTGCTATGTCAGCCCACGGAGACCTTGATGATGTAGAATTGCTTGTTTTCAACACACACGGCGAATCAATGGGGCGCGGTGCATACCCTGGTCGATTCAGAGAACGTTTCGACCACCTACTGACCCCCTGGACACGCACTCAATTTAAGAAAAAAGGTCTTGCATACGTCCACGAATTTTCGTTCCAAGGCGGCGATGGTTTCATGCACTTTGATGCATTTGAAATAGCTAAATCAACACTTCTAGAAGTGGCAACACACATACTAGCAGAGCCAAATGTTGACTTAGACGACCCATTCTACAAGCGCCGTGACATTAGCTGGGACTTCTACCGTAAACTCCGCGAATGGCATGAAACTTTGTTTGACAACAAAGACTATCCAGCGGCTCTACTTGAGTTTGGACCTGGCCTTCTATTTAAAAGTGGGTCTCGTAAATCACGTCGCCAAACCGGTGCATCCGCAGGTGAACTAGGATTACGTTCCCTACGTGCAATTCCGCAAAATGCAATCTTGCAACAACTTGCAATCCCTCTGAACGTTGCGTGTGGATTTGGATCCGCTGCTGGTAACGAACCAGATCGCTTAGTTGAACTAATGCGTAATTCTAAGCGTATGAAAAGCCTCATTCACATGGCGATTGAAGCACGCAACCTCACCAGCTTGCCAGCTTTCCGTGCTTATGGATGCCTATATGACCCGAGTCTCTGGTTCGCGATTGCAAAGCGCAATGATCGCACAAATGCACAAGTCTATCGTCGATTGGGGTATTTATTCTCTGATTTAGAAACCCATTCTTCAATCACGAAACTTGCAAACGCAATTACAGTCGACCTTGCGCGCTTTGACCGCATTCTTGAAGACGTAGAAGGAGAAAGCGTTACAGCAGACCGCTATAAATCACGTTTGGACATGCATGTTTTCCATGCGGTGCGCCAAGCGTTGATGATGCGTGCATTCTCATTATCTGCGCGCCTACCGGAATTCTCACGCCGTCACGGTTCTGCTATTAGCGCTGAAACACTTCTCAAGCAGATTACTCAGCTTCAGATACCTGACACTGTTACGAAAGTACGGGATGTATTCCCAGCTGAAGACAGACGCAACCCAAAATTTGATGGATTGCTTGAAGCATCTGATATGAATGCTTCTGAGGACCAAGGGTATTCTGAAATACACACAGAGTTGCTTGCACCGCTAGAAGAAATTGATGCCGCAATGAAAGATCTTACCGTTGCTGTGTGTAGTCTCTACTCTGCTTACGGCTAAAATATCGGGTATCCCCAAAAAGAAAGGCCTCCCGCGAGGGAGGCCTTTTTTCTAGCTGCTATTTTGTTTTTCGGTTCCCGTCCGATTTGTCCGCATAAGGGTTAGCCCCTTGGCGAACAAACAATCGAATAGGCACTCCCGGCAATTCAAATGCTTCACGTAACCCATTTACCAAATACCGCTTATAGCTTTCCGGCATTTGATCTCCCCGTGATGCCATCAATACAAATGTTGGCGGACGTGTTTTCATTTGCGCCATATAGCGTGGCTTAATACGCATACCACCCGGTGCAGGTGGTGGGTTCTTCTGGACAGTATGCTGGAGCCAATTGTTCAAATCGCGTGTTTTAATACGTGCTGACCAGTCACTAAACACTTTCGTCGCTGCAACCATCATTTTATCAAGATTACGCCCCGTTGTACCAGAAACAGTGACAAGCGGTGCGCCCTTTGCTTGAGGTAACAAACGACGTGCTTTATCTTCAAGTTCTGCTCGCAAAGTAGCAGCATCCTCGACAAGATCCCACTTCGTACAGACAAACACAACGCCACGACCTTCACGTAAAACAAGATCAGCAATCTGCAAGTCTTGCTTTTCGAAAGCGTCGCGAGAATCCATGACAATGGCAACAACGTCAGCATATTTAATCGAGTGGATTGTTTCACCCGTCGACATTTTTTCCAAACGTTCTTGAACTTTAGCCTTTTTGCGCAAACCAGCCGTATCGACCAGACGCATCTCACGGCCTTCATATTCCCACGCAACTGTCACACTATCACGCGTGATACCTGCTTCTGGTCCTGTCAGCAGACGGTCAGACTGAAGCAATGCATTCAAAAGCGTAGATTTACCTGCGTTTGGACGGCCAACCACAGTGAACTTCATGGGGCGCTCTGGGGGCGCTTCCAGTTCTTTTGTCTCTATATCAAATTCAGCAGTATCATCATCCCAATCAGGTTCTGAATCTATCGCCAAATCAGGATCGGTCAGATTAGGTGCCGCATCACAAAGCGCCTGAAATAAGTCACTCATACCTTCACCATGTTCCGCTGATAGCGCAACTGGTTCATTAAAGCCAAGACTATAAGCTTCAATCAGACCATCATTTCCCTGACGGCCTTCACACTTATTTGCCACAAGAATTGTTGGCTTGTCTGCTTGCCGCAATAACTTAGCAAAGCGCTTGTCAATTGGTGTCACGCCCACACGTGCATCAATTACAAACAGCGAAACATCCGCTTCTGCTATTGCAAGCTCTGTTTGGTGACGCATACGCGCCTCCAGTGATGCATCATTCACATCTTCAAAGCCTGCCGTATCGATGAGATCAAGCTCTAGATCTCCCAATCGACCACGTGCTTCTTTACGGTCACGAGTAACGCCCGGTTGGTCATCAACCAATGCGATTTTTTTACCGACGAGTCGGTTAAATAGCGTCGATTTCCCAACGTTAGGGCGACCGACAATGGCCACCTTCAACGCCATGATTCTGTCCTTCGTTTTTAAAAGCTGTAGACCTTCAAACTATTGGATCGCGACAAGATCACCATTATCCGTAAGAAGGTAGATACGCTCATGAGCTACAATTGGTTTAATGTAAACAGGGTCACCAACTTTCAATTCTTTTAGCACATCACCATTTTGCGGGTCCAGAGCAATTACATGCCCTGTAGAAGACGCTAAAACAACTCGATCAGACGCTACAACTGGACCTGACCAGACTATTCTGTGCTTACGTTTTTTCTCTTTTTTGTACTGACGAAGCTGCTTTACCCATACAACACCCCCGGTGCTTTTATCAAAGCACGCAACCTGCCCATCTGTGCTCACAGCAAATATAAATTGCCCTGAAAGCGCTGGTGAATTGATTGAGCCAAATGGCTTTTCCCATAGCCGTATTCCGCTAACAGCATCAATAGATACAAGCACACCAGATTGGCTTGCAGCATATACCGCACCAGAATCAATCACCGGATTACCCGCAATATCATTGATCGCAGAGATAGGCGTAAAGCGTCCACTTCGCGTCAAGCTGTCAGTCCATAAACGACGACCATTACCCGGCACATAAGCTATCACTTCACCAGAAGAAAAAGGAACGGCTAATAAATCACCTTCAATTGCTGGACTTGGTGAAGACAGAACACGCGCACTTTCAGCGATCGCTTGGTCAGACCACGCGATACTTCCATCTTTCAAATTGAGAACATAAATCTCATTATTTGAAGACGTAATATAAGCAAATCCGTTGTGGATTGTCGGAGAACCTGTGATTGGCGCTTGCGTTTCACGCTTCCACAACTGTCTTCCAGAACTAATATCGAGCGCAACAATATAACCAAAACCAGACGTCACAATGATTTTGTCACCCGCAACTGCAAGACCACCACCAATTGCGATTTGGTCGCGCTTACGCGGCGGCTCCAGTTTAACTTTCCAAATAGAACTTCCCTTAAGAGTCACCGCACGAACAGTTTGTTCACTATCGAGAATATAAAGAGCATCTGCTGTCGCCACTGGCGTTGCAATCAAACGAAGCTTGCGAGACGAACCACTCGCAACGCTCTTTTTCCATTCGACTTTAAAATCGACACCACCGACTCGATTGCCAGCATTCTTTAGCGAATTGCCTCCAGATTGAGGCCACACACCCTCATTTGTTGCAGTCGGCAGATAGACAGACATTGTCGCATAATCGACATCTGCAGAAAGATCCGCATCGCTCGCTATCAAGGGCACACGCTGCGCACGATCGGCCGCTTCAGCTTCTTTTTTGTCTGCTGAAGTACAGGCACCAAGTGCAAGTGACACAACAGCACCTATCGCGATCTTGTATAGATTTCTCATGCTGGGTCCTCTTGATTACCCGAAATTTCTTCTTTGGCGTCTTCAGGAACGGTCTCCGGCTCAGAAGCCTCGCTTTCAGCCGCTGCATCAGAACCCTCTGTTTCCACGTCAACTTTTGCAGGAGCTGGTAAAATCGCGAGCGCATCATTGGCACGACTACGAACACCTTCTGGTGCATTCAGACGCAATATCAGCGCTTGATACTCTGATCGCGCGCGGTCAGTATCACCATCTTCAAACGCTTTCGCAGCAACGAGCTCATGCGCAAGTGCGCCAAACCCTCCATCATCATCTAAAAGATCACCAAGGGCCGCTTCAACATCAGCAAGAGACCTAGTATCTGCAAGAAAATATGCTGCTTTCAATTTGGCTAATTTTGCGAGAGAGCCTTCCCCCTGTCCGGAAACTTCCAGCGCCTTCGCAGCAGCTTCGGTATCACCAGCTAACTGAAGTTCTGCTTGTGCTAAATATTGTGCTGAGAGATCAGCAAAACCGCTCTTAGTATCAAGAACTTTACCAAAATGCTCACGTGCGCCAGTTATATCTTGAATTTCAAGTGATTTAAGACCGGACTCAAATGCGCGCCCATTTGATTCCATCTTTGCAATGGCCGCATCATCAAAATATGATTTTGCGCCTACCATTCCAACAATGGCGATCGAACCACCAAGCACAAATGGCCAAGCCATTTTCCAAAACTGATTCAGTTTATCGGCCTTAACGTTCTCTTCTACTTCGTCAAAAATGTCGCTCACGCGTCGACCTTCCTCAATTCAATCAACTGATCAACCAGCTAGGCAAATCACCTTTTCAGGTGGGGACACTAGCCGCCCCGCTTTTTCACTGCAATGCGCGATTGCTTGGTTTTTCCATTTGAAGACATAGTATATATCTCTTCATCCCCCGGAAAACGTCTCGCACGCACGTCTGCGGCAAACCCTTCAACCGCACGCCCTATCTCTCCACGTACATCTCCATAACGACGTACAAACTTTGGTGTCCAGTCAAACATGCCTATCATATCGTGCGTCACCAAAACTTGACCGTCACATGACACTGATGCACCAATCCCAATGGTTGGACAGGATACAGATTTTGTAATTTCTTCTGCCAAATCCTCTGCAACGCCTTCAACAACCATAGCAAAACATCCAGCTTCATCTGCAGCCTTCGCCTCGGCCATCACACGTTTACGCTCTATATCCGAACGTCCTTTCGCGCGAAAGCCTCCATCGACATTCACAGCTTGAGGCCGCAGCCCCACATGCGCCATGACAGGGATACCGCGCTCAACCATGTGCGCTACAGCACCTGCAGCATATTCACCGCTCTCAATTTTAATCGCCTGACATCCAGTTTCTTTCATGATGCGCGCAGCATTCAAAAAAGCCACATCAGGGTTTGTTTCATACGACCCAAAGGGCATATCGACAACAACCATTGCCTGAGATGCGCCGCGCATCACAGCTTGTCCATGCAAAATCATCATCTCCATGGATACACCGACAGTCGAATCAAGGCCGTGCACCACCATGCCAACGCTATCACCCACAAGAATAAGATCGCAGAATGGGTCCATCATTTTCGCCATGGGTGCATCATATGCGGTAAGACACACAATCGGGGTGCCTCCTTTGGCCTGTGCAATATCGCGGACAGTCTTGCGACGAATTTGATTTTGGGCAGACATAGACAAATGCTCCAACACAAAAATGAGCGCACACAAGAAATTGCACGCTCACATTCTTTTGTCGCGAAAATTAGGCGACTTTTCTTTTAAGATAAAGACTTAGATCAATACCGGCCTACCAATCAACATGTCATGCAGTATAAATACCGTCGCTATATAAAGTAAAAGACCAACACTAACTGCAATCACATCCCCCTTCACGCTAACTTGCGCACGACGCATACCTTCATTTCCGCGCAATTTAGCCATTGTCCGCGAAATACTCGCCATAATCAAAAAACCAGCAAATAAGAGAATCGAGGGCCAATCTCCATTATAAATCAGGTGTACACTTGCCCATAATTTAACACCGTTCAGCATGGGGTGTTTGGAGTATTTCTTTATATATCCCGCTGGTGCTTCCGCCGCGACAAGCAAAATAAATGAAAATGGCATCACTGCGATAATGATATGACGCGTCCACTCAGGCGCGACCCATACAGGCGAATTCCAATTTTCATCCACGCGCGCCAAACCGTACCCGTATATGATCAACCCAAGCCCAATTAACGAAAGCAGAGCAAATATAGTTTTGTATTTTACACCGAATTTTTCAGAGATATTGCCTTCAGCACGAGACCTAAAAGATGCAAACACATGCAATCCAAGGAACAAAGCTAACCCAGTTATCAAACTATACATTATTCTACCCCCGTTTTACGTCCTAAATTTCCCGATACACGCTTCAATAAACTTACCAGCGCTTCAACGTCATCTGACGACAGCCCCTCAACAGCGACTAATTCTTGCGCATGAAACGCCTCAATCACCTGTTTCATTTCATAAGCTTTGGGAGTGCATTTCACCCTTAAAATGCGCGCATCGTCCTTATCGCGCTCACGCACAATAATGCCTTTTTTCTCAAGTGCTTTGAGCGTGACAGAGATGCCCGATGCATCCAAGCCAAGCCGCGCCGCTAGAAACTTTTGCGGCACGCCCTCTGCTTCTTCAAACAACAAGCCCACAAGCCGAAATTCAGCATAAGTGACTCCAATCGGTGCTAACGCATCTCGCATCAAAATGGAAAAGTGCCGCTCAATCCGCCCGATCCACGGTAAAATTTGATTGGTAAACTGCTGATCCATAAACCTCTTCCTACTCTAGTCTCCCCCCTTTACTTGATATAGATGAATTTATCAATGATTGATTTAATCAACTAATTGATCGTCTTATTCGCCCTAGCGTAAAATCAGCAATCAGCGTATCCAAATGTCATGTGCGGACGATTTTACATACATGACATACCGTGGTCAGAATATCATGGGTATCTCAATCTGATTGAGCCGGATGGCGTATCACCACCCGCGGCCAATTATAATATTGCACCCATGTCGATTGCCCCTATCATTCGGCCTCGCGAACACCACCAACCCGGATATGAGATGATGCCGGCTTTGTGGTCACTCGTTCCATCTTGGTGGAAGAAGCCGCTCTCTGAAAAAAAATTTTCAACCTTCAATGCACGCAGCGAAGGTGTAAATGAGAGCAAAACCTTTCAAGGACCATTTCGCCATCACCGCTGTTTGGTGCCCATGAGTGGCTTCTATGAATGGTCTGGCAGCAAGGGATCGAAAACACCCTTTGCAATTTCTCTACGCAATCGCCGCTGGTTTTGCTGTGCTGGTTTGTGGAGTCGCGCAATGATTGATGGCTCAGAAATTGATACATTCTCAATCCTCACAACCGCGCCCAATGATGTCATGGCCGGACTGCACACACGTATGCCGGTCATCATCCACCCTGAAGACTACGAACATTGGATGCAGGCGCACTATAACGACGTTCACCGTCTTATGCGTCCTTTTCCCGCTGCCGGAATGCACGCTTGGCCAATCGGCCCTGATGTTGGAAATGTCAGAAATAATGGTCCTCACCTGATTGAAGAGGCCTAGGCTGAATTGCCTTAACCAAAAATCTTAGGTTTTTCAGACAAATCACCTTCAAAATGACACACGCTACCATTAAAAAACGGTTAGAAAGATATATGCACAAAAGAATGTCGCGCATCAGGTGAATAGACTATTTGCATACTGTAACTTGTTGTAAGAGTGCCTGATCGTCAAATTTTGCGTTTTTTCGATTCCGTAGGGCTCTTGCGGTCTAAACCAGCATGATTAGAAGGGATATTTTCCATGAACACTCCAACATCACTGGCTACCCAAAGCCCAACAGCGCTTCAATACTTAGATAAAGCCGTTGGCGGCCTTCGCAATCTTGGAATTATGCCAGACAAACAAAACGAAATGGCACCCATTGTTGCGCTACTAAACCAAATTTCAGACCTCGACCCAGACAAAACTGCTGCGATTGCGCGCACTCTGGATCAAATGTCTACATTCAACGACATAGTACGCGAGCACATCTCTGGCGTGACTGTCGGGGAGCGCTATGAAGGAATCACAACAGCATTCAACTCTATTCGGGACGATTCTAAATCCCTTGTTGATCAATATTCCGATGGTAAAATTTCAACCATGGAGCGCGTCTCCAATGCTTGGATGAAAATGACACGTGGCGATGTTGCATCTCGTTTTGGCAAGATCAAAGAACTCTACCTCGAAGTGCAAGCGGAATCAGCCAACCAGATCGACAAAGAAAAGCAGATCCTCGAAGCATATTTGGACTTTCGCGGAGCGTTGAAGCAATCAGAAGTCCTTGCTCTGCAAGTTCTACAAACTGCTGAAGCCAAACTAGACACAGCTAAAGAAACAGTTGCCGCATCTCTTCAAGATGTTGTGGACTATGTTGGTCACGATGCAGCACGCCGCGCCAATCTTGAACTTGTCCGTGACGAAAAACTTCGCAAACTTCAAGCTGAAGAAAAGCGATATCAAATAGCAAAAGACCTCTCAGACAATATCACAATCGGTTACAATACTTCCGAAGTGATTATGGCGCGCTTGGTTCAAACAACATCTGCAAAAGAACGTATCTACGCACAATCTGTATCTTTCTTCTCAACGAATGAAGTTGTGCTGACAGCCCTCACAGCCTCTTTCACCGGCCTTCACGGATTGCACGAAAGCACACAAACACTTGAAGCCATGAAAAAAGGCGTCAATGAGTCTCTTGAGACACTCGCTGACATTGGTGGAAAAGTTCAAGAAGCTGCCCTCAAGGCCGGTTACGGACCTACAGTTTCAGCTGCATCTGTCAAAATGCTCGTTGACTCTGTTGTGAAATACCAAGAGCGCAGCCAAGAAATCATCAAAGAAATGCGTACCCTCGCAACTGAAAATTCAGAAGAAATTCGCGAAAGCGTAGAAGAAGGCAAACGCCGCCTTACACGCCTCGTTCAAGAAGGTGCTTCCAGCGCCCTCCTTCCTACAGCGTAGAACGCAAACTGAATAAATGACAGAAGACTTGAATACTGAGCCGGACCCACTTTTGGCAAAATTACCAAAAACGACCGATGCTCCTCAAAGCACTCAAAAGCTAGACGATGTTCTCATTGCGATGGACATCGTCGACACTTTGCGTCACCGCGAACAACTCGTCCTACGGGAATTGGATGCTGATGCGCGCGAGCAAGAACTTATTCAACGTCTAAAAGAAATATATACAGCTCAAGGCATAGAGGTTTCAGAGGAAAATTTACGCGACGGCGTCAAAGCGCTCGAAGAAAATCGTTTTGTTTATACCCCACCCAAAAAGACATGGAAAACCAACCTCGCAACAATTTATGTAAAACGCGACAAATGGCTAAAGCCTGTTCGTAATGGCTTGCTCGCAATTTTAGCTGCGTCCGGTATTTGGCATTTTGGTGTGTCTGTTCCTCAAAAGCAGAAACTTCAAGAACAGCAAATTGAGCTGACACAAACTTTACCTGAAGAACTTACCAAGCTGCGCAACAGCATTCAGCAAACAGCGACACAGGACAAAGCAAGCATACAAGCAGAAACTTACTATCAGGACGGTATCACAGCTATAGCTGATGGGGACCGTAGTGCAGCAAAGGCCGCTCTAACAGCACTCGCTACCTTAAAATCTGATATTGAGGCAGAATACACCGTTAGAATTGTCTCTCGCCCAGGTGAGTATTCCGGCCTGTTTCGTATTCCAGACGACGCACCACAGCGCCCGAATTACTACCTAATTGTAGAAGCAATAGACGGCGCAGGGCGCGCTTTGACAGTGCCAATATCAAGCATTGAAACCCAAACAGCCAACCGCGTGGCTATTTGGGGCGTACGTGTTCCTAAGGCAGTTTTTGATAAAGTATCAGCTGATAAAAAAGACGATTCTATTATCCAATTTTCAGAAATTGGAACAAAAACAAAGGGTGCGCTAACCCCAGACTACACTATCGACACGCTCGATGGTGCAATATTCGATTGGTGATGAGACATGGCTAGGCCCATAAGCGGACGAGAAGCCTTAGAACAACTTGATGAGAGTATAGTCAAAGCTCGCAAACAGCTCGCTCACGCTGTTGAAGCTGCCGATGATGCGCGTGCCCGAATTGCAGAAATACGCAAAGAACAAGTATCTACATACCAATCGCTTGCGGAGATGCGTCTAGAAACGCTCTCAGAAGATAAAGATTCTGACGAACTTACACTGCTCAACTCCGAAAAGCGCGCCCACATCCTTCTTTCATCTCACGACTCATTCATCGCGGATGAACAAGCTAAATTAAATGCAGCATCCGAAGATATAAAACGACTAGAAATTAGTCGCGAGGAAGTTGCTTCGCGATTAGATTCTGCCGTTGAGCTCTTTGAAAAGCGTGTCGCAAAAATTGAAGCAAGCCTATCGGAAGATGAAGATTATCAATTACTTGCAGAAGCAATGGAAGATGCAGCCGCTATCTCTGAGCGCGCCCATTCCAAATTAACACTCGCACAAGAAGACCAAAACACCAAAGGCAAACCTTACGAAAACGACCAGCTTTTCTCTTATCTTTGGAAACGAAAATTTCGCACACCTGAGTATAAAGCACCTAGCTTTATTCGCTTTCTCGACAATTGGGTCGCGAAAATTTGTAAATACGACCAAGCCTATCTCAATTATGGGCGCTTAACCGAACTCCCTGTTCGTCTTGCTGAACACGCCAATCAAACAGATGAGAAGCTCGCTACTGCGCGCAAAATTTTGGAAGTCGCCGAAGCAGATGCTCTACGTGCTGGCGGTGCTGATGCACTCAAGAAAACAGCAGATGACCTACGTGCCGAAGTCGAAAACCTTGACGCTCAAATAGAAGCAGCTGAAGCACGCCATCAAGCCTTAGCTCACTCACACGACGCTGCAGTAAATGCCGATGCTGGCCCTGCTCTAGAAGCAAAGCGTGTACTAGAAAAAGCCTTAATGCGTGCAAGCTTTCCTGACCTTCGTATTTTGGTCGCAGAGACGATAACACCAGAAGATGACCGCCTTGTAGATAGGCTCGTAAAGCTGCGCACTGAAGAATTGGAATTCGAAGTCACCTCTGATGATCTAGCTGACGCACCTGCCGAACGCCGAGCTGATCTCTCTTTACTCGAAAACCTAAGACGAGAATTTAAGAGAGCAAAATTTGACAGCCCATATGCCAGCTTTAAATCATCAAGCATAGAAACTGTAATTACATCTCTGCTACGCGGCCACACAGATGTAAACGGTGCCAGAAGACTGTTAAACAAAGCTATTATTCGTCAACACCCGCGTGTAGACCCTGATTTTGGCGGCCGCAACCGCTCCTCAACCTTGGGGCTTCCTACTATTTTCGGTGACATTGCAATTGAAATCGCTAAGGAAGCTGCCCGTCAAAGTACAGGAATGGGTGGAAGAAGCCGCCCCCCATCTCCTTTTGGAGGACGACCAACCACACGTCGTTTCCCGAGCAAGCGTTCGTCATCTGGAATAAAATTCCCTTCATCGGGAGGCAGCTCTGGTGGTATCGGCCGTAAGGGTGGTGGTTTCAAAACCGGTGGCGGATTTTAAGTTTACTCATCAAGTTTAAGAATATTCGATTGATTGTTTCGCTTTTATTCAAGCAATATTTAAGCAAGTTCAGATATAGAATAGCAACTGCAATTGCAGCATAACTGAGGTTGGAAATACCTCGTTAACTTGCTATAGCGCAACGAAGATTATGTTTTCACATAGTTAGACTTGTGACGCGTTATTGGGGAAAAGGCAGGCATGAGCCTCGATACTACGGATCCTGACAAAAGTACAAAACGTGACACATATCACGTTGCGAAACTACGCCAGTATCGCAAATCCGAGGCAAATTCCTCCCAAAACTCAAATCTTAGGCCCGCAAAAAGATTTCCGATAGATCGTTCAGGACTTCGATTTATTTTACGTAGTTTTGACTTAGCTTTCGGTCTCGCCATTATTATTTTCGCGAACCAGTTATTAAGTTTAGACCTATTAAATCAAAGCCTTAGAACATCTCTACCCTATATATCATCACCTATAATTGCTTTCCTAGGCATGCGAATAGCTGGCGCTTATAGATTCACCTTTAACGAACACCCTATCATGCACATCGTCCGCGTTATATTGGGTGCCGGTTTAGGGTTAAGTGCGATATTAGCATTAAGTCAGATTTTCAATTTTGGTGGCAGCCTAACGGATTTACTTGAAATATGCGCCTTAGTGTTGCTTGCCTATGTTGGTCTTCACGCTCACTATATGGCCATGATAAGGTCACTCACACGTTCGGGTGCCTTAGCAGATAATGTTGTAGTCATTGGTGCCACACCCACCGCTTATGACCTGATTGAACGCAATCAAGATAAGCGCGAAATGAATATTCTAGGTGTTTTCGAAGATCGCCTTGATCGCACACCCAGCACCATAGCCAACGTTCCCGTCATCGGAAAAATAGATGATCTGTTAAAATGGGATCGTCTGCCAGAAGTAGACCGTATCATTCTAACAGTAACTTCAACGGCTCAAGATCGCGTGCGGACATTGATCGATCGCTTACGTCAATTGCCTCAAGAGGTCATTCTCGTTCTTGATCTAGATGGTTTCAGTCCCGAAAAAACATCCCTCGCAGATATTATTGATATGCCTGCAGCTTATGTTTCTGGTGCGCCTAAAGATGCTCGCCGAGCGGCGGTAAAACGTTGCCTCGATATAGTGGGCGCATTCAGTATGCTTGCCCTTTTCTTTCCATTTATGTTGATTATTGCCGCTCTCATTAAGCTTGATAGCGCTGGCCCAATTTTCTTCAGACAAAAACGCCATGGCTTTAATAATCAGATAATTCGCGTATGGAAGTTCCGTACAATGCGGCCGGATGCTGCTGCTGAAGAAGGCATAAAAGTGATCCAAACCGTCAGCAACGACAGCAGAGTCACGCGAATAGGTAACTTCCTGCGTCGCACCAGCCTAGATGAACTCCCTCAATTGATAAACATTCTAACAGGTGACATGTCCCTCGTCGGCCCGCGTCCCCACGCTGTAGGCATGACGACTGAAGAAGTCGAAGTTCACAACATTGTCGCTGAATATGCTCATAGACACCGCATGAAACCCGGTCTTACAGGTTGGGCACAGATTAATGGATCCCGCGGCCCCGTTCACACCGCTGAACTTGTAAAAGAGCGTGTACGATTAGATATGGAATACATGGAAAAGGCTTCATTCTGGTTTGATGTATACGTCATCCTAATGACAGCGCCTTGCTTGCTGGGTGACAGCAAGACCATGCGATAGGCTCAGCCGTACAATGAATACACCTACACATACGCTCGCTGCTTCCTCAGCAGACTTAGATAATGGCCGTGAAATAATCGTCGATAATCCTATATGGCATACACATACCCAGCAAAAATTATCTATCCTTGTTCCTAGCTATAAGGATGATCCCGAGCCTCTCTTATTAGCTCTCGAAAAGTGTTACTCAGCCGTAGATGTCGAGTTAATTGTCTATGACGATGGCGGTGGCAACGATGTTTTGATTGAGAAACTATCTTCATGTGCAGCAGAACTGACTTATCCAATTCGAATTGTTTCTTCTTCTAAAAACGTCGGTCGCTCCGGTGCAAGAAATCGATTATTGCATTATGCACGGTCTGAATGGGTATTATTGCTAGATGCTGACATGTTGCCCGACAGCCCGAACTTCATCTCCAACTATATTTTTGAAATAGACAAATCCGCAACGCCGAAACTCGTCGTCGGTGGTTTCTCTCTAGAACAAGCCTCAAATGCGACGGAGTTTGCTTTGCACCGCTGGCAAGCAGCTCAATCAGAGTGTGTTCCCGCAAAAGTCCGTAATACAGAACCCGGTCGATACGTCTTCACGAGTAATGTCATGGTACACGCATCTATATTTGAGCACATTCCTTTCGATGAGACATTCTCTGGTTGGGGCTGGGAAGATGTAGATTGGGGACTTCGCGTCGCAACAACATTTCCGGTAATCCATCTAGACAATACAGCCACACATCTTGGATTGGACCAGATTGAGGACCTCATGCGCAAATATGGCGGCTCCGGGCCCAACTTTAGGAAAGCCGTAGACAAGCACCCTGACGCCCTCAAATCAACAAATCTCTACATCGCCGCAAACAAGCTCAAACGCCTTCCTTTTAAGCCTCTTGCAAAAGCTTTTACGGCAACGCTGATGACGGCAAACTTTTTACCGTTACCGATAAAGGTGCGCGGCAATGCACTTAAATTGTGGCGCGCAATAATCTACGCTGAGGCACTCAATGACAAACGCTAATTATTCGCCCAACATTGATTGGACTCACAACCCTTCTCGCACCTTACCTGCCAAAATTCAGCGCCGCCTAACCCAATGGCGTTTTGCAGCACCCGCAATTGCAAGCGATAAGACTTTCAATGTGTCTTTCACATTCGACGATTTTCCTATGTCAGCCGTAAACGGCGCTGATATTGTTGAAAAACATGGTGGACGCGCTGCTTTCTACGCATGCACAAGTATGATTGATACATATGGTCCGTATGGTGAGATGTTTAACATCGAGACTATGCTTGACCTTGAGAAACGAGGTCATGAAATCGGAGCGCACACTCATACTCACCTTGATTGTGCACTTGCCAACAAAACTACTGTCTTGAGCGACATCGAAAACAACCTCAATGCACTCGCAGAATCTGGTCTAAAAAAAGCACCTACAAGTCTCGCCTACCCATTTGGCGAAACTCAATTCAACACTAAAAAACAGGTCATTGAAAAGTTTGATATTTGCCGCGGTATACTTCCGGGAATCAATGTTGGCAAAGTAGACCGTGCTCAACTCCGCTGCTTTGAACTCAACGGCGATCCGTCCACGACACAGCGCGCCCAACATGCAATAGAGTCAGCTGGAAAAACTGGCGGATGGGTTATCATCTTTACGCATGACGTTTCCCCTTCTCCAACAGACTACGGTACGACTTCAGCAATTCTCGAAGATTTGTGCAAACGCTCAATTGATCTAGGGGCAAACCTTTTGCCAACGACCCCTGCTGCAAAATCAAGCGGAGTGATTTTATGACCCATTCTCGCCCGCAAATAAATGTCAGCATCGTTATCCCAACATTCCGACGTAACCATGGTCTACATGATGCCGTCATGAGCGTACTCGCAATGTCAGATTCCTCGCTTTCCAATGCAGAAATCGTGATAGTGGACAACTCACCCGAAGCAGGTGCGCAGCAGACAGCACTGGAATTACAGCAAGATAGCCCTATCCCAATAAGCTATGTAAGTGAGCCAAACCCAGGTGTAGCCAACGCCAGAAATGCTGGTCTAGCAAAAGCAGAAAGCCGCCTCATTGCATTTATTGACGATGATGAAACGGCTCGCAACGGATGGCTAGATGGCTTACTCGCGGCCTATAAATCGCTAAACCCTGCTGTCGTTTTTGGACCTGTTGAGACGGTCCTTCCTCCAGAAGCTCCCAAAGCGCACACGGCATATCTTGAAGAGTTTTTCTCTAGACGCGGCCCAGACAAAAACACGCTAATTGAAATCCCATTTGGGTGCGGGAATGCACTGTTGGATCTAGATAAAATTCAACCATGCCTCCCTGAAGGTGAGTCATTCTTCAATAAAATTGCAAATGAAACAGGAGGCGAAGACGATTATCTTTTCGCACGCGTCTCTCAAGCGGGACAGACCTTTGCATGGGCGCATGACGCTGTGGTTGATGAAAACGTACCTTCAAAACGCGCTCATCTTGGCTACACATTGAGGCGCGGATTCGCTTATGGGCAAGGCCCATCTACCAATTGCTGGCGCAACAATGAACGCCTGGATATTCTTGGCTTGATTTTTTGGATGATTATAGGTGCAGGTCAATTTGCTGTGTTTGGAACGACAGCACTTGCAATGTTCATTATTCGGCATCCACGCCGCGCCTTCATGCTGGATAAAGCGATCAGAGGACTGGGGAAAGTTTTGTGGTTCCCTCCCTTCATTCTCCAATTTTATGGCGATGTTCCAGACAAGAAAAAGAAGCAAAAGCAGCAGCCCGCTTGAATAGAAGTGGGCATATAGCTCTATTTTCTACTTAGATTTAACCTGAAAGCTCGTCAGCCAATCGTGCGTCCGCGCGTGTTGCATTCAGCACAATACCCATACACGTTCCGCCATGCCCTTCAATTTCTTGTCCTAGTTTAGACACTTGCGTGGCTGGCGTTTTATCCGCACGTACAACAAGGGCTGTTGCATCCATTTGTGAGCACACAGCCAAACCAGCAGATGACGAAGCCAATGGCGGCGCATCCACAATCACCCAGTCAGCAATTTCCCGTACAGCTTTCCAATAGTCAGCACCCGTTTTTACACGCACACGCTGGCCCGTTTCCAACCTCTCCTTACGAAATCGAGATACAAGCAATTTTGTGTCACCAACCCGATGCACGACAAACATTCCTGAACGTCCTTTTTGTCCCGGAGGTGGAGGTGGCGGAGGAGGAGAAATTGAAAAGAAAGAAGTGTTATCAAGCTCTGCATTGTGAGCAGGACCAGCGCGACCAAATGAATTTGAAAAAGCACCGCCTTGATCAAAAGCTTTAAACAAAGTGCCATTCATCAAATTAAGATCAACAAGCCACACACCTTTACGTGCACGTTGAGCTGCCAGCATTGCAAAAGACGCCGCGACACTTGACGTGCCTTCACCTGCCATCGCAGACATGAACATAATCGTGCGTCCACCCGACTTGCTAGGCGCTTTTGTGGCAACTCGCCATGTTTCTGTCAGGTCCTTGCGTAAATCTATCATAGTCTCAGCTCAATACGTCCCACTCATACTCTATTCGAGCACTTTTATAGTAAAGATATGCTAACTACGTTAATTGAATCACAAACCAGTCCGATAAATGCGGCTTAGTTCCAAGCTTTCATATTAGCGCGATATCAAACCTGCTTACTGTTTAGATGTCACACCAATGACAGGTAATCCAATCGTTTTCTCAGTAGACCTGCGTGTAGACAACCCTTTGCGACTAAATGCAGCGAGTAGGCCAGCGATCAGTGCTGTAAACCCGCCAAACAAAACAGAGGCAAATGCAACAGGAATTTTCATGCTTGTCCCTTTTGTCGGCACAAGCGCAAAATCAACAATCGTAATATTACTATTTGAATTTTGAGATATTTCGGCTTCTGTTTTCTTTGCCTGCTCTTTTGTCGATAATTCATACATTGCAGTTTCAAGAATGTCGCGCTCGCGTAGCAATTTTTTATATTCAGGCTGCACTGAAATGAGTTTACGCTGACGGGCGGCTACTTCGTTCATTTGCCGGCGCAACTCAGCTGCCCTTGAACGCGATGCTTCCACTTCAGATTGGGCAATATTTATATTGGAAACAAGTTCTTGGTGCGCTGGATTTGGCCCGCTTCTACGCACACCACCATCACCGCTCTGCAACAAGCTTTTCATGCCATTTATACGGGCATCAATCTCTTGTACCGCGCGGCTATCAGGCAAATACCTCAAGAGAAGCTGTTCTCGCTCCAACTGCAAATCTAGCAAGCGTTGTTTTGCGTCATTGTCCACATGAATATCAATAGTTTCAGGAGTCGAACCACTTACTGCGCGTAACCCTGAAAGGCGCCCTTCGGCTTCTTTGCCTGCCGCTTCTACTCGCAATAATTCATCACGTAAGTCAGATAGCAGTTTCGCAATAGATTCACGATCAGTCTCAAATTCTCCAATGTCATGCTTTACAAGAAAATCACGTAATGTCTGCTCGGCAGTCGCCAATGAGGCTCCAACTCGGCGACGCTGCCCAGCCACAGCATCCACATCATTTTGGCTGCGTCTATCTTCTCTATAATCTTGAAATTGCTCTAGAAATTCATTCACCACTAAAGCTGATATCTCCGGCACTTGGTGCGTAAAAGAAAACGTCAACAATGGAGATTTAGGTGCATTTCCTGCAGCCGCATCCGCAGCGAAAGTCTCATATGCGGCATCTTTGAGATCTTCTAACTTTTTAGAATCACGCGTTTTCGCCATCTCTTCAGCTATTTTGGGATAAACCCGTTCGATACTCAATTTTTCGAGTACCCGACGCGCTAAAACAGGAGAGTTTGCTTTCTCAACTTCTGCCCGAAGAATAGCATCAATCTCCAAGGACACACCTCGACCTGCATCACCTACCAACGGGTCATAAACATACTGGTTGTCGAGTGAAACCTGAGCCGTTCCATATGCCGTATATTTCTTGGACATAGACATCGCCAATAAGACGCCCAAAATCACGATTGGTATAAAAACCAAAATCATAAGCCAAAGCGAACGCCATAGTTGCAAGACAATATCGCCTATTCCAAAGCGAGGACGCACACGCAAATTTACGCCACGTTGTCCGCGACGATCAATTGTAGGCGTATTAGAATTGTCTTGCGTCATATTTTATTTCTGCTTTCCAAAGAACATAGCCTGTTGTCGCTTGAATTGCCTTAATATTCTGTTATCCAAAATGGATGCAATAAGAAAGCACTATGATAAAAAACAAAGCATCCCTTTTAACGTTGGCTTTACTTGCTGCTGCAAGCTGTTCAACGCCGCAACCAGGCCCAAATGTGCCTGCATTCCAACCGATCCCTTTTGCAAAGTGGACGCAGGATGATGCTGCATATCGTTTTTATCCGGGTGACAAGCTTTCAATTTCATTTCAACACGCACCTGAACTCGATCGAGAAGTCACCATTGCACCTGATGGAAGAATTAGTCTTCCCCTCATGGACCCTGTCGTTGTAGCAGACCTCTCAGCCTATGAATTACAGCAGATTCTAGAAAGTGTTTATGGGCGAGAGTTGGTGGACCCCTCACTCACAGTGACACCGACTGAATTTGCATCGCAACAAATCTTTGTTGGCGGCGAAGTTGGCAATCCCGGCGTATATCCATTGCCTGGTCAAATTGACTCGCTTCAAGCCATTCTTATGGCAGGAGGCTGGTTAGACACCTCCAAACCCGAACAAGTCATCATCATGAGACGTGGTCGCAATGGCCAAGTTATGACGCGTGTCGTCGATGTCAAAAATGGCCTCAAAGATCCGCGTAAATTTGATGTCGGTCCGCTTAAGCGATTTGATGTTATCTTTGTATCCCGAAGCCGAATTGCAAACGAAAATCAGTTTATACAACAATATATCCTGAACGCTTTGCCTTTGGACTTCTCATTCTTCTACGATTTGAACGACCGCCGCTTCTAATCGGCAATGATCTTAAATCTCAAAGCAGGAAAGATAAGCGAACTTATAGTTAGTTCGCTTTTTGCATCCACTCGCGTGCAGAACGTTGCGCTTGACGCAATTCTTGTGTCGACATGTAGTCAACCATTTCTCTGCGAAGCATACGGGCTTCCTTCACGCCTTTTAGGGCTGCAAGGTTAAACCATTTGTGAGCAGCTACGTAATCAATAGCAACGCCCATCCCTGTAGAATACATTAGTCCTACACGGTAAATCTCTTCACCCGCAGAGTTTTTGTTCAAGCACGCTTCCGGTGCTTCGATCAGTGCATCAGCATAAGCCATTTTATGTCATCCTTCGACAATGTGGCTCCGTGTCGGGTTATTTCCCATGATCAAAGAGCCGTTCCACCATAAACCATAAACCATCACCTTCTCCGGCGATGTACACATTGAAGCGAATCTCTATTGATCTATAGTTAATTACAACGACAAATACTTCAAAACAGGCAGTTGTCACTGATCTTTTATTTTAAATTATTTGAATATAAACTGACAATAACAAAAAGTTACTTGAACAGTTCAATTCTACATAGTTCTGCTTACCATGTTTAGGAAGGTCATTAAAACTAAGTTGAGACAATACTCAACAAACTCAAGCTTCCTGTAGGGGAAAGCAAACCTTTCCCCTCCTTCATCTACCAATGCTGAACTCAATGCCCCAATAATGCATCTAAAATCGGCTCGTTCCACTTTTGAGTTTGAGTGTCATAAATTGAAAATGCAGCTCCAAAATCCCATAAACACCAGCCAATACCTGCCTCATCCGCAGCTTGACGATAAGCCCGCATCCAATTTACGCGTTCCTCTTCAGGCACAGTGTTGATAACACCAAACTCCCCTAGAAAAATCGGGACTTGCCTTTCAATGCCAATCTTGACCGCTTGCTCAAACAACTTCGCCATATCTGCAAGCTCATCATCGCTGCCCCATGTCTGCCCAACTGGAAACTCTTGCGCTGTAAAAGTTGCCCCTTGATGGGTAAATTCAAACGGGCTGTAATCATGAAAGGTCAATATAATCCGAGGGTCGCTCGGGACACGTGCATTCTTTATCCCTTCAATGCTGCCCCATTTATCTCCGCCGACTATTATCCAAGGCTCGGGCCCAACAATATTTCGTAGTTTCACAACCAACGCAGCATTGATTTTCTCAAGCTTGGCATTTGTTAGATTATCCATTGCTTCATTGAGCAATTCAAATACGATTTTATCACCTCGTCCCGCAAATCGCCGCGCGATCTGGTCCCACATTTCTTCTAGACGTTCGGTATGCGCGTTCGGGTCATCCATTATTTCTATATAATGGTGCACATTCAAAATAACCTTGAGATCATGGGCGATAGCTTCATCGACGACATGTGAGACACGGTCCATAAATTGAGGATCAATCGTATAAGGCGGCTCACTGCCTGCATGAGCAGACCATCGCACCGGCACTCTCACGCTTTCAAATCCAGCATCAGCAATGGCCGTCAAATGATTATCTTCAATGCGATATGTCCAATCGCCTTCATTTGGTGCATCCAACGCATTTCCAAGGTTTATACACTTAGATACAGGCCCAGCTGGAAGCGTTGTCGCAGCATATGGTTTGGGGTCAGATCCACCATCATTGCGGAACAAAAAATACCCACAGACAAACACGAGCACACCTAAGAGCAGAGCTAACAACAGCGCAATTCTCTTTTTCATTTCATAAACTCCACACAAAAGGGATTCATTTGCAGCTATTTCCCCTTTGAATAGAAAACAGCATGAAAAGGCCAGATTTAGAATTGCTTATTGACTATTTCTCATTGAAACACACCCCCTCCTAGCATAGTTTGCAACTACTCGATCACCTAAATTTGGATATCAATCTCCATGCTATTTGAAACAGATAGCAAGCTTCAACGCGAACATCCCAAGGCGTTTTTCTTTGAAAAGCTCCTAACAATGTTTGGTGTCTTGGGGCATTCTGGTTTTATCCTATTCCTTGTAATGCCCAACGCAGGATTGACACCGGAATTTACAATCCTCGCCAAAATTTCTTGGTATCTTATCTATGTTGTGACACTGGTACTTGTCGGCTTTCGCTGGAAAGCGCTTCTGCTCAAAACTCCTCAATTCTTGCCACTGCTTCTGATGCTAGCACTTGTCATTTCGTCCATAAGTTGGTCGATCATGCCTGAAGTGTCTATAAAGGCCACGATCTCCCTCATATTCACATTGTTCTTTGGGTTATATTTGGCCATCCGTGGACCTCTCTTGTCCACATTACGCATAATCGGAGGCGCTTGGCTCTTGATGACGTTAACCGCAATTGCGCTCATCATCGCGGTTCCTTCTTTTGGTGTAGATCAAGAAATACACATCGGTGCGTGGAAAGGGTGGATGCTGACAAAAAACCACTTCGGGGGAAATATGGCGCGTGCCAATTTCCTTTTCTTCGCACTTCTATTTCTTGATCAGCGAAATCGGAAACTGTGGATGTTTGGCCTAGCTATAACAATGATCTGCGTTCTGGGCTCCACATCCAAGACAGCCCTCTTATCCGCCTTAATGCCCTACTGTCTCTGGGTTGTGTATGTCATATCAAGAAAATCAATTCTCCTCGCCATCTCTATGGTTTGGGCATTTGTGTGCATTGTGACACTTTGTACCTACATGATCACCAACCACCCGGAACAATTTGTGTCCCTCATCGGAAGAGATCTAACATTCACAGGGCGTACTGGGATATGGGAGCAATCCATCTTATGGATTCAAAATAACAAATGGCTTGGCTATGGGTATTCTGCATTTTGGGAGGCACCAAACGGCCCTGCTGATCACATACGCTACGAACTCGATTTTGAAGTAGCCCATGCCCACAATTCTTGGCTGGATATCACATTGGATGTAGGCCTTATTGGAGTATCGATATTCGCCTGCATTACACTTTGGACATTGTTAAAAAGTGCATGGATGGCAACAGGTCAACATGGACCTGTGCTGCTTATTATGATGATCCAAATTCTAGCAGTGACCTTTTCTGAGAGTGTCTTGATGGGCTACAACTCTTATGTGAACATGTTCTATTATTTCATGATTTCATACATTCTCATCGGATCGAAAATCCCTCAACGCAATGACGCTCAACCTTTGACCGCTCCTGATTGGGCTTTTCCGATTCAAAGTCCCAGACCTGCTTAAATACGCAAAGTTAAATCATTACGCCTTGTCAGATTTTACGAACGCCTAAACACTGCCATCTCTCTCATTTAGAGAATGTATGGTCTGGAGCGAACTGCGTGCTGACAAACGACACCTATATTTCTAAATTACAATCAAACTCCGAAACACACCTATCTGCATTTGGCTGGATAGAGCGCATTCTCGTCTTCTTTGTTGTCATGACATATTCAGGTTTATGGGTTGCCCTCCTAATAGGTCCAGGGGCAGAAAACCCTGGCATGATAGAAATAGACCCCGGCCCAATTGCGCGGGCCTCTTGGTATCCATCTTATCTTTGCCTGCTCGCTTTACTTATCTGCAACTACAAAAAGCTATTTGCAGCATTGTTCCGGTTCTGGCCGATTTTATTGCTGTTTTTGCTAACTATTTTATCTATTACATGGTCCATCAATCCCGATATCACGCAAAGACGTGTTATCGCCCTTAGCTTTACATTCTTTTTTGGAATGTACCTCGCCATTCGTGCCCCACTGATTGATACCTTGAAAATCATAGCATGGGCATGCCTATCAGTCGCAGTCATTAATTTACTAATTATTGTGGCCATCCCCTCTTGGGGAATTCACTCCGAACTTCACGTGGGCGCTTGGCGCGGCTTTATGCTCGAAAAAAACCATATGGGGGGAGAAATGGCACGCGCAAACCTCATTTTTCTTGCATTGCTATTCTACGAAGGAAAACACGAAAACGGCAATGTTCAGAAAATTTGGTGGTTTGGTCTCCTCCTAACAATCTTGCTTGTATTAGGGTCAACATCCAAAACCTCCCTGATCGCGATGATTGTTCCTTATTTGGGGTTAGCTTTCTACCAAATAGCAATTCGCAATCCTATATTTGCAATCATCACTGTATGGATCGGCTTGAGCATTGCCGGTATTGTATATGCCATACTTGCCATAGCACCCGAATTTGCGGTGTCCCTTATTGGAAAAGACCTTACCTTCACAGGCCGCACCGATATTTGGGCATTGGTGATTGATTTGATAAATCAACACAAATTTACCGGTTACGGATATGGAGTGTTCTGGAAAGATCCCGACGGTCCATCTGCGAACATCGTTCAAGTTCTCGATTGGAGTGTTCCAACTGCTCACAATAGTTGGTTAGAGATAGGCTTGTCTCTTGGATATACAGGATTAGTCTTGGTCGCTTTATTTACGCTATTTGCCCTTACTAAGAGTGCATTTTTAGCTACCGGAAAACATGGACCATTTCCATTCCTCATCGTTTTTCAGCTTGTCTTATTCTCACTCTCAGAAAGTTTGCTGCTCAACCAAAATGTGAACGCTTCAGCAATTTTTTTCTTTGCTATTAGCTACATTTTTATCGCTAAAAAAATTATTCCAGATACTGATCGCATTACAATTTCTGCACCAAGATGGGCGCAAAAACCCCGTACAACAAAACGTAGATAATAGGTCACATTCCCAATGCGCGTTCAGCAATTTTCAAATTTGCTATGTACCAAGACGTAATTATAGTATTCAACATCACTCCCCCCGCTGATTGGCCCAAGGCCAAATTTGGAGAAGATTAATGTCCCTTGATGATGTTGTGTCCGCAATAGCACCCGTTTCCATGACGACACGTGCAAGCAATCCGCAAGGCTTTGCGACATCTCTTGGTGAAAGTTTCAAACGTTACGGTTTTGCCGTTCTGTCTGACCATGGGTTGGATCAAACAGTGCTAGACACTGCACTCAATCGTACAAAAACCTTCTTCGCCTTACCAGACGACACCAAACAAAAATATAAGCACACGAGAGAAGGCCAACGTGGATATTTTCCTTTTGGTCAGGAAAAAGCTAAAGACGCTCAACACATCGACCTAAAAGAATTTTGGCATATCGGGCGCTCGCTTACCACGGGCCATGCATACGCAGACCTCATGCCACCCAATGTCATACCAGACGAGGTGCAGGACTGGAACACAGCCACATATGGCATGTATCAAGCTCTCGACGCATTAGGTGCAGACGTCCTCTCTTCAATAGCGATTTATCTTGGACTCGATGAAAATTGGTTCAAAGACCCCATGCAAGATGGCAACTCAATCTTGCGTCTTCTTCACTACCCCGCCCAAGATACGCTCCCGCCAGAAGGCTCCGTACGTGCTGCCGAACATGGCGATATCAACGTGATTACGCTGCTTTTAGGTGCCGAGGAAGGTGGATTAGAGCTAAAAGACCGCGATGGTCGCTGGTTACCAATTTCTCCCCCCCCAGGATGTATCGTCGTAAATATCGGTGATATGCTAGAACGCCTTACCAACAATGTCCTACCTTCAACATTGCACCGCGTTGTGAACCCAAAACCTGAACGTTCTAAATTTGCGCGTTATTCAACACCATTTTTCGCACATTTTCGTCCAGACTTTGAGATCAAAACTTTAGAGACCTGCATTTCACCAGAAAGCCCTAACCTCTACCCAGAAAGTATCACTGCTCACGAGTTTTTACTGCAAAGATTACGTGAAATAAATCTCATTTAATCAATCAGTTGGATTTACTCGCCCACGCAACTTCTTGACTTGTCCGCGCTTCGTTTTCGTATCTGTGCGCTTACGTTTCGCCGACAAGCTGGGACGTGATGCAACACGAAATTTCGGCTTGTGTGCAGCTTCATTTAACATAGCAACCAAACGTTCACGCGCGTCATCTCGGTTCATCTGCTGTGTGCGATGCTGCTGAGCTTTGATAATAAGCACGCCTTCTTTAGTCAGCTTAGATGCTAATTTGCGGGAAATCCGCATTTTTGCGGCGTCCACTATTGTATCACATGCCGCTAGATCAAACCGCAATTGCACCGCAGTTGAGACCTTATTGACATTCTGACCACCTGGACCACCTGCGCGAATGAAGCTCTCTTCTATAAAGGGCTCCAAGTCTAAAAAAGTAATATCCGTCATAGCATTAAGCCAATTCTTTTCTCTAATTTGGCCTAACAAGGCGTCTTTTTTGCATTATACACACTAAAACGTGATATGTCTGGAACTACATTGTTCAGATTGAGTTCATCCACTTTGACGCACCATTTGCCATCGATCACGCCCAAAAGCAAAACTGCTTTTCTATAGACTTCTCGGCGTGTTCTCAGAATTTGCAGGAGATCCTGTTCATGACCTCGTTGAAAAAAATAATCTCTGTCGTCAGCGCTATAGGACTAAGTACCTTTGTCTTGCCTTCGGCCCTAACTGCAAATGCACAATCGGCCCATCACTCCCGTTCAGATACCTTAGCAGGCGGGAATGACAGTGAGATACGTGAAACCCACCGCAGAAACCATGACAGCTATCGTAGCCGCTATAGCGATAACCGTCATTACGATGACCAGTGGCAACGCGCAGACAACAATTACAACGCTCACAGCAATTCTAATTATTACAGAAACCACAATTCTGATGCGTTTCATCACCGTGAACAGCGACGTATAATTCAATCGCACAACCGTCACTACAATGATCGCTACTATAGCCACAACAACGCCCGTTACTATGGCAATGCACGCTATGGAGCTCACCACCACACAGGTAATCAGCACCTCTATTGTGCAGACCACTCCGGTGCACGCTATCACATAGGCGGAAATTACCGTCGCTCTGGCTCAAGTATAGTTATTTCCAACTATAACCGTCACGGTTTGTATGCGCCTCCTCGTGGACATCACTGGGTTCGCGACAATGATCGTGGTGATGCCATTCTCGCGTCTGTCGCAACCGGCGCGATTATCGGCCTCGTAGTCGGTGCGATTATCTCTGATGATGACAATGGACGCCACCATCACCGCGGTCGCGGTTGGTAAGACAAAACGGCATCTTCTAAATACAAAAAAAGGCGTCGGACTTTCATCCGACGCCTTTTTTTCATAGCCTTGAAACTACAAACCTAACTTGTCTTTGAGAATATCATTCACGGCTTTAGGATTTGCCTTACCGCCAGACAATTTCATTGCTTGCCCCACAAACCAACCAAGCGCTTTTGGCTTTTTGTGCCCCTCTGCAAATTGAGCTTTCACTTGCTCAACCTGATCGGGATTACCCGCAATAATCTCATCTACAACTTTCTCAATCGCGCCCGTGTCTGTGACCTGCTTCAAGCCATCACGTTCCACAATAGCTGCAGGGTCCGCATCGTCTTCTTCAATCAATTTTTGGAACACATCTTTAGCGATCTTCCCAGAAATTGTGTCATTCGCAATCAAGTCAATCAAGCCACCCAATTGCTTCGCGGATACAGGACTATCAGCAAGCTCAAGGTCAAACTTGTTCAAATATCCAAACAATTCCTGCGTTACCCAATTTGCCGCCATCTTCGCATCACGACCTTTCGCGACCTCTTCAAAGAAGGCTGCTTTATCAGATTCCGCAGACAAGACCCCAGCGTCATATGGCTTCAATCCATACTCTTCTACAAAGCGGGCCTTCTTCTGATCCGGCAGTTCTGGCAAGCTTGCCTTGATCTTATCGACATACTCTTGCGTCAGCTGCAGCGGCAACAAATCAGGGTCTGGAAAATAGCGGTAATCATGCGCATCTTCTTTAGAGCGCATAGACCGTGTGACACCTGTTTCTGCATCAAACAGACGTGTTTGCTGATCAATCGTACCACCATCTTCAAGTATCTCAACTTGGCGGCGTGCCTCATATTCAGCGGCCTGTTCGATAAAGCGGAATGAGTTGACGTTTTTTATTTCACACCGGGTTCCAAGGTGAGAGAAATCTCCCGTTTCTTGGAATTTGGCGTATTGGCCCACCTTACACACGGACACATTCACATCCGCACGCAAATTACCTTCAGCCATCACACCATTACATGTTCCAAGAGCCACCACGATAGAGCGCAATTTCTTCACATAAGCAGCAGCTTCTTTAGGTGATCGAATATCCGGCTTAGATACGATCTCCATCAGCGCCACGCCAGAACGGTTCAAATCAACATAAGTTGAGTTTGGGTCTAGATCATGAATAGATTTCCCGGCATCTTGTTCCATGTGTAGGCGCTCAATACCCACCATGATTGTGGAGCCATCCTCAAGCTCAACTTCAATCTCTCCCTCACCGACAATTGGATATTGGAATTGTGAGATTTGATAGCCTTGAGGCAAATCTGGATAGAAGTAATTCTTGCGGTCAAATCGCGAATACAAATTGATCTTTGCATTCAAACCAAGCCCGGTCCGAATGGCTTGCTCAACACAGAATTCATTAATGACAGGCAACATGCCAGGAAGTGCAGTATCCACTAGTGCCACATTACAGTTGGGGTCGGCTCCAAAATGGGTGGAGGCACCCGAAAACAATTTGGAATTGGATGTGATCTGAGCATGAACCTCAAGGCCCATCACGACCTCCCAGTCACCAGTTACTCCAGAAATTATAAGGGGTTTACGGTCCGACATACGCTTCGCCAGTTTGTTGAATTTGAATCAGGGAGATGTTTAAAACATCTTATACCCTGTTTGACCCGATGATGAGCCATTTTTCAATCCGTCAACCGATGTTTTCTTGGGTGAGATACACACCGATTGACGAAAAGAGTCGTTTTCAACTAAGCAACGTCGTCCCAATGAGGAGCAAACGCAGGGTCAAACAATCGACGATTGTTTGAACGGAGCTTGTCTATCGTAGACATTTCTTCTGATGTCAGCTCAAAATCGAAAACATCAATGCACTCTTCTAAGGAAGACCGACGTGTTGCACGCGGCAGTGCTATAATGCCTTCTTGCTGCATCATCCAACGCATAATAATTTGCGTTTTAGATTTACCATGATCAAGCGCAATACGAGAGATCTCATAGTGATTAAGCGCTTCACCGTCTGCTGTCGGACCATACGCCACGACTGCTGCACCTGTCTTGTGTGTGGCATCGATCACGCGGCTTTGATTGATCAAAGGGTGATATTCGATCTCGTTACACAAAATCGGGTTTTCAGAATATTCTGAAACTGTCTGAAACTGAGAAGCCGTAAAGTTTGCCACGCCTAGATGACGTGTAAGCCCTAGTTCTTTTGCTTCGTTCATCGCGTCCATTGTGCGGTGAAGTGAATACTTTTCATTTGGCCAATGCAATATCAATAGATCCACATGATCTAGGCGCAAACGATCAAGACTCTCCCGCACGGACCATAAAAGGTCATAGAGACGGTAGTCATCGATCCACACTTTGGTGGATACAAATAGATCATCGCGTGGGATCTTGGATTCTTTGATTGCCGCACCAATTTGACGCTCATTATTATATATCTGAGCGGTCTCAATATAGCGATACCCTAAGCTCAAAGCTTTTTGAACTTCAGTCTTGCATGTCATTCCTGATAGGCCGCGTGTTCCGAGACCTATGCGTGGCAATTCCATGCCAAAATGTGTTGTGGTGAGTGACATATTTTGCACTCCTAATTAAATTATATACTTCCTTACGAGGTTATTGTTTTTAGACTCGCGACGAACCAATCCCAGTGCTTTTGGCACTGCCCAAAATTGACTTAACGCCTCATTTCAGAGCCTATGGAATCTCTAAAACTGCGCATTATTTTCTCAGTATACACACAAATTTTGAGAACGCAACAAAATGTATATACGCAAACTATACATGTTGTTAATCTCCTCAAAAAAATAGCCGCAGGAAATCCCGCGGCTTATGATGCCTGATAATCCCCATTCTCGAACTAACGCAAGAATGGGTGTTTTAGTTCCATTTTTCAATATTATTTTAGTTTTCGTGCATCTCATCTGCGCAAAGATCATTTACCGTACGTCGCACGATCCCGCCCACTTCGATATCCAATAGCGCTTTATCACGTGCCAATCTTTTCAATTTACGTTCAAGCACTCCACTCTCAAATACTTGAGCGACGCACTCAAACCAAATAGGTGGAATTTCTGCACTATTTCGTCCTGGGTTTAACATGCCAGATACTTCTGCATTTACCAATTGAAGCGCGTTATCACGCTGATTTCCACCCTGCTCCAAATCGCTAACCAATACACCAAGCGTCAGCGACAACGCTGAAAAAGAAGCCAAAATCACTATAATTCTCCCAAACTCTACTTACGCCATATAATCTGTTGCCCAACAGATTAACCTTAAGTACAGAAAATGACACTTACAAAAGCAGTTCATTCTCTGGTTGGAAATTCGCCCCACAGAGTCTCCGATCACCATGATGAGCAGGTTATTACCAAAAGCTCAACAGCAAATGACAAATTTTTAATTAAAATCTACTGCTGAGCTAAAATGGAACACTATTTCACGCTAAGTGACAGTTTCTAATCAATAACCTGCTAAAGCGAGATCCGCCCTAAGGTTATTTACCCAGCGATTATAGGTATTGTGAATCGTACCTTCTTCGGCATTGTAACGCATACGTTTACTATCAACATATTCAATATTGTAGCTGTTTTCTGTATAGCTAATTTTGATAATTGCGCCGTACGTTTGTTCCTGCGTTTCTTTATCAACCTTGTAAAGAGACGCGATAATCTCACCTGGATTCTTCTCATCTACAGACCAACGACGAAAACGCAGCGCATCTAAAATAGCATCTTCCGCAGACGCCATTGTTCTTTCTTGGCTTGATTGAAATGTTTCACCCTTAACCTCATAAAGGCTCGGATATGATTTTGAACATCCCCCCAAAACTGCACCGGCCATCAACGCAGTCACAATCAAAATATTTTTCATTTAATTCACCTAATACAAAAGCAGCGTGAACATTACGCTCACGCTGCTTTCTATCAAGATTTAGGCCAGTCTAAGCCCACCACTGTTTCGCTTTTGCTGAAAAACCTGCAGAGTCTTCAATCACTTTAGCGACGCGGAAGCAACTTTCCTCATCCAAAGCTTTCCCAATTATCTGCAATGACAGCGGCAGCCCTTGTTTATTCAAGCTTACCGGCAAACTCATAGCTGGAAGTCCAGCAAGATTTGCGGTCACAGTGAAAATATCATTCAAATACATTTCAACTGGATCAGCAGACTTTTCTCCCAGCCCAAAGGCCGCAGAAGGACAGGTTGGAGTTAGCAGAGCATCACACTGTTTATAAGCTTCTTGGAAATCCATCAAAATGCGCTGACGCACTTTCTGAGCTTTCAAGTAATATGCATCATAATATCCAGCAGACAGCACATAAGCACCAATCATCAAGCGGCGCTTAACTTCTTCACCAAAACCTTCAGCTCGCGTCGTTGCATATGTATCGTCGAGGTTTTCACCTTCTTTACGTAGGCCATACCGCATGCCGTCATAGCGCGCTAAGTTTGATGACGCTTCAGCAGGCGCAACAATATAGTATGCTGGCAAAGCATATTTTGTATGCGGTAAAGACACGTCCACAATTTCAGCGCCAGCCGCTTTAAGCCATTCAATGCCTTGCTGCCAAAGTGCTTCGATCTCATCAGACATACCATCGACACGATATTCTTTAGGAATACCAATCTTCATGCCCTTCACGCCTTTAGAAAGGCTTTGTGTCCATTTTGGTGTATCAACATGTAAAGAGGTTGAATCTTTATCATCTGCCGAACACATCACTTCCAACATTAATGCTGTATCTTCAACATTCTTTGCAATCGGACCCGCTTGATCCAATGAACTTGCAAACGCCACCATACCGTACCGGCTCGCACGTCCATAAGTCGGTTTAATACCCACAGTTCCTGTAAATGCTGCAGGCTGACGAATAGAACCACCTGTATCTGAAGCTGTCGCAGCTAGACACATATCCGCGGCAACAGACGCAGCCGATCCACCAGATGATCCACCCGGAGTAATTTTTGTCTCGTCACCGTCACGCCGCCAAGGGTTTACAACAGGTCCAAAGCTAGATGTCTCGTTCGAAGATCCCATAGCAAACTGATCCATGTTGAGTTTACCCAACATAACCGCGCCTTGATCCCAAAGGTTTTGCGTAACCGTTGATTCATACGTAGGAACAAAATTACCCAAAATATCAGAGCAAGCTGTTGTACGTACACCTTTGGTACAAAACAGCTCCTTAACGCCGATCGGTGCACCTTCAAGAATACCACCTTCACCTTTGGCAAGTTTTGCGTCAGACGCATTCGCCATTTCAAGCGCTTTTTCAGCTGTCACCAATGTATAAGCATTGATCTGTGGATTAGCTTTTTCAATCACATCCAAATGGGCTTGGGTAATTTCTCGTGCAGAGAAATCTTTCGCCTTTAAGCCTTTTACCGCATCAGTCAGTGTCAGTTTAGTAAGATCGCTCACGCAGCGCTCCCGTTTGATTGTGACGGCTCATCAATAAGCCGTTTTTCCATAAAAATACTCAGAGGGTTTTCTGGATACCCTCCAAAAGCTCCGCATCGAATATAGCCGGCACTTTCATACAGTGCGACGGCTTCAATCTGGGGCGGGCCCGTCTCTAAAAATATTGTCTCAAACCCCATCGCTAGCGCTTCAGCCTCTAAAGTCGCCAACATCTTTTTAGCGATACCTTTGCCACGCGCTTCGGGTCGTAAGTAAAAACGCTTCAGCTCGATTTCACCAAACTTAGTTTGCTTCAATCCACCACACCCTACCGGCTTGCCATCAAGGTTCGCCAAAAAGAAAACGCCACTCGCGAGAAATTCTTCTGGTGAAGTCCGGTAGCAAAGGTCCGTCGAGTTTGGGTAAAGCTCTTTAAGATAGGTATCAATTTCAGAAACAAGCGTACGACCGATCTGAGAGGTCGCATCAGCTCTGCTAAATTCCAATACCTGTTCCACCGATTACTCTACCGATTTAGGGACAACAAAAAAGCCATCAGCGGCGCTTGGCGCATTTGCCAAAACTTCCTCTTGGCGGTTTCCATCTGTAACGTCATCTTTGCGCATAGGCAGACTTGTCTCAACAACAGTTGTCATCGGTTCAATGCCGTCAACGTCAACTTCGTTAAGCTGTTCAATCCAATTCAGGATACTATTTAGTTCCTGCGCCATTGGCTCAACACGCTCATCTTTGATTTTGATACGAGAAAGACGCGCTGCTTTTCGCACATCATCTGGGGTGACGCTCATGCCACTCTTGCCTCTTCATCTTTAATTCCACATGCGAGAGTTACGACCCCTCGCTTAATCTATCAAGGGCGTAAGCTATTCAATCAGCAAATGAAAGGGATTTGACGCTTTTACAATTACATGCACCGCTAATTCGTGTATATTTTCCTCAACCCTACGTGTTTTAATTAATTAAAAGAGGCATGCCATGACTAAAATTGCATCACTGATTCCCATCTTAGCGACCTCTCTTGCTTTAATTGCCTGCTCCACACCAAAAGATGACGGTCCACGCTATAATGAATTTAGCGAACAAGACCCACGCATTGGCGAGGAAGTAAAACGCGTTTGTCGCGGCAGCGGAATTGATGGCTTTGGTGAAACAACACGCAATACTGTTGTTGTCTCTACAGGCGTTAAGAAACAGCACCTTCTCAAAGTCGCCGGCGGCTGTTTCAATCTTCAAAATGCCCAATCAATCTCATTTGACCAGCATTCAAGCTGTCTTTCACGCGGCGATTCTTTGCTTGCTTATGAAAATGCTTTTGGTCCAAGTCATACAGACCCTCGCCCCATAAAATGCATCATCACAAATATCTATGAATACGATATGGATGCCGTGAGCGACAAAGACCCTACAATCGAGCAAGAAGCTATTAGCAACTAGATTGCCATTATGGGCATCAAATAATAATGATAGTGTTTCAAATAATGCCTCTATCATTCTATGTTCACTGGGACTAACACTGCCCGATGGCTATATGTGAACTCAGTGAACTGCCGCCCAAAGGCGCGCTCTTAGGATTAGACCCCGGCACCAAAACAATTGGTGTCGCCGCGTGCGATATGACGCGTCTTATCGCCAGCCCTGTGGAAACTATTCAAAAAGGAAAAAAACTCGCCCCGTCTTTGGAGCGCCTGTTTTGGTTATATGACGACCGCAAATGCACAGGCATTATTATGGGGCTTCCTGTAAATATGGACGGTAGCCACGGTCCCCGCGTGCAAGCGGTTCGTGCCTTCGCACGTAACATACTCGAGAAACGCGACATTCCAATCGCATTTTGGGATGAGCGTCTCTCCACCGCAGCTGTAGAACGCACCCTTATAGAAGCAGACACTCGACGCTCCAAACGCGCTGAAGTTATAGATAAGGTCGCCGCAAGCTACATCTTGCAAGGTGCCATCGATAATCTTTACGAGCTGCGCAACTAAAACGCTTCACCTTCCCCATAATATCTCCCCCCTTCTCAAAGTCGGTGGGATTTTTACGCAAGAATTCAATCTCTATCTTAGTCAGCAGCCTCCTTAGCAGATGCATCATTCGCTTTTTGACGATAATTATCCATCCGCACCATAGCCGCTCCTTCATATTCGCGTTTGAGCTGCCATAACGGACGCTCAAGGGTCAGCTCCCACGCAAATAGTTTTTTATAGAGTTCTTTGACTAAGTCTGGATTCTCATCCGCTAAATTATGGATCTCAGACATATCTTCTGCCAGATTATACAATTCTGCGGGTCGGTCAGGGAAACGCACCAATTTCCAGTCCCCATCACGAATTGCACCGCGCGACTCTTTCTTCCAATACAAGGTCTGATGCGGACGCCCCTCAACTTGCCCTTTTATAAAAGGCATAAGATCAACACCATCCAAGTTTTCAAGTTTAGAAATATCTCCACCCGCAGCTGCAACAAATGTCGGCAGTAAATCAAGCGTACTTACAGGCAATTTATAGTCCCCAGCTTCAATCACCCCCGGCCATTTCATCAAGAATGGAACACGAATCCCACCCTCTAAGTGATTTGCTTTTGTCCCGCTTAAAGGCGCATTGTTCGACACGTTATCATCGGATGGGCCGCCATTGTCATTTGTAAAAATAACAATCGTATTCTTATCCAATCCCTGCTCTTCTAACGATGCCAGCACCTTTCCAACAGCGCGATCCATAGCCAGATTCATCGCCGCCAGAATTTGGCGCTTACCCTCTAATTCTGGAAATTGATCAAGATCTTCTTGCGTGGCTTCCATCGGTGAATGCACAGCCGTAAATGACAAGAATAAAAAGAATGGCTGCTCACGGTCTTTTTTGATGAAGTTGATTGCTTCATCTGCAAATTGATCTGTCAGATATTTTTTAGGCTTCTCAAAATGCTGAAATCCTCTTTCCAACCGATCTTCTGGTCGCGCTTTGAAATGCGATTCTTCGTGCTCAAAATAACTGCGAGCACCGCCGCGAAACCCAAAAAAGTGATCAAATCCGCGTTTTGTAGGATGATAGCGATCCGCGTTTCCTTGGTGCCATTTTCCTATAATGCCAGTTTCATATCCAGCTTTTTTTAAATAATCCCCAACCGTAACCTCTTCCAAAGGCAGGCCCATATCATCGCCTTCTAGCGCTGAATGGCTCATATAGCCGGGTACATTATTCTCTTCGTATCCAAACCTCTGCTGATAGCGCCCCGTCAGCAAGCCCGCGCGAGATGGACCACATACCGCCGCACTTACATAGGCTTGAGTAAATTTAGTAGATGCCTGCGCAAGCTTATCAATATTTGGAGTTCGCATAACTTGGCTGCCTTGAAAGCCAAAATCAGCATACCCTGCATCATCTGATAAAATTAGCAGAATATTCGGCTTTGGAGGATCAATATGTTTAGCCGCTTCTTCCGCATCTGATGTAGATAGAACCGATTGGCACCCCGCAATAAACACGACCAAACAAACGGCTAACAAACACTGTTTCAACGTATTAACTCCCCAATGCATAAGCCAAAAATCTGGGTCTTAAGCAAATATCATACGCCCTCCTTGCTGGGGCTTTCACTTTACCTACGCCTCAATATTAAATTTTGTCAATTGTTCACAATATTAAAATTCTGCCCTCTAACTGCACAAAGTGCCCTTTAATTCGTCCTATTCGCGCAGGATAAATGTTTAAAAATTTCAACTTGCAGAACACTGTTAGGAAGCTGACGGAGAGCTAAAATTAAATCTCATGTCATATCTATACAGGCCGGCAGCTCAACTTTACCCTTTCTCAAAAATATGGAGGAATACATGAGAAAACTGATCATCAGCTTATGGTGCGCCTTCAGCGCACTATTTCCTCTTTCAATGCAGAGCGAAGAAATGGCTCAAATCAGCAAACCAGAAACCTTTGTACTCGTTCATGGCTCCACTGGCGGCGGTTGGGATTGGAAAACAGTTGCAAATATCCTTGAAGATAGGGGGCATATAGCCTACCGCCCCACGCTTAGCGGTCTTGGTGAACGCATGCACCTTTCAGCCAATGATATAGACCTAGAAACCCATATCACAGACATCGTAAACACGATTGTTTTTGAAGAATTAAACAATGTTATTCTTGCTGGACACAGCTATGGCGGAGCCGTCATCACTGGTGTGATGGACCGTATCCCCGAGCGTATCAAACACGTTATCTTTTTAGACGCTATGGTGCTTGATGACGGCATGAGCATGCTGGATTTAAATTATGATTGGATGCAGGGGTTGGAAATCAAAAATAACCAAATCCACTTCAATTGGCTCGAACCAGAAGCTGAATACCCAAAGGATGTGCCCCACCCACTCCAAACCTACACCTCTCCTGTTTCTTACAAAAACCCAGCCGCCAAAGAACTCAACGTATCTTATGTTGCATTTATTCCTGAAGGGATGAGCAAAGAAGAGAGAGCTAAAGATTCCTCTTGGAGTCGCGCTGTAGAACGTGGCTGGACGATCCGGACAATTCCTGGCCATCACACAATCTATAGAGAAAAGCCGCATGAATTTGTAGACATGCTAATCGCAAGTGTCAGTGACAAAAACAATCAGATCGCAAACAAACAATAACTTCTATTATTCTTAGTCTGGCAAATTGGGGAATTGTATAAATTTCACGCACTTGCACCAATTGATGTGAGTAGCTATGCCTAACTTATTAGTCCTGAAACGTTGGAACGACCATGCAAGACATGCCTATTGCGATTATCTACGCCATTGCCATCGCCGGTGGATACTTTTTTGGGTCTATTCCTTTTGGCCTCGTTATCACGCGCATGGCAGGCTTGGGTGATATTCGCAGCATCGGCTCGGGAAATATTGGAGCCACCAATGTTTTACGAACAGGACGCAAAGACCTTGCGCTCGCAACGCTTCTTCTGGATGCAGGGAAAGCGGGAATCGCAGCAGCTATTTTTAGTTTCATTTTTAGTTTTCACGCTGGATTACTTGCAGGTGCTGCCGCTTTTGTAGGCCATTGCTATCCTGTTTGGCTCAAGTTCAAAGGCGGCAAAGGCGTTGCGACATTTATCGGAATGCTCTTTGGCATTATGTGGCAAGTCGGGATTGCGTTCGCCATCTGCTGGCTCTCAATCGCAGTCGCCTTTCGCTATTCCTCACTTGCGGCGCTCGTCACTGCCGCCCTCCTGCCAGCGCTCACATATTGGCTAATCGGTGACATTTTCGCCGTATGCGTCACGGCCGCACTTTCCATTCTACTATTTTATCGCCACCGCGAAAACATCAAACGATTGATGAATGGCACGGAAGAAAAAATCGGGAAGAAGAAAGCCAACGACGTCGCATAGCTAAAGCTTGAACATTTGGAGGGGGGCCAAATGATGCATTCGCAAAACCATAAAACACTCACCGATCAAGAACGGGTCAAGAGATTGCAGCTCTTGCGTACGCCCAATATTGGTCCAATGACGTATGCACAGCTTATGGCACGTTTTAAAGGTGACGTGGATGCAATCCTTGATGCGCTCCCCAGCCTCACGACAAGATCAGGCAAAGCCAAAAGCTTCAAAATTCCCAGCGCTGCCAACATAGAAAAAGAACTGATCCAAGCGACTAAATTAGGCGCGCGCTTTATTGCCTATGATGAAAGCGATTACCCCCTCCCCCTTAGTGCAATCTCGCCGCCTATTCCAATGATATGCGTGCGCGGCGATATGGAAGCCTTTCTAAAGCCCGCCATTGCAATTGTCGGTGCCCGCAATGCGTCGGCAGCGGGACGCAAACTCACACGGGACATCTCTGCTGATCTAGCAAAAGCTGGATACACTATCGTTTCAGGCATGGCACGCGGCATTGATGGCGAAGCCCACGCCGCTGCCCTCCAACATGGTCACACAATCGCAGTCCTCGCTGGCGGTGTGAATGCGATCTATCCGCCCGAACATGCAAAACTCTACGACAGAATATTAGAACGCGGCGCAATCGTCTCTGAAGCGCCAATTGGATATACAGCAACCGCACGCGATTTTCCAAAACGCAATCGTATCATTACAGGTCTTTCCATGGCGGTCCTTGTCGCCGAAGCTGCAAAGCGTTCTGGTTCCCTCATCTCGGCACGCGTCGCACTTGAACAAGGACGTGAAGTTCTCGCCATACCAGGCTCTCCACTGGATGAACGCACGCATGGATCAAACGGTCTTCTCAAGCAAGGCGCGTGGCTCGTAGAAGATGCCCACGACGTCATCGCAGCCTTAGAAGGCTGCACACTTCCGATACTCGCCGAGGCAGAATCCGAAGAATATACCCTTCCTCCGCTCACAGATTGTTCAGCTTCAACTCTCAACACATTAAAAATTGCACTTTCACCAACGCCAACCCATATCGATGAGCTTGTGCGCGTTGTGGGAGCGCCTCATAGAGAGGTCCAAATCGCGCTTACTGAATTGGAATTAGACGGTTTTGCGCAAACACATGCAGGTGGATATGCCAATATAATCATTGAATGATTATCAGTCGCAAGCTGATAAGACCTGTGTAAAACTCGCCTTTTAAGTGATAATTTTGGGCTAGTTCACACATTGTCTTAAATTGATTAATTGACTTTCTTGTTCAGCTCTACCAGTTTCCGCCGCTCTAATGCATTGGGGTGGGCAAGGTGTATGACCGCCTAGAACACGTATAAACAGCCGGGAGAATATAGTATGAAAGTCGTTGTCGTTGAGTCCCCGGCCAAAGCCAAGACAATCAACCAATACCTTGGAAAAGACTTTAAAGTGCTCGCCTCATACGGGCATATTCGTGATCTGCCATCTAAGGATGGTTCAGTTGATCCCGACAATGATTTTGAGATGACGTGGAAAGCAGATGCAAAATCAAACCAGCGTATCAAGGACATTGCTGACGCCTTAAAGGGAGCCGACGGCCTGATACTTGCCACCGACCCTGATAGAGAGGGAGAAGCAATTTCGTGGCACGTTCTGGACGTTCTATCTAAAAAACGTGGTGCACTTAAAGACAAATCCATTGAGCGCGTTGTCTTTAATGCGATTACAAAAAAATCCATTCTTGAAGCTATGCAGAAGCCACGCGAACTAGATCAAGAGCTTGTGGACGCATACCTCGCACGCCGTGCACTCGACTACCTCGTGGGCTTCAACCTATCACCAGTGCTATGGCGCAAGCTCCCCGGTTCTCGATCTGCTGGCCGTGTGCAATCCGTTGCGCTGCGCCTTATCTGTGAACGCGAAATGGAAATTGAGGTATTCAAACCAGAAGAATATTGGCAAATCAAAGGCTTAATGAATTCAGTTTCAAAATCCGAATTTGAAGCCCGCTTGTATGAGCTTGAAGGCCAAAAAGTCCAGAAATTCTCACTTCCAAATAAAGAAGCCGCAGAAAAAGCCCTCGAACGTGTCCGTGTGGGTGGATATACAGTTCAATCTGTTGAAGCAAAACCAGTTAAATCAAACCCGCCGCCGCCATTCACAACATCAACACTTCAGCAAGAAGCCTCCCGAAAATTGGGCTTTAATGCCTCTCGCACAATGGGTGCCGCACAAAAGCTATATGAAGCCGGTCTTATCACATATATGCGTACAGACGGTGTAGAAATGGCGGAAGAAGCTATCCACGCTGCACGCGATGCTATCAAAGAAGTTCACGGCGCTGCCTATGTTCCATCCAGCCCACGCCGCTACACCTCTAAAGCTAAAAACGCACAGGAAGCGCACGAAGCCATCAGACCAACTGACTTTATGAAACACCCTTCCAGCGTGCGCATGGATCAGGATTTCACCCGCCTTTATGAACTTGTGTGGAAGCGTGCCGTTGCTTCTCAAATGGAAACAGCACAACTTGAACGCACAACAGCGGACCTAAAATCAAAAGATGGAAATGCCATTTTACGTGCCACGGGTCAGGTCGTAAAATTTGATGGTTTTCTTGTCTTATACCAAGAAGGCCGCGATGATGAAAACGGCGATGAGGACAGCAAACGCCTTCCAGCTTTGACAGTAGGTGATAATATCGACTTGAAAAAAGCTGATGCAAACCAAAGCTTTACTCAACCTCCTCCACGTTTTACAGAAGCATCGCTCGTGAAGAAAATGGAAGAGCTAGGCATTGGACGCCCATCCACATATGCCTCTACGCTCGCGACATTGCGTGACCGTGACTATGTGCACATGGATAAAAACCGCTTCATTCCAGACGATAAAGGTCGTTTGGTCACAATCTTCCTTGAAAACTATTTCAATCAATATGTTCAATACGACTTTACGGCTGACCTAGAAGAAAAACTCGACCTTGTTTCCGATGGTAAGCTTGCTTGGAAAACATTCCTTGCTGAGTTTTGGAAACAATTCAGAGCAAAAATCGAAGAGGTGTCTGAGCTTCGTGTCACCCACGTTCTTGATCTTCTAAATGATGTTCTTGGCCCTAAAATCTTCCCGCCTAAAATAGACGAAAAGACTGGCGAACCCACGGGTGAAGATCCGCGCCTATGTCCATTATGTAAAGAAGGCCAGCTTTCAATGAAGCTTGGTCGTAACGGTGCCTTTATCGGGTGTTCAAACTATCCTGAATGTAAGCACACACGCCCCTTCACAACAGATGGGTCAGACGCAGAAGACGCTGTATCACCGGACGGTAAGCTGCTGGGTCAAGACCCCGCAACAGGTAAGGACATCAGCCTGCGCACAGGCCGTTTCGGTCCTTATGTGCAGCTTGGCGAAGGTGTCGGTAAAGAAAAGCCTAAACGTGGCTCTATCCCCAAAGGGTGGAACGTTGAGGAACTCACACTTGCGCAAGCAATTCAGTTGATCAATTTGCCGCGCGAAATTGGCCCTCACCCCGAGGATGGCGAAATGATGTACGCTAATTTCGGCCGCTACGGACCTTATGTGCAACACCTCAAAACCTATGCCAACTTGCCAGATCCTATGGACGTTTTCGAAATAGGTTTAAACCGCGCTGTCGCTTTGATAGCAGAAAAAAATGCTAAAGGTGGACGCGGCGGTGCCGCTAAAGCACTGAAAGAACTTGGGAAACACCCAGTAACAGACGAACCGATCAACGTATATGATGGACGGTATGGGCCTTATGTGAAACACCAAAAGACCAACGCAACATTGCCAAAAGACTTAACGCCAGAGACCATTACTTTGGAAAAAGCTATTGAGTTGATAGACGCAAAAGGTGGCGCTGCCGCTAAAAAGGCTCCTGCCAAAAAGAAGCCTGCAGCAAAAAAACCTGCAGCCAAGAAAACAACTGCCTCAAAAACGCCTAAAAAATCTACCAAAGAAACTTCGTAGAATAAGTCACGTCGAATTTTAAGCTTAAAACAGTAATCCGCTAGCCGCCCTCTTACTTCATACGGCCATCGGTTTACTGTTCGTATGCCTCAAACACCATCCACCAGCTAAACTGCTTAGTTTATTGCTTGTGCCTGTGGTTTTGGGCCATTTGTACAGGTCCACTTTCGTATGCTTTTTAATATATTGCCGTCTGCTTTGGTGTCGATATTGCCAATGTCTGGTGTCGAGTCCTCTCATATCGATCAATTAGCATCCACGTCAAAACGTATGGCTATTGAATATGTCGGCGCGATTAAAAGCGAAGAAACTCTCATCCTAAAAGAGCTTCTAGCCCCGTTCGAACAAGCTCGATTGGCCCGCATCTTCCCCAAAAATCTACAAGTTTGCTATCCTGACGGGCGGCGCAACACACCCGCGTCAGATGCGTCCCAAAATATCAAAGGTTATAAGCAAACATTTAAAATCACACCTAAAGTACGTCTCGCCTCCGCGCCTGTTGCGCAAGGGTGCCTCATGTCCGGTTATGGTTTTCGCGGTACCTCAAGGCGCGCATCCCTCCACAAAGGATGGGACATCGCCTTCTCCGAACCAGTTGACGTGTATGCTGGCGGAGACGGTGTAATCACCGAAGCATTTTACAGAGCTGACTATGGAAATTTGATCCTCATTGATCATGGCGACGGCATTTTTACCCGCTATGCACATCTAGAAAATTTCGCACCAGATATAGAAGTGGGTTCAAAAGTAAGAGCAGGGCAAACCATTGGCCTAATGGGCACAACAGCAAAGAGGCCCGTTGCACGCCACCTTCACTATGAAATTCTGATTGGCGACTACAACACCCCAAAACAGTCATTTGGTCTTGAGGCAATCGACATATCAGCCCCACTCCCCAAAGTGTCTAGCAGGCCAAATCCCTCATAATTATACCTTAATAGAGACCGCGTTTCTTTTCTTTCGTGCTAACTCAAACAAAAAACGCGCATAATTTTGTTTTTTAGGTTATATGGCCCCCATGAGTAATATAACTGAAAAAGTCGTTCTTGAATTTTTAGAACGCAATCCCGATAAATCTAACAAACGCGAAATTGCACGAGGTCTTGGCGTTCAAGGCTCCGACCGTGTCGCGCTGCGTCAGATTCTGAAGAAACTAGAAACAGAAGGCACGATTGCCCGCACAGGCAAACGCCAGTTTGCAAGCGTTGATGCGCCTCCGCCGACCTCTGTTGTGAAATTTGAAAAAATTGATGAGCATGGCGATCTTGTTGGTCGCTGCATCGGCACAGATGGTCTTTACGGACCTGACATCACCTGCGTCGCATCCGCTTCCCGCAAACGCAACGAAACCTTTGCCATAGGCGACCGCGCTTTATGTAAAGTGGGGAAAGCGAATGATGGCCTTTGGTATGCGAAAGTCATCAAGAAGTTCGACGATACACCCCAAACCACTGTCATAGGGCTGTTTGAAGCCAATAGACATGGTGGCCGCGTCAAACCAACAAGCCGCAAAGACAAACACGAATATCTTGTTGAAAAAGCACTCTCAAAAGATGCTGAAACGGGCGACATTGTTCGTATAAAATTGAAAAAATCCAAACCTCACGGCCCGCAAATGGCTGAAGTGGTTGAAATTGTCGGCACGATGGACAACCCCAAATCTGCTTCCATTGTCGCGCTGCATACGCATGATGTGCCAGATGAATTTCCAACAGAAGTTCTGGCTGAAGCTGAAAACGCAACAGCACAAAAAACCAAACGTGAGGACCTTACACACCTTCCCCTCGTCACGATTGACCCTGCGGATGCACGTGACCATGACGATGCTGTGTATGCCAAGCCCGATGATGCTGAAAACAATAAAGGCGGCTGGATTGTCTATGTCGCGATTGCCGATGTTGCCGCCTATGTGCAGCATGGTACAGCGCTAGATGATGAAGCCTTTAGACGCGGAAATTCTACTTATTTCCCTGATCGCGTTGCGCCCATGCTTCCTGAAGCGCTTTCTGCTGAACAATGTTCGCTAAAAGAAAATGAAATCCGTGAGACATTCGCCGTTGAAATGCGTTTCAACGCGGCAGGTGACAAAATTGATCACCGTTTCATTCGCGGCACGATGCGTTCAGTTGCCAAGCTATCATATGAGCAAGCCCAAAACGCTGTTGATGGAAAGCCTGACGAAAAATCAGCGCCTCTATTAGAGACAGTGCTGAAACCATTGTGGGCCGCCTATGCTTGCGTTGGTAAAGCACGTGAAAAGCGCCAACCTCTCGACCTAGACCTTCCAGAGCGCCGCGTTGCTCTCGATAAGGAAGGCAATGTGTTAGGCGTTTACACAAAAGATCGTTTTGATGCGCACAAGCTGATCGAAGAATTTATGATCCAAGCCAATGTGTGTGCGGCTGAAAGCTTAGAGAAAACGCACTCGCCGCTCATTTATCGTATCCACGAAGAACCTTCAGATGAGAAAATCCTCGCTCTTGGCATTTTCCTGCCTACAATCGGCATGAAGTGGACACGCGGCGAGAAGAAGACCTCAGCGCGCTTCAATCGTCTACTCGAACAATCGCGTTCAACCGAGCATGAACACCTTGTGTCTGAAATGGTACTAAGGTCTCAATCTCAAGCGCGCTATTCACACGAGAATTACGGGCACTTTGGATTAAACCTCGCAAAATATGCGCACTTTACATCCCCTATCCGTCGATACTCTGACTTGATCGTACACCGCGCACTCATTCGTGCGTTGGGTCTTGGTCCTGATGGCATTTCTGATGTGGAATCAAAGCGCCTAGAACAAATTGCCGAACACCTCACAACGACTGAACGCCGCTCAATGGCAGCAGAACGTGATGCAACAGACCGCTATCTCGTGGCCTTCATGTCAGATAAAGTCGGTGCGGAATTTCAAGGCCGTATCGCCGGTGTCACCAAAGCTGGGCTATTTGTAAAACTCAACGATAGTGGCGCAGATGGCTTTATTCCAGCAGCACGCCTCTCGGAAGAATACTGGCTCTATGATGAGAACAATGCTGCGCTCGTCGGTGATCGCACAGAAATGCGCTATGAAATGGGTATGCCGGTCCTAGTAAAACTTGCAGAAGCCACACCGGTTACAGGTGGGCTATTGTTTGAAATGCTATCTGACCCGCGTCCTGCACGTGAAGAATTGTTAAAGCCTAAACGTGCACGACATGGCCGCGACAACCACCCACCACGGGGACGCAAAGGCGGCTCTAAAAAGCGCGCTACAGCTTCACAAGGCCGCCGAAAAAACATACGCTTAGGAAAAAGAAAATAAGCCTAAGCGTAGGTGCGGGAGTGAAACGCAATGTCAGAAAACACATTCAAACCCGGACAATTTGACGACGCACCACCGGATATTAGCCTCGCGCAAAATCCGGTGGACGCCAAAGATGCAGCCACAATGATCCTCGTGCGTAATGATGGCCCAACGCCGCGCATCCTTATGGGCCAACGCGCGAGTGGTCACACATTCATGCCTGACAAATATGTCTTCCCAGGTGGCCGCATGGACCCCACTGATTTGGACATAACAGCCATTGGCGACCTAAATCCAACATGTCGATCCTTATTGCAAATTCAAAGCAATACCTCGCCCGAAGGATTGGTTCTATCTGCCATCCGTGAAACATTTGAAGAAACCGGCCTCGTCATAGGTAAGCCCGTCTCTGAAGATATTGAGATCACGCCAAACCTAGATGAAAGCTGGCGCACATATCTTTCCTTTGGTGTACGTCCCTATCTTAACAACATCCAATTTATAGGCCGCGCAATCACACCGCCCTATCGCCCAAAACGATTTGATGCACGTTTCTTCCTCGCTAAATCCGAAGACGTTCTCGCAGAACTCAAACGTCCCGTGGATAGCCATGAACTATTAGATTTGCACTGGTTCACCTTCGAAGAAATCGCAGACCTAGACCTGCCCGGTATCACCCGCTTCACAATAAGCGAAGCCCAAAAGCGCATAGAAGAACCTGACGCTGACCACGCCCCCTTCATGACCTACTGGAAAGACAATGAAAGCTTTCTTGAGCGGCTGACGCGGGATTAGTGGTGTCGTTTTGAAATCGAAAATTTGGAGATGCTCAATGCGACATGTTCTTTTATGCTTTCTTTCACCCATTCTGCTTAATTGCACAAACTCAATCCAAGAAATAAAGCCCTGCATCAGTAACATCTGCCTTACACAGTCGATTGATGGTTTTGCATCTGCGATGAATGCGAATAAATTAGATTATAACGCAGAAACAAGCCCGCTTTTTAATAAGCTGAAGCTAACGGAGCCGGTATCAATAAACGAGAAAGAATATTCAGTAGAGTTCCTGGAGCCGAATTCCAAAACTGCTGTTCAAAAAACACAATTGCTGATGACCCGGAAATTAAAAGACGTTTCTACAGCGCAATGCGAAGCAGATTTCAACGAAATACTTGAATATTTATCATTACGCTTTGGAAGCTTTGTTCCATTTGAAACTACATTGCCCGACGATTATACTAGTAAGATAACGAACAGTTCTGTAGGTGCGAAATATCGACGAATTCAATCTTCCCGCGGGCAATTAACATTTCAGGCTAAACTCAAAGACACTAATTTATCATATGAACTAGAACTCATATCCCCAATATTTACATCCAACGGAGATGTAACTGATTGCAATATACTTTTCCTATTCCAGACAAAATAATCTCATATACCATTTAACGTCGATAAAATTCTTTCCACCCTTTGCGACACATAAAAAAGGCGGCCCCGCTTAGAGCCGCCTTCCTAATATTTAATTCTGCAAGAACTTACTCAGCCGGCACAGTTTGCTGTGCAACAGGTGCAGCTGCCTTCACGCCGTCGGACACATAAGCTTCAAACACTTTGAAGTTCTTCACGAACATTCCCGCAAGCTTTGCCGCTTGTGCATCATAGGCTGCTTTATCAGCCCATGTTTCGCGCGGTGTCAGGATTTTATCATCCACGCCTTCAAGCTTGGTTGGCACCATAAAGCCAAATGTCTCATCCTTACGGAACTCACCCCGAACCAATGATCCATCCAACGCAGCGTTTAGCAGCGCACGTGTCGCTTTAATCGGCATACGGCTACCCGTGCCATAAGGACCACCTGTCCAGCCTGTAGACACCAACCAGCAGTCCACATTGTACTTCTCAATCAGCTTACCGAGCAGATCACCATATTCAGATGGATGACGCGGCATAAATGGCGCACCAAAACACGTTGAGAATGCAGCCGTTGGCTCCGTGACACCCTTTTCAGTTCCAGCCACTTTCGCAGTATAGCCCGATAAGAAGTGATACATGGCTTGTTCTGGCGTCAGTTTCGCAATTGGCGGCAACACACCAAAGGCATCCGCTGTCAGCATGATCAAATTCTTTGGCTGTCCACACCGCCCGCTCTCAGACGCATTAGGAATAGCCGAGATCGGATATGCCCCGCGAGAGTTTTCTGCCAATGAGTTATCAAACAGATCAAGCTCACGCGTCACAGGGTCCATCACAGTGTTTTCAAGCACAGTGCCCCATTGCTTCGTCGTCGCGTAAATTTCTGGTTCAGCCTCTTGGGAGAGGTTGATCATTTTGGCGTAACAGCCCCCCTCAAAATTGAACAAACCATTTTCAGACCAACCATGCTCATCATCGCCCACAAGAATGCGAGACTGATCAGCAGACAAAGTCGTTTTACCCGTACCAGATAGGCCAAAGAAAATAGCCGCGTCTTCTTTCTCAGATGTATTCACCGAACAATGCATCGGCATCACATTTGATTCTGGAAGCAGATAGTTCAAAATCGTGAACACAGATTTCTTCGTCTCACCGGCATAAGATGTGCCGCCAATTAGAATCATCTTCTTTTCAAAGTTCACAGCAATCACAGTCGAAGACCGTGTCCCGTGACGCGCCGGATCAGCGCGGAAAGATGGCAAATTCACAATCGTGAAATCATTTTCAAATGTCGCAAGCTCGGCGTCTGTCGGACGGCGCAGCAAGTGACGAATGAACAGATTGTGCCACGCCAATTCATTGACAATACGCACGCTCACACGGTGATCTAAGTCAGCCCCTCCAAAAAGCTGCTGAACATAAAGCTCATTGCCATTCATATGTGCTTGGAAATCTTCCCATAGAAGATCAAATTGTTCTGGCGTGATTGATTCATTATTGTCCCACCACACAGTTTTTTCTGTGTAAGCGTTCCGTACAGTGAATTTATCCTTTGCAGAACGACCCGTGTGTTCACCAGTCTTCACAACAAGTGCGCCGCCATTGGCAACTTCACCTTCGCCACGACGAATCGCAGCTTCATAAAGTGGTGCTTCTTTGAGGTTTAAATGCAGTTTCGCTGGCGCGACCCCGAGGTCCGCCAATATGTTTGATGTTTTCATGTCCCGTACACTCTTTTATTTATTTGAGCTTTTTTATTTACGAGTCTAAGAAAGGCCTGACCAAAGTCAGGAACATTTCCCGCCCTAAGATATACCTTATCAAGAAAAATCCAGCTGTATATCCTCTCCTTTGCGTTAAGTGAGAAAAGCGCAGCTCATATTTATTTCTAGGGAAATGAAGACAATTAAGAAACGGGCCTTGACGAAGCGAGGGGTTACTGATTTAAGCACGCTTTCCGTTTCACGCGCGAGTAACCGCGCCTCGACCAGAGCAAGAGATCAATGGCCAAACCAACCACTGTGAAAATTCGCCTGAATTCGACTGCGGACACAGGTTATTTCTACGTCACGAAGAAAAACCCGCGTAACTTGACTGAAAAACTCGTCTTGAAAAAGTACGACCCAGTCATCCGTAAACACGTTGAATTCAAAGAAGGTAAGATCAAGTAAGATCGAACTTTCAATTTCAAAATTAAAAAGGGCTTGGATTTATTTCCAAGCCCTTTTTAATTGTGCCAATCAGTCGTCATAAAAAAATAGCGCCCCTAAGAGCGCCATTCTTAAAATCCATCAAAATTACAAACAATCTTATTCCGGCCAGATTCCTTGGCGCTATATAGCGCTTCGTCCGCTCGTTTTATCAGTTGATTTACACCATCATCCGGCGGGAAAGTAACAGCCGCACCACCCGACATCGTGACACGAATTTCACCTAATCCGTTATTGATACTAAATCCAGACCCGTGAACCTTCTCACGAATGCGCTCTGCCGTCAGCTGCGCCATCTGAATTGTAGTATCTGGCATAATTACCATAAATTCTTCGCCGCCATAACGACAAGCAATATCTGTTGGACGGATATTTTTCATCAGCCGCCGTGAAAACTCGCGCAACACTTCATCACCCACATCATGACCATATCCATCATTCACCTTTTTAAAGTGATCAAGGTCACACAGCAGAACCGATACGGGGCCACCCCCCATATTGGCGCGTTTCAAAAATTGTTCGAGCTGATTTTCCATATAACGGCGATTGTGCAATCCGGTAAGCTGATCTGTAACGGCCAGCTCCATTGATTGATCTAAACGCGCGCGCAGTGAATCAACATACCGCTTCTTACTCACCTGTGTTTTCACACGTGCAAGTAACTCTTCTGGATCAATCGGGCGCACTAAAATATCTGAGGCTCCAAGATCAAGCGCGCGAACCGCTAGAGCTTCATCTTCTGCACCCACAATCGCTAAAATCGGCAAGTCACGTGTGGCTTCCAGATTGCGAAGGTAAGAGCAGAGCTTCAAACCATCGTATTTTTCACCGCCCAGTGACAACACCATAATATCAACAGTTGCCGCACCCGCCCCTAAACCACCTGTCGCATTCGCCAGTGTCATCGGCTTATGGTCAGTCTCTAAATAGCGGCAAATTCTTGCTGCCTGACGTTCATTATCATCGACAACTAGGACACGTGCAGGGTTCTGCCCACGTCCTGTTGGTGTAACGTCAATCACACCTATGCGGCGCCCTGAAGCTTCGCGCTTGCGCAGCTCATCAGCAACCAATTTATATTTTGATAGTGCACGCACACGCGATAAAAGCTGCAAATCATTGATAGGCTTTGTTAAAAAGTCATCCGCACCCGCGCGCAAACCCTTCAAACGATCTTCACGTTCGCTAAGTGCTGTCACCATAACGACTGGGATATGCTCTGTACGTGGATCAAATTTGAGCTCACGACACGCTTCAAACCCGTCCATACGCGGCATCATCACATCCAGCAAAATCACGTCCGGTTCAGTCGCGATCGCTTTATCAATCGCATCCAATCCATCTACAGCTGTTGTGACCTGAAAATACTCGTGCGAAAGCTTCGCACACAGCAATTTGCGGTTAGCTTCTATGTCATCAACAACAAGGACACGCGCGCTCAATGGGCACGCTCCTTACGACTGGTCAATTCTTCAACTGCTTTGATAAAAGTACCCATTGCTATTGGCTTTGTCATATAAGCCTCACACCCCGCCTCACGCACGTCTTCTTCATCTTGACGCATAGCAAAAGCAGTCACGGCAAGAATCGGGATATCCCGAACTGTTTCATCGTCTTTAATCCAGCGCGCAAGGTCTAACCCAGACACGTCAGGCAGCTGAATATCCATAATTATCAAATCAGGGTGAATATCTTTAGCCATTTCAACAGCCCGCAAGCCGTCCTCAGACTTCACCGCTTCAAAACCGAAAGCATCAAGAAGGTCGCAGAACAATTTCATGTTCAACGGATTGTCCTCTACGACTAGAACTTTTTTCAATGTACTTCCGGCCATATTAGTCGTTGCTCCAAGTGAAATCGCACTTGCGATTCCCCCACTTTTAACCTTCAATTTGGCGCAAGAGAGTTAAACACCCTTTTACATTCAAGCGAAATGCACGTTTTTCCGCACTAATTTATTAAAAAAAGTGCATGAATAATCAGTCAATTAACAAACGTTCAGATTGAGCTGCAGTTTCCTCTAATTTTCACTCCCTAAACACCCCATCCAGCGAATCTCTTCAGTCTTAAGCTGAACAATAGGAAAACCTAGCCTAACGATACCTTAATCTCGTCTAATTGAGTTAACGAACTTGTAAAATGACGATAATCTGTCATCTGATGAGGCAACATAAATTCGACAATTCTAAGCCGATACGGAGACACACTATGCCATCACCTGAAGCTAAACTAGAACAAATGGGAATCGTTTTAGGTGAACCTAAAGCAGCTGTGGCAAACTATCTTCCTTACGTTATGTCCGGAAATCAGCTTTTTATCTCCGGTCAGATTTCAATGGATGCTGATGGATTAGTCCAAGGGCGTCTAGGTGAGAACATGACAACAGAGCAAGGCCAAGCTGCGGCCCGCCTTTGCGCAATCAACCTTATCACCCAAATGAAGGGCGCACTTGGCTCACTCGACCGCGTCAAGCGAATCGTCAAGCTCGGTGGTTTCGTGAATGCAGCTCCAGATTTCGTGGAAATCCCACAAGTTATCAATGGATGCTCAGACCTGATGGTTGACGCATTTGGAGATAAAGGCCGTCATGCACGTTCTGCCGTCGCATGTCCGGTATTGCCTCTTGGCGTTGCTGTTGAAATTGATGCAATCGTCGAATTTGAATAAACGCAATCCTTTAGCGATTGCATCCGTTACATAAGGTCTCCACATATAGCCCATGACGGATGATGAACTAACACTTTCCATGCGCATAGAGACTTCCCTTTCCAATGTGGATAGGGAAGCTTGGAACGCAATCGCAAATCCTGCTGATCTTCCTTATGATCCTTTTTTAGACTGGGACTTTCTTCAGGCACTCGAAGAAACTAAATGTGTCAGCCCCCAAACAGGATGGGCTCCACACCACATCATTGCGCAAGATCAAAATGGTGTAATCGTCGGTGCCTGTCCGATGTATCTCAAGTCACATTCTCAAGGTGAGTTTGTATTTGATCATGCATGGGCAGATGCGTTTGAGCGTGCAGGTGGTCAGTATTATCCCAAGCTTTTGATCGCAATTCCCTTCACACCAGTGACAGGCCGCAGGCTGCTGGCAAGCGCAGACCCAACAGGCCAACACATCAAAGATGCCTTATTGCAAACAGCCATCCAGCTCACAGCAACCAACAAGCTATCATCCCTACACCTAAACTTCATCGATGCACTCGAATACGAGCATTTAGGTGCCCAAAGCTTGCTCCAGCGGACGGATCAGCAATTTCATTGGGTAAATGATAATTACAAAAATTTTGACGCATTTCTCGATGTTCTCGCCTCTCGTAAACGCAAAAACCTCAGAAAAGAGCGCGCCCAAGCGCAAGATGGCATTCTCTATGAACACCTCACAGGTGATCAAATCACATCTGAACACTGGGATATTTTTTACAAATATTATCAAGACACTGGCGCTCGCAAATGGGGTTCACCCTATTTAAACCGCGCCTTTTTCCAGCTGCTTGGCCAGCGAATGGGCGATAAAATTCTGCTCGTTTTAGCGCGCGATACTGAAGACAATCGCCCCATAGCCGCCGCCCTCAACATGATCGGTTCAGACACGCTATATGGCCGCTATTGGGGGTGCTCAGAACCGCGCCCCTGCCTTCATTTTGAAACCTGCTATTACCAAGCCATAGATTACGCGATCGCCCACAATCTAAAGCGCGTAGAAGCCGGCGCCCAAGGCGGCCACAAGCTCGCCAGAGGCTACGCACCCACCCCCACCTATTCCGCCCATTGGATTGCAAACCAAGGCTTCTCAGACGCTATCGCTCAATATCTGGAACATGAACGCGAACAGGTTGAAGCTGATATTGAATACCTTGGTCAACGTACCCCATTTCGCAAACCCGAAGACTAAACAAAGGAACATCCTATGAGCCTTCACGGACCTTATGATAATGAGAATATTTTCGCTAAAATCCTACGCGGCGACATGCCATGTGTGAAGGTCTATGAAGATGATATCGCATTGGCATTTATGGATGTCTTCCCGCAAGCTGACGGTCACACGCTGGTTATTCCCAAAAATGTAACAGCACGCAATTTTCTGGAAATGCCAACCGAAAAGCTCGGCCCCTATATGGAACGCGTTCAAAAAGTTGCAAAAGCCGTCGAGCGCGCTTTGGGGCCAGATGGCATTGTTTTAACTCAATTTAATGGCGAGCTAGCAGGCCAAACCGTCTTTCACCTGCACTTCCATATCATCCCACGCAGACGTGGCCATTCTGTTGGAACACACGCCTCCGGCACGATGGCAGATATGGGTGAATTAGAAACTATCGCGGCAGAAATACGCGCTGAACTTTAAGCCCTGTCCCGTGGATAGATAACAGGAACATGATCCTCAGTTCCATAAGTATCTTTCCACGGTTTTCGCTTCACCATAATTGCCTCAAACAAAGGCGATGCCATCGCAGCCTGTAGCCATTTATGCACATGAGGAATATCTTGCGCATCAAACCATTCACGGTCGGCTACGCGAAATTGTCGGATGAATGGAAATATAGCATAATCAGCTAAGCCCATAGTTTCCCCAGCTAGAAAGGGTTGCTCTGCTAATCGCTTGTCTAAATCAGCTATAGTTTCAAATCCGGCGCTACGATGCTCTAAACCATCAACACCATCATATCGTGCCGCGTATTTATATCGGTCCAAATGCCCCTTAAAGGGACCATCATTGCGCTCAATCAATTCATACGTGACGGCACGATCCATTGCATTGATAGGCAACCACCCCTCAGGGTCATTCATCGTCAGCGCCCACAACATCACATCAAGGCTTTCATCAATGACGGCCCCATTGGGCAAAACAAGCGTTGGCACAGTCCCTTTTGCGCTGGCCTCTAGCATTTGCGCGGGCTTATCCCGTAACAAAATTTCACGCCACTCAAAGGATTGCCCAGACACAAGCAGAGCCATTCGCCCTCGCATAGCGTAGGGACAACGACGAAAAGTATATAAAATAGGTAGGGAGTCTTTAGTCATGCAGATATGGCTAACTGAAAACCGGCAAATTTCCAAACAAAAATGAGCTATCAACTCATTGTGATAACGCCCGACTTAAAAGTCTGATCCACTTGCTAGTGTTAGTATAGCATTCTAACCTTCTCCCAAAATACACACAAATGAACTACCAAAGCGCACAACTAAGGCACGTTATATTTTCTCGGGGACAGGCTTATGAAAAAAACACTCAAAACACTTCTATGCGCAACTGCGATCAGCTTAACCGCGACGCCTTTAGCGCTCGCAGATACAATCTACATTCATGCCGGTAAGCTCCTTGCCGAACCAGGTAAGGATATTCAAACTGAACGCACAATCATTATTGAAGATGATAAAATCACAGATATTAAAAGCGGCTATGTGAAAGCAAGCAAAGGCGCGACGACTGTTGATCTAAAAGGCTATACAGTCATGCCAGGCATGATTGATTGTCACGTTCACGTCCTACATGAAGGCGGGCCAGGAAGCGCAATTCGTGCACTATATGATAGTGAAGTTGACCTTGCTTTGGCAGGTGCTCAATTTTCTAAGCGCACATTGGATGCAGGCTTCACGACCGTCCAAGACCTTGGCGGAACGAATGAAGCTATTTTCTCTCTGCGTGATGCTATTGCCAGTGGAAAAGTCAGCGGCCCGCGCATCATTGCCGCCGGACAATCCATCTCAGCAACAGGTGGTCATGGAGATACTAACGGCTACGCACCTAAAATCTCAGCCGTTTTTGACAGACAAAGCATTTGCAACGGCGCTGACGATTGCCGCCGCGCTGTTCGCGAACAGGTCAAACGCGGAGCTGATGTCATTAAAATCACAGCAACGGGCGGTGTTCTCTCCAACACCAAAGCAGGCTTAGAACAGCAATTATTCGACGATGAAATGCAAGCTATTGTCGAAACAGCTAAAACAATGGGCCGCCGCGTCACAGCTCATGCCCACGGTAAAAACGGCATTAACGCCGCCCTACGTGCTGGTGTAAACTCCATCGAACACGGCACCTATTTAGATGATGAAACCATCGCCCTCTTCAAGGAAAACAATGCGACGCTTGTCCCAACAGTGCTCGCTGGAATGACTGTTGTAGACTGGGCTAAAGAAGATTGGATGCCACCCGCCACCAAAGCAAAAGCGAAAATCGTTGGTCCGCTCATGCTCGACATGTTGCGCCGTGCGCGTGAAGGTGGCGTAAATGTCGCTTTTGGAACCGATTCTGGTGTTTCCAAACACGGCCTCAATGCGGGCGAATTAAACTTCATGGTCCAAGCAGGCTACACCCCTACAGAAGCTATACATGCCGCCACGGTTAATGCCGCTAAAAACCTCGAACTATTTGATGAAATAGGCTCAATCAGCGTCGGCAAACATGCTGACATTATCGCCGTAGATGGGGATGTCACGAAAAGCGTGGAGCCAATGTTGGACGTTGATTTCGTGATGAAATCAGGAACCGTGCACAAAGCCCCCAAGAGCTAAACACATCCCAAAAACGCTACTCAACCGAGCATGTCTATCTGCTCGGTTGATAGCTTAAATATGTTAGTCCTTACGCGCTTCTTCCTTGCCTGCGATAGACTTTAACCTTGCTTCCTCAGCAGCGGCGCGGGCAGCTTCTTTTTCAGCCTTTAAATCTTGGCCAACATGCGATTTACCACGTTTTTTTGCCAGCTCAATTTGCTTTTGGCGCTCCATGAATGCAGCCTTTTTCTCAGGCGTATACTCATCATAACATTGGTGACAAGACACACCCTTTGTATATTCAGGGCGCTGCTTTTCTTCTTCTGTGATTGGACGACGACACGCAAAGCACTGGTCATAATCGCCAAGTTCTAGCCCGTGTTTCACCGAAACACGCTGGTCAAACACAAAGCAGTCACCTTCCCATAAACTATTGTCTTCTGGAACATTTTCTAAGTATTTTAGAATGCCGCCTTTAAGGTGAAACACTTCCTCAAAGCCCATCTCCTTAGCAAAAGCAGTGGATTTCTCACACCGAATGCCGCCCGTACAAAACATAGCCACTTTGGGCTTGTTGTGCGTGCGTTGAAACTCTTTAAACCAAGCTGGAAACTCGCGGAAGGTTTCCGTTTTCGGGTTCACTGCCCCTTTAAACGTCCCAATCTGCACTTCATAATCATTGCGTGTATCAATCACGACAACATCGTCACGGCTGATCAAATCATTCCAGTTTTCTGGATCAACATATGTGCCAACGATATTGCTAGGGTCAGTTCCCGGCACGCCCATCGTTACGATTTCATTCTTCAAACGCACTTTCATGCGCAAAAATGGCATCTCTTCAGCATGACTTTCTTTATGCTCTGTATTCTTCAGTTCCGGAATAGAACGGATGAATCGAAGCACTTCATCAATGCCTGAGCGCGTCCCTGCAATCGTTCCGTTAATGCCTTCAGTCGCCAAAAGCAGAGTTCCCCGTGTACCTGCTGCTTCACAAGCTGCAAGCAATGGCGCTTGAATGTCTTTATAGTGAGGAAGCTTGGCAAAGTGATAAAGGGCGGCAACGACAATCTGGGTCATATTCGGTTTTTCAGTGCTCATATTGAAGGTATTCATGTTTATAAAACAAAGGGCGAGAGTATTTCTACCCTCGCCCCGTGTCTTAATACTTGTCTGCCGTAAAAGCCAGATCAAATTCCCATATTTAAAATGGGGCTAATTAATCTGTTAGCTCCGGCTCCTCTTCCTCTTCATTAGATGGCCGCTTATTAGAGCCATCCTCAAAAGTGAAAGCGAGTTTACTTGTGTCTTTGATATCGACATCAATCGTCACAAGGCCACCTTTACGCAGCTTTCCAAACAGCAATTCTTCAGCCATTGGCTTCTTAACATGCTCTTGGATCACACGCCCCAACGGACGCGCACCATATGCTTTGTCATAACCACGTTCAGCCAACCAAGCACGCGCTTTATCGGTAAGAACAATATCGACATTCCGGTCAGACAATTGACCCTCAAGTTGAAGAATGAATTTATCTACCACGCGGCTGATAACGTCTTCACCTAATGGCGCAAACGGAACAATCGCGTCCAAACGGTTACGGAACTCAGGTGTGAAGAGCTTTTTAATCGCATCCTCATCTTCACCTTCTCGTTTACCGCGTCCAAAACCAATGGCTTCTTTTGCAGCATCCGCAGCCCCCGCATTCGTTGTCATAATCAAAATGACATTACGGAAATCGATCTTTTTACCGTTTGAATCTGTCAACGTTCCATTGTCCATCACCTGCAAGAGGATGTTGAACAATTCAGGGTGCGCTTTCTCGATCTCATCTAGCAACAACACACAGTGAGGATGTTGGTCCACACCATCCGTCAACAACCCACCTTGATCATATCCAACATAGCCTGGAGGTGCACCTATCAAACGCGATACCGTGTGACGCTCCATATATTCGGACATGTCAAATCGTAAGATCTCAACACCCAAGATAGACGCTAATTGACGCGCAACTTCAGTCTTACCAACACCGGTTGGACCAGAGAATAAGTAAGACCCAATCGGTTTGTTCGGTTCACGCAAACCAGCACGCGCCAGTTTAATCGCATCGGACACAGCCATAATCGCAGGATCTTGACCATACACAACGCGCTTTAGATCCGCAGAAATAGAACGTAATGCCTGCTCATCAGTCTTATTGACCTGTTTGGCAGGTATGCGTGCCATCTTCGCAACCACGACCTCAATTTCTTTAGGTCCAATCTGTTTGCGTCGCTTAGATTCCGGCAATAACCATTGGCTTGCACCCGCTTCATCAATCACATCAATTGCTTTATCTGGCAATTTCCGATCTGTGATGTGGCGTGCCGCAAGTTCAACCGCAGTTTTAATCGCATCATTTGTATATTTTAGACCGTGAAAGTCCTCGAAACGAGACTTTAAGCCCTGCAAAATTTTGATCGAGTCAGCCACACTTGGCTCAACCACATCAATTTTTTGGAAACGACGTGCCAATGCACGATCTTTCTCGATGTGCTGACGATACTCTTTATATGTTGTCGAACCCATACAGCGCAATTCACCGGACTGAAGCGCAGGTTTCAGCAAGTTTGATGCATCCATAGCACCGCCAGATGTCGCACCCGCACCGATAACAGTGTGGATCTCATCAATAAACAGCACAGAACGTGGTTGCTCTTCTAGCTCTTTTACAACCTGTTTCAAGCGTTCTTCAAAGTCACCGCGATAGCGTGTACCTGCAAGCAATGAGCCCATGTCGAGAGAATAGATAATGCTATCTTCAAGAATTTTTGGCGCTTCACCATCTACGATACGTTTAGCAAGTCCTTCGGCAATAGCAGTTTTACCAACACCGGGATCACCCACAAGCAGCGGATTATTCTTACGACGACGACACAAGACCTGAATACAACGATCCACTTCTAGCTGACGCCCAATCAATGGGTCAGTTTTTCCAGATCGCGCTTTTTCATTCAGATCAACACAATAAGCTTGAAGTGCTTCACCACCCGATTTAGCGGCTTCTTCTTTTTCATCACCAGCACCATCCACAGGGCGTGTACGCGACATGCCCGGCTTTTTGGCGACACCATGTGATATAAAGTTTACAGCATCATAGCGGGTCATATCTTGTGCTTGCAGGAAGTAAGCAGCATGGCTTTCACGCTCGGCAAAAATAGAAACGAGCACATTCGCACCCGTCACTTCATCACGGCCAGAGCTTTCCACGTGCAAGACTGCACGCTGCACAACACGTTGAAATGCGGCAGTTGGATGTACATGCTCATCATCATCTACGACGATCGCATTTAACTCTTCATCCATATAATCATTTAGGTCGCCACGTAGCTTGTCGATATCAAGCTTACACGCGCGCATGACCTCCGAGGCGTCTTCGTCTTCTGTCAACGCAAACAGTAAATGCTCAAGCGTGGCATATTCGTGCTTACGATCAGAAGCGAGGTGCAGCGCTTTCTCAAGCGCGCGTTCTAGGCTGGGGGTCATTGAAGGCATTTAGTAACCTTTATTCTTCGCGTTCCATTACACATTGAAGAGGATGCTCACTTCTGCGGGCAAGGTCCATAACCTGCGCCACTTTTGTTTCAGCAACCTCATAAGTGAACACTCCACACACACCTACGCCCGTATTATGGACATGGAGCATGACTTTCGTCGCTTCTTCACGAGTCTTGTTGAAGAAGTGCTCGAGGATTAGAACAACAAACTCCATCGGTGTGAAGTCATCATTCAGTATTAAAACACGGTATAGAGAAGGACGTTTCGTCTTTGTCTCTGTACGCGTGACGACACCAGTTTCATCATCGGTGCCTGTTGGGGATTTTTCGTCTGACATGAACCCATCAAAAAGCTAGCCAACATCACTTTGTTCCAAATAACTTAATATTTAGAACGCGTGTTTCATATTTCTAACATATGAATACACATTCGTTATGTAAGGGGGTAAACCGCAATTAAATTGCAAACACTCCCTTAAGCGTTATTACGAAGTAAATCTACCCAAAGCTCAATACGTTTACGGTTCACACCAAAATCTTTGCGTCCGTATTTTGATCTGGAATAGATAGCGAAAGTCGATTTCCCATCTTCTAAATCAATAAATCTAACCGAAATAAAGTCAGGGAACCCCATAAGTGGCGTTTTTTGACGCAATTCCAACCCCATCCCCTCGTCTTCCAATACTGAAACCCTTGGCTGACCTTGCATAATCTGCAAGAAATCAGCTTTTAAAGTCTCGGCATTTTTTAAATAAAACAAAGTTGGCGTTGCATCAGGAACAGCATTTTCACACATTCCTTCTGGTGCGACCAGATAAGAGTTAGGAGTATTTGGTCTTTTAAGAGTTTTAAAATTTAACATAATATAATCACAATTCATTGCTCAGAGTTGAGTTTGCAAATCCCTTCACAAAACTTAATCGTCAACACCTCAATTAGTTAACCTCGCCTCAATGAATCGAGCTTAACATTAAAACTAATTTACACTGCCAATTTCACAAGAGGACCCTACAGACATGACTATCCAGTCGAAACTCGCCGGTTTGACACGTAAACTACTTATCGCCGGAACATTGTCTGTACTTGCCGCTTGTCCCTCATGGGCTGAGAAATACGCGTCTTATGTGATTGATATCGACACAAACACGGTTTTGCACGCACGAAACGCAGATGAACCCCGCTTTCCTGCATCTATCACGAAAGTGATGACGCTTTATATGGTCTTCGACGCACTTGAATCTGGCGACCTTATGCTCACAGATGAAATTCCGATTTCCAAAACGGCAGCCGCGCAAGCACCATCAAAATTATACCTTAAACCTGGTGAGACTATTAGCGTTGAAACAGCAATCAGCGCGCTTGTCACCAAATCCGCAAACGATGCCGCTGTCGTGATTGCAGAACGTCTCGGTGGAACAGAAACTCGGTTTGCAGCCCTTATGACAGCGAAAGCACGTCAACTGGGCCTCAAAAACACGCGCTTCAAAAATGCATCTGGCCTTCCAGACGCTGCGCAAGTCTCAACTGCGCATGATTTAGCCCTTCTGGGCGAAGCTATGTTGATGAACCACGCTGATTATTATGACTATTTCTCAATTACTGAATTTGAGTATGGTCGCGCAAAATACAAAAACCACAACAACCTTCTTGAAAAAGTGCGTGGTGTAGACGGTATTAAGACAGGTTATACACGTGCTTCAGGTTTCAACCTGCTCGCATCAGCTGAGCGAGACGGACACCGCGTCATAGCAGTTATGCTTGGCGGCTCCACATCTAAATCTCGCGATATGCACGTTACAGACCTCCTAGAAGCAGCATTTGACGTGATCGCAACAGAGGGTTCTGACAAGAAGCCTAGCATCACAACCCGTATCGCCTTTAACGAGCTGCGCGGCATGACAACGGATGATCTTAACTCCATCACCCTCAATGACATGGCCGAAGTTGACGAGAGCATTGTTGAGCAAGGCTCATCAAAATAGCGCTGCAATCTTAGCGGTACATACATTGCTTTAAGTTGCATCAAATGCCATACCCCAATGACGTTGAAACGAAGACGTAAACATTGGGTTGGGGCACATGGTAAACTATAGACACGCGCTAGATGGCTTGCGGGCCATCTGCATCATTTTCACGATTTTCAATCACATTTCATTTGTACCGCGCTATATTGATGGCTCGTTTGGCGTTGATATTTTTTTCGCCTTAAGCGGATGGCTGATCACGTGGCTTCTACTGCGGGACACGTCAGCGGATGAAAAGTTCAATCTGAAGGCTTTCTATATCAGGCGCTTCTTCAGAATTGTCCCCTTATACGCCTTTACTATTCTTCTCTATTTTTGCGCGTCCACGCTTTTAGCGCGATTGGGACAGCCAGAAAAACAACACGATTTCCTTCGTGCCCTTCCCTATATTGCCTCCTTTAATAGCGAGTTCAGACCAGTTGCCGCAGGCGACTCTTTTCTCCATGCATGGACGCTCGGCATAGAAGAAAAATTCTATATCATCTGGCCATGCATCCTGTTTTTCTTAGTCAAAAAGCCACTTTGGGCATTCTCGGTGTCAGCACTCATTATTGGTTGCTTACTCTTAGTATCTCACGGTGAGAGCTTTTTTGTACGCGGCTATTTTGGTCTTGCCTTTGGCGCATTGCTGGCGATCATCGTCAAAAACAAACCCCACCTCATAGACATATTCAAGAAAAGCGAGATTGCATCCATTTGTGTTGGTCTGATGGTCCTCACATACACAGCATCTCTCATATTTCCGATGGTCAATATCTGGAACCTCGCCATGTCGTTTTTCGGTGCGGGCCTTGTCGCAAGCTTGTGGTTTAACACCCACAGCCCAACCTCCCACATCTTATCCTTTGCCCCACTTGCATGGGCAGGAAAACTCACATTCGCAATTTATTTAACGCATGTGCTCGTTTTAAACGCTGTAGAGGTTGCCATTGCTAAACTCGGTTTAGAAAGCTCAATGATGTTAGAGTTTATACTCGTCTACCCGCTCTCCATCGCGTTAGCATACATGCTCCACATCACGATTGAAAAACCCTGCATCGAAATCGGACGCTCTATCGCAAAAGGCCCCATCATACACGCGGGTCTATCACCGCGCATTTGATCAGGCGCTTCGCACACCGCAATGCCAGTCATTCACACTTTGACTCAAACGGTCTTCAAGGAATGACTGCGCATTTTCAATATTCAGGGGTTTGGAGAAATAATACCCCTGAATGAGCTGACAGCCCAATAGCTGCACAGTTTCCAACTGCTTATATGTCTCAACGCCCTCAACGATACACGTCACATCAAGGCTGCGGCACAAATCCACAATCGCCATCATAATATCGCGTGTTGTTTTGCGGGTTTCGATATCAGAGATAAAAGCGCGATCAATTTTCAGCCGATCTATAGGCATTTTCTGAATGTAACTCAGACTGGAATACCCCGTTCCAAAGTCATCCAGCGCAATGCCAACGCCCATATTCCGAAATGGTTTCAACACCTCATTGGCATGCTGAAAGTTTAGCATCATAGTCGTTTCAGTAATCTCAAATACGATACGATGTGGCGCAAACCCACTCTTCATTATGATCGCCATCAAATTCAGTGCGGTTTCATTCGAAGAAATATCAATGGCGGATAAATTAAACGATAGATATGTATTTTCCGGCCATGATTTCGCCGCCGCCAGCGCTTTCCTCAGCAATATGGAGCTTAACCCGCCCACAATTCCAAGACTTTCAGCTGCGGGAATAAATTTATCGGGCGGCACTACCCCTATAACGGGGCTTGTCCAACGCGCTAACGCTTCCATTCCCACGACATGCCCCGCCACACTATCTACAATAGGCTGGAAAAACACTTGAAGTTCAGCTTCTAAATCAGCGTCTAATAAACACTGCTCCAATTTTCGTTTGCCGCTGATTTGCAATTCATGCTGAGCTGAAAACGTAACCGACGTTCCCTTGCAATTCTCCTTCGCATGGTAAAGCGCATAATCAGCACATTCAAATAAGCTCTCAGACAAGTGCTTTGTCGTTTGCAATTGCGCAAACCCAACCGTTCCTGCAATGCGCACAACAGCATCATTTAATGTGAAGGGCGATTTCAAACTCGCGCATATTGTAGCCCCTAAAGCCGCCAGATCGTCTTCTGTCCCACCATTGCTTACAATAATACCAAACTCATCACCGCCAAGGCGCGCGAGGAACACCCCCTCATCCATCAAACCTTCTAATCTGCGCCCCACAGCACTCAAAAGCTGATCCCCCGCGCCGTGGCCATGAATATCATTCACAGCCTTAAACCCATCCAGATCAATAATCCCAACACTCAATGCTGAATGCACATGCGCCTTGGGGCCGTTTAGTGTTTTTAATTCGCGAAAAAAACACCTTCTATTGGGAAGCGACGTCAGCGCATCTATATAAGCGAGCTTATCAATTTCCAGGCTTAATTTCTTATGCCGGTAGATAACACTCACCAGCAAACCAATCCCGATAGCGCCGAGCAATCCAAGCAATAATATAGAGAGCTGAGACAATGACCTATGGATATTCCCCTGATCCTTGGCGTATTTTGCCCGCTCAAAAGACAATCGAATTAATGTGCTCATCACACTATCAACAATCGCAAATGCTTGGTCGATTTCTTCAATCGTATTATTGAGACGTTGGCGATTTTCAGACCATTTGGTAAAATTCCGGCTATAATCTTCCAAGTTTAAAATTAGGTCTCGCTTTAAAGAGGTTTGGCCAATTCTCTCTTCAATTTGCGCTTTGAGCATTTGCATACGGCCAAAATATCGCTGCATATATTTAGGCTCATCCCGCAGCATGAAGTCCTTCTCATGCCGGCGCAGATACATCAAATTTGCTAATAGCTCTGAATCTCCAAATTCTTGGATTTTACTTTCAGCACTATGCGCTGCGATCCGTAATTGACCTTCAAGTCCTGAGTTTTGATCCAATCCTATGGATTTGTGAAATTCAAAAAGCTTGCGTGCCGAAGCATGATATTTCAACAACCCGTTTTGCAATTGAACCGCTTCTTCAATATCTAAAGGAAGCCAGCGTGTATCAATCTCGCTATATATTTCACCAAATATGGTTTCAAATTCTGACAGCAATTCAAGCTTTCTCTCAATTGCAAAATCCTTTTCAAGTTTTCGCAATCCAATCACCTTCGTCTCAAGCAAAAGCCCGGAAGAAACTAACTCATTTTGCTTACGTTCTGTCGCAAGTGTCTCAACCCCTACGACTGATGTATAAATATAATACCCGATACAGAATATCAGAAAGAAACCGATTACTGATCCAATCAGGGTTTCACGTTTATCAATCGTACTTATGGAGTGCATTTAATCAGCCAACACAGCATTTGAGCCAAGAGGTTTCTTGCTATCTGAATTGGATTAACATTCAGTGGTACGCAGTCGTCACAAAACTGTCTTAAACCTTATTTTTTAAGGTTTTTTTCTTTATTTTGATCAAATTTACAAACTTCAAGTTTCAGCTAAACATAGTCTACAATCTATAGCAGAATTCCCTCACTGATACGCATTCATCAATCGCAAAAGCAAAATACTTATCCCCCTCCAGAAAACCTCGTGCATACTACATCCATCACACCTCATGGGGCGGCTCGCGACCGAT
>CAYGPD010000011.1:0-74148 GCA_964351655.1 uncultured Hyphomonadaceae bacterium | reverse complement strand
CACCAACACCGCCCCCACCACCTCCCGTAGGTAGCCAAGCATCGTTGACGCAAGACAATAACCAATATCCGTTTATGTCTCCAACGCCGTATCAATCATATGTGCTGGAAAGAATAGCCAAGGTAAGCCCGATCAAACCAAATGGCGGACATTCTGATGGGTGCCAGTGGCTCAATTATTACAGTATTTACAACAAGCCCGAATGCAATATCGGTGATTCTTATAAACAACCAGATGCCTCTCTTTGTGAAAAAGGATGTCAGGTCTTATCTTGCGAAGATCCCTCGCACCAGCAGCATGGGTATGATGGTGTTAGAAACACTTACCTTCCTGCAGACATGCCCTGCAGCAGCACAAAGACCGTTATTCAAGAGGGCAATATTTACGCTTGCACCTCAGACCCCAACGAATTCAAATACCTCTCAAGTGGCGGTAATGCCTGCCCCGGATTGCCGACAAAAGATTTCCTCCCATGGGATGATATTAAACCTATTGCCGGCCCTAATTTAAACTGCCCAACCTCCATGCTCGGTATGTCTGGAGATCGTGCACAATTAATTGAAAAACTCGATCATATGTATCCTGCACCGGGGGGCACGCAAGCTGATATCGGTCTTATGTGGGCATACCGCATGATGTCCCCTCGAAACGCTTGGATTAAAATGTTTGGGTATGACAAAGCAGATGCTCCAAAAAGTTTTGGAGATACTGACACCAAAAAAATGATGATCCTCCTTACCGATGGAAAAAACGAAGCCCCTTTTCACTTTGAAGGCTATTATGGATGTACTGAGAAAAGTGTATCAGGATATTCAGAATATGGTCGGGGCCTCGCAGGGGATTGCCCGATCTCAGACGGGGTTGAAGACCTCAGCAATAAATCTCTCAACAATTTAATGCTCGATGCATGTAAATCTATCCGCGATTCAGATGTTGAGCTTTACACAATTGCTGTAGATCTAGATGCAAACGATTCTGATGAAAACAATGCTATCTCTTTATTGAAACAGTGCTCAGATGATGCTGATCGCGCTTTCAATATTACTTCTGGGCAACTTGATGCGACTTTCCAAAACATTGCATTGGGTGCTCTAAGATTAACGAAATAGTCATTTTTTTTAACTACTAAAGAAAAACGCATAGTCCTCAATGGCTTTATGCTTAATCAAAGCTCAAGAAATCCTAGAGATTCTTGAGCTGCTTGCCAGTAAAATCTAAATTTAAATATCATATACTCCCCCCTATTCGCTGTAGTTTAGGGTTAAAGTATGTTGCACAACATCAAAAAATGCATACGTAATTTTTGTAAAAACACGTCGGGTGGTATTGCCCCGATGTTTGCGATGATATTCCTTGCAACCTTCTTCATTGTCGGGTTCACAGTCGACTTTGGACGTATGCAAAACGCTAGCACGCACCTACAGGTCGCAACAGACTCTTCCGTATTGGCTGCAGCACGTGCTTATATCCTCAGCACAGATGAAAAAGATGTCGCCAAACGTCAAGAAGATGCCGGAAAAGTAGCTACAGACTATCTCAAGGCAAACCTTGCATCATTTACAAGCGATTTTAAAAACCCGGAAATCAAACTAACTTTCGAAAAAGACGGCGAAATCATTGGCACGTCAAAAGGCGAGCTAAACCTTATTTTCGGTGGATTATTTGGCAAAGATAAAAACAATATTCCCGCCCGCGCCGCTGCAACTGTCGGCGATTCTCGCAAATTAGAAATTGTTCTAGTGTTGGATAATTCCGGCTCTATGACCACATCAAACAGAATGAAACAACTACGCAAAGCATCTATTAGCTTTGTAAATAGTGTTTTCGATAATGCAGTTCATCCAAACTCTGTCCAAATTGGGGTTGTTCCTTGGAACGCAACAGTCAACATCAATATTGAACGTCCTTTGGGATGGGACCCGTCTCCCGGTCCAGAAGCCAACAACTCAAATTACGGTGACGGTTCATCTTCAGGAACGCCGCTTCAAGATTTTGCCAACAATCTCTACCCACCAAAATTTTATGATTACGGCACATATAAAAACTCTGACATCAAAAAAGATTTTGGAAGTGATGGCTGGGATGGCTGTATCATGGCCACAAAAGACGAGCGTAAAATAACAAGCGCTGGCAGCATTTCTGTACTAACGGATGTCCCTCCTGCAAACATGAAATGGCCTGCACGGAAGGTCGATGGTTCGGATCCAAACTACCACTGCCCGAGCGAAATGTTATCTATGTCGCAAAGTCGTCCACAGATCATTAAAAAGCTGAACCAGCTAAATCCGGGTGGAAATACCCACGCAGACATTGGGTTAATGTGGGGCTTTAGAATGTTCTCCAATCAACCCAACTGGGTTGGACTATTTGGCTACAGCAACACAACAAAACCTGATGATTTTGGTTCGCTTCAGTCGCGTAAGATCATGATCATGTTGACCGATGGTGAGAACACTATCTCAAACACGACGGGATATAGTTATTACGGGTGGTGTACCTACACAAATCACTACACCTACAATAAATGGGGCTACCGCTATTACAGCCACACGACCAAAGATTGTCAAAGACCAGAAGGTATCGCTAAAGAGGAACTTGAAAACTCTGATCTTGATGGCTTGATGATCGATGCGTGCAAAGCCATACGCAATAAAGAAATCGAACTCTATACAATCGCTCTTGACCTTCACTCCTACTACGACGCCAGAGCTATCGCTCTTCTAAAAGAGTGTGCTGGTAAAGAAAGCCGCGCCTATAATATAACAGGGAATGAGTTGGATGAAACTTTCCAAGAGTTAGCTTCCAAAGCGCTTCGTTTGTCTCAATAATAGACGCTGAATAACATAAAAAAGCCCGCCTCAAATTCATATGAGCGCGGGCTTTTTTATACGTGAATATGAAAAGTCTATCCTGCAGCAATCGCTCTAATCAGCCCGATAGCATTTTCACTTGCCCAGTCTGCCCCGCCAGATAATCGCCCAACCTCTTTCCCTTCGCGATCATAAATAATCGTCGTCGGCATCCCCTTAGCGCCTGTCTCATAGGCAATGCCATAGGTTTTATCGAAGAAGAAATCTAGCGTTCCACCCGTCCATTGTTCTAGCGCTTTTCGCGAATTTTCACGGTTAAAATCACGGTCCACCGCAACCGCCAAAACCTTCACGCCACTATCGGCTAAAGCTGTTTGCAAACGCCCTAAAGATGGCATTTCCTCTTCACACGGCGGGCAAGCTTCAAACCATATATTAAGCACCACAACCTGACCTCTAAAGTCTTCAAGGCTCATGCTTTGACCATTAACATTGTCAAAACGTGCCGCTGGTGCCATTTGTCCAGACGTGAATTCAAATGCTTCTAAATCGCCTTTTGCATATTTATTCAGCCCTGTTCCCCCCACATTTGGCGGACTACTCGCTGAAAACAGCGCAAAAACGACAAATAATGCACCGACAATCAACATTGCGGGTATGCCAAAACGAGTAATGGCTTTAGGCATGGACGCAAACTCCTAAACGTTATGAGACTTTGAACAGATATGACCGTGAAGCCAGATAATACCAGCTCAGATACGCGCTCCAACTCCAAAGGACAAGAGATGTGGGGCGGACGTTTCAGCGCACAGCCTGACGCTGTCATGCAAGCCATCAATGCGTCTATAGGTGTAGATCAACGCCTTGCCGAAGAAGATGTCGCTGGCTCTATTGCCCATGCAACTATGCTTGCCGCTCAGGAAATTATCACTGAAGCAGATCGCGACGCTATTTTAGGTGGCCTTGATAAAATCATCGAAGAGATTCGTGCGGGTGAATTTAAGTTTTCCGTGGCGCTTGAAGATATTCACATGAATATTGAGGCCCGCCTCAAGGAGTTGATAGGGGAGCCTGCAGGCCGCCTTCACACAGCTCGCTCCCGAAATGACCAAGTCGCAACTGATTTCCGCCTTTGGGTGAAGTCATCATGTACCACACGCCTCGATCAGATCGAGAATCTCATGAAAGTCTTGCTCGCACAGGCAGATGCACATGCTGATTGGGTCATGCCTGGTTTTACACACCTTCAAACAGCCCAACCCGTAACGATCGGTCACCACCTAATGGCTTATGTCGAAATGTTCTCACGGGACTTTTCACGTTTTGCCGATGCCATTCATCGCATGGATGAATGCCCACTGGGTGCAGCTGCACTCGCGGGTACAGGCTTTGAAACAAATCGCTACATTACGTCCGAAGCACTCGGCTTTGATCACCCTATGGCCAATTCATTGGACGCAGTATCAGCACGTGATTTTGCTATCGAGAGCCTTTCAAGCATAGCGATATGCGCGCAACACCTCTCACGGCTTGCTGAAGAAATAGTGATCTGGTCGTCTGCGCCCTTCTCTTTTGTACGTTTATCCGATGCATGGTCTACTGGCTCTTCCATCATGCCACAAAAGCGCAATCCTGATGCTGCCGAACTTGTCCGCGCCAAGACAGGCCGCGCCAATGGATCGCTAATCTCCATGCTCACAATTATGAAGGGCTTACCACTCGCCTATTCAAAAGATATGCAGGACGATAAACAGATTGTGTTTGAAGCTTTCGATAGCCTCGACCTATCTCTTCAAGCCATGACGGGCATGATAGATTCAATCACATTCAATAAAGCTAATCTGGCTGCCGCTGCAGCAGGTGGTTTCTCCACAGCAACAGACCTTGCAGACTGGCTGGTACGCGAACTCAATATCCCGTTCCGTGAAGCACACCACATCACTGGGGCAAGCGTCAAAAAAGCCGAAGAAAAAGGTGTGCAATTGTGGGATCTATCCCTCGAAGAGCTTCAAACTATCGAGCCGCGTATTACAAAAGAGATATTTGATGTATTGAGTGTGGACGCATCTGTTGCCAGTCGCCAAAGTTATGGTGGAACAGCACCTGTGCGTGTGCGTGAACAAATCGCCTTGTGGAAGGAACGCTTATTATGAAACCGGTAAAAATCGTTTTAGGACTTGTTGCCCTCGCCTCCGTAACAGCATGTGGTCTAAAAGGTGACCTTGAGCGCCCAGAACCAATATTCCGTAAAGAGCAACCCCCAGTGGCTGCACCGGCTGAACCGCCTGTCACAACCACGAAACCGACTCAGGAAAAAGATGTGCCCGACGACGAACTACTCGGCGGCCCACTAGACTAAGACCACACCTACTCCTGCCTATATGCTCTGCGGTGTCAGCCCCATCGCAGAAGCTAAGCAAAACATAGGCATACAAGACAAGACACACAAAAATGCACCATTTCAACTATGTTGATGGACGCCTTCATTGTGAAGGCGTGCCGCTCGAAGAGATCGCAAACAAGGTGGGAACCCCAACCTATGTGTACTCAACCGCTACACTCGAACGCCATTACAATGTATTGGCCAATGCGTTTGAAGGCTCTAAATACCTCATCGCTTATTCTGTAAAAGCCTGTGGAAATATTGGTGTAATTTCAACCCTCGCCAAACTCGGCGCAGGTGCAGATGTTGTCTCTGGAGGTGAGCTTGCAAAAGCCCTGCACGCTGGTATTCCCGCAGAAAAAATCGTCTTCTCAGGTGTCGGGAAAACCCGCGCTGAGCTCACGGCCGCGTTGAAAGCTGGTATCCACCAATTCAACGTTGAAAGCTTCCCTGAAATGGAACGCCTCAACGAAATAGCGATTGAACTTGGCAAAGTTGCACCTATCGCATTTCGCGTAAATCCACACGTGGACGCAGGTGGTCACGCCAATATTTCCACAGGTGGCGCAGAACACAAATTTGGTATCGCTTGGCATGAAGCTGCTGACATGTACGCAAAAGCTGCTGCTATGAAGGGCATCAATCCAATAGGTGTTGATGTACATATTGGTAGCCAGATTATGGACGTTGAGCCAATGCGTATTGCCTTTGAAAAGGTTGTCACATTGGTACGCGAATTGCGCGAACAAGGCATTGAAATCAAACGCATGGATCTTGGAGGCGGACTGGGCATCCCTTACTCTTCTGCAGATAATCCAGACTCTCCATCCAAATACGCCCAAATGATTCGCGAAGTAAAACAAGGCGTTGACGTTGAGTTAATCTTGGAACCAGGGCGTATGATTGCTGGGAATGCCGGTGTCATGCTCGCCAATGTTGAATATGTCAAAGAACGCGATGGGCGCACTTTTGTTATCCTCGATTCAGGTATGAATGACCTCGCACGCCCTGCACTTTATGGAGCTATCCATGAAGTTTTGCCGCTCAATGAAGCTGCAGCAGATGCTGAATACAAGCCTGTTGATCTCGTAGGTCCAGTCTGTGAAACAACGGACCGTTTCCAAAAAGCACGTCCGATGTCTGAACTGAAAGCTGATGAAAAAATCGCCTTTATGTCAGCTGGAGCTTATGGTGCCGTTCTTTCATCACAATATAATGCCAGACCTTTAGCCGCAGAGGTTATCGTGCGCGGAGATCAATACAGCGTGATCCGTCCACGTCCCACTTATGACGATATTATAGCGTTGGAAAAACAACCCGATTGGGTAAAGTAGTCCAACACAAGGCACAGTAGAGGACCGCATCTGTAATTCATGACAGGCGCACAACGCATACAGAAGATGATTAAATCTACACATAAGCGGCTACACTGGCTCGCTTATGTGTCTGCGTTCGGCGGAGCTGCAATTATTGTGTCCGTCTGGCTTATATTGTCCTTATCAGGCATCACTGAGAGCTTTTCGCCAAAACTACGTGCTGCAACAACACTTACGGTAATTTTATTTGCTGGCGCTTTGATTTGGCGCGGCTTCAAGCGATTTAAAAAGCCTTCTATAAATGACGCGCGTCGCCATGTAGATGCCTTATCTGAAACACATCCTGCGACAACGTTTAGCGACAACCCAATCCACCCTCACGCCAAAGCTGCTGCGCTTTGGGCAGAGCATCGTGCACGTGTCTCCAAACAAGCCGAAACCTTATCTGCGCCTTCTTTATTGCACAAAGCACGCGCCATAGACCCGCTTTTCTTACGCATTCTATTGCCGATTTGTTTGCTCGCTTCGGCTCTGTTTGCAGGTGAGCTTTTCGAAACGCGTTTTAAATCTGCATTTTCAGCTGATTATGGCAGTCTCGTAGGAGCTGACAAACTCAAAGCACAAGCTTGGGTCACACCACCCGCCTACACAGGCCAAGCCCCTTTTGATGTGGCGATGAATGAAAATTTTCGTGCCCCGCAAGGCTCCGATTTCACAATCCGAGTCGAAACACACGGCAAACCCAAATTGCGCCTCATATATGGCGATAAGCAAGAAACCATCCCGCTACTACGCGGCGATGACGGCACTTTTGAAACTCAGCTAAAACTTGACCTTAAAAACGCTGTGCGCGCCGAAATACATTGGTGGGGGAAACGCGCCACCTATACAATTGCAACAAATAATGATGCACCACCAAAAATCGAATTTGATGCTTATCCTAAAGTTGATGACAATGATCGCGCTGCTTTTGGCTGGAAAGCAGAAGACGATTATGGATTAGCAAAAATTGAATTCGTTCTTCGCCCCGCAACAGAAAAATCCATTACCAGTGAAAACTCTGATGCTATTGCATTAGAAATACCCGGTATCGAACCGCGCAAAGCAAACAACACCACCGCGATCAATTTCACACGGCACAAATGGGCCGGTATTGAAGTTATTGCCTATTTAAAAGCCACGGACGCCGCCGGGCAATCATCCGCATCTCGGGAAGTGGCTTTCACCTTACCCGAAAAATTATTCCTACAACCTATGGCTCGGGCAGCTATGGAAGTCCGCAATGTCGTTCTAAGAGAAACCGAAGACTACAGCCCTGCAACCGAGAAATCTCCAGAAACACAATTGATGGATGATGGAAGACTAATCCAAGTCGCGCCATCCAAATTGGAAGCCGCACCTCAAGACATTCGCCGTGCAGCAGTTATGTTAGATGCCCTCACCTTCAAACCCGAAACCTATTTCAATGACCGTGTCCTTTATCTGGGACTGCGACAAGCAAAAGAAATTCTGGCAACAGCCAATAACAAGCCGCAAGCCGATGAGTCCGAAAGCATTCTATGGGCAGTCGCCATGCGCGCTGAGTACGGTACGATGGCGGATGCTGCCCGCGCTTTGGAAGCAGCACGCAAGGCATTAGAAACAGCTCTCAGGGATGGTGCTCCAGAGGACGAAATTAAACGCCTTATGCAGGCCTATCGACAAGCGGTCGAAAACTACATTGAAATGCGAACTGCAGAAGCGCTTCGGCGCGGCATCAATCCATCAGATTTGGATGACAGTATGTCCGGCGGTGATTCAAATACTGTTGGAGACTCCGATCTTGAACGTATGCTTAAAGCATTGGAAGAACTCACAGAGACGGGCGCAAGTGATCAAGCACGCCAACTTTTATCAGATATGAACGACTTGCTTGAGAATTTGAAAGACATTGAGTTTAAGCAAGGCAAAGGCGGTGATGGACCTCAAGAAGAAGGCCCAATGTCTCGCGCTTTAGAGAAACTTGCCGAAGAATTGCGCGATCAACGTGATCTCAATGATGACACTAATAGAGCGCGCAAAGAGCAAGAGCAGGGCAGTTCCCAATCTGATGGGCAACAAGGGTCAAACAGTACGCCTTCACAAGGACAACAACAAGGAAGCACAAGCCCAGAAGACCTCGCAAGACGCCAGCGCGAACTCTTAAATCGCAGACAGTCAGGTCTCGGCAGCGATAACGGCGAGCAGCCACAAGGTTCAGAAGGCACTGATGAGAACGGCTATAGCGAAAGCGAAAACGGTGACTATGAAATGGACGCTGAGGGCTACCGCACAACCCAACAAGGTGATGCGTTTGCTGAAGCGGAATCGGCACAAAAGAAAGCTGTCGAAGCTTTAGAGAATGGCGATTTAGACGAAGCGGCACGCTACCAAAAACAAGCAGAACAAGCCCTTACACGTGCCGCAACTGAAATGGCAGAAACAGCTGATAAAATGCGCGGCGAAGCAAGTGGAACAGGTGGTGACGCAAATCAATCCGACGACCCACTGGGTCGCCCAACAGGTCGCGGCCTTGTAGGTAATGGTGACGACATAAAAGTGCCTGATGAAGCTGACCGTCAGCGCGCACATCAAATCCTTGAAGAGCTCCGCGAACGCTCAGCCAAGTCGGGACTAACCGACGAAGAAATGGACTATTTATTGAGACTACTCAAGCGTTTCTAAAATAACGGAACGACAAGTTCTATAAAGCATAACATTTTGATATTATTCAGGAACTGCACCCAAATAGGGTAATCCGCGCCAGTGTCCGGCATCATCCATACCATACCCAACGAGAAAGCGTGGCGGCGCATCAAACGCCCATGCATCTAGCCCTTTAGGGGCCGCTTCAGGCTTACGCGCAAATACACAAGTAAGCACTTCGCGTGCACCTTTCGCCATCAAATGATGAGATGCAAACTCAAGCGTTCGCCCTGAATCAAAAACATCATCCAACACTAAAGCGCCCCGCCCAGCGATAGATCTTTGAATATCAGCCCGCACAACCACACGCCCAGAACTTTCGCGCGCATCACGATAGCTTTCGAGCCATAATGCATCAAAGCCAACATCAATGCCGCGATCTGCTAAAGCCCGCAAAAGATCAGAGGCAAATGGTGTTGCACCCAGCAAAATTACAATCGCAGTCCATGACTTACCAGCAAGCATCGGAGCCAGCTTATCTGCTGTAAGACCGATACGAGTATCAATCTCCTCCTTGGTCAAAATGACGTCGAAATTTGGGGGATTAGTGGTGCTCATCTGCAGTTCCGTGGTCAGTATCGTGACTTTCATCTGTAAGCGGACCGTCCTCTAAGTGACTATCCATCTCATGCGTTTCTTCATGACTATCACCATGATCTGCAGAAGTTGATACAGACGTCTCATTATCATCGAAACCATCAACGGAATCTTTTGGACTTTCAAAATTTGTTTGTAAATCAAAGCTATCCATCGGTGGGGAAATAATATGCGCTGTAAAACGGCTCACCTGTCCGGGGGCCACAACGCTATCCATTAAATTCACGCGCTCAATATGAACGATCTCACCATGCTCATTGCGCAAATCAATACGTACGATTGGAGATGCACGGTGACGTTCTGAAACGCTGATAGCTTCACCCGTAATTGTCAATATTGGCGTAGTGCCATCAAAAGACCGACGCGCCTCCAACTCACCAAACTCTAACCCAAATCGATTCACTTCCATACCCATCATAGAGTATACGGAAGCCGTTTTAGGCCAGAATTCCACCACTTCTTGGCGATAGCTTACAGCTGCACTTGCTATGCCCACAAATGTCAGCCCAGAAACAACCCAAGCCGCACTTGCAGCCAATACCCGATTGCGGCTACGACGCTTCGCATGCCGTTCTCGCAATTCTGCATGTGGCCCTGAACCAGAGGAAGAATTTTCAACAGCCTTTTGCCTGAGCCGTTCAACTTGAGCACGTGTTAAACCCGAATCGTCCTTTTCTTTGGCATTGGGGTCAAGGGTTTCAGGCGGCTTTGCATACCAAGAATGGTCACAAGCTGCGCACCGCACATTGCGTCCTGTAGGCCCTAAAGCAGCCTCAGAAGTAAAGTATCGTGTCTGACAAGACGGACAAATCAAAATCATAATGCTATCGAAAACACACTTTCAGTTAACAATGTCCAACCAATACCTGATATAGTCGCTTAAAATTGGAAACTTTTGGTAACCATGAAAAACATGTCTTTGGAAGAGCCTGCCGTACAATTTAATCATGTGACGCTGTCATATGGCCCTGAACAAGACGTTTTGACTCAGGTTTCGATGGAATTGCATGCAAGATCCTTCACCCTGTTAACTGGACCATCTGGTGCAGGAAAAACGTCTTTACTCAAGCTAGCCTATCTCGCATTGCGTCCTACTATTGGCAGTGTGTCTCTGTTTGGCGTAGATACTGGCAACTTAAATCGTGCTGGCTTAGCACGTTTGCGCAGACGTGTAGGTGTCGTGTTTCAAGAGTTTAGATTGCTTGATCACCTCACGGCATATGAAAACGTCGCACTACCTTTGCGTGTCATAGGCGAGTCTGAAAAACACTATCGCGACGACGTTATTGAATTACTCCGCTGGGTAGGGTTGGGAGACCGCCTTGATGCGCGTCCAGAGACCCTATCAGGCGGAGAAAAACAACGTGTAGCCATTGCCCGAGCTATCGTTGGAAAGCCAGACCTTCTCATTGCAGATGAGCCCACCGGAAATGTTGATCCCGAAATGAGTGAGCGTTTACTTCGTCTGTTCCAAGAATTAAACAAACGCCTCGGTACAACGGTTCTTATAGCTACCCACGATCAAGATATGGTAGACAATGCGGGCGGTGAAGTATTGCGCCTTGCAGACGGCAGCGTAATGCATCAAGTCTCGAACAGGAAAGGGCTAAAAATCTAATGAGCTCATCCTCCCTCCTTCCCCAAGAAGACGCGCGCGATGCTGCACTTTTCTTCGTTGTTTGCGCACTTTGCTTTTTAGGTGCCTTGGCAGCTCTATCCGCGCGTGCAGCTTATTCTGCCGCCAATGACTGGACCAATGATGTCACCGGTCAGATTACGATTCGCGTCGAAGGCACACCACAGCATTTAGAAAAAGCACTTGAAATCACGCAGAATTTTTCTGGCATTTCATCAGCTCGCGCACTTACAAAAGCAGACGCCGAAGAATTGCTTAGTCCATGGCTTGGAAAGAGCGGCGTACCAGATGGCCTCCCCCTTCCTCAAATGATCGCGGCTGAAGCACTTCCAAATGAAGCTGAACTTGGCGAACGGCTTTCCAAAGTGTTTGCGAAAGAGCACATCACGGCAACAGTGGATGATCATGTCATTTGGTCAGAAGATGTAAGACGAGCAACGAAATCTGCGCGCATGGTTGCTCTCACCGCTGTCGCCTTACTTGCAGCCACAGCTATCGCTGTGATCGCCTTCGCGACACATTCAGCTCTCCTCGCCCGCAAAGAAATCGTGAACGTCCTACACTTATGTGGCGCAAGAGACAGCTTTATCGCCGGCATGTTTGAGCGCCGTTTTCTTGGGTTAGGCTTACAAGCAGGCACAATGGGGGCCGTACTTGCTTTAGGTGCAGCTGCTTTTCTTCTATACATGGCACGACAAAGCGATGGCCAAGTCTGGCTTCTGCCACAATTATCCTTATCCATGGTAGACGGAGTGATTCTAGGTTTCACGCCCATCATCGCTGGCGTTTCAGCAATGATGGCAGCGCGTATTACTGTCCTTCGCTCACTTGCTGAATTAGTTTAATAAGAAACCACTATGCCTATGAAAAAGCCCTCTAAACATATCTATAAAGCCGCCATTGCGCTTTGTATTTTTCTTGTGGGCTATGATTTTGCGAATTTTGGCAAACGTGCTGAAAATTTCGCCAATGCAAAGGTTGTCGCTAGCAATTATGACGCCGTAGTCGTTCTCACGGGAGGCCGCAACCGCATAGCACGTGCTTCCGAAATCGCTCAACTTTACAGCCTTCCGCTCTTTATTTCCGGTGTCCATAAAGATGCCACATCAGATGAAGTCGCCATAGCAGCAGGTGTGGACCCAGTCTTCTTCAATTGCTGTGTTACACTGGGTTATAATGCACTTACAACGCACGGAAACGGAGTTGAAATTGCAAATTGGGCAAAAGAAGAAACCATTGATAGTTTGATAGTTGTGACGTCCAACTATCATATGGAACGTGCTTTATTGGAATTGAAACGTTCCATGCCGCTTGTCGAACTTGCCGGACAGTCTGTTGATTCTCCAGTGATCGACGCAGGAGCATGGTGGACCACGCCAACCTCTGCAAAACGTATGTTGGTTGAGTGGATAAAGTGGCGTGTCGTAAAATTGAGAGATATGATCCCTTAGCCATACCGCTAAGATACGCTTGCCAAGAGGGCCTAGCAGCAATACTCAATAAGCAGATAGGTTTGTGCTTTTAAAGCGCTCCGACCACATAGCAAAGTTTTTCCCCTGTAATTTAACCTACGAAAGACACCCCATATGATCACTTGGATCCGATCCTTTGTTTTTTTCGCATGGTTCAATCTAACTTTGGGGTTTTGGGGTATTGTTTTCCTTCCGGCTTTCCTATTACCCGCAAAAGCATCAATTTTGGGCGCGCAAATGTGGGCGCGGTCCACGCGTTTTGGTTTGCGTTGGATCTGTAACATCAAAACAGAAATTCACGGGACCGAAAACATTCCAGATGGGGCCTGCCTAATCGCGTCTAAACATCAAAGCACTTATGATATTTTGATGCCATTTATCTATGCGAATAATCCTGCATTCGTACTGAAGAGAGAATTATTTTTCTACCCATTCCTAGGCTGGTATGGTTGGAAAGCTCGTATGATCCCTATTGATCGCGGTGGATATGTGAAAACTCTCAAAAAAATGTTGGCACGAGCAAAAGTGGAAGCTGATAAAGGGCGTCATATATTTATATTCCCTGAAGGAACGCGCCAAACTCCGGGCGCTGAGCCTGACTATAAATCCGGCGTTTATGCAATGTATAAGGAGTTAAACCAACCATGTGTACCTGTTGCGTTGCTGACAGGGCATGTTTGGCCACGTAAAAGCTTCCTGCGCAAACCAGGCACGGTCGTCATTAATATTCTTCCTCCAATTGAAGCGGGATTGCCTCGCAAAGAATTCATGACCCGCTTGCAATCGGCTATTGAACCTGCAAGCAATATACTTATTGCCCAAAGCGACTTCTACAAAACGACCCCCCTTCCAGTTCAAGAAGAGCCAGCCTAACATGCACGCCCCTCAACAAGCTTCCACTTCGTCTGGCAAGAAGAAATCTCCCAATTATCTCATCATTGTTTTTGGAACATTTTTTCTAGCGATCATTCTGTACACGGTCTATTGGTTTATAGCGTCCAATCAGATCAAAAAAGGTGTACTGAACTGGATGGAAGAGCAGCAAACGCTGGGCTATCAAATTCAACATCAAGGCGTTGAAATATCAGGCTTTCCATATCGTTTTGAACTTGACATCAATCGTCCATATGTGACGACACCAGACCGCCAATGGACATGGTCAACAGACCGACTTCAGATTGTCATGCAGTCTTATAATTACAATCATTATATCGCCTATGCACCGGGTCAACACATCGCAACTGATCATATCAATAGCATGACATATACTGCCAATATGGACGACTTTGCAGCATCTTATAGCCACAGCAAGAATATCATTAAACGCCTTTCTATCGTCTCAAAGTCCGTTCAAGCAGTTGCAATGGCTTCCGACGGATCGAAAGAAGAAAATCTGTCGCTAACAAATCCTCATTTTCATATGTCACCAATGCCAGACAACGCAGACGACATGCGCCTTTTAGTTGGGTTTGATAGGCTAAACCTATCCTCACCAATACCTGATGCAGAATTTTTAGGGACCGACATTGGTCCGCTTTCCGCACCAATAGCCATTAAACAAGGCATGAAATTACTCCAACAAGGTGGACCCGCAGACCTCATGATCGCGCAATTTGATCCGGCGCTTACATCCCCTATTACCCAGTTTAAATGGGGGCCCCTTGAAGTAAAAGCGAAAACCGAAGGTATAAAGGTTGATAGCGCGCACAAGCCGTCTGGCCTATTAAATGTCCGACTAGAAAATATACCAGAATTGCGATCTGCCTTGAACCAAGCTGGCAAGCTCGATGAGGACGCAAATACAGCGCTCACTGTTGCAGAAGGAATGATGCAGTCGGATGATGCATATCTGCCCATCACCTTTAGTCAGGGCAAAGTCAAAATCTTGTTTAAAGACGTCGCTGAATTGGAACCGCTCTATTAGCTCGACAGTTGCTCAGCAGGTGTATCATCTTCCTGATTGCGGCGACCAAAGTTTGGTGCTGCAGTATCCTGCCCAGCTTCAATAACTGATTTACGAATGGAGCGTGCACGCGTAAACAATTCAAACAATTGATCTCCATCGGACCAACGAATTGCACGCTGCAAAGCCGCCAAATCCTCCGTGAAGCGTCCCAGTGTTTCTAACACAGCTTCCTTATTGTTCAAAAATACATCCCGCCACATCGTCGGATCAGACGCGGCAATTCGTGTAAAGTCACGAAAACCACCTGCGGAAAATTTCACGACTTCCCCTTCGGTGACTTGCTCCATATCTTCAGCTGTCGCGCAAATATTGTAAGCAATAAGGTGTGGAAGGTGGCTTGTGATAGCTAATACTAAATCATGACGTTTGGCCGTCATAAGTTCGACTGTAGACCCAAACCCTTCCCAAAAGGATGAAAGCTTCGCAGTTGCTTGTTGGTACGCTTCGTCCTGATCTTCCAAAGGAGTCAAAATACACCAACGTCCGGAAAATAATTTTGCAAACCCAGCATCTGGTCCAGAATGCTCTGTACCCGCAATGGGGTGCCCCGCAATAACATGTACATGAGATGGAGCAGCCGCAAGCATATCACGCAAGGCGCTGGCCTTAACCGACCCCACATCAGATAAGATTGCACCTGCCTTCATGTAAGGGGACGCAGCCTTAGCAGCCGTCTCAATCATCCCTACCGGAGTACATAAAATAACCAGATCTGCATCCGTGCACGCTTCTTCTACAGTCTCACAAATATTGCCAAGAGCAATTTTTTTTGCACGCTCACGTACATCCTTACTGGCATCATAAATGCGTACAGTTTTTGCAGCCCCACTCGCCTCACACGCACGCGCAATGGATGATCCAATCAGACCTGCTCCCAATATAGCAACAGATTCAAAGATATGCGTCTCTAATCGGTCTATCATGATGTCTTCAAAAAATCTGCTAAATGGCCAAGGACAGCATCTACACTCTCTGCGCTGCCGACTGAAATTCGTAAACAATCGGGCAATTTATATGCCGCCATCATCCGAACCGATACACCATGCTCGTCAAGGTATTTAGCAGCTTCCGGCGCTGTTTTTCCTATGTTTTCTGGAAAATTCACTAGCACGAAGTTAGCAACACTTGGTACTGGCGCAAGACCTAAATCTTCAAGTCCATCAGTTAGGCGCTCACGTTGCTCATCATTTAATTTCAGAGAACGCTCAATAAATGCTTGATCCTGAATCGCAGCAACTCCCGCACGCTGAGCGGTTTCGGATACGTTGAAGGGACCACGAACGCGGTGCAGCGCATCAATCACGTGTGCTGGCGCATATCCCCAGCCTAGGCGAAGCGCCGCTAATCCATATATTTTTGAAAAAGTGCGCGTCATAATTACATTCTCGAACTCAGATACAAGTTCAATCCCTGATGAGTAATCATTCGCACGTACATACTCAGCATACGCAGCGTCCAATACGAGCAATACATTGCTCGGCAATCCCGCGTGCAAACGGCGCACGTCTTCAAACGATATATATGTACCTGTAGGATTATTGGGGTTGGCGATAAACACTATTTTAGTCTTCGCTGTCACACGCTCCAATATTGCGTCGACATCAGTACGCAATTGCGTTTCTGGCGCAACCACAGTCAATGCCCCCGATTGTTGGGCTACAAGGTGATACACGAGAAAGCCATGCGTTGTTTGTATTATTTCGTCACCTTTTTCCAAATATGCCTTTGCAAGCATTTGGAAAATTTCATCAGAACCAGCACCACAAATAATTCGGTTTGCATCCAGCCCATACCGCTTAGCTATCGCAGCGCGCAAAGCAGTAGCACTTCCATCAGGGTAGGTTTCTAGATTTGAAGATACATCCACAACCGCCTGCATCGCAGCAGGTGAAGCTCCTAATGGGTTTTCATTTGACGCAAGCTTGAATGACGGACCAGACACTTTTGTTGGTGCATGTCCTGGCACGTATGGTGAAATTTCCATAACTTGCGCTAATGCCTGAGGACGTGGCTTGTCTGTCATCTTAATTGCTTTCAGAAAGGCTTATGGGATCGATGCTTCCATCGCATGAATTGGCGTTTCCTACCATCCACGTTAAGGTCGCGGCAACACACCTATAATCCGAAAGCCTTCTAGTCCAGCATTACGTGCTTCAATTATCCTTGAATCATCTTCCATGACGTAACCTGATAGCTTTATCAATGCGAGCGATCTCACGCGCGCAACCACTTCACCTGGTAGTTCAATTTGGCGCAATAAGCGGTTTGCATCATGGATATCATCGTGCGCAATCGCATACATATCATCTGATCCCGACGGTGAAAGAGATTTTCTAGCTACAATCGCTGTTTCCATCGGTGGTGGACTTTCACCTGGCAGGTTTGGCCAACCTGATAAAATCTTAAGCCCCGCAAATCGACTTTCATTCATCATAGGCCACCATTGTCCACCTCCTGCCAACTCCGGCCACGGTAGACACGCCACAACACCAGGCTCTTCTGCAACAGCTTCCAAAGCTTCGCGAGGATCAGCCGCTCGGGTCATCTTTGCTGCATACCCGAAGAAACCACGCGCTGCGTCTACAAGGCGCGCTTCATCACCCCCAGCATAGCGCACTGCTTTCACCCCCTGATACACGACACACTCTCCAATGAATGCACGACAAAAACGAGCAACCGCATCAATAGAGACATCCTCTGGCGCTTCTTCAATGAGGCGACGAATGAGTGCCGCATCAGCAGCAAGGTCGGCCGAGATCACATTCTCATCAACCTCTCGCGCTTCCTTGAGGGCACTTATAGCCCGTAATCGGCGAACAAATGCTTCACTCAATGCGCGATCAGCCGACTCAATCTCAGCCAGTATATATTCATCATTCATGTGCTGGTTCCTCACCTCGAGTTGGCAATCTAGCTGAGCATTTAAGAATTACAAACATGCCAAAACACCTGAGTTATATTTAACGCAGGTGATCCGAATTTCATGCAAGTATTTACGCCTTTAAGCAGCGGTCGTTTCTGGATTAGATGCTTGTGTAAACGCAACTAATACAGCATCAACAGACAGTGCTTTTCGCAGATCATCACGCAATTTATCCTGCCGCATCACGCGAGATACCTTTGCTAACGCCCTCAAATGATCCACGCCAGATTCCTTTGGTGCCAAAAGCAAAAAGATGAGGTCACAATCGCGTTCATCAATTGCCTCAAAATCCACAGGATCTTCAAGGCGTGCAAATGCGCCTACCGGCTCTGTTAGACCAGAAATGCGTGCGTGAGGGATTGCAACTCCCTCACCCACACCTGTGGACCCAAGACGCTCTCGCTCCATTACCGCCGAGAAAATTTCATTCGCATCAAGATTTAATGCTTTTGCGATCATCTCTGACAACTCAGAAATAGCGAGCTTTCGGCTGCCCCATTTCGCCCGCGGCGAAATTGTTTCAGGACGAAGCAAGTCCAGAATGTCAGTCATATCAGATATTTTCTCGTCTTTAATTGTCAGCAACTATGGCATTTTGAGTACCAGTTATAGCTATGACGCGCCGGGATCAACCCAGCCGACATTTCCATCGTTTCGACGAAACACCATATTCAATGATCCATGCGAAGCATTTCGGAACATAATTGCTGGAGAATCAGTGAGTTCTAGCTGCATAACCGCCATAGAAACCGTCATCGTTTTAAGCTTGGTATTTGATTCAGCGATAATAGCTGGCGCTGATCCAAGCGTAATTGACTCATCATCATCTTCATCTTGAGAAACAATAATGCGTTCCATCATCGCTTCTGCTGGCAAACTATCCTTATTGTTTTTGTGGTGATCTTTTAGGCGTCTGTGATAGCGCCTCACCCGTTTTTCGATCTTCTCCAAAGCTGCCTCAAAAGCAGAATGCGCATCAACGCCTTCACCATGAGCCTGCAAAGTTACACCGGAGGGTAAGTGAACCGAACAATCAACTTCAAAGTTTCGGCTAGGTTTTGAAACAACTACTGATGCTTCACCCGCGCGATCGAAGTATTTGGATACACTTCCTTCAAGACCTGCAGCAATGCGCTCTTTTAGTGCATCACCCAAGCTGATTTGTTTTCCAGCGATTTCAATTTGCATGTGGGGTCTCCAATAATACGAAAAACTTGTCTGACGAACATCGTCAGACTCCCCTGAGGCTGAAAGCCATCATTTATATGCTGTCCTATTAAGACAGCACAGGATGACCAGCCCGTCTCAGTTTAGATAGTGAAGCACATTATGATGCGCGGGCCAATATCCTACGGCGCTCAACTGATGAAGGAATTCGCAAAGATTCCCGATATTTAGCAACAGTACGTCTTGCAATATCAATTCCATGCCCACGTAATCGCTCAACAATCTGATCATCGGAAAGAACTGCGTCAGATGCCTCGTCATCTATCATAGCTTTAATCCGGTATCGGACAGCTTCAGCCGAGTGAGCCTCCCCACCGCGAATAGCAGGGATAGATGCTGAGAAAAAATATTTCAGCTCAAAAACACCACGCGGCGTGGACATAAATTTATTCGACGTCACGCGCGAGACGGTCGATTCATGCATATCAACAGCATCTGCTACAGTCTTCAAGTTTAGCGGACGCAATGCTTGAACACCTCGCACAAAGAAGCCATCTTGCTGGCGGATAATTTCCTGAGACACCTTCAAAATTGTACGCGCACGTTGATCCAGACTTTTGATCAACCAATTCGCATTTGCGTGGCACTCAGATACAAATTCTTTTTCATCTTCCGTGCGTGTTACGCGAGACACTTCTGCATAATAGGAGCGATCCAACAGGACTTTAGGCAATGTGTCAGAATTTAATTCAACGGCAAACATACCATTGCTTAATTCACGTACAAACACATCCGGAACAACTGTTGCTGCAGCATCACCCGCAAATCCCGCTGCAGGGCGCGGAGATAAATCACGCAATTCAGCCAACATGTCGGAGAGATCATCGCGGTCTACGCCGCAAACTTCCGCTAGGCCTTTTAAATTGCCTTTTGCAATCATCTCAAGATTATCCAGCATTGCCGCCATGCAGGGGTCAAACCGGTTTTTCTCTTTTAACTGTATTGCCAAACAATCTTGCAAACTAGCTGCGAACACGCCTGTTGGCTCAAAGCCTTGGCACACGGTTAAAACACGTTTTATTTCAGATGTTTCCGTACCTAAAGCTTGAGCAATTTCTTCAAGCTCGGTGCGCATATAGCCAACGTCATCAAGTTCATCTATCAAGCGCTGGGCTATAAATTTATCTACACCCTGCAAATGTGACATCTTTAGTTGCTCTTCAAGATGAGAGCGTAAAGTTACGTCTTCGCAAAGGTTACTTTCAAAATCAAAATCATCACCGCCGCTACCAGAAGCTGAGCCGCCACCTTTGCCAGCGCTGGACCAATCAACTGACGCAGACGGACCGCTAACAGACGCACTTCCATCATCTGAGCGCACTTGCTCGGAAGGACTATCAGCCTCATAGGCATCTTCACGAGGTGCATCTAAACTGTTTTGCGCTTCACCAGACCCAAGATCAAAATCACCATTATCTGATGTGTCTACGGAATCATTTTTCGAGCCAGTATCTTCTGAACCGTCGCCTTTTTGAATAAGCGGATTCTTTTCGATTTCAGCCTCGACATATTCTGCGAGTTCAATATTTGATAATTGCAGCAATTTAATCGCTTGCTGCAATTGCGGCGTCATAACAAGGGATTGCCCCTGCCGCATCTGCAAACGTTGTGAAATCGCCATACGAGCCCCCTAGGCCGCGAACCGGTCCCCGAGATAGACCCGACGCACGTCTTTATTGGCCAGAATTTCATCTGGTTGGCCTTCAAAGAGTACTTCACCTTCATAAATAATGGAGGCGCGATCAACAATATCTAGCATTTCACGTACTTGGTGGTCTGTAATCAACACGCCTAAACCGCGTTGCTTCAAATACCGCACAAGATCTGAAATATCAGACACTGCTAATGGGTCGATCCCGGCGAAGGGTTCGTCCAACAAAATGAAACTAGGCCGAGACGCAAGCGCCCGTGCAATCTCAACACGGCGGCGTTCACCACCCGATAGTGAGTTTGCACTTTGATCTTTGAGATGAGCAACATTCAATTCTTCCATTAATGACGCCACCAACTCACGGCGTTTATCTTTGGATTTTTCAGTAAGCTCAGCAACACTCATGATGTTTTGCTCAACGGTCATGCCTCGAAAAATTGAATTTTCTTGAGGGAGGTAACCGACGCCAAGGCGTGCGCGTTGGTACATCGGTAACGCTGTCACATCCTCTCCATCAATTTCCACACGTCCGTTATCCACAGCGATGAGTCCCATAATCATATAGAAACAGGTGGTTTTACCCGCCCCGTTCGGCCCAAGCAGACCGACTATTTCACCACGCTTCAATGAAAGAGACACGTCTTTCACGACACTTCGTCCTTTAAAGGACTTAGCCATGTTCAACGCACGAAGGCCACCCTTGCCCTCTTCCCCCACATCACTTGGTTGCATAATCTTCTGCCCGTCCATTAGAACTCAACACCATTAAAATCAGGTTAGAACTTGTCTACAAATCTTCACAGACATCATTAATTTATTGATCAGTCGGCGCTTCAACACTTTCAAAGACAGAACGAACACGTCCCCCCTGTCCACCGCCGTCCATGTTATAGCGCCCACGCGGAATATCAATGACCAGATGACTTCCAGCAATAACACCATCCGCATTTGTCACAAGCACATTGCCTGAAAGTGTAATGCGCTCTTTTGCAGCATTATAGACACCACGTTCAGCTTTCACACGCTCAACAGGTGTAATGTAATAAACTTCGCCATCCGCTCGAATTTCTTTAAGAGCACCAATAGCACCCGTGGAGGATTTAGCGCGCTCTTTTTGCGCTTCCTTATCCCAGTAACTGACAACAACCTTATTCGCGCGAATGCGTGATTGACCCTGAATCACATCCACATTGCCATCGTAAATGGCCTCTTGCTTTAGGTCATCTAGTTCAAATCGGTCCGCAGTAATCTCAATCGGACCTTGGTCATTGCCCAGTTGGGCATGAGCCAAGGGAGCCATTCCAAGCGCCAATACACCTGCAAACAAAGCATTTTTGAATTTCAACATGCCGTAATTCCTCATCACTGCGCCTACTCTACACTTTAAACCCAACATTTGTGTGTCGTCTCGAATTTAATCAATCTTGTTTGACACTCTCAATGCGAGTCCATACATTTCCTGTTAGAACGGTGTTTTTTCCGCCCTGCGTAATTTCAAAATTATCGGCTCGAAATTCTCCCAATGGCCCATCGCCATCAATGGAATAATCACCCACAACTCTATTTTCACTAATGAATACGATCGCATTTTGGGTTCGCACCTCATATTGAGCTGCATCCACAAAAACAACATCACCCGACAGCGTCAACAATTGACTGCCTCGATCATACACACCCGCTTTTGCCTTTACGATTCCACCAAGGCCATCTTCAAGCACAGGACTATTCAAATCAACAACCTCAAGCGCGTCTATGCGTCTTTTTGCGGTTTGAGCTGTTAACGTAAAAGCATTGCCTGCATCATCTCTTCCCGTAAAACGTGGATTAAGCATGGTAATGCCGTTTACCGGTTCAACTTGCATATTACTGTTTGACATAAAACTATGCACAACGACCGGACCAATGAGCCAACCCGCAGAAATCGCGATACCAGCCATAAATAACATTCGCATTAGCCCAACAAGACTGGACCGGAAACGCGCTTGCGTAAGGGTCGTCGCACGCCGTGGCTCCCATAAGTCCATCTTATTGTGAGTGAGCGCGTTCAAACTGGACCCCGTTTTTTTAATTAATCTACATCATACTGGCGAATAAGTTAGCATAAATAAAGGACGAACCTTGTCCGCACTGTGACTACAGTCCGTATTTCTTTAGCTATGAGCGAAAATATCCGTTTCTGCCCAACCTGCCAGATCAAGGTCAGCACGTTTAGGTAGGAAATCAAAACAAGATTGCGCCAACTCCAAGCGCCCCTCTCGCTCAAGCATAGCGACTAATTTCTCTCGAATTTCATGCAGATAGAGCACATCAGAAGCAGCATATGCTAGCTGGGCGTCGCTTAATGCGTCTGCCCCCCAGTCAGAAGATTGCTGAGCTTTTGACATATCAGCGCCAACAAGCTCACGGCTCACATCTTTCAAACCGTGGCGGTCAGTATAGGTGCGTGCAAGCTTAGAGGCGATTTTCGTACAAAAGATCGGCGCACACTCTATGCCTAGCCATCTTTTCATCATTGCAACATCAAATCGTGCAAAGTGAAAGATTTTCAAAACTGATGTGTCAGACAGCAGCGCTTTCAGATTTGGGCAATCAAATGTTTTGCGATCTAAGCGCACAACATGCTCATCACCTGTCCCGTCGGAGAGCTGAACAACACAGAGCTGATCACGATGAAAATTCAGCCCCATTGCTTCTGTGTCCACTGCGATAATAGCACCGAGTTTCAATCCATTGGGCAAATCGCCTTCGTGGTATCTAATTGCCATTATCTTATTCCTCACAATTCGTGACAGTAAACTACAGTTAATTACCGTAGATATGTAGGGTTTCCATTTAGGTGCAACCCTTATTCATACAATTGCATGCAGAAGCATGAAGAACTTGGCATAAAACACACACTATCTGTGCGTATGACAACTCTTCTAACTGTGTCGATTGGGAGCTGAAGTTGATGCACGCTCAACTAATGTATAGGCAAGCCACTGATGATGAGCAGGACTAGTATTCAAAGCATCATCCTTGGGGAATATAATCCCATCCAACCGCTCTACAGCGACAGAACCAATTTCAGATACCGGTTGGTGAATCGTTGTGAGGTGAGGCCAAATACTCGTTGCAATAGGCGAATCGTCAAACCCAGCAACAGACAAATCTCCCGGCAATATTAGCCCCTGCCGCGAGCCCGCCCCAAGCACCCCTGCAGCCATATCATCGTTTGCTGCAAAAATAGCCGTTGGTCTTGGATCAAACGTCAACATACGTTCGGCAGCCTGCATACCAGAAAGATAGGTAAAATCGCCCTGCTCAACGAGCAATGGATTTACTTCCAGTCCGGCTTCATCCATCGCATCGCAAAAACCCTGATACCGCAAGGCGGTTCCGGCATGGTCGGTCCGTCCTTTAATATAACCGATATGCGTGTGTCCCAGCGCGATTAATTTTTGAGTTAGCGTTTTAGCAGCAGCTCTATTATCAATTCCTATCTCGAAAGCGTGTGACAATTTCTTGCGTGGAGACGTCACGCGCCCTGTCGTAAATACAGCCGGAATTTTCTCACGTTCAATTACAGCCCGTGTTGCCGCTTCATCTCCCATAGGAGAGGGAAGTATTATCCCATCCCATAGTGCGCCATATTGTTGAGCTAGAGTTTCTGCTGAAAAGTCTTTACCAGCTCGGATCACAACAAGCTGATGCCCTAGCCGCCCGGCCATTTCCACAGCCCCCAGCAGCAATTCTCCCAAATAAGAACTCGACGGGTTTCCATACAGCAGACAGATACGTGCCACTTTAGCACCCGCCAAGCGACGCGCACCAATATTGGGCCGATATTTTAGCTTTCGAATAGATTCTTGTACTGTAACACGCGTCGTTTCTCGTACGCTTGCTTCGCCATTTATCACCCGAGACACAGTCATCGGTGAGACGCCTGCATCCTTTGCAACGTCTGACAATGTTATAGACTTTGATCGCGCTCTGTCCGAACCCAAAACTTTTTCCCGTCAATCTTCTTACGCTCAGGTGAGTCGCGAAGGTGTTATCTTGTAAAATACAAAAATGGCTGAGAGTTACCCAAACCACAAGCACCAAGCGATAAATCTTCTTGCTAAAGCGCTGTCATACCTTGATTTTAGCGCTTTTCAGTCGCCAATTGAACGGAATTTTATCAGAAAGATCAAAAATACAATTTCAAATTTATCCTTTTGATACCGATTCTCTGGCAATAGACACGGATTCTAAATGCTTACAAATTTTTCATAACTGCCAGAATCCCAAGCAATACGCGGCTTTTAGCGCGTGTGGATGAAGTTTTATTGCCAGCTTACTGATTTTTCACATGAAAGTTTTGAAGATTTAGGTAATAAGGTCTCATCGTTAACAGGAGGACGCCGAATCTTCACGGGATCATCAAAGCCCAGCTTATTATGATGCTATTGAAAACAAGACCTTCCAGCGCATTGTGGAACATCTAGATCGCCCGCGCGTTCAAACTACAGACTAACACATTCGCGAATTTAACACTCACCCTTATCTCTCACCTCAAACACGCACCGTCGCTTTAAAACGACTTAGTCAAACAACGCCCCTAGGGGAAACAAAAGGTTAACAACACGTTAATGTCTCGCCCATCCATCACCCTCTTCATTTCTTGGATGATCCTGTCTTTGTTTGCAATTATGCCAGCTAGTTCTGCGCCGAATGCAACTCGTGACATGGTAGCAAGCGCGGACGCACCTTTTTCGTTTGATCTGCTTTCCGAGGTAATGGAAGCACGTGCTAAAGCGCCTTATGAAGCGCCGTCTCGCGATGAACTTCCTGAAATTCTCAGCAGCATGACATATGATGAGCACCGCGCTATCCGTCATGACCCTGAAAAAGCGTACTGGAAAGATCAGTCTCCATTTGAAATGCAAGCTTTCCACCTTGGTGGAATATTCTGGGAAACTGTCCGTGTTTATGAGGTTACAGGCGAAAAAGTAACGCCCGTTGGTTTCAGCTCAGACGATTTTATCTACCGTGAACCACTTAACCCAGAAGATTTCAAAGATTTCGTGATGCCGGGTGTTGCAGGTTTTCGTTTAGCCTCTCCACTTAATTCTGCAGACTATAAAGATGAACTCGTATCATTCATCGGAGCCAGCTATTTTCGTGCGCTCGGTAAAGGCAGCTTATACGGTCTCTCAGCACGTGGTCTTTCGGTAAACACAGCCACTGCGGCCGGAGAAGAGTTTCCCCGCTTTTCAGATTTCTACATTGAGAAACCAACCAAAGACGCACAAGATATTACAGTCTACGCTGCGTTAGACAGTAAATCCGTTACCGGTGCGTTTAAATTCATCATCACGCCAGGTGAAGACACCACCATGGATGTCACCGCTCGTCTTTACTTTCGCAAAGACGTTGCCCGCCTTGGTGTAGCTCCCCTCACAAGCATGTATCTGTATTCAGATTCAAACCACCGCTTTGATGATTATCGCGGACGTGTACATGATAGTGATGGTCTAAAGATCATTCGTGCAAACGGCGATGAATTGTGGCGCAGCTTGAACAATCCACAAACATTGGCAAACTCTTACTTTGCAGAAAACAACGTCAAAGCGTTTGGCTTAATGCAGCGTAACCGTGACTTCAATCAATACCAAGATGCAGAAGCACATTATGAGCGCCGCCCTTCACTCCTTGTTGAACCCGTTGGTGATTGGGGAAAAGGCACAGTTTCACTTGTCGAAATCCCGACTGAACTAGAAATCAACGATAACATCGTCGCATTCTGGACTCCCTCAGACGCACCTAAAGCTGGTGAGTTTCGTGAATACTCATACCGCCTCTCTTGGGGGGACGTAGAACGTCCCGATCATGAACAAGATGTAACCCAGATGGCTGTTTCTGACACAATTTCGCCTGAAAAAACAGATACTAAAAAGACATTCGCTAAAGTGATCGGCCTTCGCGGCGGCATGGGCGGTGTATCGGGTACTGTAGGCAAAAACCCGTTACGTAAATTTGTTGTAGATTTTGAAGGAGGACAACTTGAGAACCTTCCAGAAGACGCAGATGTAAAATCTGTCATCAACATAAGTCGTGGTGACCTCGTACACACTTCTTTGTCTCGCATAGGCGACTCAAATGTGTGGCGCTTAGTCCTCGACGCAAAAACAAACTCGGACAAACCAATGGAAATGAACGCTTACCTCGAAAATAAGGGTGAACGTCTGTCCGAAATCTGGCTTTACCAATGGAGATCTGGCGATGAAAAACGTCACTGAAAAATCTAACTCTGTATCAAAATCAACAATGCGCGGCCTACCAAACGCACCGTTGGCTATGCCTGCTCAGTCGCTGGAACGTCGCCGTACGCGCCGCACCACGTCTGTTTTGCCATTTGTTGCACGTATCGCAGCAAAATAATGCGTGCCTAAGCGACAAAATTCATCTATTTCAGTTCCATCCCGAGCTAGCTAGTTTCCCTTAGCGGCATGGAACTGTAAGGTAAGCTTATGCTTTTTATTAGTCGCTTCGTCTCTCTTGCTTATGCATTGATCATCGCTATTGCCGCCACGCGGCTATCAGCGGAAGTATTTTTTGCAGATGGTAAAGATTTCCTCGACTACATTCGAATCTTCTTACTCGCCATCACATCCGCATGGATAGCATGGGGTGGCTCTATGGCCATTGGCGGGCTGTTTGCACAAAATCCTGATGCGCTCGCGGGTTCAAAGCAAACACTTCCCCCCGTTCCAGATAATCGCCGCACAGCGATTCTAGTTCCCGTGTACAATGAAGACCCCTCCCGCACATTTTCACATGTGGCTGCGATGGTCCATTCTCTCAGTCTAACGGATAAACCAGACCATTTCGATTTCGCGATACTTTCTGATACCAACAAAGATGAAATCGCATCATTGGAAGAAGAATGGTTTGATAAGCTCGTCAATGAATGGGGCGACAAATCCAATATCTTTTACCGCCGCCGCGAGAAGAATATAGGTAAAAAAGCAGGCAATATTGAAGACTTCATTCGCACATCTGGTGCCGCCTATGAATATCTCATTATTCTGGATGCAGACAGTCTCATGGAAGGCGAAACGCTGGCACACATGGTACAGCGTATGGAAGCGAATGAAAATATTGGGCTTCTACAAACCCTACCTAAAGTTATCCGCGCGCGCACATGGTTTGGCCGCGCAATACAATTTGCTGCCAACTATTTCTCTCCTTCATTTGCGCGCGGTCTCGCCAGCACACAAGGAGAAGAAGGCCCGTTTTGGGGACATAATGCAATTGTGCGCACGCACGCATTTGCCACGAGCTGCGGCCTGCCAGCCCTAAAGGGTAAACCTCCATTTGGTGGTCACATCCTTAGCCATGATTATGTTGAAGCCGCACTTTTATCTCGCGCTGGATGGACCGTCATAGTTGACCCTGAAATTCAAGGCTCATTTGAAGAAGGCCCAGAAAACATTATCGACTTTGCCAAGCGCGATCGCCGCTGGTGTCAGGGTAATTTGCAGCACACACGCCTCGTTGGTGCGCCTGGCCTAACCTTATGGTGCCGGTTCACCTTCACACAGGGTATCATGGCCTATTTAGCCTCGCCGCTTTGGGCATTATTTATCATTGCCTCCATTCTTGCGCCGACATTGATTGAAACAACAACAAACTATTTCCCAAACCCAGGTCAACGGCCAGTCTTCCCTGTTTCCGCAGAAACCCAAGCGCTTACCTTGATCATAGGTGTCCTTGTTTTGCTGATCGGACCTAAATTCCTGATCGTGTTGCGGGGCTTGCTCACAGGCGAAAACAAAGATTTTGGCGGTACACTCACAGCGCTCTGGAGTACGACGATTGAAATTATTTGGTCGTCAATGTTTGCCCCCATCATGCTGATGTTTCAAACACGTGCTTTCCTCGAAATCGTTTCAGGCAGAGATGGCGGTTGGCCAGCATCAAACCGTGATGCCGATACTGTCGGACTAAAAGAAAGCTTTCTCGCCTCTTGGTGGATCTCCTTATCGGGAATTGCCATAATGGCAGCTTGCTGGTTTTTAGCGCCGCAACTTGTGTATTGGTTTATGCCGATTGCAATTCCGCAAATCCTTGCGCCGATACTCATCACGATCACATCAACCAGATCGACTGGAAAATTTGCATCCGCCGCAGGCATATTCTGGACCCCGACAGAGTACGCCCCAATGCACATAATGCAGATCCAAGAAACCATTTTGCAACAATGGCGCTCGCAAGCGATTACCAGCGACACAACAGATGCGCAGCAAGACGATAGCACGCAAGGCTCTGGCTCAGACCACAGCATAGACAGCACCACACATGCCTAATACCTCGGGGGCTGCACACATTTCAAAACACACTTCAAAAGCATCTCGCGATCGCCGGCTCGATGTCTTTCGTGGCTTTGCTATTCTTACCATTTTTATCAACCACGTGCCGGGAAATGCTTTCGAAAAATACACATCCCGAAACTGGGGTTTCTCTGATGCCGCAGAAGCATTTGTGCTCATGTCCGGTATTGCAGTTGGTCTAGCCTATACAGGCACTTTCCAGCGCGGTGAGTTTATGAATGGCGCAAAGAAAATGTGGGCGCGCGCCTTTAAGTTATACTGGGCACATTTACTTGTTATTGCTGCATGTTTTGCGATTATGGCCGTCTCTATCGGCGTATTTGGCACAGACAAAATGATCCGTGCGGTATCGCTTCAGCCACTTATAGAACACCCCATTCTAGCTTCTATTGGTGTGCCTCTCCTCACCTATCAAATCGGGTATGTGAACATTCTTCCACTCTATATGCTGCTCATCATGATGGCTCCGGCGTTTTTGTGGCTAGGTGTAAAAAACCACTGGCTTCTCATAGGCTTATCAGCTTTTGTTTGGTTTGCTCTACACATGCTATTCTACAGTGGCATCTACATAAACATGCCTAACTGGCCTCATAGTGGACGCTGGTTTCTAAATCCGTTTGCGTGGCAATTCATCTTTGTGATCGGTATCGTCGGCGGCATGAGCACACGTACAGGAAAGCAGATCGCTCCCTTCCATCCTGTGCTCTACATCCTTGCACTAGCCTACACGTTATTCTCTTTTTACTGGATACAAATGCGCATGGGCGCACTGCCATTTAATGACGAATTACCGCGTATTTTCAAAGACTTCAATAAATCTTACCTATCCCTGCCGCGCCTCTTGCACGTGCTCTCAATGGCGTATTTGATCATCAACACCAAATGGCCTAGCTGGATAGCGACATCGCGCCTATGGAATGGATTAGAGCTTATGGGCAAACACGGATTACCTGTGTTTGCCGTTGGTACCGTCTTATCGATATTTTTGCAGTGTTTCCGCCAAATCATCCCCCCCACATTCTTACTTGATGTGGTCCTGTTTAGCTTTGGGATTGCTATTCAATATGGTGTTGCACTCTATGCCAGCGGAAACCGCAAAAAGGACGCAGCAAAAGCAGCTAAAAACAAGACAGCACCTCCCCTTCACGACGGGTTGATACGTTAGTTATTACACTGCAGAAATTTGATCAGAACTATCCTGCACGCTCAAGCCCGCTTGCATTTCAGCAATGGTAAGAGTTGTTGTATCTGTGATATTATCCATAAGTTCCAATAGGTTGGGAACGTTGCCAGCTTTTGCCGTTTTTTCCAACACCAACAAATAATCCGCTGCACGCTTCGCACCAGCACTTAAACACATAGACTTAAATGCATGTGCAGCACTGGCAATTTCATTGTAATCAAGCGCATCATCTGAAGCTAAAGCTTGTACCATCTCCAGCGATGTCGGCGCTGTTGAGATAAACATCCGCCAGACTTTATCTTGCAGATTACTTCCCGAGGAAGCTGATAGTTTTGCAAACATATCAAGGGTTGATGCGTCGAACAGTTCGCCTCCCGCAATCAATGCAACGTCAAGCTCTTCACTTGCCTCTGAAACATTAGATACAACCTCTTGCGTTGCACTCGTTGGCGGTTTCACAAAGTTAGATAATGTCGACACCAAGCGCTCAATCGTGAAAGGTTTATGCAAGCATTCATCCATGCCCACCTCTTTCCAATGATCCGCACCAAGCCCCTGAACTTGCGCTGTTAGCCCCACCACTGGCAACCGCCGCCCACCTGCCTCTTCACCAGCACGAATACGTCTTGTCGCTTCAAATCCATCCATGACAGGCATGGAACCATCCATAAATACAAGGTCGTAGCGCTGTGTTTGTACATCTCCCTGCACCATCTCCAATGCTTCTTGCCCATCTTCTGCAAAATCCACAGTAACGCCCAATGTGGAAAGCGCTTCACGCAACACTTCGCGGTTGACTGCATTATCATCTGCCGCCAACACATGAACACCTTCAAACTGAACATGTGCCTGCGCTGCATTATTTGCATTCAATGCTTCAAGTCCACGGAACCTACCCGCCAATGCGCGCTGTACCAGTTCACCAATCATCCGGCGGCCAGTAGGCTGGGGCAGAATATCGACAACAACGCCTTCTTTCACCAAAGTGTCAGCCTGCATGTCACCCACATCAGATAAACACACCCAGTTTAAGTCCGATGGTAAAGACGCGTTCTTACGCGACTGAGCTAGTGTTTTAATGGAAGATGATGCTGCAATCAGCAAGGTTTGCTTTGCCACATTACTGACATCCAACTGGGAGGCTGGCAAAACTTTAGACACCACACCATAGTCTTGAAAACTTTTAGCCAATGCCCGTGATGCAAGCCGCGAAACTAGTTCACCCTTTTTATTCTCTTCCATCAATATCATGGCCGTCAGAGCTGATGGATCATCAATTCTTGCGCATGAATAAGGTGCTTCAACAGGGAAATCAGCCATTGCAGTAAAGCAGCTTCCCTTCCCCTCAACAGATGCAACTTTCACGTCTCCGCCCATCGCGTGCATTAGGCGTTTACACACAGCAAGACCAAGCCCTGTTCCACCAAATTTACGTGTCGTACTCTGATCGGCTTGAGAGAAAGCTTCAAATATCTGATCCAGGCGATCTGCTGGGATACCAATTCCTGTGTCCGTCACATCAATACGTAATCGCGCCACTTTGCTATCCTTGCTCAACTTGGCATCGACACGAATTTCCACACCGCCCGTTTCGGTAAACTTCAATGCATTGTTTACAAGGTTTGTGATCACCTGATTCAATCGTGTGACATCCCCTAAAATGCGCATAGGCGTATTAGGCGATACGTAAGTAGTAATCTCTACATTCTTAGAGCGCGCTTTTTCCCAGAAAAGCGTGGAAATATCCTCCACCATCGCGTCTGGCTCGAAAGGTGCCGTCTCCAGATCAAGCTTTCCGCTTTCAATCTTAGACAGGTCCAAAATATCATTGATGATGGTCAGCAGGCTTTTACCTGACCGCGAAATAATTTCAGCATAACGTCTATGGCGCATAGAAAGATTAGCTGCAGATAACATCTCCGCCATCACAAGCAAACCATTCATCGGCGTGCGTATCTCATGGCTCATCGTCGCCAAAAAGTCAGACTTAGCGGCATTCGCTGCCTCAGCATCTTCCTTTGCAACGCGAAAATCATGCGTGCGCTCTTCCACTGTCCGTTCTAGTGAAGCACGGTGATCAGCAAGTTTCGTATCGCGATCCTTAATCTTCCCCATCATATCCGTGAAGGCGAGCGCTAATAGTCCCGTCTCATCCTGCCGTTTCACAAGCGGTTGGGTCTCGCTCTCTTTAGTATCAAACTCACTCGTCTCGCCTATGTCCTTCATGAGTTTGGCAAGTTTTGCGATCGGTGAAACCAACCGTCCAATCGCGATTTGCGAAACCAAAATGCTGATGATCATAATTGAGAACATCACCTGCACGATGAATACTAAGTCTGAGATCAAATTCTTGCGAAACTCGGTAATATCCGTCAGCAGGTGGACGGACCCAACCTCTTTGCCGGATTGAACAAGTGGTGCCTTCACGCGCAAATAATCTGCTTTTAACAATTCCATTGTCGTCATCGAGTTGGGATCACCGTCGCGCCCCAATAGGCTTGCCCCTGCACCTATCGATACAAAAGAACGACCATCTGCGTTTTTTACATCCGCAAACTCAATGCCTGGTAGGTTTCGGATACCTCGCAGAGCATGCATTACGCCTGCACGGTCCTCTCGCATAAGCGGTTCTACAATCGCTGCAGCAAACCCTTGTGCAGATCCTTCAACATATACTCGCTTTGCAACAATCTGACGATGAAACTCACGCCAACTTGAGAATCCGGAAACACATAGCACACTCACAAATATAATCGTCCCGATAAGTAACGACAAACGAAACCGTATCGTTTTGAAATAGTTAAGTGACTTTTTAGGTTGCATTTCGAGGCTCCACAGATACCTCATATTAATGCCGCTTTATGGTTTCCAATTCATAAAGGTTTAAACGTGAAACTCCACGAGCGAGTTTGTTAAATATTCAAGCTCATATGTTAATTTCCAGTCATGTTAATACGTTAGAGGCGTTACGAATCCAAATTGACTTGCTTACTCAACTCAATCAGAAATATGAAATCTGCTTGTTCAGCCTTTGGCAAAGCACGCGATGGAAATATGGCTGTCACCTCAGCAATCATATTTGGTGCATTAATAGCTTTAGTTGCCACAACAATTGATATCTCCGGAAAAACATCCAACCACAGAGAGCTGCAAGCTGTCGCAGATGCCGCCGCTCTTGCTGCCGCACGCGAGATGGCCGTATCAGCCGCTGATCAGGTGCGCGTACAATCTGTTGCATCCAGCTATGTAGATGCAAATTGGAAAGGCTCCACCGCCACGACGCACGCTATCTTGGACCTCAAAGAAAGCACCATCACGGTCAATGTCTCTGCCCAATCTTCAAGTGCCACTATTCTAAAACGTGAGTCTAAAGATACAAGCATCTCTGCCATAGCCGTTGCAGAAGTCTCCGGCGGCGGAAACGTGTGCCTGATTGGACTGTCTGTCCAAGACCAAGGCACACTCAATTTGATGGGCAGGTCAAGAATTACTGCAACAAACTGCCAAGTCTACTCAAATTCAGACGATAAATACTCAATGATTGTGCAAGATTATGCACAAGTCAAAATGGACTTTGTATGCATAAATGGCGGCCTCAAAGGTGATCCGCTCACTTTAGGTGGCGATGTCATCACAAGCTGTCCACGCATCACAGATCCATTGCGTGACCGTCCGCCACCACCTTTTGGTATTGCCGATTGCGTTGGGGGCCTTTCAAAAGGCTATAATGTTAATCCCGGCAAAGATATCACGTTAAAACCAGGCGTTTATTGCGGTGGCTTGATTATCAACGGTGCCAATGTGGAATTTGAACCCGGTGAATATGTCATTCTAAATGGGCCTCTTGTTGTACAAAGCACAGGAAGTATCGAAGGAGATGGGGTAGGATTTTACCTTTCAGGTGCTCTTTCAACAATTAACTTCTCGAAACAGTCACAAATTTCATTGCGCGCCCCACGTGATGGTCCGATGGCGGGTATACTCTTTTATGATGGTGGAATTGGTGGCTTAACGGATGGACTCGACGAGAGCGTTGGGCTTGGCAAACTTGGATCACTTCTAAGTGACGTTCAAAACAAGACCGTGGGAACAGTTCTTGGCAAAACGCACCGCATTACAAGCGACCATGCAGGCGTCTTGGTGGGAACCATCTATATGCCATACAGCAATCTCATCATTGATGGCGATGCCCCTATTGCCGATGAGTCTGAATACACCGTTATCATTGCCAACGCATTTCAACTTATGAATGGGTCCAACCTCGTTATTCATACAGATTATCACCTAACAGATGTCCCCGTTCCCGATGGCGTTGGGCCTCAAACTGTCAATATCAGGCTTAAACAATAACATTTTTCTTATAAAAATTAGTCATTGAGAGAGGCTTTTAAAGTATTCTAGCCCTTATAAACTGGTGAGATACTTTGATGAACTTTTTGCATGCCTTAATTGTAGACGATGATCCTGTATTCCAAATTGTGGTACAAGATCTTGTGCGTGCAGCCGGCATTGAAAGCATTGATACGGCGCATGACGGATTCCATGCACTCGAAATACTGGCGCGCTCAATCCACAAAACGGATATTATATTCTGTGATTTGAACATGCCGAATATGGACGGCATCACGCTTATCCGTGAGCTAGGAAAGCTCAATTACCACGGCGCACTCGTCATTGTCTCTAGCGAAGACCTCGACATTCTAGACACAGTGACACGTCTCGCAAAAATACAAAAAATCAATGTGTTAGGCACAATCAAAAAACCTATCTCAGCTAAAACTCTCAATACAATTCTCGCCTCAGCCAAAGAGGTGGATGTCAAACAAAGTCTTGGAGTTCCAACCGAAGAAAGATGGTCGGGAAAACGCGTTAGCCAATATGTAGAAGAGCGACGCTTCAACCCATTCTATCAGCCAAAACTTAGCCTCATCTCTAAATCGATAGAGAGCGTGGAAGTCCTCGCACGTGTTCTCAATGATGCAGGTGAACACCAATCTCCGATGGCTTTTCTTGATGCAGCAGAAACCTTTGGCGGCATTACACGCGCTACCGAAGATCTTGCAGAACAAGTTGCTCAAGATCTTCATAATTGGCAAAAAGAAGGCCGCCACCTTAAAGCGTCTATTAATTTAAGCCCAGCAAGCTTAGCTGACATTCAGTTTCCCGATCGTTTAGAACGCATTTTCAAGAACCACGCGATAGACCGACGGCTCATCACTTTAGAAGTGACTGAAAACAAACTCATGTCATATGGCGCAGAACTATTGGACGTACTCTCCCGTTTCCGTCTCAAAGGATTTCGCTTGTCACTTGATGATTTTGGAACAGGTGCCGCCTCCATCGAGCAATTGCGTCTCTATCCCTTCAATGAATTGAAGATAGACCAATCATTCGTAAAAGACGTTGTAACCAATAATTTTAGCAAAATTGCTGTTGAGTCCGCGCTCAAAATGGCAAAACAACTTGATTTACGAGTTGTTGCTGAAGGCGTTGAAACCAAAGAGTGCCTTCACTACATCCGTAAACTTGGTGCCGATGAAGTCCAAGGCTATCTTATCGCACGCCCAATGAACGCGACCTACTTCCACGCATGGATGAGCAAAGTCGAACAACGCCAAAAGACAATCCGCCCAGTCGCGGTAGCTTAACGCTCACCTGGAAGGTGAATTTGCGGCCCTAAAACAGCGGCAGTTTCAATTAAGAGCTGGATCGCAGCGGCATCCAACGTTCCCTTTTCAATCACAGCAATCGCACCCTCATGACTTGCTGTAGACCGTAGAGATGGCGTCATAACGCCCGTATGGATGATCACTCCGCAATTTTTATGGCGTGCGCGAATTTCTCGAATACGCCCTTCACTCAAACCCGATTCCGGCAGGTGACGGTCAAGAATAACCGCGTCTGGAGAAGCAGTCGCCTCATCTAAAAACTCTGCAAGCGTCGCGTAGTAATCGATTTGTAGATTATCTTCTGCATTTTCAAGCTGAAGCTTCAACAGACGGTAATCTGTTTGGCAGTCATCTACAATTGCAACAGTCCGCACAGTTCGGGCAACGGGCGTAACATTAGGTTCTTCTGCAAACACAGAATCATAATCAATACTTTGTAGACTTATAGCCATGATGAGTCTCCCCAATTGCGCCAACTCTCAACGCATTCGTTTCAAATTGGTTAGAAAACAACTTCAATTTGCGTCCATATTTTTACTATCTATAAATTCTAGTTAATATACAATTAATATTCACAGGCATTTGCGTTAAGAAACTGCCCTTTTTGCCGTTTCGCGTTAATAATTCTAAATATTTTACGTACAAATGTTTAACGCAAGCACTCGCCAAACCAGCGTCCAATGCACTGTATCTCTCACTTTAGTCGCTAGTGATTCGTTATTTGCGCTTGCCGTAAACAGAATTTTGAGACTAACCAGAGATATAATTGCATCAATCATCATAACGCGACACTCTTTCATGCCTTCACGCATGGACATGAGCGGCCAATTTAGATTAAGCACACACTCGTCTATACTCAGCAGGCGAATGAAACACAGGACACGTGTCATGTCAGGCAAACTCATTACAGTATTCGGCGGATCAGGCTTTGTAGGTCGTTATGCAGTGCGGGCCCTCTGCAAAGCAGGTTGGCGCGTTCGCGTTGCAGTGCGTAACCCAATGAACGCTGGTGACATGCGTTTGTCCGGTGAAGTAGGCCAAGTGCAAATTATTCAAGCCAATGTTCGCAACCGTCCCTCTATTGTACGTGCCCTTGATGGTGCAGACGCCGTTCTAAACCTTGTAGGCCTTCTCTCTGAAAAAGGCCGTCAAACATTTGAAGGTACTCAAGCACTCGGCGCTCAAAACATCGCTGAATATGCGGCCCAAGCTGGTATCACTCAATTTGTGCAAATGTCCGCAATCGGCGCTGACCTCAATTCAAAAGCAAATTATGCGCGTACAAAAGCTGAAGCGGAAGAAGCTGTAAAAGCAAAAATACCAACAGCTACTATCCTTCGTCCGTCTGTATTGTTTGGGCCTGAAGATGACTTTTTCAACAAGTTTGCTGGCTTTTCTCGCATCTTGCCTTTCCTCCCCCTCATTGGCGGCGGCAAAACAAAATTCCAACCTCTTTTCGTAGGTGACCTTGCACAAGCAATCGTCAACGCGCTTGAGACAGAAACATCTCAAGGCCGCACATACGAATTGGGCGGACCAAGCACATACACATTCAAGCAATTGCTAGAATTCATCACCAATGCGGTCGATCGTCCGAAAATACTTATTCCAGTGCCCTTCTTCTTAGCAGAACTTAAAGGCATGGCATTTGACCTTATGTTCAAGTTTTGGCCTTTCCACGCACCACCACTTACTGGCGATCAAGTGCGTTTGCTCAAAACAGACAACATTGCTGGTCTCGAAGCAGACAAAAATTACGGCACGATAAGCGACCTAGGCGTATCCAACCTAGAAACTATCGAAGTGATCGTTCCAACTTATGTGTGGCGTTACCGTGAATACGGTCAATTCCACATAGCGACAAAAGATGACGTATCCCGCGTAGATATCTAACTGTCTCCGCACATTACTAAGCATAAAAAAACGGGGCCAATCGGTCCCGTTTTTCTTTGTCTATAAAATTAATATCGCAAAATGCCTATCCCATTAAATGTGGAGCCATTAGCAACAACACACCCCCAAGCGCGAAACGGTAAAGTACAAAAGGCAAAAAGCTCATCTTCTTCAAGATCGCCATCAAGGCAGCAATCGAAACGATACCAGACACAAAGGAGAGGCCCGCCACGTACAAACCATGCACCAAGGTCGCATCACCCGTATTACCACCAGCCTTGGACAACTCTAGGAACGCATAGGCACCAACAGCCGCAAGCATTGGCGCACCAATAAGCATAGAAAAGCGCGCAGCTTCATCTCTACTAAACCCTAGTGCCCGCGCAGCAGTCATCGTAATACCAGAGCGACTTGTTCCAGGTAAAAGAGCTGCAATTGGTTGCGTTATACCAATCAGAAAAGCGTCTTTGACTGTCATATCTTTCTCTTTACGGTGTGTTTTACCTTTAACATCGGCAATCCACAGCAGAATTCCAAAAAACACTGTTGATCCCGCTACGATATACACATTGCGCATACTGTCTTTCATCGCATCGCTAGCAAGCATCTCCCACCCCGCCGCAATCGCCAAAGCAACCGGTGTCGCTGCAATAATCATCAACGCCAAATGTGCGCCTTCAGACAGAGGCTTCTTCGTCATGGGAGATGTGGCAAGCTCTATACTTCCCACAGTGGCCCGCACAAAATCGCGCCAGAAGTATATTAAAATAGCCCCAAGCGTCCCCAAATGCGCCATAGCATTGATCAGCAACTCTTCAGGACCATCCAAACCAAAATAATCTGCTGCAAGCAGTACGTGCGCCGAAGAGGAAATTGGCAACCATTCGGTTATGCCTTGCACCAAGGCGATCAAAGCCAGCTGTAAGTATGACATCTAAATCCCAACGTTTTAAATATAAAAATGGCGCGCAATTCTCAAAGAATGCCCCATTCCGGCACCTTCTTTAAAAGCCATGCGTTTACACCATGATAAGAAGCAAACTTCTAGCCAATTTTAATTAGGACCCATTTGGCTCTTATATTTTTGCGAACACTTCTCAACTAGCACCGTTTTCCTTACATCGCCCCACAACAAAGAACCAAACGGTTCTTATATATCATTTTGATACTTGCGGCACCAATTTTTACGCATTATGACGCTCCTATTCAAGTAAAACCAAGAATGAAGAGTTCAGCCATGCCAGAGAAAATGCTGAAGTTCGTCTCTATTGAAAAAGAGATGCCCGAAAAGCGTGACGCTAAAAACCGCAAACAAGATTTCCACGAAATCTATGCGGAATACATTGATGCGAAAGCAAATGAGCAAGCCTCACGTTGTTCTCAATGTGGCGTGCCGTTCTGTCAGCAACACTGCCCTCTTGGTAACAACATTCCAGATTGGCTAAAATTGACTGCTGAAGGCAGGCTTGAAGAAGCCTATCTCATGTCCTCTTCGACAAACAACATGCCGGAAATATGTGGGCGTATTTGTCCGCAAGACCGCTTGTGTGAAGGCAGTTGTACAATTGAGCAATCGGGTCACGGTACGGTTACAATCGGCTCCGTTGAAAAATACATCACAGATACAGCGTTTGAAAATGGCTGGGTTCAACCTGTAAAGCCACCTAAAGAGCGCGACCAATCTGTTGGAATTATAGGTGCAGGACCAGCAGGTTTTGCAGCAGCAGAACAACTTCGTCGCCTCGGCTATCAGGTTACGATTTATGACCGTTACGACCGCGCTGGTGGCCTATTAATTTACGGAATTCCTGGCTTTAAACTTGAAAAAGAAATCGTGCTACGCCGTGAACAATACCTGAAAGATTCAGGTGTGCAGTTTGTATATAACACAGACGTAGGCGTGACAGTTTCACTTCAAGAACTCCGTCAAAAACACGACTCTATGCTGATCGCGACAGGCGTATACAAAGCACGTGACCTTAATATGCCGGGTGAAGGTACAGAAGGCGTCCACGCCGCGCTCGATTTCCTCATCACGTCCAACAAGCTAAGCCTTGGTGACAAGGTAGACCGTTTTGAATCAGGCGAACTTAACGCCAATGGCAAACGGGTCGTCGTCATCGGCGGTGGTGATACTGCTATGGACTGTGTACGTACAGCCATCCGTCAAGGAGCCAAAGCCGTTACATGTATGTATCGCCGTGACCGTGAAAACATGCCTGGCTCACAACGCGAAGTTCGCAATGCTGAAGAAGAAGGCGTAAAGTTTGATTGGCTTTCCGCACCATCAGCTGTTGTGGAGAAAAAATCAGGCGGCGTAAAAGCAGTTACAGCAACGCGCATGAAGCTTGGCCTTCCAGATGCATCCGGTCGCCGCTCTCCTGAGCCGATCGAAGGATCTGAGTATGAAGTCAAAGCGGATATGGTGATTAAAGCACTTGGCTTTAGTCCAGAAGACCTCCCAAAACTCTTCAACGAAGAGGACCTTGTCGTAAACCGTTGGGGCGCTCTCAAAGTCAACCACGCAAACCTCATGACATCATTGGATGGTGTGTTTGCTGCGGGAGATATTATGCGCGGCGCTTCCTTAGTTGTATGGGCTGTCAAAGATGGGCGCGATGCTGCAGAGCACATGCACACATATATGAAGGCTCAAAAAGCAGCGAACCAAATCGCAGCCGAATAAAGCTTATAAGACCGCAATACGAGTTAGTATTTGAAATCAGAATTCTCGGAAGGGCGTTGCATATAGCTTCCCCTTCCCGCACCAAGCAAGGTGAAAACGATGACCGAAGAGAACAACAACTATAAAGCCGACTACGAAGCCAAACGTCAGGCTTTGATGGATGCACATGCATACAACCCTGCTGATGAGCATGATGCATGTGGTGTGGGCCTTGTGGTTCAAATGGATGGTGTGCCAAAACGTAAAATCGTTGAAATGGGTATTAAAGCCCTAAAAAACGTATGGCACCGCGGCGCTGTAGATGCTGATGGTAAAACCGGGGATGGTGCTGGTATCCGTTTGGATGTCCCGCAAGCTTTCTTCCACGACAAAATTACAAAAACAGGTCACGCACCAAACAAAGATCAGCCAATCTGTGTCGGACAAATCTTTTTGCCGCGCGAAGACCTTTCTGCACAAGAGCGCGCGCGTACAATTGTTGAAACTGAAGTTGTTGGTTTCGGCTTTCACATCTATGGATGGCGCCAAGTCCCCATCGACACATCAGTCATTGGGCAGAAGGCAGACGCGACTAGACCAGAGATAGCGCAGATCATGTTCTGCGACCCGACAGGCCGTGATGAGGCAGAGCTCGAACGCATACTTTACATCTGTCGCCGCCGCATTGAGAAGCGCGTGAGAGAGTCAGGCATACCTAGCTTCTACATCTGTTCATTCTCAGCTAAAGCACTGATTTACAAAGGTATGTTCCTCGCAGAAGATATCGATATTTTCTATCCTGACCTTCAAGATGAGCGTTTTGTCTCTTCTGTTGCGATTTACCACCAGCGCTACTCCACAAACACATTCCCGCAATGGTGGTTGGCTCAACCTTTCCGTATGTTGGCGCACAATGGTGAAATCAACACAATTAACGGTAACGTCAATTGGATGAAATCCCACGAAATCCGCATGGTATCAGAGACATTCGGTGGGCATGAAAACGACATTAAGCCAATTATTCCGCAAGGATCTTCCGATTCTGCGGCGCTGGATGCTGCTTTTGAATTGATCGTGCGTGCGGGCCGCAAAGCGACAATGGCAAAAACACTTCTTATCCCTGCCGCTTGGTCAAAACGTGAAGACGTAATGCCTGCTGCGCACCAAGGCTTGTATGCCTATGCTAACGCTGTGATGGAACCATGGGATGGCCCCGCTGCCGTCTGTGCCTTTGATGGTCGGTGGGCGGTTGCTGGGTTGGACCGCTCTGGTCTGCGCCCGATGCGCTATGCATTAACATCTGACGGTGTGCTCGCTGTTGGTTCTGAAACAGGTATGTGTCCTCTTGATCCAGATAGCATCGACCGCAGAGGTCGTGTGGGTCCCGGCGGTATGATCGCCGTTGATATCGAAGAAGGCAAATTCTACACCCACCGTGAAGTGATTGACGCACTTGCAGCTCAACACCCTTATGATGAGTGGCTGGAAAATGTGATCGAACTTGATGCACGCATCACTGAAGGTAAAGAGCCTCAAACTTTCAGTCGCTCTGAATTGCTTTGCCGCCAAACAGCAGCTGGCTTCTCTATGGAAGAAACAGAGCTTCTCCTATCTCCAATGATGGAAGATGGAAAAGAAGCAATTGGATCTATGGGTGATGACAGCCCGATTGCAGTGCTATCAGAGCATTACCGCCCGCTTTCACACTATTTCCGTCAAAACTTCTCTCAGGTTACAAACCCACCAATAGACCCATTGCGTGAAGACCGTGTGATGAGTTTAAAAACGCGCTTCAAAAATCTTGGTAACATCCTTGCCGATGATGAGGCCCAATCAAATGTGTTCTTGCTTGAAAGCCCCGTACTTACAACAGGCATGTATAACAACTTGATTGAAGTGCTTGGCGATGGTGTTTCTATTGTTGACTGTACGTTCGATGCAGAAACAACTGGTCACGCTGGTACAACATTACAATCTGCATTGAACCAAATCTGTCAGGCAGCTGAAGATGCTGTCTCTCAAGGCAAGGAACACATCGTTCTAACGGACGAATTCCAAAACGCAGATCGTGCAGGTATTCCGATGATCTTGGCCGTGGGCGCGGTGCACTCACACCTCGTCAAGAAAGAACTTCGCTCCTTCTGTTCGATCACAGTGCGTGCAGCGGAATGTCTCGACACACACTATCACGCAGTTCTTATCGGTGTAGGTGCGACATGTGTGAACGCCTATCTTGCAATGGAAACAATTGCTGATCGTCACGCACGTGGTCTTGTTGAAGGTTTGACACTCGAGCAAGCGTGTCAGAACTTCAAAAAAGCAATTGACGCCGGACTACTAAAGATCATGTCCAAAATGGGTATCTCCGTGATTTCATCTTATCGCGGCGGTTACAACTTTGAAGCACTGGGTCTATCACGTGCCCTTGTTGATAATTACTTCCCAGGAATGACATCCAAAATCTCCGGTATAGGCTTGAACGGTCTTGCGAAAAAAGCTCGTGGCCTCCACGAAAAAGCTTGGGATTCACAAATTGTCTCCCTTCCTGTGGGCGGTTTCTACCGTATCCGTCGCTCAGGCGATCGCCACGCTTTGACAGGTGACCTTATTCACCAACTTCAAAAAGCATGCGACACGGGCAGTTATTCAGAGTGGAAAAAATATTCTGAAGCACTCAAAAAAGAAGCACGCGAACACCCGCTTCAATTGCGTGACCTTATGGACTTCCGTTCTCCAAACAAACCTTTGGGGCAAGAAGACGTTCAATCGGTCAATGAAATCCGCAAACGCTTTGTTACGCCGGGTATGTCCCTTGGAGCGCTTGGTCCAGAAGCTCACGGTACTCTTAACGTTGCAATGAACCGTATTGGTGCGAAATCTGTATCCGGTGAAGGTGGCGAGGTGCGTGAGCGTTACAAGCCGATGGCAAATGGCGACAACATGAACTCTGCTATCAAGCAGGTTGCGTCGGGTCGTTTTGGGGTAACTGCTGAATATCTCAACCAATGTAAAGAGGTTGAAATTAAAGTAGCCCAAGGTGCAAAACCAGGTGAAGGCGGACAATTACCCGGCTTTAAGGTAACAGAATTTATCGCGAAAAACCGAAATGCGACTCCGGGTGTGACACTCATATCACCTCCGCCGCATCACGATATTTATTCTATCGAAGACCTTGCCCAGCTCATTTACGACCTCAAACAAATCAACCCAGACATCCGTGTATGTGTGAAACTTGTAGCACGTTCAGGTGTGGGTACAATTGCAGCAGGTGTGGCAAAAGCAAAAGCAGACATCATCCTGATTGCAGGAAATGTCGGTGGAACAGGCGCAAGCCCACTAACATCTGTGAAATTTGCAGGTCTTCCGTGGGAAATGGGCTTAGCGGAAGCACACCAAGTGCTCACGCTTAACAATCTGCGTGACCAAGTGACTCTACGGACTGATGGTGGTCTTCGCACTGGCCGCGATATTGTTATGGCCGCAATGCTTGGTGCCGAAGAATATGGTATCGGAACCGCATCATTGGTTGCGATGGGCTGTATCATGGTGCGCCAATGTCACTCCAATACATGTCCAGTCGGCGTGTGTACACAACGTGACGACCTGCGTGCGAAATTCACAGGAAAACCATATAAAGTGGTCAACCTGATGACTCACATCGCTGAAGAGGTTCGTGATGTATTGGCTGAACTTGGGTTTGCAACACTTGATGAAGTGATCGGACGTACAGATCTTCTTTCACAGGTTTCTCGTGGATCAGAATTCCTCGATGATCTAGATTTGAACCCACTTCTCATTCGTGCCGACGCTGATCAGAAAATAGTGTACAAACCAACACTCCGCAATGAAGTTCCAGACTCACTTGATGCTGAAATCCTTCGTGATGCAGCAGCCTTCTTTGAAAAAGGCGAGAAAATGCAAGTGGACTATAAAGTGCGTAACGTTCAGCGCGCGATTGGGACACGTTCATCCTCTGCAATCGTTCGCAAATTTGGAACGGATGACCCCCTTCCAGATGGTCGTTTATGGGTTACGTTAGATGGATCTGCAGGGCAGTCATTGGGAGCTTTCTGTGTGAAAGGTCTCACATTGGAAGTGATCGGTGATGCCAATGATTATGTTGGTAAAGGTCTTTCTGGTGCGACAATCATTTTGCGTCCATCATCTGGCGCACGCTTCCTCGCCCATGAGAACACCATTATAGGGAATACATGTCTCTATGGTGCAACCTCTGGAAACCTATATGCAGCAGGACAAGCAGCAGAGCGTTTCGCCGTTCGTAACTCTGGCGCGACAGCCGTTATAGAAGGGTGTGGTTCAAACGGATGTGAATACATGACCGGTGGTCGCGTGACGATCCTTGGACCGATAGGAGACAACTTTGGTGCGGGTATGACTGGTGGAATGGCGTTTATCTATGACCCAAACAACAAGTTTGACCTATTAGCCAACCCCGATTCCATTGTTTGGGATACAATTAAGTCCAAGCACTGGGAAGAGGAATTAAAATCTATGATCCAAGCGCATGTTGAGGTCACTCGCTCTCAATATGCCAGCACGATCCTTTCAAACTGGGAAGCAGAACTACCCAACTTTAGACAAGTTGTGCCGAAAGAAATGCTTTCACGCTTGGCGATTCCATTGGATGATTCAGCTACGGCAACCGCCGCTGAATAAATCAACACTGGACAAAAACTTAGAAAAACACAAAAGCGCTGGGGCAACTCAGCGCTTTTTTTGCGACATAAATTGCATTTACCCTGCTAAAATTTTGCAGTCTGGATACAATTTGAAATAATATTTTGCCCTATGCCGCCATGATTGGGTGTTGCCATTAAGCATTTGCCGCGATATGCGCAAATGATGACCAATGAACTTCTAAACCTTGCCCTCGCCACTTTTGTGACCTTTTTTGTGTTGATCGACCCTCCCGGTGTCGCACCTGTGTTTGCATCACTTACTGCTGATGGCGGGCCCAAATTTGCTCGCAAAATGGCAATTAAATCGACGCTGGTTGCAGCAATAATTATTATTGGTTTCGCATTTGGTGGCGCTTGGTTGTTGGGTGCATTGCATATTTCTATTGATGCATTCCGTGCTGCCGGCGGAATACTGCTATTCTTAATCGCCCTCGACATGGTGTTTGAAAAGCGCACGGAACGCCGAGAAACCCGCGCCGAAGCCATTTTAGATGAAGAAGATCACACCGAACTCGACGATGTATCTGTTTTCCCTCTTGGTATACCGATGCTTGCAGGGCCAGGTTCAATCGCGACCGCAATGCTCTACATGCAAAATGCAAACGGCAATATGGTGGAACAGGGTATAGTTATCGCGGCAATTGTTGCAAACCTTGCATTGTGTTGTTTAGTGTTTCTTGCGGCGGCACCTATCATTCGTATCATGGGCGACAGCGTATCTGGGGGTATCACACGTATCTTTGGTGTCATCCTAGCAGCCTTGTCGGTTCAACTATTGATAGACGGCATCAAAGGCGCATTTGGTCTAGCCGGCGTACACTAAACACACCCCTCGCACATATTGCGTATCTATTCACATCATAGAAAGTGAGAAAAATTCTCAGCTAACTCTTGTATATTTATTTTCAAGATATATCTTGAAGCTATCTTATATAGTTTCAGGAGATATTAATTGAGATATTTACACATGGGTCGCGACCACCGCGAGCACGCACATAAACATCGCAAATCGAAAATGGGTCAGTGTCACAAAAGCGGTCATCGCCATGGCGGGATGCGCTTAGGCGGCGGACGTCGCCGTGTTTTCGATGCATCTGAACTTCGCTTAGTGCTTCTGCATTTTATCAACATCCAGCCTCAACATGGATACGATCTTATCCGCGCCATTGAAGACCATTCTGGCGGCAGTTATGCGCCAAGCCCAGGCGTTGTATATCCAGCACTTTCAATGTTGGAAGACCTCGGCCACATCAGTGCGCAACAAGAAGAGAACGGCAAAAAAGCATTCAGTATCACATCTGATGGAAAAACTGCCCTCAATACCGACGCACATGACATCCCCCCCTTACTTCAACGTCTGGAAAGTCTTGCGAATGAGCATGGTCGCTTAAACCCTGCCCCCGTCAAGCGTGCAATGGAAGGGATTAAAACGGCGTTGCGTAACCGCATGACCCAAGCTGATGCAAACGATCAAACAGCTCTCGATATCGCGGCAATCATCGATGAAGCCACTCAAAAAATTGAAAGGTTGTAACCAAAATGACAATTGCTAGCCCCCAAGCATTTTCTTGCTCGTCAGTTGTCCCCACACCCAGCGCCCGCAAATATATGCAGCAATTGTGCAAACACTGGTCACACAATCTGGACGTCAATTTTGACGAGACAAATGCACGCGTCGCCTTCCCCGCAACAATTCGCGGATCAAACTGGAAGGGCGATGGTGCACTGACCATGATCGCTGAAGACAACCAACTGATTTGCGAGATTAACGCAAGCGAGCCGGCACAACTTGATGGTCTAAAAAATGTTGTAGAAAGTCACCTCAACCGCTTTGCGTTTCGTGAAGCACCATTAGGGTTTAACTGGAAAGACTAAACGCACTTTATCTTAAATCAGGCTTTCTTGCGGGGTTTACGTTTTGGCGCAGTCACTGCCAAATCCGTATCCGCAAGGGAATCTGGCGCATCACCATTACGACGGCGCATCGTGTTTGCCATTGTCTTCAAACTTTCACCCGGGAATGTCAGGCTCAACATTTCCAGAACAGACATTTCATCTAGCACTTCATCATTTTGATCTGAAGAATAGGCAAAGCCTTCCGGCACTGATTTAGCACCCTTTTCTGACCAGTCATCAAAGCGCTGCGTATGACCCGCCGGCAAAATTATGTAGCGGTCAGCGATCTCTACTGTCGACCGCCCATCATCTTCAGGCACCATGATTTCATGGAGCTTCTCGCCTGGACGAATACCCACTTCTCTTTGCGGCATTTCAGGGGCAATTGCAGATGCCAATGTGCCTATGGTAGAGGATGGAATTTTCGGGACAAATATCTCACCACCATGCGTTTGCTCTAAGCTAGACAGCACGAAGTTGACGCCTTGTTCTAGCGTAATCCAAAAACGTGTCATGCGCTGATCAGTGATGGGTAAATGGTCTACGCCTTCGCTAATCAACTTGCGAAAGAATGGAACAACCGAGCCGCGTGAGCCAAGGACGTTACCGTATCGCACGACAGAAAATTTAGTCCCATTCGCGCCTGAAAGGTTATTGGCAGCCACAAAGACCTTATCGGCAGCAAGTTTTGATGCGCCATAAAGGTTGATTGGATTGGCAGCTTTATCTGTAGAAAGGGCAACAACCGTCTTCACACCCGCTTTGATAGATGCATTCACAACATTTTCAGCACCAAATACGTTGGTACGGATGCATTCCATCGGGTTGTATTCAGCAATCGGCACATGCTTAAGCGCGGCTGCATGGATCACATAATCCACTCCACGCATTGCCATTTCCAAGCGTGCTTGGTCACGGACATCACCAATGAAATAGCGCATAAAAGGATAATCACTCGGCGGAAACTGCTGCGCCATTTCATATTGCTTCAACTCATCGCGTGAAAACACAATCAGTTTTTTGGGGCTCCAGCGTTGGGAAACAATTTTGACAAATTCCTTTCCGAAACTTCCCGTTCCTCCCGTTATCAAAATAGTTTTACCATCTAGATTTGGAGCAGGTCCCATAAAGTCACGGAAGAAAGATTTAGTCATGCGATCACTCGATCCATAAGATTTGTTGCAAACTATAAAGCCCTTGTTAACGCCTAAACTCTCACCTGAGGCTTAAGCATTGGTTTACGCGCCTTGAGTTAGTTTAATCCAACTCAGCAAAGTTCCTTGATTTGGGTATCCTACTCCAATTGAGTGGCTTTTTCGGCATTCGAGGGCACTATGACACTCGCTATTATCGTACAAGCGCGTTGGAATTCGAGTAGATTACCGGGAAAAATCCTAGAAAACCTTGGCGGTGTACCCGCTCTTAAAAGGTGCTTGGATCGTTGCGACCTCATAGCACATTCTCATATCGTCGTGTGTGCTGTGCCAGACACGGCAGAAAATGACATCATTGCGGATGCAGCCCAAAAATGGGGCTATCGCGTTGTGCGTGGCTCAGAAACAGATGTACTCTCACGCTATGCAAAAGCCGCCCGTGAAGTAGATGCTACCACTATAATGCGCGTTACTTCCGATTGTCCGATGATTGACCCTACAATCTGTAGCGCCGTTGTGCGCTTGCTTAAAAACACTGACATTGGTTATGCCTGCAACAATATGCCAGCGCGCTTCCCGCATGGATTAGACTGCGATGTATTCCCAGCTGAACACTTATATGAAGCAGACGCCAACGCCCAAAGCCAATATGACCGCGAACACGTCACGCCTTACATCCGTACTATGAAAAATATCCGACGCGCATCTCTGCAAGGTCCAGGTGAACCTCTTTCAAGCTTGCGCTGGACCTTAGATTACAAAGAGGACCTCCTCTTTATGCAAGCTCTATATGAAGAGATGGGCGAGCGTGCTGCCATAGCTACTGCCGCAGAATATGCGCGTATCTGTTTTATGCGCCCTGATATTCAAGACATCAATAAAAAGCACATAGATGTAAACAGGCTGGCATTGTCTGAGCGCGCACATTTTGAAACCTCTCCTGTCTCTATGGAAATGGTAGCTTAGATAGATGCGTTGGCTCATACTCGGCGCAACTGGGCTGCTTGGCCCCTGCTTCGTCTCTCAGCTTCGGGCACGCGGTGATGAAGCGATTGCGGCGGCGCGCTCTCAAACCGATGTGAACTTTGACCTCACAGACGATGATGCTTTGGCCAAAGTGCTTGAAGACATCAATCCAGATGGCGTTATAAATTGCGCAGCAAATATTTATGTCGATAAGTGTGAAAGTGATCCCGCTAACGCTTATCTTATAAATACGCGTCCCCTTTCTTCTTTAGCTGCATGGAGCGCAAAGCATAAACGTCCGCTTCTTCAGGTCTCTACGGATCATTATTTTGTAGAAGGCGGAAATAAGCCTCAATCAGAAACAGCTACAGTCCGTTTAATCAATGAATATGCGCGCACTAAATATTTAGCCGAACAATTAGCGCTAACCTCGCCCTATGCCCTTATACTGCGCACCAATATTATTGGCGCGAAAAAGGGCCATGGCCGCTGGGTTAAAGAAAGTCTTCTAAACAGATCTCCTATGACTTTGTTTATGGATTTTTATGCATCACCGCTACACGTCAATGATATGGCGCGGATCTCTCTTGACCTTGCAGCTAACAAAGCCACTGGAATTTTCAACGTGGCCTCCCGTGAAGTCTCCTCTAAAGGTGATTTCATCTATGCTGTCGCAAAAGCACTAAACATAAATCCAGACTGGGTCGAAGAAGGTTCCGGCCATAAGCTCAACGTGGCGCGCGCCATGTGTTTGGGGCTGGATGTATCAAAAGCTGAAAAACAACTTGGCTATCATTTGCCAACCCTTGAACAAACCGCCCATGCACTCGCGAACGAGGCTCTATAAATGCGCTATAACAACCATTTCAAAATTTATGATCGCGAAATCGCACTCGATCAACCAACTTACTTTATCGCCGATATTGCTGCATCTCATGATGGGGATTTAGAGCGCGCAAAAGCATTGATATGGCAAGCAAAAGAAGCGGGAGCAGAATGTGCTAAATTCCAGCATTTTCTTGCCAAGGACATCGTTTCAGATCGCGGATTTAAACAGCTTGGTGGCCAAATGGCGCATCAATCAAAATGGAAAAAATCTGTTTATGAAATTTTCGATGAATTTCACCTGCCGCGCGCCTGGACACCTATCCTAGCCGAAGAATGCAAAATGGCTGGCATTCATTACATGACCACGCCTTATGACATCGAAGCTATAGAGATGAATGACCCTTTATGTGGGGCATGGAAAATTGGTTCAGGTGATGTGAGCTGGCCTCAATTTATATCTGAAGTCGCCAAACGCAATAAACCCATGTTTGTCGCAACAGGCGCATCAGATATGGAAGAATCTATTCGCGCAGCAGAAGCGGTTCTCGCTGAAAACCGCGAGCTTTGTCTCATGCAATGTAATACTAATTACACCGGCAGCCATGACAATTTTTCAAATGTGAATTTGAACGTCCTTAAAGCATTTGCAACAGCCTTCCCCGGATTGCCGCTCGGCCTCTCTGATCACACACCCGGACATGCCGCTGTGCTGGGTGCGGTTGCGTTGGGTGCACGTGCCATTGAAAAGCATTTCACTGACGATAATAACCGCGATGGTCCTGACCACGGCTTTTCCATGACGCCAACAACATGGCGCGATATGGTGGATCGCACCCGCGAATTGGAAGCTGCACTGGGCGATGGCGTTAAACGGGTTGAACCCAATGAAGGCGATAGCATTATTGTCCAGCGCCGATGTCTGCGCCTGAAACAAGACCTACCTAAAGGCCATATCCTCACCGCAAACGATATTGAAGCGCTACGTCCCGCTCCGCCTAATGCCTATGAGCCTCATGCCCTCGACCAACTTATTGGCAGAAGCTTGAAAAAAGACATGGTCTTTGGAGATGCACTCACTCCTGAAAACACAAAGGCGGCCAAAGCATGATTGTGGGAAAACACGTCTCTCTACGCGCCATTCAAGAAAGTGATTTAGAACCTTTGCGCCAATGGCGTAACAAACCTCAAATGCGTCGTTATTTCCGTGAATACCGTGAAATATCTCCCGAAATGCAACAAAAATGGTTTGAAAATAGCGTCCTGAATGATCCACGTGTGCGGATGTTTGCCATTGAACGCAATCATGACAACGCCCTGATGGGCGCGTGTGGATTGTGTTATATAGACCCAATCAACCGTAATGCGGATTTTTCAATCTATTTGGGAATTGATGATCTCTATATAGACGAAAAATTCGCCTCAGACGCAGGTAAACTTCTTATTAAATACGGGTTTGAAGAATTAAACTTACATCGCATCTGGGCGGAGATTTATTCTATAGATTTACCAAAGCAGAAATTCTTGCCCTCCCTCGGCTTCAAGCTGGAAGGCACGCATAAAGAAACGCATTTCACAGAAGGAAAATGGGTCGATAGTCTATTTTACGGCCTACTCTCGGAATCCCATTCTCGCTCGTCCAAACCATAAACAGCACTGCGCCGCACAGACCGACCACGACGCATTGAGCGTACAAATGTATCTACTGTTATCCAGAGCAAAGTTAGACCCATACCGATCAAGAATGATAGCATAACACGCAACCGTGTTGTCCATCTTACCGGTGTCTGAGCCGCTGTAAGCGCACTACCGCCCTCCATAGCCATCAGGGCAAGCGCTTTGTCTCCGCCAGCTTCTGTCAACAATCTTGCGCGCTGCAAATCTAAATCATTGCGAGCATATGATAGTATCCGGATTGTTGCTGGAGCTGACGTCTTCAAAGATATTTCACGGATTAAGCGCAATTGCTCTTCAAGTTCAGCGAGCTCTCTTTGGTCAATGTCTCCGCGAATAATATCCAGCACAACATCACCTTGAGCCGATATTCCCAACGCACCTGAGAATCTAACCGTTAAGTCTCGCTTTAACCTTTCAGGGGGCGCAACGTTAAACAATCGTCGTTCAATATGGCGCTTCAAATCAGGATTTAGCTTTCCCGCCTTATCCGCAGCACGCACAATAGAGGCACCCGCACGTTCGCTATCGCCTAATGCGCTCAGCCCCACACCAGATAAAGTAAATGCAAATGTATCAATGTTTTGCCCACGTACCCAACGCGCGGCTTGCATAGCTAAATCACGCTCATCTCCAAGCACATTTAAGCCAGCAGATGGAGGTAAATTCTCAGATAATTCCGCTTCGTCTGGGCTAGCTCCAGCCGTGGGCTGGGCAATAGCAGCGCGCCATAGCGCACGCAAAGGTGACACAGCGTGCTCATATGCATAACGCACATCTTCATCCAGATAGCTTAGCGCAGCGTTTTCAATTGCATCATCACCTTTGAGTTCTTGCACATCAACTGACGCAAGAAGAGCTGCCGCATTTTGTTCATCAAGCATACTTGGCGCGGCAAGCATAAGTCCACGTGCTGTTTTAAGATAGCCACCACGCACTTGCTCACCCACTAAACGCGACCACGTTGCTTTGCGAGATTCCTGCCCTGACATTAACGATTCAAAACGTCGATCAATCGTGTCACGAGTCGCGGCAACAGACGCAGCCGATACGTCAAAGTCCATTCCATGACGACTAAAAGTATCTGAAATAGTGCGCGCAGCAAGCAAAGGTGTAAGCATGAGCAGCGCCCAGAATAGCGCTGCACTTAACCAAGCAAAAGGTGGCGGTCGCTTTCTTCTATGACGCATAGACACCCTGACACTCAGCACGTGGATAAAAATTTAACATGGCAAATGAAGGCATTGAAATCAATTCCTTCTTATTAGCTATTTCGTCACGATAATCGATTATATTCAAGGGATAAGTACTGCCTGATAGGAATTTCCTGTGGGTTTCGTCAATGGATGCATGCAATGGTTGTAAGTATAAATTTTTCTCTTGTTGGGGACTACATGAATGCAAAAATCAACCAAAGGTTGGTTGGGACTACTTTTGCAGCTACAAACACTCAACAGAAGCAATCAGCGCAGGCAACAGAAGAACTTGCGGCAGGTACACCTCCATGGAAAACCGAAGCAACGACACAAACAGATGATGAGATCCGGTCCGCAGCCTTCAAGGCTCTAAAATCAGGAAACTTCATTTCCGCTTCAGACCGAAAAGAAGCCGCTGCAGCCTCAGACGACTCAACTAAGTTATTCATCGCATATGAAGCAATCGCATCACTTAAAACAATAGCACAAGCTATCGAGAAAAATTTACTTGATGATTCCTACTTAGAATTGGCGGAAAAGAGGCTAAACCAAGGCATTGCAGAAATTTCTGAATTCTTAGGGGATTCAAGTTTTGAATCCGTGACATTACTCGCAAGTGCAAAATTAGATAAGACAACTTCCGAAGTATCAATTGCCCGCGTCGCTTACAACTATACAACCAACATCGTCCATTCTGGAGAGAAAGATGCGCCTGTCGCAGCATGGGCTGGATTGGACGGGTTTAATATTGAACTCAAGCGCGTCAATACAACTGATACACTTACAGTAGATCTCAGCAGTTTAGCTGACGAGGATCGCACACTTACCAATGTGACTGACCTTATAAACCAACAAATTGAAGCTGTTGGTGCCTCTACTCGTTTCTATCCGCAGGAAATCGGAGAGAAAAACGAATATGGTGTATATAAAGGCGATGATTGGGGAATGAAAATTGCGGGTACACAAGGTGAAAAACTCACTTTCTCCGCATTCACATCAGAACCCGCCCTTTTCATGGTTGGTGGAAGCGGAAGCGAAGGTGAAAACAATACGCTTACCGCTCAAATTTCAAAATGGACAAATCTCAGCAGCACCGAACCCACACGCGCCGCAACCAATCTTCTATATGCTGACGCAACCGTTACCTCAGAAGCAGAAGATGAAGATTCCATTGATCTAACTCAACACAACGACACACATTTTATCGCGACTCAAACAGGTCCTGACGGATCAGTGTATGCACTTGCCAACGTCACAAACGACATAAATGGCCAAGCCATATTATCCGACAATGATCTTGCGCTCATCAAATATGACAGCACCGGTAAAGAGCTATGGACACGCATAGTCGGAAACTCCGCCGATATTACAGGAACGGCCCTCGCCGTTTCAAATGACGGCCGCGTCGCTATTGCTGGGTCAACAACAGACAAATTAGACTCCAAAGCATTTGGCGGTGGAACTGACGGCTTTGTTATTATGTACAATGCAGACGGTATAGAAACGTCTGCCTACCAAGAAGCAACACGATACGAAGACAAGATTACATCTATAGCCTTCGATTCTGCCGGCGCTCTCTACATCGGTGGGAGCACCACAGGCAATATTGACGGCAACGGCAATGCCGGCGGCACAGATGCCTATGTTGAAAAGCTCGACATTCTGGGAAAAAGAATGTGGATCAATCAATTTGGAACTGCCGATGAGGATAAAATAACTGCAATCACCATTGGAGATGACGGCATACCCATTGTCGCAACTCAACGCGGCGGCGAAACAACTATTCAATCCGTATCTGGGGCAGAATTTGGCGCGTCAGACTGGTCCTATAATATTGGAAAAGCCAATGTTGTAAGTATGGATTTTGACAATAACGCATTGTATTTAGGCGGCTCAACCCTTTACCCCAATAGAACTGATGGCGCGTTCTCCGGAGCGGTTGGTGAAACCTATGATGCTTTCGCTATCAAATTAAATGTAACCGATACAGGTTCAGGTATCGACGTAACTGAAGGATGGTATCAAGCTTTTGGCGGTGCCGGCGAACAAGGTGTTGCTAAAATCATTGCTGACAATGACAAAGTATACCTAGCGGGAACCGCGAGTACTTCCTTCGGAAGCAAAACATTTGAAGCAAATACTAACCACGCTGTTGTGGCATCTATTGATGCAAATACCGGTGTTGAAAATTGGGTTGCAAGCTTAACTGGGCGCGGCGGCAGTGCCAACGCAACCGGACTTACAATCGCAAAAAATGGCTCTAGTGCACTCGATGCATTCGGTTTGCCAAATGGCGTTCTTACAACAGGCGGAACCGCATATGTAAGCGACAGTACGGCTGCGCGGGTAGGAGACAATTTCACAATCGTAGTCGCTGGTAAAAAAACAGTCATTACGCTTGAAAAAGAAGATACATATAGAGATCTAACGTTCAAACTGAATGCGGCTTTAGGTGTAAATGGCTCGGCTCAAGCGCGCAGATCCAGCACCGGAGATCAGTCGCTTTCAATCATTCCTTCAGAAGAAGTGATTATAAAGCTCATTCCCGGCGCTGAAGGATCTGATCTTTTAAAAGCTATCGGAATGACCAGTGGCTTTTTATATGATGAACCCTCTTTGCTCGACAAAGATAAGAGTTCAGATGCTCCGCCACTCATTTCACTGGAATTACCACAGTCAGTTTCTTTCACCAGCTCGTCTTCAGCAAGATATGAAGTTGATGATGATGGCAAGCTAACAGCAGTGGAAAAACCTGCGACAAAAATTATAAGCCAGCTAGATGTCGCACTCGCTGGGATCAGAACAGCCTACAGATATGCGATTGACGACCCGACGCTACAGATCAACACAACAAAAAATAAAAACAGCACACAAGCATCGGCGTATCAAATTTCTCAATTGGCCAATCTGCAAGCGGGCCTAAGCCGTCTTACAGGTAGTAGCGGCTCATCTTCAGTAAGCCTATTCGCTTAAAACAGACACAAAAAAGGGCAGCTTCCGAAAGCTGCCCTTTTTCTAATTCTATATATTTAAGCCTTACTGCGCGGCAACATTGGTACTCACCAGTTCCAATGTTGGCGGCATATTCTTGGGCGACGCCACTTCAGGCAAGCAACAAATCACCGTTGCACCTTTATTGGGCTTAGATTTCATCGCTACCCAACCACCATGCAATTCCACAAATGATCTCACCAATGCAAGGCCAAGACCTGCGCCACGGTTATCACCGCTTGTAAAGGCATCAAACGCTTCTGTTTGCTGCTCATACGCAACGCCTTTACCCGTATCCGTCACTTGCAGACGTATCACGCCCTCAGCTTTTTCAGCTTTCACACGAATCGTATCACCTGGTGCTGTAAAGCGAAGCGCGTTGGTTAGCAGGTTAAACAGTATCTGTTTAATACGACGCTCATCGGCATACATTCCGCCAATAGTATCAGGACAATCCACTTTGATAGACACTTTTGTATCTGCTGCATTAGCCACAACCATCTCGACACTTTGATCTATGAGTGTTTTCAGATCTAAGTCTTTTAGGTCTAGGTCCATACGCCCAGCTTCAATAGTCGCAAGATCAAGAATGTTTTCAATCAAACGCGATAAGTGATCTGAAGCTTGCAGAATAGAAGAGACATGCTCTTTTTGATGTTCGTTCAGTTCGCCTTGTTTTCCAGATTCTAGAAATTCTGCATAACCAAGAATTGTCGTTAAAGGTGAACGCAATTGATAGGACACATTTTGCACAAACTCTGTTTTCAAACGGTCCGCAGCTTGGAACGCCTCAGCACGCTCACGCAAAGCACCCTCTACACGGCGTGCAGCCGTCACATCCACAAACGCTATCAAAGTTGCACCATCTGGCAGTGGTTGCGTCAAGAATGTTACAATCGATCCATCGGAACGCTTCATCTCTCCACGAAATTGCTGGCGCGCTTCGGGCGTTGGGTTTGTCACCCGACCCTTAATCGCAGACCATACTGATTTGTCGTGAAATAACGGTCCACACAGTTCTGAGACCACATCAAAGTCAGGCGTGTTTTTCAAAAGCTTTGGATCAAGCTGCCACAGCTCTTCAAAAGAGGCATTGCGTAACTTCAAACTTCCATCGCTGCCATACACAGCAACGGCTTCGTTAAGCTTATCAAGTGTCGCTTTTTGTTGGTTGATCAAGGCGTTATAATTGGCTTGCAAGCTAAGCTGATCAGTAATGTCTTTAAATAGCAAAAGTATGCCACCTAATGGGTGTTTTTGGCGTGTGACCTGCAAAGTCCGGCCATCGGGCAACATCCACATATTTTCATCAATAGAGCGACGGTTTCCGCCTGTGTCATACGCAAGTTCTTTAGCTCGCCAGTCAGAGTATTTTTGCTGCGCTGGCAAAAGCTTGCTTTCACGTAGTCGATCGAGGAACTCACCGTGTGACGGTTTTTCAAGTAGGAAACGCGGCGCTAAATCCCACAATTCTTCAAAATGCTTATTGTGGAAGCTAAGCTTGCGGTCTGCTCCAAAAATAGCAACGGCATCAGACACATGGTTTAACGTGTCATCATGCGCACGTTGGTGACGGTCCAGAGTCTCACGCGCTGTTTCCTCATCGGAAACATCAAACGCCATACCCGCTACACCACCTGAAAGCGGGAACATCAAAACACGCATTGCGCGGCGTTCACCGTCTATCACGATATAACGTGTTTTACGTGACTCCGTTTTTTCGGTCAAAACAGCTTGCGCCTGCGTGGAAATTTCTTGATCGAGCATAATTTGACGATCAAGCACATGATCTAAATTCTTGCCCTCTACGGCTTTCAGGTATGCATCGTTCACCCATTGCAAACGACCCGCACCCGATAAACGCCACGCAATAAACGGAGCCTTACCCAACATTTCAAGAAATGCGGTTGGATCACGTGCAATTATTTGACGCGCTTCTTCTAAACGACCACGCGCACCCGATTCTTCAAGTCCCTTGATTGTCGAATCAGATACCCAAAGCACAGCCCGTCCACCAGCAGTCCGCCCATCAGCTTCAAGGAAGCGACCATTGGGTCCAATAATCGTCAATGAGAAAGGTGCGCCTTCTGTACGAAGCTGCATTAAACGCTCGCGCAATGTCGCGTCCCGCCCTGCCCCATCACGCGCTTCTAAATCACCAAGGCCTTCAAGCAGACGCACCGCAGGGTCTGCTGACATGGAATCATCGGTGAAGTTAAGCACTGCCGCCAAAGCAACGTGAGAGCCGTAAACCCCTGGTTTTCCCCAAGATCCTTCAAGTATCTCATCTTCTTCCCAGACAAGAACAACACCGGGGTGCGCCCCAAATACACTGTCTGACCGTGCGAGTTTCTCTTCAAGCTCACGTGCGCGTTCACGGTATTTCTTAGCTGCACCTCGTGCACCATCCGAAATGCGCAGCGCCCATAGTAAGGCCGCGATAGCAATTCCTGCCGCGCCAAATACCATAGCCGAGAAAACCTGGAATATACCGTTTTCCATGTGACACTCGCTCTTTGCTTGTTAACCAAACCCAACATAACCCTAATAATGGATTATTCCACCCTCCGGAATGACGTATTTTGGCTTAATACACCGTTAATGGGTATGAACAAAAGGCAGCGCTCATTACGATCAAAACGAATCCGTCAATTGGGCGTAGTGTTCTCGTAACTATAACTTGTGAGCAAACAGCTTTGCCCGCCAACTAAGTCAATTTACAACATCCACCGACGGAGCAAATTATTCATCGGCTTTTCAATAACTATATAGCTAATATAGGCACCGACAATTGTTCCCGACAAAACTGCAACCCAAATAAACACATCTTTCATTACACTATCTGCAAACAACAAATTCCCCACTGCAAATGCCATTGTAATCAATGGCGCATGAATTAGGTAAGCGGAATAGCTTGCATCCCCGAGAGATGTCACAAAACCACGCTTTACATTGCCATTAAAAATATCGTTTTGAGCAACCGCTAAAACAAGCAATGCCGCTGGAATACCAAACCCAATCAGTCGATCGAAGTGATTAAGATTAAAAGCGGTATACACAAAGCCCGCACACGCCATAATCCCAAACATCCAGTATGGCGTTTTATTCCAGAACGCTTGAAGGGATTTAGCTTTCAGCGCCAATGCAATCAAACACCCAATTAAAAACTCGATGATCAGAGTTGACCCATAAAATGACCAAGCTGTCCCCTGTCCCAATGCATAACATGCATACCCGCCACCTAATATGATTAGAAACAAGCTGGCAATTCTGTATTTAGAGGGCGCAAAGAGTGAAATCGCGAAACAAATATAAAACGCAATCTCCATATTAAGCGTCCATCCGACAATAAGAATCGGCGGCTGCAATACATCTTCAGGAAAGTACGGCAAAAACAAAAAGCTATTTATCAATGCTTGCGGCGCAAGGTCGACCGGCCCAGCATATACCGGAGCGATTATATATAACACGACCCAAACAGCACTCACCAGCCAATAGATAGGCACAATCCGAGCAATGCGCTTTGCGATAAATCGCCATGGAGTTTCACTTTCTTTTGTGACGTAAACCATCACAAACCCACTTAAGACAAAGAAAATGTCTACACCCGCAGCACCTATTGGCATTTTACCTATATACCAAGCAGAAGGGTTATTTAGATTCTCAAGTAAGTGAAAAAATACGACTGCATATGCCGCGAGCGCGCGTAGGTTCTGAAGTCCGATTAGCATTTCTACTTACCCTTTGTTACATCCGTCCATAATCAAAAGGCAAAATTCATTCCAAAATCAAAAGGGTGGCTGATATAGCCACCCTTTCTCAGTCTCAACTTATTTCAAAGCGAATAAACCTAGTAGCGGTAGTGCTCTGGCTTGTATGGACCTTCAGTTTTTACACCAATGTAATCTGCTTGATCTTTTGTAAGTTGCGTTAGCTTCACACCAATTTTTTCTAGGTGCAAACGCGCAACTTTTTCATCAAGGTGTTTTGGCAAAATGTACACTTGGTTTTTGTACTGATCACCCTTCGTCCACAATTCAATTTGTGCAAGCACTTGGTTTGTGAAAGACGCAGACATCACGAATGACGGGTGGCCTGTCGCATTACCAAGGTTCAACAAACGACCTTGAGACAAGAGGATCATACGGTTACCAGATGGCATTTCGTACATATCAACTTGGTCTTTGATGTTTGTCATTTTCAAGTTTTTAAGAGCAGCAACCTGAATTTCATTGTCGAAGTGACCAATGTTACCCACAATCGCCATGTCTTTCATTTCGCGCATGTGTTCGATGCGGATAATGTCTTTGTTACCTGTTGTCGTAACGAAGATATCAGCAGTCGATACAGCATCTTCCAAAGTCGTAACTTCAAAACCATCCATTGCAGCTTGAAGCGCACAGATTGGGTCAATCTCAGTCACTTTAACGCGCGCACCTGCACCCTGTAGAGATGCTGCAGATCCTTTACCCACGTCACCATACCCACACACAACAGCCGTTTTACCAGCCATCATAGTGTCAGTTGCGCGGCGGATACCATCCACGAGCGATTCTTTACAACCATATTTGTTGTCGAATTTAGACTTCGTTACGCTGTCATTCACGTTAATCGCAGGGAATGGCAACAAGCCTTTTTCCATCAATTCGTACAAGCGATGCACACCTGTTGTTGTTTCTTCAGAAACACCTTTAATCGCTTCACGTTGTTTCGTGAACCAACCCGGAGACGCCGCCATACGCTTTTTAATTTGCGCGTAAACTGCGATTTCTTCATCTGATTTTGGGTGCTCTAAAAGCTCAGTTTCACCCGCTTCAGCACGTGCCCCAAGAAGAACATACAAAGTCGCGTCACCGCCATCATCCAGAATCATGTTGGCAGTACCCTCTTTAAAGAAGAAGATACGGTCCTGATAATCCCAGTGCTCTTCAAGTGTTTGGCCTTTAACGGCAAACACAGGAATTCCAGCAGCAGCCATCGCAGCAGCAGCGTGGTTCTGAGTTGAATAAATGTTACATGAAGCCCAACGGATTTCTGCACCGAGTGCCGTCAATGTTTCCATCAGAACTGCTGTCTGAATAGTCATGTGCAAAGAACCCGCAATACGCGCACCTTTCAGTGGCTGAGCGTCTTTGAATTCTTCACGAATAGCCATCAGTCCTGGCATTTCGGTTTCAGCGATGTCCAATTCCTTGCGGCCATATTCCGCAAGTGAAATATCTTTGACCAAATAATCTGTGAAAGCCATGCGTGCTTGTCCTAAGTTGTCTTTGTCGAAATGCCCAAACCACGCTTTCTCAAGCAATCGGACGAGATCGAGAGTGTTATGATGCTCATGCCTATACCAGCTAAGGGGACATTTCGCAAATGATATAAAGATTTCTTTATATGCTTATGTCAGCTATTATAAACGAAGTTTCAAATTAGGTCTTTCAATTGCCTCAATCCATGCCAACATTATATAGTAGAAAGTTGTTTCGTTCGGAGTACGTATGAAAATTGTATCTAAAACTGCTTTATTCTCAGCTGGCTTGGTTGCTCTATCCGCATTCACATTGAATGCTGGCCCAACTGCTTCAGCACAAACAACGCCTGATACAACAGTTCAAGATGACGTTGTCCAAACTGAACCAGACCGCATTCCCCCCCCTGCGCCAGCAAAATCAGACACAGCAGAAACGCCTGAAAGCAATGATGCAATAGATACATCTCCAGATACTGCCGACGCGAGCGTCGAACTCATTCCTGAACGCGTTGTAGGGCGTGGCCGAGATCTTCGTGGAATACGCGTAGCAAAACCCGGCGCGTTATTGTTCGCAAGCTTTGATGACGACCATTCTTTAAGCGTTACAATCGCGGAAATCGAAGCAAATGCAGAGGCTGCGTTTAACCGCGCAGACACAAACAATAATGGAACACTTTCTATTTTCGAACAGCAAGATTGGGCAGAAGCAGTTGGCTCACACGATGGCCCCCTTGCAAATGCAGTCACATTTGACACAAACATAGACCGCCAGGTTACACTCGAAGAATTTAAAGCAGGGCTTATTCGTCTCGCTAATTCTTACATGACTTCAGGTGAAACAGAGATCGAATTTGCAAGCATGCTCATCAACCCCAATGGGAAAGAGCAAAAAGGAAATCGTGAAAACCTTGCGCCGCGCGACGATCAACCCAAGACACACAATTAATACCAATTAAGCTAAGTTTATTCGTCTTCGCCGAAACGGTTTTCGATTAGCTCGACAATAGCATTCAATGCCGTTTCTGCTTCTTCACCTTGTGAATGCACCTCAACAACGCATCCTTTGTATGCGGTCAACATAAGCAAATCCATAACGGCAATTGCTGAGGCTTCCTCGCCCTCGTGCGTTACTTTTACCTGAGCATTGTGCTTTAAAGCTTCTTTCGCAAGCGCAGCTGAAGCACGGGCATGTAGCCCCTTCACATTGCATATCTCAACAGATTTTGTGAGCGTGTCTGTCATGCTGTTTTTTGTAGAACCACAGACGCAATAGAAATATATTTGCGGCCAGCATCTTGAACCGCCAGTGCAACCTCATCCATCGGGCGATCTTTGCGGACTTCGGCCACTTTAATCAACATCGGCAAATTCACGCCTGCAATAACTTCAATCTTAGATTGTGTCATCACTGATATTGCCAAGTTTGAAGGCGTTCCGCCAAACATATCGGTGAATATTATAACACCTTTACCAGAATCACACTTACCAACCGTATCAATTATTTCCTGACGACGCGCTTCCATGTCATCATCTGCATCAATACATATTGCCGCAAACGCTTCTTGAGCTCCGAAGACATGTTCTGTCGCAGCCACAAATTCTTTAGCCAACCCACCATGGGTCACAACGACCACACCAATCATTCGGTAATCTCCAAAATTTTAACGAACGGAAATTGGACGACTGAATCTGCGCGGGGTCAAGACGAAAATGTAGGCAATCAGCCAATCACTGGCAAACGAACCACAAACTGTGCCCCCAATACCTCACCCTTTTCTTTAGATGCATGGCTGCTACGGCGATTTTGCACATAAACCTCACCATGATGGGTTTCGACAATTTGTTTCACTATAGACAATCCCAGTCCAGAATTGTTCCCAAACTGCGTTCCTTTAGGTCTATCTGAATAAAAACGGTCAAAAATCGTCAATAATTTATCTTCCGGCACACCCGGTCCGTTGTCATCAAATGTAAGTGTTACATACCCTGCTTCTCGTGTGGCGGTGATTGTTACCTCTCCATCAGGGGGAGAAAATGAGCGCGCATTTTCAACAATATTCCGGATAACTTGTGCCAAAGGCCCTTCGCGACCTTTTACAACGAGATCGCCGTAAAATGTATCGGTCTTAAGTTTTACATCTGGCTGACCATCCTTGCGCGTATCTTTCCAAATTGACACCAAGTCTTCTAGCAAACGTTGCAAATCAACTTGGGTCGCTTTTTCACGTGCAATTTCTGCTTCAAGCCGAGACGCGTTCGAAATATCCGTGATCAATCTATCTAAACGCACCACATCACGGGCGATTACATTGCGCATTTTTTCTCGCACGACAGGATCATTCACCGCTTGAGACGTTTCCACGGCAGATCGTATCGATGTTAGCGGGTTTTTCAGTTCATGCGCCACATCCGCCGCAAAGCGTTCATTCAATTCAATCCGGTCATGCAATGCATCCGTCATGCCTTGTAGAGCTTTAGCCAGATCCCCAATCTCGTCTTTCCGGTTCGTGATCCCTGGAAAATCCAAACGTTGAGATTGTCCAGAACGCACACGGTCTGCCGCAATCGACAGCCGTCTCAAAGGGCGGGCTATTCCAGCAGTCAGCAGTATGGATGTTACGAGTGACATTAAAACTGCCACTGAAATAATCGGCGCTAGCGCCGCGCGTTCAGCCCGAATAATGTCTTCAATATCGCTCGCTTCCACCGTCAACACCCCCACCACAGCGGACACATGTTGCACAGGGACAGAGACTGAAATCAGCCTTTGGCCACGTTCAGAGAAACGTTGTGCAGCTGCATTTTTACCGGACATCGCAATGGATAACTCTTCTTCCAATGTGCGCGCAGCATTTGTATTAGTCTCCCCCCCCAATTGCCCGACCATACCCGATACACTGCTGGATATCCCAACAGCCCACTTATCTAGCAAAGATGGTTTTTTAAGTTCAGGTAATTCTGCCGTTGTAATGAACTCACCTAGCAAAAAACTATCCGCGATAAGCTCCATATTTGCTGAATACAGACGCACTCGCGTATTCAACGGCACTTGCAGACGCTTTAGCAGCGCACGCGATAAGGCTTCATTCAAAGATGGACGCGGCGTACCGGATGTAGCCGTCAACGATAATACGGACTCGTAAGTTAACGCTTGCGATTCAAGCGATTCAGTACGCGCCTGCACCAACCCTGCGCGGATCTCGTTCACAAACAATGCGCCTGCAATCAAGATCATCAACCCTGCCAAGTTGGATGCCAGAATCAGCCTTGCAATGCGCGAACGCGCTAGCGAACGTCCAGTACGAAGAATCGACTGCAAGAGAGTACCTCTCTCAACTAGCTCCATAGTCGCACATCCCTGCCTCCACATTCTTGTCTCAAGCATGCCTCCCACATAGTGGAAGACACATCAACAAGGCTTGAAGGTTTAAGCTTCTTTATAGCGATACCCAACGCCGTAAAGCGTTTCGATAGAGTCAAACTCATCATCTTGGTCGCGGAACTTCTTACGCAGACGTTTAATGTGACTGTCGATTGTGCGGTCATCTACATACACTTGATCATCATAAGCTGCGTCCATCAGCTGGTCGCGGCTCTTCACATACCCTGGACGCGAAGATAACGCTTGAAGGATCAAGAACTCTGTCACGGTCAAGCGCACCACTTCACCCTTCCATGCACACGCATGGCGGTTTGGATCCAGCGTCAATGATCCGCGTACGATGGGCTTCTTGTCGCCTTCTTCCACAACGCCAGCACCGCGTGACCGACGCAATACCGCTTTCACACGCTCAGACAGCAAACGCATAGAACATGGCTTACGAATAAAATCATCCGCTCCAATGTTAAAGCCAACCACTTCATCAATCTCATCATCTTTAGATGTCAAGAAAATCGCAGGTAGGTTAGATGTCTGACGCAAACGGCGCAGCAATTCCATACCGTCCATTTTCGGCATTTTCACATCTAGGATAGCCAATTCCGGTGGGTTCTCTGCCAAACCTTGAAGCGCAGATTCGCCATCATGGTAAGCGCGGACATTATAACCCTCTGCTTCAAAGAACAGTTTCAGGCTTTCAACAATGTTTTCGTCGTCATCGACCAATGCGATGGTTGTCATAAGCTCACCCCTTCATATTTGGCCGCAATCTATCAGGCAAACACCTGCAAATCACGTCCCAAAACGCAAATCAATACATAACACTATAACGCAAGCCCAATTGGGCCAAGTCCTGACGCATATAAGGTATTATAAAGGCAGTTTTGTCCTGTGGGAGATTTCGTCAATTAAATTAAATCAAAAATTTCCGACGGGATTCACCTGTCCAAGACGTTCTACTCGCGCGCACAAGACAAGGTAGACCTAATCCATGACCTCCCCCACCGTAGTATTTCGTTCAAGACTAAAACAAGCCACCCCCGTTGTTTTTCTTTCGCTGTTATATTCAACATGCTCCCCGATTGCGCTGGGCCAAGAAATTTCAAGTAGCACAACAACGCCAGTTGAGACATCAACAATCAATGGTGGAGCTGCATCAGATATTACCATAACCGAAGATGGTTCAATAAATCTTGCTGACACAGATGGTGTTGTTGCTGTCACGGTAAACAGCTCAAATAATGTAACTGTGGATGGAGACATAAATATTGACGACTCCGACAATGCTACCGGCATTAAGATCGGCCCAGATTATTCCTCAAACATATCAATCTCAGGTACTGTAAATGTTCTTGAAGATTACACACGCACCGACATTGATGATGATGACGATCTGGATGGAGACATCGCCAGCGGAACCAATAGAAACGGTATATTTCTGGAGTCAGGTGGCACACATACCGGTGACATAACGCTTGAATCTGGTTCCAGTATCGCGATTGAAGGAAATAATTCTTCCGGCATCACACTTGGCTCCAAACTACAGGGCAATTACACGCAAGATGGCACTATTTCTCTTTATGGTGCGAACTCGACGGGACTCGACATTCAAGATGATGTGAGTGGCGATGTGCTCATAAGTGGTATTGTCACCGTAAATGGAGAAAACGCCAACGCCGTCAAAACGCATGGCGATATAGGTGGCGCGCTCACTATTGAAAGTTCGGTTGTTTCAACCGGCTTTCTTAGCACCACAAACACCAATTATATTGGTCCAGATAGTGTTGATGACGATACTTTAGACGTTGAAGATCGCTTAGATGCAGAAGCTCTATACAACAATGGATCAGCTTTGGTTATAGGGGGAAGCGTCGCCAATGGTGTGCTCATCAATGGCTACCATAATTACGTCAATGACGGGGTTGATTCAGCAGACGACGAGACAAAAGATACCATTGATGATTTCAATGAAAATCGAACTGTCGGATATATCGCAACATATGGTTCTGCGCCAGCCGTTCGTATTGCTCCAGACGCTGACAACGCAACGACGGATCTTGTTTTAGGGTCAGTCATAGAAACTGTTAGAGACACTCTGGATGACGATGAAGACGAAGATACAACAGAAGTTCTAACGACTTTCAACTTCGATCAGGGTTTTGTAAATCTCGGATCAATTTATGCTGACGGGCAAAATGTAGGTTTCTCAGCAACCGGCCTTCAAATCGCTGGTTCTGCAGATGGATTATACGAGACCATCATCACAAATGGGATTTTTAACTCCGGTTCTATTAGCACATACAGCTTTGGGGCAGATGCAATTGCGATCGATCTATTAAAGGGCGCGAATATTGGCAGCCTTTTCAACGAAAGCACCATAACCGCATCCACAACAGGCGCATCAGGCAACCAAGCCACGGCTATAAATATTGCTGAAGGCGCAAATCTATCTTCCATTGAAAATACAGGTTCTATTTCAGCAGTAGCCATAGATGATGATGGCACTTCAATAGCGATCAAAGATACATCTGGAACACTCAGTACCATCATAAACAAAGGGCAGATTTCCTCATATTACTCCGATGATGATACATTGGATGATGAATACGATGACAATGGCGATAAAATTTCAGAATTCACCGGTCGCTCCATTGCCATTGATGTAAGCAGCCACACTAGCGCTCAAGGACTGACAATTGAGCAAGGTGTTGATGGTGACAACAGCACGCCCTACATCGTTGGCGATATCCTATTTGGGGCAGGCAATGATGTTTTGGATATTAAATCAGGCCGCATCGTCGGGGACACTTATTTTGGTGATGGGAGTGCAGATTTCTCTCTCTCTCAAGCCACTTATACAGGTGACTTGCATTTTGAATCGGCCGATTTCAATTTCAATGCCTCAGAAGGAACCTTTCTGGGAGATATAAACTTCTACGGCCATTCGGGAGCCATCACCTTCGAAAATGACTCCTATTTTTCCGGTGATTTCGTAAACAGCTCCAATATCGACGTAACTTTCAATGATTCCTCATTGTACTTTTCTCAAGCATCGCCCATCACGATTAGGTCGTTAAATGCAACTGGCCAAAGCGTTCTAGGAATTGTGATTACGGGCAATGAAGTCCAAACAGGCTCCTATATTACAACAACTGAAAACTCAGTGTTGGGAGATGGCGTGGTTCTGGATGCAGAATTCTCCGATTTCATAAGTGAAAGTTTCAGTCGTGCGATATTAACCTCACCAAATATCAGTGTAGATGCAGCAACGCTGGACTTTGACCGCAGCGAATTATCTTGGCTATACAATGCTGATTTCTCACTCACTGAAAACGCAGATAATACCGAAACGCTCGCTTTAAATTTTGCTCTAAAAACATCAAATGAGTTGGGACTGGATGCGCAACAAGACGCTGCATATGCCGCTGTACTTGAATTGCTCGCAGATGATGACGCAATCGGTAGCGAGTTTGTACAAGTCACAGATGAAGCAATCTTTCTAGATACTTACGAGTCCTTCCTTCCTCAACATTCAGATGTCGCTTTGCGTCACCTAGATGCACAAACAAGTACAATAAATTCAATGATTAGCGACCGTCTCGCCCTATTGCGACTGTCGTCTCATATTTCAAATGGCTTCTGGCTACAGGAAACCTTCTCCTACACCACCGTTGATTCAGATGATGTCACCAACGGGTATGAGGGTCGTGGGTTTGGGTTTACGGCAGGGGTGGACCGTCGTTTAGGACTGATAGATTCAGTTGGGGCAACATTCTCAATTACAGACGAGAAATATGAGAACGCGACAACAGCCTATAACCAAACCAACTCTACAAACTACGCGTTAGGTGTATACGCCGCTGAACAAATGGGATTTGTTGACCTGCAATTGGCCGCACAAGTAGGACAAGTTAACTACCAGAGTACCCGCAACATCGCCTTTCAAGATTTCGATTCCGAGGTGGAAGGTGACTGGAGCGGGTTTAGTCAGGCGTATTCCGCACTTCTATCAACACAAAAGCAAATAGGATGGTTAGTTTTGCGTCCTCAGGTGGGCATCAATTATGTCTCACTCACCCAAGATGCGTATGATGAAACAGCCACCAACGGGTTCAACTTCTCTTATTCTGAATCCACAGCGGATAAACTAACTGCCACAGCCGGGCTCTCTTTAGGCGTTCATTGGCCCACCAATGGACGGCGCAGTGATCAAAGCTTTAACGCCGATCCGACTGCTGTAAGCCAAGGAACAGGATGGTATAGCGCACTTGATCTAGGAATAAAAAACACACTCTCTTCAACACGCTATGCATCTCAAGCAAACTTCGTTGGATATGACACAACATTCAACATCCTTTCACAGGAAACATTCGACGACGCAATCACAACTGGCCTCTCCATGACCGGAGTGGGTGAGTACGCAACGTTCCGTTTATCTGCTGGCGCTGAACTTTCAGACGGAGCCTCAACTTTCACAGGGGCAGCAAGCTTGCGGTTTAAATTCTAACCCCGCCCTTTCCTAGAAAAAATGAGATCAACACCTGCGGCCCGGCGCACTGTCGGGCCGTAAGTGCTTTCTGAAAAGATGTTTGATATCTATCTCAAAAAAAAACAAATCTATCTGCCTATACGAACTAACCCGCCAAGCGCGACTTGATATATAGCTTTCAAGGCAAAACTATCTGAGATAGCCCGCCGAATATCGCATTTTCTGCGACACCATTTGGCTCAAAAGTTTCATTCACCCAACAGATATTTTCTGCTCTCGCGTTAATTTTGTCGTTATCTCGCGCAAAACTTCGATTGCCAAGGTTCGCCCCTTCCACACGCATTCACCCCTCCTTTCTTAAACCACCCTTGGGCCTTTCCCAAAAAATCCTCCTTTTCAAATTAAGCCAATTGACAAACATACCGATCAGTCGGTATGTTTGTATATGAGCACAAAAACACAGACCAAGCCCGAACGCAAAAGCGCAAAAACACGCCTGCTGGAAGCCGCCATGCAGATTATTCGACAAAACGGATATACCGCCACTTCCGTGGAAGATCTCTGCCGCGCAGCAGGTGTTTCTAAAGGAGCGTTCTTTCATCACTTTTCAAGCAAAGAAGAACTTGGCGTCGCAGCGGCCCAGTTTTGGGGTGAGACAACAGGCGCTTTTTTCCAGTCCGCCCCCTATCACCAACACGCAGACCCACTCGACCGTGTGCTTGGCTATATCGATTTTCGTAAAGCAATAATTGATGGAGAGATCGCTCAATTTACTTGCCTTGTCGGCACGATGACACAGGAAGTTTATGGCTCTCATCCAGAAATTCGTGATGCGTGTGCCGATAGTATTTTCAACCATGCAAACACACTCATTCCCGACATAGAAGCCGCAATGCAAGCGCGCCACCTTAACAATACCAATTGGACAGCTCAAAGCCTTGCCAACCACACCCAAGCCGTCCTGCAGGGTGCTTTCATTCTCGCCAAAGCCAAAAATGATAAAGCAGTTGCGTTAGAAAGCGTGGATCACCTCAAACATTATATTGAATTCTTGTTCAACTACCCTTCGACAATGGAGTATGCAGTATGAATGTGCCTTCCAACTACGTGCTCAGCATCACCCGCACGATAAAGGCTCCACGTCCTATCGTCTGGCGCTGCTGGACAGAAGCAGAATTGCTAAAGCAGTGGTTCTGCCCCAAACCGTGGAGCGTTCCTGAAGCTGATATAGAGATAAAAGCAGGCGGCCGCATGAACATCGTCATGGCAGGGCCAAATGGTGAGCGCATGGAAAATATCGGTTCATATCTTGAAGTTGCTCCCCTAGAGCGCCTTGTCTTCACAGACGCCTATAGCGAAGGCTTCATGCCACGTCCCACGTCTTTCATGACAGGCATCGTTGAGCTTTCTGATGACGGCGAAGACCAGACCAAAATGATCTGGAGCGCCCGCCACTCCAATGAGGATGATGTAAAAAAACATCTAGAGATGGGCTTTGAAGCCGGCTGGAATGCGGCTGCCGATCAACTCAATACACTCGCCCAATCCATCAGCTAGCCAAACTCAATCTTACTCACAGGTTCCCCTATGACACATAAGGTTTTTGTAAATTTCCCTGTTAATAGCGCTAATCGCGCAAAGGAATTTTATGAAGCATTAGGCTTCACTTATAATCCCATGTTTTCAAGTGATGATACAGCTGGCATGGCTCTTTCAGACACTATTTTTCTTATGCTGCTCGAAAATGATCGTTTTGCCTCTTTCACTTCTAAAACCATCATCGATGCAAAAACATCCACTGAGGTCCTAAATGCAATTAGTGTAGAGTCCCGCAGTGACGTGGATGAATGGGTAGAAAACGCTATTGCAGCTGGCGGCTACGAAGTTGGTGAAGCGAAAGATTACGGATTTATGTACACGCGCTGCCTTAGTGATCCTGACCATCACACATGGGATATTGTTTGGATGAACCCAGCGTCTCAATTAGAACCGGAGGCGTAAGTCTTTTCCATGTCCTACAAATCAAAAGTCCGCACATGTTTTATCTTTGAAGAAAAGGGAGAGGAAGCGGCAGAATTCTATGTGTCCCTCCTGCCCAATAGTCATATTGAAACAAAATCTTACCCGGGCCCAGATGACAAACCCCTCGTCGTAGAATTCACCTTAGCAGGTGCCCCCTATATGACACTCAATGCAGGACCAAATTTTACGCCATCCCCCGCCGCATCCATTTCTGTTCTCACGCAAGATCAACAGGAAACTGACACGCTCTGGGATAAATTGCTGGCAAATGGTGGCGAGGAAAGCATGTGTGGCTGGCTGAAGGATAAATACGGCATCTCATGGCAACTCATCCCTGAAGTCGTGCCGCGTATGATGAATGCAGATGATAAGGCCGCCGCTAACCGCGCACGCAATGCGATGATGCAGATGCGCAAACTCAATATTTCTGAACTTGAAGCCGCTTTTCACAATCAATAGGAAGAAAACAATATGTCATACATCGACGGAATGGTCGCCGCAGTGCCAACTGCGAATAAAGACGCCTATATCGCACACGCCAGCAAAGCAGCTGTAATATTCAAAAAACACGGCGCAATATCAGTTGTAGAATGCTGGGGGGATGATGTCCCAGAAGGTAAAATCAATTCCTTCCACACTGCGGTTGATCGCAAGGAAGATGAAACCATCGTCTTTTCTTGGATTGCATGGCCGGACAAAGCCACACACGACACTGGTATGCAAAATGCTATGATTGAAATGAAAGAGAGCATGAGCGATATGCCTATGCCCTTTGATGGCAAGCGCATGATTTTTGGAAGTTTTGATGTGATTTTAGACAACTAAAATAACTCATTTCCTACATTAAACGAGCTTGTCATGTCCGAAGCAAAAACATTACCCACAAAAGGCCCAGCGTCCTATTTCCCATCGATTGAGAAGAAATACGGTCGCCCTATCAATGAATGGATAGCCATTATCCAAACCATGCCAGATAAAAAGCATATGGAGATCGTCACCTTCTTAAAAGAGCATCATCAAATCGGCCATGGGCACGCCAATGCTCTTGTTGCTCATACACGTGCTAAAACAAAGCAAACTTGAGAACCAATTTTATTCTCCTGCCTCCAAAGTAAAATACCATATGGGAACTTTCCCTGCGTTCAACACGTTGCTTTCCTAACTTGGCTGCTCATAAATGCGTGTCTTATCAGCATTTGAGCCGCCAAATGTGTGGGATGTGCTTTTAGAAGTCACATGCGCCTCCTACAGGAAAGGAGACTTATAATGTTGATTATAGATGCACGCGAACGCCCTTATGTTGAGATCAATGGAGATGATGATGTCGTCATCGTTCTCAAATCCAAACACCCTCTTAGCGAGGACACATTTGGCACAGCTGCTTTCAAACTTTCCCCGCACAACGGGCTAATGCTCGCTAAGGCTTTACAGACAAAAATTGCACAAGTGGTCTCTGGTGATCGTGCAGACGCTCAACCTGCCTCTGATGATACGACCGCAAAAATTTGCAAATTAGGAGACTCAGACGACACAGCCTAAGCTATTCCGCCTCACTCGTTTCCATACGCACACGGATAGCTTCGGCAGACCGCAAATGAAGATCGCGCTGTGGGAAAGGAATTTCCAAACCATATTTCTCAAGCGCGGAATGAAGCTCCCAATTATAGTCCGACAGAACACGTGTTGGGCGCTTCACCGCCTCTTCCGTTAGCCACACAACCAGCTCATAGTTGAGACTAGAATCGCCAAACTCAACAAGCCAAATCTGCGGTTTTCGCGCACCGCCATCATCATATGTCCAAACCACATTAGCCGCAGCTTCGAGGCCAGCTTGCCTCACAGTCTCTTTCTTCGTGCCATAGGCCACGCCAAACGGAATGCGCATCCGACGGCTCGATTCTCTCAAAGTCCAGTTGATAACCTGCGCCTTGATAAATTCCTCATTGGGCACAAGAATATCAACATTGTCGTTTGTGGTAATCAGGGTCGAACGAATATTAATCTCACGCACTTCTCCAGTAACGCCCGATTGAAGCTCAATGAAATCGCCCACTGTAATGGACTTTTCCAGCAAAATAATCACGCCTGAAATGAAGTTAGAAAAAATTGACTGAAGTCCAAATCCGATCCCGATACCAATCGCACCAGAAAACACCGTCAATGCAGTTAAATTAAAGCCAATCGTGTGCAGCGCAACTATAGCTGCCAACACCATCAACCCCACTTTCGCGACCTGACCAAGAAGTCCGGCCATAGACGGGGTAAAGCTCTTATTTGTTTTAATCTGCGTTTGCGCCACATTCCCAACGACCCGCCCAGACCACAGCGCAAACCATGCAATGACAACGCTCGTGATGATGCGTAAAAGAGAAAAGCGCACCTCCCCTACTTGGAATGCGACATCATCCAAAGTGTGCGTAACCGGATCAAGCAAGCGCAATATATACAGCGCAGCAATCATCCAAATTGCAAATGCCAGTACGTTTGTCCAAAAGCCACTGCGTAAATTAGAAGTTATAATGCGCACGATTATCCATGCGTTCAGTAAGCTCGCGGTAATCCTCAAGCCTTCATTGGCCATCCCATTTCGATCAAACGAAATAGTTGATATCCAGAGCAGCAAAACCGTGATCGCAGGCCACACCACCCATGCCAGAGAATGATATGCTCTAAATAATATATCTGCTTTGGGTCTTGCAATGGCTGCTGATTTCAACCGCTTTATCGGATAGCGGGACAAAAAATAAGCCAAACATGCAGCGACGAATATGACGGCAACCTGCTTTAATGAGTTGAGCGAAATTATCTGATCGATAAGCGCCCTCACCCAAGCCTCAAACGCGCTCAACATATCTTCTGGCACAAGAAGCACCGCTTCGGGAAGCTCTGGCTTCGCTTGTATTTTCTGAATTATAGCCACTTTAACCGCCTAAAAACATAGAGTTGAACTGCAAAGATAAGCACGAGAAGCAAAATCGTAATTCCAAATCCGAAAGTGGAGCTCACCCCAGGCATCCCCCCCACATTCATTCCCAAAAGTCCGGTCACGAAACTCAACGGCAAAAACACTGCGGCCACAATGGAAAGCATATACATCGTATTATTCGTTAGCTGTGCAGCGCGGTTGTTCAAATCATCT
>CAYGPD010000010.1:0-79133 GCA_964351655.1 uncultured Hyphomonadaceae bacterium | reverse complement strand
GTTCAACCTTGGCATTGCCGGGGGGGCATGGGCCGGGGGGCTCGTAGTGGAAGGCATAGGCCTCGCCGTTGCGCCTTACATAGCAGCCGGAGTGGTGGTTGTCGGAATCGTTCTTGTGCGCCTGTCTGGCCGTCTGAACGCGACTATAGCCTTTGCTGCTGAATAAGCTTGTTAGTCCTGCCGCATCTTGGTGCGGCAGGGCAATAGGTACGCTTGGTCTGTTTGACGATCTGGTCAAGTCTGCCTCCTATTAACTATGCGGTTCCTATTGGGTGTATCATTTGAGTATACTCCAAAGGGGCAAGTAAATGGTGCAATATACATGTACCAATAGAGTTCGCTTTTTAATTTTGGGACGTCTGTTACCATAGGTCTAAACCCTATTGGAACAAGAGGATCAGATGACCCAAATTGGATATGCGCGCGTAAGTTCTTCCGGTCAGTGTACCCGGGTACAGCTTGAGGCGCTGGAAGCAGCAGGATGTGAAATTGTTAGAGAAGAGAAGGCAAGTGGTACATCAACCCAGAAAAGGCCTGAGCTTCAATCTATATTGGACTTCATCCGCCAAGGAGATACTCTTGTTGTAACACGTATCGATCGTCTGGCGCGTTCTATCTCAGACCTACAAGATATTATGAAGACCCTAAAATCAAAGGGCGCATCCTTGCGTGCTACTGAGCAACCAATCGATACTACATCAGCGGCGGGAAAAGCCTTTGTGGATATGCTGGGAGTGTTTGCCGAGTTTGAAACAAACCTTCGACGAGAGCGCCAAAGCGCCAAATGGAAGGTATCGCAAAAGCTAAGGAAGCGGGTGTTTATAAAGGCCGAAAACCTAGCGTTGATGCAAAAGAAGTAAAACGTCTTGCTAGTGAGGGAGTAGGTGCAAGCGATATTGCTAAACGAATGGGTATAGGGCGTTCCAGTGTATATCGAGCAATGACGCAGGAAATTCAGAATTTTTAATACATGCCTAGTTTCTAGGTTTGACATTTAGTGAAGTATTTGGGGGCTTAGTATTTTGTAGCGTAGTCCGATTTTAAAATGTAGATTTCAATTTTGTGGTACTTTTAAGTGTTTTAAATCGAAGATTTCAATTTTTTCCAGAGCGTTGATCAATTCTGCATTGCTTGGACCTTGACCATAAACGCCGAGCATTCCTTTGACTGACCAACCAAGCAACCTATGAATTGTAAGTTCTCGAATTCCTTGCTCGGTCAGCCTGTCAGTCATGTAGTGTCTAAAGCTGTGAAAGCTTTTTCCGCTCTTAGAAAGACCCCTGCTATCCCTTAGGTTGCCAAACCATCGTGAAAAATTATCTGATGGCCTTTTCCCTGAAGTGCGCGATGTGAGTTCTGGAAATAGGGAGGAGTTGGGCGCAGCTACTTTTTCCATTTCTTCGATCCAATCGATTATCCCCAGCGCAACAAGGTTACTATGAATGGGGACTAAGCGTTTCGAAGTTGATGACTTTAAAATTTTTCCGTCAGTATCTATGACACTAAAAAACGGACCTTCCGGTAATATCTGCAAATCACCAATCTGAAGCTGGCAGATTTCATTAAGACGCATTCCGGAGTGTAAACCAATAATAGGGATCCAATATTTCGCTCTTCGAGGAAATGAATTGCCTGCAATTCTCCATCCTTTTTCATCATCAGCGCATCCTGTAAAAACTGGCGCACTGAATAATTGTTGCAATTCCGTATCATTGAAGGGGTTTTTCTTGCCTTGCTGTTTTACTCTCTGAGTAACTTTCAATCCCTTAGCTGGATTAACAGAAAGAAGCTGTTCTTCTTCGGCAAATTGAAAAAATGAAATCAACCAAGTCACCATTGTTTTTATTGTTTTTGGATTTCGTCCAGGAAGACTTTGAGCTTCAGCCTTCGATGCTATGTCGGGTAGTGAGAGGCCTTTAAACATTTTGCATTTCGAATAATTAGGAGGTAAGGCCTCCATAATCCGCACTAGATCATTGCATTTTGCGCGATCAATTGAGTTGATATCTGTATGGGGGCCAAGGATTGACAGAACTTCTTTGGATATACCATCGAATTTTGTTTGAGTTTTGAGAGACCAGTTGCTCTTCTTGAAGCGTTCATACTCTTTAAGCAGCTCTTGGAGAGTTTTGAAGTTGCTTCCATTATCGCGGGAAAAAAAATTATCTAAGTTTGGCGTCTCTTCACCTGATAAAACGGAAAGTACTTCCCGAAGGCTATCAATTCTGGTCTGTTTGTAACGTTTTTTAATATCCAACATATATTGAGCATCCAAAACAGGATTGTAACTGCTCTCATTGATGATTTCGTCTAAGTTTAAGTGACGGGGATGAATATAGATATCTGGCACTAATGTGTTTTTCAATGTCTCTAATTCGGAGAGATATTTTGATTTTACATTTGACCAATTTGGTGCATCGCAATCCCTTCTAGCCATATCTTGGCGGACAAGCACAGCAGGCTGTATTAACATACTGTTGAGGTGTCGAGTAAGCAGAAGTTCAAACTCTTCCCGATGGGATTTCAGCTGTAGATGTGCAACGCGAGTACTTTCAGCGCGTGAGCGTATTCTTCTAACGTTTGGGTTTCTATACCTAGTTATTTCAAATTCTGTATCTTCATACAGTTGAGCTGCTCGCACAGCTGCTTGCGCGCGTGAAATTGAACCTAGTGAAATCTTCCATTCGCATTTTTTGACGCGATCTCTCACGTCGCTAGGAACTACGCGACGGAAAAGGTAACGACCATTTTTTTGCAAAAAGAGACAATTGGACATGCTACGTTTCATGCAGCTTTTGTACCAAATTATGTACCACGCGTGTAGGTCAAGTCTTTGAATTACAATAAAAATAAGTAAATCAAAGAATTAGCTTGATCTGGAGGAGAGGAAGGGATTCGAACCCTCGATACCATCGCTGGTATACTCCCTTAGCAGGGGAGCGCCTTCGACCACTCGGCCACCTCTCCTTAGTCAAGGATACTCTCCTAGCGGGTTTTGCTAGGAGACTGCAAGTCTGAAATTCAATTAATTCACTGGTTTAGAGAATTTTTTTCGCCTTCGCGCAAAATCAGTTATCGTAAACTTCAATATCCGTTAATTTGATAGTGTATGCTGCTTCGGCTAAATCCGTTGTTGTACTCACTATTTCGACATACCCTTCAATCCATACAGCTTGCTGTAGGTCTTTGAGTTTGATTGGCTTGTCTGTGGTTACATAGAGTGTCTGATTTGGCGGCGGCGGCGGCGCATGCAAACATGCTCCATAATATGGCACGAGCAAAAATTCTTTAATCTCTGCATTTTTGGCGAACTCAAAAGGGACTGTGTAGCCAGGGATACGGATTTTATGTCCATCTAGAACCTTTACTGTATTGTGTGTTCCAAATTGGATAGCGACATCTCCTTCGCCTCCCTCTGAAACATCAAACAAAGACTGCATTTGAGATTGCATTTGGGCTGCAATTCTTTCTTCTTCCCCTGGTGGAAGAAGGTCGTCCCAGCCAATCTCGAATGTCTCGTTTTTGTCTTCAGGTAGTACATAAACTAACGGGTCAATATCCGTTTGAGGCGGGACGACATATGTTTTTTCTGTTGTTGTTTGCGCAAACGAAATTGAGGGTGCGCAGCAAAGCAAAGCAGAGACGATAAGGGTATGTTTCAAGGACATGTTTGAGACCTTTTGGGGAGGTAAGTTTTATAGGCGTATAGATAAGCCATCAGAAAGTGCTGATTTCAAGGCGCGCACCGCTGGCCAGAGTGACATTAGCGCAGAGAATAGCGTCACTATTAGAATAGTAACGATCTCAAAACTGCTAAATCCTAGGTCTTTTAATTCTAATCCATATTGATTGCTTACCCAAGGCGCGAGAATAGCGAGCAATATATGGGTGACTAAAACCCCTACAACGGCACCAGCAAATGCTAAGAGCGCAGATTCCGCAATAATGAGACTGAATATGTGAAGCGGCCGAGCGCCCATAGATCTTAAAATCGCCATTTCCCGACGTCGTTCATTCAGTGTCGTGAATATGGAAATAAGAATAGTCGCTAGACCCACAAAAATGACAAATACCGAAATAGCTTTAAGAGCGTTTTCAGCAGACCCAATGACTGACCATAAAGACGAAAGTGTCATTCCTGGCATAATAGAAAGCAGTGCTTCTTTAGGGTAGGTGTTGACCTCCCGGTTGAAACGTAAAACGGCTCCACGAGATTTTAGTCCCACAAAGACAGCATTGAGAGAAGTCGGTTCTAGGTGCTCGTGTTCATGCTCATGTTCTTGGTGATGATCGTCTGCTTCCTCATGGTGATGGTCAGGTTCATCTTCATGAGCGTGTTCACCAATATTGACGGGTGAGGTGTCGTGTATTCTCTCAATGGCTTCCAAACTTACATGAACTGTTTGATCCACAGGCGTGCCTGTTGGCGCGAGAATACCTACGACTTTGAATTTTTGCTCGTCATGTTCATGGAAAGACACATCCCCGACACCATGAGATAAAGTAAGCTCTGTCTCTAGATCATATCCTAGTTTCTGAGCCACCTTTGAGCCAAGTACGACTTCCAGTGCGTGAGAGTCGAAAGTGAGTCCTTTTTTGACAGTTAAGTTTTGTTTGCTGCCATATTGATAATGTTCAAAATAAGCAGGTGACGTTCCAAGAACCCGAAACCCTTTGTGGCTGTCTCCAAGAGATATAGGAATGGTCCAAGCAACATCAGGACGACGCGAGATAGCTTCATATGATTCCCATGACATGGGGCTTGTTGCATCGCCTATACGAAAAACAGAAAACAAAAGCAGATTTATCGGCCCTGTACGCCCACCCACAATAGCATCAACGCCAGAAATAGTGCTTTCAAAGCTAGTGCGAGCAGCATGCCTCGTTTTTTCGACACCAAGGAAAAGCGCCACACTTAAGGCGACTGCCAAAATGGTCAAAATCGCCGTGGTTTTGCGCGCAGAAATGCTTTTCCAAGCTAGGGAAATTATGGTGGTAATCATGCCATGTCTCCATGTGATGAAACACGATTTATATCGGTCAAATTTATTTGGTTTCCAAAATTGGGAGCAAGAGCTTGATCATGACTTACGAACAACAGTGTTGTATCATTTTCGTTAGCTTGTTGGATAAGAAGTTCTATAAAGTTATTGCGATTGTTTGTATCTAGAGCGGAGGTTGGTTCATCTGCGATGATGATTTTGGGAGCACCAATTAATGCTCTGGCGGCGGCGACTCGTTGTTGTTGTCCAACGGAAAGCTCACTTACCGGCTTATCCCAATAGATCTCAGGAGACATACCTAACGCATCTAGAAGGTGTTTGCCTGCTTGTTCGATAGTTCCAAATTTTGTTGTAGCTTTTTGTTTGCGTCCAGTAGAAAACTCACAGGGCAAACAAATGTTATCTCTCACTGATAAGAAAGGGAGAAGATTGAACATCTGGAATATAATGCCCATATGTTCAGCGCGAAACTTGTCCTTTTGTGGTTGTGATAAAGATTGAAAGTCTTGGCCTAGTATTTCTATATTGCCCGAATGTGGAGTGATTATACCTGTGAGAACGCTTAAAAGTGTGGATTTTCCAGATCCGCTTGCGCCCTTCAAAAACGTATGGCTACCGCTTTTAAGTTCGAGTTGTGGAATATCCAAAGTCGGGGCGTTTGGTTTCCATTGAAAATGAAGGTTTTTCACGACTATCGCGAGAGGGGAGTTAGTCATTTTTGAAGGCCTAAATCTTAGCGGACATAAATATAAGCGTTTAAAAGCAAATTATATTGCTCATTCTATATATTGTTATTATATAACATCTCCCTTCGCAAAGCCTATTCCAACAGGTCGCGCACTTTAACGCAATTTCATAAAAGTGAACGCGTGAATTAATATTTTTGGAGTTGGCATTGAGTGCGATTATACATGAATTAGAAATCATAATGGGCATTCCTGTCGCGCTGAGCTTCGCTTTATTGGCGATGGTGTTTTCTTGTGTTGGGATTGGGTTAGCTGCTTCAAATCGCAAACTTGCCGAACGCTTTGGGGATTACGCCGCTTTTGCTGGTGGTGTACTCTTAGCTGCCATTGCGGTTACTCACCTTCTGCCCGAAGCCGTAGAGTTCGGAGGCATAGCAATTGGGCTAATCATTGGAGGTGCCGCATTAGGTGGCATACTCGATAAAGTAGGGCACGCGACGACATCTAAATCAAAGTCGCATTTGATTACGCCAATTATCGCCATTGCACTACACTCTTATATTGATGGGATGGTCTATGTTGCTTCACTAGAACATAATCATGGTGGTGGCACACTCACATCAATCGGGTTGATTCTACATGAATTACCGGAAGGGCTAATTACTTTAGTTTTATGTTTTGCTGTTTTTACGAGATCAGTATTGGCGATAGTTGTTGCGACTATAGCTGCAGGTATAAGTACGCCATTGGGGACATTGACAGGACTTGCATTAGATCATCGGTTAGGTGAAGCCTTTTTAGAATTGGCATTCCCGTTAGCTGCGGGGCTAGTGAGCTGGGCGGGCTTTAATCTGGTAAGGTCACGTTTACATATTTGGAAACGATAGAACTATAAGTTTTTCTTTGACAGTGATGTTATGATTGCGGCCACAAGAGCATCTTTTTGTCGTTCAACAAATGGAAGTTCTGCGTAAGGGATAAGTAAAGGGTGGGTCTTTTTAGCACCGTCCTTTTTTTTACCAAATTTCCATCCTTCTTTAAGCTTGGTTTCCATCCATTGATCATGTTGAGCAGAAACCGAAGCTTTTGGATTTTTAATTTTGAATAATACCCCCTCGATAGTAGCCGTTTTCATCCATTTGGGCGCTCGGTTCCAGTGAGGAGCGGGTGGTTCACCATTGGCGATCTGGAATGCGCGTATAGCTTCATGCATTACGCGAGCGATTATTTGGACTTGATCGTCTGAAATGGGTTTTGCCATTGGACTTTGGACTCCAGTTGGTAGGCGCGACTCTAAGTAATCGTGGCTATTCAGCTGTTCTTTGTACACAATTTAAAACGACTTGTATGCCTGCGAGCTTGGTTTAAGCTTAAAGTTCATTTTCCTAATTGTACGGATATGCGTTATGCTTGTGCTACTTCGAATGGGGTTACGATATTTGGAGATGCTCGCGTTCAGAAACGCAGCAACATTTTATTGGATTGTCTTTTTAAGTTTTTCTATTTTAGCCATTTCAATGGGAATTTATGGATGGTGGCATTGGGAATACAATGCGGGACAAGCTGTTTATCAATTACGTGAAGTTGGTAGTCAAAATTGGCAAACAATAGCTGAAGCTGTTCAGTTAGGCGTAAAAGCGATATTTGCATCAGACATTTATACTGAAACACCTCTACGAGATATGCCGCTAGCTTTGCAAATAGCGCGACTATCAGGTGCTTTAGCTTTTGTATTGATGATAGGTCGCCTCTTTCTCTTTGCATTGGGGGGAAAAGCATCCCGTATATTTTTATGGGCGCGTTGTGATCACGATATTGTCGTAGGAGATCACCCATTGGCATTTGAATATGCCAAGCTGCAGAAACGGAAAGTAACGCATATTTGCACTTCTATGGACAATGCAAATTGCATCGGTGCGACGAAATCTATTGCCAGCGATTTGAGAATGTGTGGAGCCAAAAGAGCGACGCGGATTATCGTTGCGCACAATTCAGATGTCGAAACATGGGCACAAGCACAAGAAATCGGGAAATTGTATCCAGGTCTCGAGATCCTAACACACTTCATGGATTCATGGCTGTTGGAGAGGGTAAGCAAGGCAGATCCAGCCACAAAGCTGAAGCCATTCTCATTTGTAGCAGGCGTGGCGCGGCAAGTATTGTTAGCACACCCTCCATATTTGCTAGCACGTCGTAAGCAATTCTCTGTTCAACATATCCTGATTGTTGGTTTTGAAGATCTAGGCCAAGCAATTATGAGAGAATTTTTAGTAACTTCAGTAAGTTACAATCCTTCTAAGATCGCTGTGACTGTCATAGACCCTAATGCTCAAAAGCTTGCATCTGAATTTGTTGCTCGTCACCCAGGAATTAAGAATGCAGTGGATTTATCCTTCATATCAGGCGATCTAACCCTTTATTCTCCAAGAATTGAAACGTTTTTGACTAGTCGTTGTGGTGAAATGCCGCTTTGCGCTGTCTATATTACACTTTCAGATGAGCAGCATCCTCTTGTATCTGCAGTTGCTATCAAAGACCGTGCGGAAAGAGAAAATTGGTTCGATGCACCGATATTTGTGAACGGCCGCAATGGAACTGGTTTACAAGAAGTGCGTCAAGGTGCTGGTCATTATGGTCTTTCGGAAAACGAGTGGAAGTCGATAAAATTTCAACAAAATGAATATGTTGATGCGTTGAAATTGGTTCCGTTCGGTTCGTGGCGGAAAGGGATGGATGGCACGGCTCTTTTATCACCAAATTATGATTTGCTAGCAGAAACTTTCCACCAAACTTATCTGATGACCCAACAGCAAACTGCTCAAACTTCTTCAATCGAACACAATTGGGATTACCTTGAAGAGGAATATAGAGTTTCCAACAGAAGAGTGGCTGCGCATATTCGGTCAACATTAGATGCAGCAGGATTTGATTTAAATTCGTGGTTGGAAGCAGGTGATGCCAAGGGGGAAGCTCTGGATAGTACTGATCTTCCGGAGAAAGTGGATGTGTTTGATTTAGAAGATCATAGCGAGTTGGAGAGATTAGCAAAACTTCAACACGATAGGTGGATGTTAGACCGACTTTTAAATGGGTGGTCTTATGGTGCGCATCGTAACAATAAGCGGCGCCATCATAACAATTTGATTGAATATGAAAAATTAGATGAAAAAGTAAAAGAACAAGATAGAGCTATGATTCAGCAAATAGCGAAAATAGTGGATGCAGGTTATCGGGTGAAATCAAAATAATTTGGTGATATTTCTAAGCTACACAACGCAATTTAGGTGGAGAACGTGGTGCAATTCCCGTAGGAGTTTGCTCATCTGGAAGTTCAATATCTTCTTCCGTCATGGGTGAGCGCGCTGATACACCAAATGTTTCCAAAGCGTTTATTGCAGCTTCTAAGTCTGCCAAAGCTATCCGCCAGATAGGCAGACCTTCAATTTCTTCGTCTGGGTCTTCACCCAGAAAGGCGCAATATCTCCGCGCCAATACTTCATAAGATTTCATTTCAATCCCCAAATAAGATTGAGCGCTTTCTTAAGCGCCATACTTTATAGCATGGACGCAGGTGGTTTTCGCTTTCTTAACAGGAGAGATTCTATTTCAATATACAGTAAAAAATTGCATATTGCTGTAATAAGTAGTGGATTATCAACGCAGCGGAGTTCTCTTGGCGCCCCTTTTTAATTTTGAGAAGTCTACTGTAATATTGTTATGAAGGTTGTTTCGGTATCGGGCGACCATAATAATCACGCTGAATTGGTACCTTAGAGGTCGCAGTTTCTTCATTTTCTTCGTCGGACGCGGCACTACTATTTTCGAGCTGACCCGCCCCGTTTACGTTTGATTTAGGAGCAGCCATTTTATTTGCTCCGCCACGCTCTTCTTTTGCATCTGAAAGAATATCGTTGAGACCAAGCTCCTTGGCTGTGAAGGCGACCAAACCGCCAGACTTGGCAAGAATTTCAACAATATTTTGTCGAGTTTGCAACTCGATCATTCTCATTACTGCATCGCGAACTTCTGGCGTACGGTCTGTCAAAGTGTCTGCAAGTTTATCGATGTGTTGCTGATCAATCCAAATTGGGCCAATGGGGCGACCTTCTGGTCCTGCTTGAGCAGCTTGTGCTTCAGCCATCGTATCGATTTCTTTAAATGAAAAGTTCGCTTCATAGATTTTAATACCTAGTGGCATGCCATTCAACATGCTGTCACCCTTTGTATCTTCCTCTATTGATCTCAATGCTTGTGTCACAGTTTGCTCAATGAGAGTTTGTTGAGAACGAATATCTTCGTCTCGGCATCTCGTAATCTCATTGTCAAATAAGTTTTCAATTCTATTTGCAAACGTGGCACCAAAATTTTCTAGCTGACTGCTTATGTGAATTCGTTCAATATCTAAACGGAAAACGACATTGGCAGTAATTTCTAATTGGTGACGGTCCAATGTCATGCTGCGGAACGGTTTAGGTGTACATGTATTCACTGTAAGTGAAATTCGGCCTGTCCTGCGATTTACAAGTGAACGAGTGAAGAATTCACCTGTCTGCGATTTTCTCGAGGGGTAGGTAATGTCGGGTGCATCTTTGTCGCGCAACACAGACATTTTAGGGTCCCATAGAGTTGCAGGCTCACGAAGTGCGCCAACAATTTCTCCTTGAGACTGAACTACATAAGTGTGGTTAGGGTTGGCATCGAAAGTTCTAGATGCACGATAGACCAACACACCAAGCAATGCCACTAAAAGCACTGCGCCGATTAAGACTAGTATTGTCATGACCATAATGGCGTTGTCCCACTCATTTCTAAACTAAACCGAAAAATTCCCACTTCGCAAACAAGCTACAACTGCTGAGCATTAATCACAATCGCTTTCGTGTTATAGCCGAGATTTAGGGGTGTTGAATACACCTAATAGGGGTTTTCTGCATCATGGAGATACAGCCAATCTTGTCTTGAGTTAACATATTGCGGAATACAACGCGCAGCTAACCATATAGGCCCATAGTGCAATAGCTGGGAAACTTGATTTCCGTGATGGAAAAGTGACATATTCGAACGTGAGGAAGCTTGAACTAGACTGGTTCTAGGCTTTCTAATTGTTTCAAATGTATCCAGTGATGTTTGTAAGTTTGACGTTTTACTCCCGAGAATTTGAGCCAGCGCCGCTCCATCTTCAATAGCCATAGTTGCACCTTGAGCCATAAACGGTAACATTGGATGGGCAGCGTCTCCAATTATAATATTGCGATTTTTATTCCAATTTTTCAAAGGCTTTCTATCAAAGAGTGCAGATTTGAAACAGCAATCGATTGATTGCGTCAAAGATTTTATTTTAGGGTGGAAGTCAGAAAATAAAGCACGCAATTTATTAGGTTCTCCCTCTTCATTCCAGCTTTCTTTTGACCAACTGTTCTCTTCAACGATTCCTACAAAATTGATCAACTCACCGCCGCGCACGTAATATGTCACTACGTGCCTTTTCTCTCCGGTCCATACAGTTGCCGACGGAGGAATCAGATGGGTAGGAACTCTATTGGTGGGAATGAGTGCTCGCCATGCTATATTTCCTGTAAACGTTGGTTGCTCTGTTTTAAGAATGTGTTTTTGAATGGTGGAATGAATGCCATCGGCACCCACCACCACATCCCCTAGAATTTTGTCACCGTTAGACAAAGTAAGCTCTACGCCCTTATCTGAGGAATTTGAGTTTTCAACACGGCTTCCGACGTGAATAACTTCAGATGAAACGTCGTTAAGTTTTTGTTTTAATATAGCTATTAGATCTGCGCGATGTATATGAAGATATGGAGTTCCATATTTTTCTTCAGCCCGGTCCATGGGTATTGAGAAAATTTTTTGACCACTTCTGCCCAATCGGAGGTCCAATGAAGCTGGCTTAAAGGCTATTTTTTCAAGACTTTCTTTCAACCCCAATCTGTAGAGAATACGAGTTCCATTGGGGCTCAATTGAAGTCCCGCACCTACGTCAGTTAGTTCAGGAGCTTGTTCAAATATTTGAACTGAGAGTCCGTTTTTTAAACAGCAAAGTGCCGTTGTTAGACCGGCAATTCCGCCGCCAACGATCAATACTTTCAATACCTTAACTCCAAATATTCGTGTGGAGGTATAGAGGCACTAAATATAGTATTGATCAATGCGGCGAAATGCAAAGGAGGTGAGGTTAGACTTGAATTACCTCAAGACGCCAAGCAAGATTGGCGTCCAAACCCTTGATTTGGAAGGCACATGCTATCTTGCCTGATACCTCGCTGCCTAGCTGCTGCTTAACGGCAGCTACTAGGTCTGCATCACTCATGGTGCCAGCGCTCGACAGGGGTTCTACGCCCCAGAATAGTGACATGTGTCCAAGTTTAGTTTTATCTTGGTTGTGCGCGATTAAACGCGTTTTTAGACGCGCACGTGAAAACCGAGATATCACTGAGAAGTGTGCTGTAGAGACAAACACAGCAATACAATCATTTTGCTCTGAGAGTTCATTTATCGCATCAGCGATAGAATCTGCGTCCAAAGAGTTTGCACTTTTGGGCGGAGCAAAATTACCAGATGATTGAGCGTATTCTTTGTCGTTTTCGACAGTTACAACTATCCTGTCCATAATGGCGACTGCAGTAGCAGGATGACGACCGACAGCTGTTTCAGATGACAACATAATTGCATCGGTACCTTGGTAGATTGCCGTTGCAACATCGGAAGCTTCTGCACGTGTAGGTGATGCAGATTCTACCATTGATTCCAGCATATGCGTTGCAACGATTACAGGTTTACCAGCTGCACGCGAAGCTCGAACAATACGGCGTTGTAAAATCGGGACCATTTCAGGTGGATATTCCACACCCAGGTCTCCACGTGCGACCATAATACCATCAGATCCATCGACAATATCTTCAAGGTTGGCGATTGCCGCTGGTTTCTCAACTTTTGCGACAAGGCGACCTCGGCCTTTCATAAGCGCGCGCGCTTCTTCAAGGTCTGAGCGTGTTTGAACAAAAGACAAAGCAATAAAGTCCGCGCCGAGGCTACAAGCAAATTCAAGATCTTCTTTGTCTTTAGGTGTAAGCGCCGGAACGGGAAGAGCCTTACCTAATAAAGTAAAGCCTTTTTTGTCACCAATTTTTGCTGGAAGGTCAGAGCGCACCCAAGGTGTGTCACCGGCTTTGGTAACCGTTAGGATGATCTTTCCATCGTCCACCAAAACTTGATCGCCGACTTCCATGACTTTTAATATTTCTGGGTGAGGAACAGGGATCACGTGTTCTTCTTCGGAAGTTTTACCCGGAACGAGTTTCACTTCTTCATTCATGCTTAATCGAATGAAGCCTTCAGGAAAGCTTCCAACACGAATTTTTGGGCCTTGCATGTCTGCAAGCACACCTAGGGGGCGTCCTATTTTTTCTTGTGCAAGCCTAACCGATTCGTAATTGCGTTTATGTCCCTCATGATCTCCATGAGAAAAGTTCAATCGAAATATATCAACGCCAGTTTGAGCTAGAAGGTGAATTGTGTCAGGTGCCGAGCTACCCGGCCCGAGAGTAGCAACAATTTTAGCACGACGACTTGTGGGGGAAGAAAAACGGCTCATAAAAGGAGGTCCTAAAGACTGGCTATTTGTTTGCGATTTCGAGTGCTTCTTTTGCGATGGCAGTTATTCCATCCCAATCTCCAGATTCCATAGCTGTATTGGATACAAGCCATCCACCGCCTACTGCAACAACATTTGGAATAGATAAGTAGTTCATCATGTTCTTTGGGCTTACACCACCAGTTGGCATAACCTTGAGGTTTTGTAATGGAGCAACCAATGATTTCAGAGCGCTTGCTCCGCCAATAGATTCTGCAGGGAAGAATTTAACAACTTCAAAGCCTTCCTCCATACGTTCTAATGCTTCACTTGCTGTCGCAATACCAGGGAAAGCAGGTGCCCCAGATTCAAGCAGAGCCTTGGCGAGTTTAGGTGTAGCACCGGGAGAAACTGAGAATTCTGATCCTGCCTTCAATGTTGCTTCTAAATCGGCAGGGGTCAAAATTGTACCAGCACCTACAACCAATTCAGGTTGTGCAGCTTTCATTTCCTTGATGACATCAAGTGCAGCAGCAGTTCTAAGCGTAACTTCAACAAATTTAATTCCACCGCGGTATAGCGCTTGGGCTAAAGGGGCGGCGTGTTTAATATCAGCAACTGTAAGGACCGGTACCACCGGTGCTGAAGAAAGGGCGGCTAGAACTGGCTTCATGTCACAAGTCATTGCTAAATTCCATAATCCGTTAGTATGCAGCAGCACCCAATAAAGGCGCTTCGGCGCTGGTTATAAGATAGATCGGCACGTCTGTCATATAGGATGACATTGGTCCACGATCGAAGAAACGTGATAACGCTTCAGGTGCGCCGATATAGTCAATAAGGGCAGTCGTAACTCCCCCTGCTGCAACTACACCGCCTTTAGCACCACACGCTAATACCGCATCTCCATATGCGGTCATTACGGTGTTTGCTCTAATTCTGCAAACGGCATCACAAACTTTATCACCCTTCTTTGCTAGCTCATGTGCTTCGGCAGGGGAATATTTAACCGCTTCTATACCAAATACTTCGAAAACTGTTTCTAAAAGTCCATCGAAACCAACGCCTGCACTCATCATTTCGATGGAAACGTATCCGATTTTGCTTTTCAGTCGTTTGTAAACTTCTGCCTCAAACTCTGTCGTAGGTGAATAGGCTTGGTGACCACCTTCACCCCTCATGACCTGCCAAGTTTTGTCAGGTTGCGGAAGTAAAGTTGCTAAGCCAAAACCGGTGCCTGGTCCGGCAATGATTATAGGGCGATTGGGGAGGGATACACCCTTTGATATGGTCGTGAATCCTTCCCCACCTAAAGTCGGGCTTAATTCAGGTACAGAACGTGCCATGGCGGCAAAATCATTGAGCAATTCTACGTGCTCAATGTTAAACCGTTCTTGGATATCTTTGCCAACCACATGCCAGCTGGAATGGTTGGTGAGTGTGACGGTATTATTTTTAATAGGACCTGCAAGAGCGAAAACCGCCCGTTTCGGGTGAATATTAACTGTGTCCAAAAAAATACTTAGAGCATCAGAAAATGTCTCATGGTTTTTATTGGGAGATTTCCAGAAATGCTCAATACTTACAGGTCCGGCGTGTTGACGTGGATCTTTTGCAATAGCAAACCGTACATTTGTACCGCCTACGTCACCGACAACGACGTAATCAAATTCGTTTTGTCCCATTAAACTTGCTCATCCATAAGACCAAAGATACCGCCGCCTTTTTCTGCGACTTCCGCTGATTGACGAAAGACCGCAAACATTTCACGACCTAGTCCTAAACCGCCTTCATGTTCTCGTTTGGCAGGGGTTCTTGTTAGAAAGTCAGGTGATGATACTTCCAATGTGCCGGCATTCGCATCAAGTGAAAGAATATCACCATCTTGAACGTTTGCGATTGGTCCGCCTGCGAGCGCTTCTGGACCTACATGGATAACTGCAGGAAATTTTCCAGATGCACCGGACATTCTTCCGTCAGTTACCAGAGCAACCTTAAAGCCTTTATCCTGAAGTAGTCCAAGAATTGGTGACAGTCCGTGAAGCTCGGGCATACCATTCGCGCGAGGGCCTTGGAAACGTACAACGATCACAACGTCACGGTTTAACTCACCTGCTTTGAATGCCTTTTTTACAGCCTCTTGAGATGAGAAAACGGCAGCTGGCGCTGATACTTTGCGGTTTTCTTCTTTTACTGCTGAAATTTTGATGACGCCTCGGCCGATTGGTGAGTCGATGAGTTTGAGACCACCATCTGCGGCAATCGGATTAGTATAAGGACGTAAAATGTCCTCGTCGTGACTTTTTTCTGGGGCTGCTTTCCATGTAAGCGTTTCTTGCTGCATGGTTGGCTCCTGTGCGTATCGCTCCAGTCCGCCATCGCCTACAACTGTCGTGACATTGTTGTGCACTAGACCAGCACTTAGAAGTTCACGTATTAGGAAACCCATACCGCCAGCGGCGTGGAAGTGGTTTACATCAGAAGGACCGTTTGGGTAAATCTTACACATGAGCGGTGTAACAGAGGCTATTTCCTCAAAGTCGGACCAATCGACAAGTATTCCGGCAGCGCGAGCAATTGCAGGGATATGAAGCGCGTTATTTGTTGAGCCACCAGTAGCCATAAGGCCGACTATCGAATTTACGATTGAGCGTTCATCGATAACTTTATACATTGGAGTATAAGCCGCGTCGCCTTTCATGTGGCTGATGGCTGCGGCGCGCTGAGTGGCGGATTCAGTCAAGGCTGTGCGCAATCCGGTGCTCGGCGGAACAAATGCTGCTCCCGGCATATGCAAGCCCATCATTTCCATCATCATTTGGTTGGAATTAGCTGTACCATAGAAAGTACACGTACCTGCTGAGTGGTAGCTTTCACTCTCCGCTTTTAGGAGGGCATCGCGTCCGACTTCACCAGCTGCATATTGCTGACGAATGCGCTGTTTCTCTGGGTTGGGCAAGCCAGATGGCATAGGACCGGCTGGAATAAAAATACCGGGTAACCAGCCAAATCGTACCGCTGCGATGAGGAGGCCAGGGACGATTTTGTCACAAATACCTAGGTAGAGCGCGGCATCAAAAGTTGAGTGGCTAAGTGCGACAGCAGTTGAAAGGGCAATTGTATCGCGGGAGAAGAGTGATAATTCCATCCCGTCTTGACCTTGAGTAACACCATCACACATCGCAGGAACACCGCCAGCCACTTGTGCCGTCGCACCTACTTTACGAGCAGCAGCACGGATAATATCTGGGTATTTCTCATAAGGTTGGTGCGCAGATAGCATATCATTATATGCTGTAACGATACCTATATTGGGCCATTCAGCGCCGAGCATAGCGTTCTTGTCGTGGATCGGGCAGGCAGCAGATGCGTGCGCTAGGTTACCGTCAGTTAGTCTTGCGCGGGCAGAGCCAGTAGGGCGCTGGCTTTCCATAAGCTTAAGATATGCATTTCTGGATGTTTCTGACCGTTTGATTATGCGGTCAGTAACATCTGCGATTGTTTTAATTGTGGGTGTAACCGTCATGAGACTAGTTCCAGATCTGGGGTCAAGTTTAAGAGGCTATGAGATTATTCAACTGAATCGAGACGTTTCCAGTAACGGTTGTCTTTTGCAAGTAGTACATCCGCAGAAGAAGGGCCGTCACTGCCAGCTGGATATGTTTCCATAGGTCGATCATCATCCGCCCAAGCAGCAAGCAAGGAATCTGCCCACATCCAAGCTTGTTCTACTTCTTCACGACGCATGAATAAAGCTAGATTGCCGCGTACAACATCCATCAACAGACGTTCATAGGCGTCTGGGTATCGTATCATGAAGGTGTCAGCCCAAGAAAGGTTTAGAGGCAAAGACTTTACGCGCAACCCACCAGGACCAGGTTCTTTGATTTGCAAGAAGAGGTGTACACCTTCATCTGGTTGTAAGCGAATAATCAGCTTGTTGGGTGACGCACCTTGTTGTGATCCAAAAATTGAATGAGGTGCCGGTTTAAATCGGATTACGATTTCAGATTGACGAGACTGTAGACGCTTGCCTGTGCGAAGGTAAAAAGGGACACCCTGCCAGCGCCAGTTTTGTACTTCAGTTTTAAGGGCAACATATGTTTCTGTACGGCTTGATTTCTTCTCTTCTGGAAGCTCTTCTTTATAGCCTTTTACAGCCACACCGTTAACAGAACCACTGCGATACTGCGCACGAACAGTCCAGTCTTTTGCTGAAGTTGCATCAAACTTCTTTAGAGCGCGAAGCACTTTGATCTTTTCTGTGCGTACATCGTCTGCATCTAGAGAGTTGGGTGGTTCCATAGCTGTAAGACAAAGCAATTGGAGGAGGTGGTTTTGAACCATGTCTCTCAAGGCACCAGAATTGTCATAATAGTCCGCACGGCTTTCTAGACCGACAGATTCAGCAACGGTAATCTGCACATGGTCTATCGTGTTCCGGTTCCACAAAGGTTCAAACAACATATTTGCGAAGCGTAGAACGAGTAAGTTCTGTACAGTTTCTTTGCCTAGATAGTGGTCGATACGGAATATTTGGTCTTCTTTGAAGACCTGACCCACACCATCATTGATTTCTTGAGCTGTTTCTAGATTGCGACCGATTGGCTTCTCTAAGACGACACGTGAATTTTCTGTTACTAACCCTTTGTCACCGAGATTTTTACACAAGGGTGCGTATAGGCGAGGAGCCATTGCAAGATAAAATACCCTTGGGCGATCATCTTTTGCGACACTCTTTTTTAAGTCAGACCAATTAGATTTAGGGTCTGTCGCATCAATTTGAACATATTGAAGAAGCTTCGCGAAATTGTTGAACTTGGTTTCGTCCAGTTGACCCTTTTGCGCCTCTAAACAAGCCTCTTTTGCGAAAGCAATGAATTCATCGCGGGACCATTCGCTTCGGGCTGTTCCAACAATATTACAAACATCCGAGATTTGACCATCTTTGAAGCGGTGAAATAGGGCAGGAATGAGTTTGCGTTTGGAAAGGTCGCCTGTGCCTCCAAAAATGACAACATCAAATGGGTCTACTGGAATAAACTCTGCCATTTTGTTTCTCGCTCTCCAATTAGCTTCTGAACCTGAATGTCCAGTACGGTATGATCAGCGCTGCGTAAAATGTATAGTGCGTTTTATGCAATATCATTTAAAAATGATGGCGCTATCATTTTGCACTTATAAATGAAATTATCTGTTTGTATAGGCTGTGTGAGTATGCACCAGCTAATCTAAGAGAGCTAATACTATATGGTTTTGATGATTTTTATGACGTAAGGGATGCTAAAGGCATAAAAAAAGCGCAGCGAATGATAAAAGAGTGGTCATTTGCTGCGCTTATATTTTTGTTGTTAGAATTATAGACCGAATCTTTTTGCGGTCTCTTCAATAAATTCCGCGAGCTTTTCATCTCTCTCGCTTAAACCTTTAGCATCGTGGGTGGTGAGTCGAATATCGACATTTCCATACACGTTAAACCATTCAGGATGATGGTTTTGTGTCTCGGCCGTTATTGCGATTGCGCTCATGAAACTCCAAGCATCGACAAAATTCTTTAGCTTAAAGGATGTTGATACTGATTTTCCATCTTCACTTAAATTCCAGCGAGGGAAACGCGAAGTAAAAGCCGCTATTTGCTCTGAGCTATATTTTTGCATTCAGATCTCCAATCATTATTTGCTTGAAACAATGTTTTGCTCGATAGCGCCAAAGATGGAGTTTCCTGCCTCATCACGCATATCAATTTTTACGCTATCGCCGTGCTTCATAAAAGCCGTAGATGGTGAGCCATTTGCAATTGTTTCGATCATACGGATTTCAGCTATACAAGAATAGCCAAGCCCCCCATCTTCGATTTTACGTCCGGGGCCACCATTTTCATCTTTGTTAGAAACTGTCCCAGAGCCGATGACAGTGCCAGCGGATAAAGGGCGGGTCTTTGCAGCGTGTGCGACGAGATCAGCTAAAGAAAATGTTGCCTCTTTTTGCGCCCAAGCGCGACCGAACGGTTTGCCGTTATAATCGACCTCAAGCTGTCTATGTACTAAGCTGTCCTTCCAGTATTCGCCGAGCGTATCTGGCGTCAGAGCAATAGGTGAAAATGCGCTAGGAGGTTTAGATTGAAAAAAGCCAAACCCCTTCGCGAGTTCAGCGGGTATTAAGCCGCGCAGTGAGACATCATTGCAGAGCATTATCAATTTGATGTGGTTGGAGGCATCTGCTGCACTAACGCCCATAGGGACGTCGTCGGTAATAACTGCTATTTCCCCCTCCATATCGCAGCCCCAAGCGGGGTCTCCCAACGGGATTGGTGCATAAGGAGCTAAAAAGGCGTCTGAGCCTCCCTGATACATAAGTGGATCATGGTAAAAGCTTTCGGGAACTTCGGAATTACGTGCTTTCCTCACAAGTTCAACATGGTTGATGTAGGCGGACCCATCTGCCCATTGATAGGCGCGCGGTAAGGGACTTTCACACGCTTTCTGGTCAAATGCTTTTAGCGCTCCAGTTCCGGATTCAACATCTTCTGCAAGGCTTTGAAGCATGGGAGATATATTGGCCCAATCATCAAGAGCGGCTTGTAAGGTTGGAGCAATGTGTGATGCATCAGCATAGAGTGTAAGTGCGTTGTTCACGACAATGAGCGCGCCATCACGTGTGTTGTTTTTAAGTGTTGCAAGTTTCATATGGTCTCTCGCTTTTCTTTTAAATTATGCTGTGGCGTCTGCTTGGTTTTCCGGAGCTGCATTGAGGAAAGCAGGGAGCTTCATGCAAGTTTCGTAAATTGCTAAGATTTTTGGGTATTTCGTCATATCAATTTCAAATCGAAGCGCATTGTAAACTTGAGGGACCAATACAATTTCAAACAGCGTTGGCTCGCCAAAGGGCAATTTAGGGACGGCTAGGTCGATGGAGAGTTTTGCTTCTAATGGTGCAAAATTTACGTCTATCCAATGACGATACCATGTGTTTCTGGCTTCATTATCTATGTTCAACGTTTCGCTCAAATAGTTGAGGACACGAAGATTGTTGACCGCATGAATATCGGTCGCGACCGCGTATGCGTATTCCTTCATCTGAATGTTTTTGAGGGGATCATTTAGATAGAAAGGTGAAGTTGAGTTGAGTGAGTCTAAGTACTCAATAATAGCAAGAGATTGGGTGATCCGTGAGCCATTATGTTCAAGAACGGGAACGCCTCCTATCCCATTAATCGCGCGGAAATCTTCTGAATTTTGCTCTCCTTTCTTTAGGTTCACAAACACAGATTCGTAGCTGATTCCTTTTAGGTTCAGCGCTATACGCACGCGAAACGATGTTGAAGAGCGAAAATAGGTGTAAAGGCGCACTAATTTTTTTCCTTGGCAATTTTCTCATGCAACCATGCAGCGTGGCGAGGCGCTTTTTTTGTTTTGCTCCATTCCTCAAGCATGTCAGGGGCAACCTCAAATAATTGTTGCATTTGCTCCGGCGTACCAATGTCGGCAGCCAACTCTAATCTATGACCGTTGGGGTCAAAAAAGTAGATTGATTTGAATATACCGTGATGCGTCGGGCCGATTACATCTAAACCAAGAGATTCAAGATGTGCTTTTGCTTCCATTAAAGCGTCAAGAGACTTAACGCGCATAGCTATATGCTGCACCCAGATTGGTGTGTTTTGGTCGCGATCCATATCAGGTTGTTCTGGAAGTTCAAAAAACGCCAAAACATTGCCGTTTCCAGCTTCCAAGAAAATATGCATGTAAGGATCATACGCCCCCGTTGAGGGGACGTGGTCTTCTGCGATAGCAAGCTGGAATTTCATGCCTAACGCTTTTTGGTAAAACTCCACTGTTTCCTTGGCGTCCTTGCATCTATAGGCGACGTGATGAAAGCCTTGAATATTTGGCGTTGCTGTCATTACGCTTTCTCTCCAACCTTTAAAACACCGCGATTGATTTGATCGCGTTCGATTGATTCAAACAAGGCTTTGAAATTACCTTCTCCAAATCCATCATCACCTTTGCGTTGAATGAACTCGAAGAAAACAGGGCCAAGCTGCGTTTCAGAGAAAATTTGAAGTAACAGGCGAGGGCTTCCACCTTCTGTCGTGCCATCTAATAAAATGCCGCGTGAACGAAATTCATCAACAGGTTCGCCATGTCCTGGCAAGCGCTCATCAAGCATATCGTAATATGTCGATGGCGGTGCCGTCATGAAAGGAATCCCCATAGCTTTTAGGCGATCCCAGCATCCGATCAGATCATCACAACTAAAGGCTATGTGCTGAATGCCTTCGCCACCAAATTCACGCAAATACTCTTCGATTTGCCCTTTGCCGCCTTCTGCTTCTTCATTTAGAGGAATGCGGATTTTTCCATCAGGTGCAGTTAAGGCCTTCGATGTTAGGCCTGTGTATTCGCCTTTAATATCGAAATATCGGATTTCTTTAAAGTTGAAGAGCCGCTCATAATAATCAGCCCAATAAGCCATCCGACCGCCATAAACATTGTGTGTAAGGTGATCGATGACATTGAAGCCAGCTCCTTTGGGGCGGCGATCAACACCATCAAGATATTCGAAATCGATATCATAGATGGTTAGGCCTTCTTGATAGCGATCAATGAGATAAACAATTGCGCCGCCGATACCGCGAATTGCGGGAATACGTAATTCCATAGGCCCTGTTTCAAGTTCAACTGGCTCAGCGCCTTGAGCTAATAAATGCTCATAGGCTTTACGCGCATCTTTAACGCGAAATCCCATACCGCAAGCGGCGGGGCCATGTTCGCGTGCGAAATATGCAGCTGGTGACTTGGGTTCATAATTGGCGATCATGTTGATGTCGCCTTGGCGCCATAGATCAACGTCCTTGGTGCGATGAGTGGCGATGTGTGTGAATCCCATAGCCGAAAACACGTTTTCAAGAATGCCTTTTTGGGGGGCGCAAAATTCAATAAATTCAAAACCATCAAGGCCAGCAGGGTTGTCAAATAGATCGCTCATAAGTTCATTCCACTTTTGTCTGAATTAGGTTTGGTTATTTGTTTTGGCTTGGAAATATTCCAAAGTGCCGCGCTGAATTATTGCATCTTCCGGCAAAATATCTTCGGGAGATAAATCGCTCTGCGCGCGAAGGCTTTCGTAAACGCCTGTAAAGTCTTCGTAGCATTCCTTTAATAGTGTTTCGAAATCAGGAATTACAAAGTAAGTCTTTTGGAAATCATCAATGATATAATTGGTTCGCATAACGCGCTCGCGATTAAAACGAATGCGGTTTGGAGATTCGCTTTCCAGACTGAATTTACTTTCATTGGGAGAGGAGAGTATGCCGGCACCAAATATTCTTAGTTCACCATTTTCTTCGATGAGGCCAAATTCCACAGTGTACCAATAAATGCGTGCAAGATTGTGCAATTGATTGCGCTTGAGTGCTGCTTGTCCGCCCTTGCCGTAAGCTTGAATAAAGTCAGAAAATACGGGGTCAGCCAACATTGGTACATGTCCAAATATATCGTGAAAAATATCTGGCTCTTGAAGGTAATCAAATTCTTCTTCTGGTCGGATGAAGGCACCAGCTGGAAAGCGTTTGTTTGCGAGGTGATCAAAAAAAACGTCGTCGGGCACAAGTCCAGCAACAGGGACGACGCGCCAACCAGTAATAGGTTCTAACAAGTCACTAAGCGCAGCCATATCAGGGATGCCGCTAGCCGACAGCTCTAGTGTATTCATAGCCTCAACAAAGGCAGAGCAGGCACGCCCCGGAAGGGTAGCTTGCATGCGATGAAAGAGGCGATCCCAACGATCATGCTCAGAAGGTGTATATGTTTCCCATGCTTGATCTATTGTGTAATCATCGTTTTTAGGTGCGTTTTCGTACCGGTTTTTCGCGGTAGCTGATGACGAGACCTGATCTTTAGATTCTTGTGCCAAGTTCATGTTTGCATTTCCTCATTTAGTATGAGTAGAATACCATATAAATAGGAATAATTTGGTCTATTTTCACTTGCGTGAGAAAAATCTTGTGGTGATTTGATCAATATAAAAGCTTATCTGGGGTAAATTATTCATGACAGAAAAGATCAATGAAGCAGATAGAACTGTGTTGCGAGCGATCCAAAAAGATAGTGGAGCAAGTAGTCGTTCATTGGCTGAAACATTGGGTATGTCTCAATCATCATTATGGCGCCGTATAAATGATTTGGAAAATTTAGGCGCGATTAGAAAACGTGTCGCGTTATTGGATCCAGATATTGTTGGATTGCCTGTCTGTGTAATCGTTCAGGTTAATATGGTCAGCTATGAAGCTGAAATGAGAAAGAATTTTGAGAAATTCGTCAGCTCTATTCCAGAGATAACTTCCTGTTATGCCATGACTGGATCGTATGATTATACTCTAACTGTCCAAACCGATTCTGTCGCTGGTTTTGAAGCTTTGCATATGAATAAGATCCTCGCTCATCCAAGCGTCGCTGGATCATCATCGCAAATAGCGCTTCGCTGCGTGAAATACACGACAGAATTGGCAATTTAAAAGGGAACATGGTGCCACGAGAGAGAATTGAACTCTCGACCTCGTCATTACCAATGACGCGCTCTACCACTGAGCTACCGCGGCTAAATATGTGCAAAACAGCAATATCGCTGAAGCAAGGACCCCGCATAGCCGATCTAGTCATTGAAGAAAAGGGCTAAGATCGCTATGAACGTTCAATCATGACAGATAAAATTGAAAAAACTCCCCAAAAAACTCCAAAAGACGATCGTGAAGCGCGTCTATCGGCTGCATTGCGTGCAAATCTAAGAAGACGCAAAGCTGCAAAAAAGAATTCGAGTCGTATTCAACAAGAATCGCCAGATACTTCTGACGAGAACGTCGAATAAATAACCATAACTGCGCCTTGTTTGCGCCTTGAACTTAGGCTTACGTCCCCAACTATGGACAAACTTGTAATTACTGGAAACGGCCCCCTTGAAGGTGAGATAGTCATCTCAGGTGCCAAAAACTCTGCGTTGAAGCTTATGGTTGCCTGTCTGTTGACAGATGAGCCATTGGTTTTGTCTCGTATGCCAAACCTTGCAGATACCCGCTTCTTATCAGAGTTGCTGGCCTCTTTGGGGGTTGAAGTATATTGGCCAAAGGGTGAGAGCACCTGCCATTTGAATGCGGCGTCGTTAAAGACAACGATCGCTCCATATGAACAAGTGCGTAAGATGCGGGCGAGTTTTAATGTTCTTGGTCCTCTATTAGCGCGAGAAGGTCATGCAACTGTGTCTCTACCTGGGGGGTGTGCGATTGGTGCGCGCCCTGTTGATCTACATTTGCAAGCTTTTGAAGCAATGGGCGCAGATCTTGTAATTGAAGAAGGCTATGTGAAAGCAGCTGCAATTCGCGGACTGAAAGGCGCGGATATCGAATTTCCTTTCCCGTCTGTTGGTGCCACTGAGCACACTATGTTGGCAGCAACTTTGGCCAAAGGTACAACACGCATTAAGAATGCGGCCTGTGAGCCTGAGATTCAAGATTTAGCAGATTGTTTGAATGCTATGGGTGCTAACGTGTCAGGCGCTGGAACAAGCACAATAACAATCGAAGGCGTTGAAAAGCTTCACGGTCATAAGCACACTGTTATGGCCGACCGTATTGAAGCTGGAACATACGCGATGGCTGTCGCAGCAACTGGCGGAAATGTCTTGCTAAAAGATGCCCCTGTTGAAGGACTTGTTGCAATGATAGAACACCTTGAAAAAGCAGGTGTTTCAACTAAAATTGAAGAAAATGGATTGCGTATTTTACGAGGAGAAGGGCGTTTAAAATCAGTTGATGTTGATACCAAACCACACCCAGGTTTCCCAACAGACCTTCAAGCTCAGTTTATGGCATTGATGTCGATAGCTGACGGCGTATCAACCATTCGCGAAAATATCTTTGAGAATCGTTTTATGCACGTGCCTGAATTGTCTCGTCTTGGTGCGAAAATTCAAATTCGTGGAAATGAAGCAATTGTCACCGGAGTGGAACAGCTAAAAGCCGCTCAAGTTATGGCGACTGATTTACGTGCGTCAGTATCGCTTGTGATTGCTGGACTCGTCGCCGATGGTGAAACGACAGTTAGCCGCGTATACCATCTTGATAGGGGGTTTGAGCGCCTTGAAGAGAAGCTAAGTGCTTGTGGTGCAACTATTCATCGCGCATCTGAATAGTTGTTTATCCGGTATAAGCGCCATATTTAAAAACGAATACGTTTTTAATGCCTGACTTGAAACGGAATATAAAAATGGAAAAACCATCGCCTTTGCGGTTGTTTGCTGAGGATGCTGAAGGTCTACAGATTATATCTTCAATGACCCAAGATGGTCTGGCGAAGATGAACAAGTTGATCTTTGATAAGAAGCATCGTCGGTTTACCGTTGAAATGAACCGTTTCAACTGGGAAAAAGGGGTAAAAAAGAAGCCTTATTTCCGTACGCATTCATTGCTTGCGATTGATAGTGTTTTGAGCGCCAGAGTTCGCAATTTGCCTGCACCAACGTCTGAAGAAGTTGTGTCTTTACTGGCTATTGCATTTCATGCAGATGAAATGGAACCCGCTGGGAAAATCAAACTTCAGTTTTCTAATGATGGTGAGATTGAATTGGAAGTCGAATGCATCGACTTATCTATGATAGATACGGATACCTCTTGGCCCACAACGAAGAAACCAAGACACAAGATTGATTTGAAGAAAGTATTTCGATAATGGCCCGCCGATTTAATTTAATTCAATCACCGGATGATTTTGAATCCTTTAAATCTTTCATGAAAGAGCCGCGCGGCGGTGGTGCTATGGATGTTTCCGTTGCTCAGGATATAGTTGACGATGTAAAAACGCGTGGCGCTGAAGCTCTAGTAGAATATACAGCGAAGTTTGATCGACTAAAACTAGATGAAGAGACATTGACCTCTCAGGCAGTTAATCTATCAGAGCTCGCCAAACTATGTCCAGAGAATGTGAAGCGTGCAATTGAATTTGCAGCGAAACGAATCGAGACATATCACGCAAAACAAATCCCTCCCGATCATCGTTTTGTAGATGATGCGGGTGCTGATATGGCATGGCGATGGGGTGCTATAGACGCGGTTGGGTTATATGTACCGGGCGGTCGCGCAAGCTATCCAAGTTCAGTGCTGATGAATGCAATTCCAGCTAAAGTTGCTGGTGTGAAGCGTATGGTTATGGTTGCGCCAGCACCGGATGGTGTGCTGAATCCAGCGGTGGCATATGCTGCGCTTACCGTTGGAATAAGTGAATATTATCCGATTGGCGGTGCTCAAGCTGTTGCAGCTTTGGCTTATGGAGCAGGGCCATTATTGCCTGTTGATAAAATTGTTGGGCCAGGAAATGCATTTGTTGCAGCGGCAAAGCGGATCGTGTTTGGTGATGTAGGTATTGATACTATCGCTGGACCGTCTGAAATTACAGTTGTCGCTGATAATTTGAATGATCCGTCTTGGATTGCAGCGGACTTACTTTCACAATGTGAACATGACCCTGCGGCTCAATCTATTTTGATTACGGATGATGAAGATTTTGCCTCGCGTGTTGAAGGCGCAGTACAAACTCAACTCGCTGAATTGAAGACACAGCAAACAGCTACGACGTCTTGGGCCAATCATGGCGCAGTTGTAATTGCGTCAATGGACAAGGCGGCTGATCTTGTTGACATCATTGCACCAGAGCACGTTGAGTTTGCGGTTGAGTACCCAGAAGCACTAGTTGATTCGGTGAAGCATGCAGGAGCTATTTTTGTGGGGCGTCACGCGCCTGAAGCGTTAGGTGATTATGTAACAGGGTCAAATCACGTATTGCCCACTTCAGGTGCTGCCCGCTTTTCATCGGGGCTTTCTGCATTAGATTTCATGAAAAGAACATCTATTCAGCGGATAAGTGTTGATGCTTTTAAAGCTTTAGCAGAAGCTGCAGAAACTTTAGCAATCGCTGAAGGATTGCCGGCACACGCAAAATCAGTGTCCATTCGCAAAAACAGCTAGCGAGCGGGATCATGGATGAGAAGAATAAAATAGCGTCGATTCATCTAGATGATGAAACATTATCAGCAGCTGGCCCTGATGCGGAGCATGAGCGGCGGGTGGCGATTTTTGATTTGATAGAGAACAATTATTTCAAGGTTGAAGGTGTCGAGCCTTCTGGCCCCTACGATGTGACACTGTCTCTTATGGATCAAAAATTAGTCTTTGCTATTCGAAACCCTAGCGCTGAAGAAATGAAGTTCATAATGTCATTGATGCCATTTAAGCGCATCATTAAGGACTATTTTCAGATTTGCCAGAGCTACCATGATGCTATCCGTTCGTCGTCTCCTCTGAGAATTGAAGCAATTGATATGGGGCGGCGTAGCCTTCACAACGAAGGTTCTGATCTTCTCTCTCAAAGGTTAGCCGGAAAAGTAACGTTAGACTTTGATACATCCCGTCGCTTATTTACTTTAATATGTGCACTTCATCAAAAAGGCGGACCTGTTTAATGTTGCCTGATGCAGACATTCAATCTGTATTATTCGTTTGTAGCTACAATGTTGTGCGATCGCCCATGGCAGAGCTTTTACTAAAAAGTAAAACGGGATCAAAACTATTCATTCGGTCTGCGGGTGTGCATGAAGGAGGAGAGGCAGATGTTTTTGCAAATGCCGCTATGCTTGAGAAAGATTTAGATCTTGGAGGTCATATTCCTTGTTCTTGGAATGATCTTAATGATGGTAGTTTTGACCTTGTAATCGCCCTTACTGAAGAGGCACATCAGTTCGTAACTGAACAATATCGTACGGAATCAGTGGACATTGAGTTCTGGCCGACATACGACGCTACATCAACAAAGGGTTCGCGAGACACTAAAATGGGTGCATATCGTGAAGTCAGGGATCAACTCGACGCGAAAATCAAAGATAGATTCGCAAAATGGGTTCAGATCTGATTATAAGACCCTTATATGTATTATTGCGAATATCTTAAAGTTCGCAGGTCGAACGAGGACTGAATGGCGAAAGAAGAACTATTAGAATTTTCCGGCACAATTGTGGAGTTGCTACCTAATGCGACGTTCCGCGTTAAATTGGAAAATGATCACGAAATCATTGCTCATACAGCGGGCAAGATGCGTAAGAATCGTATCCGTGTTTTAACTGGCGATAAAGTGCTTGTTGAAATGACACCTTATGACCTGACTAAAGGTCGTATTACTTATCGTTTCAAATAATAAATCAGTGACGAAAATTACGTCTGATATTGAATCGACAAAACTGCCGCATAGGCTTGTGCTTGCAAGCGCAAGCCCGCGGCGGCTAGATTTGTTAGCGCAAATAGGCATCACACCTGATGCCATTCAGCCGGCTGATTTAGATGAAACCCCATTACTAAACGAACAACCTCGTCCGTTGGCTTCGAGGCTGGCAGCGCAAAAATGTCTTGCTGTTGCGTCTCTTTTACAAAGCAAAGCTTTTGTGCTTGCGGCTGACACCGTTGTTGGAGTTGGTCGGCGTATACTTCCAAAGACAGAAACAGAAGACGAGGCGCATGCATGTCTAAAGCTACTATCAGGTAGGTCGCATCGCGTATTCACTGGGGTGAGCGTGATAGTACCAGATGGCAAGCAGTCCACTAGCACAATAGAAACACGCGTGACATTTAAGCGTTTAACGCAAGTAGAATGCGAAACATACATACGCAGTGAAGAATGGCGCGGTATTGCTGGTGGATACGCTATTCAGGGGCTTGCTGGGGCGTATGTTACCCATATCTCTGGATCATATACATCAATTGTTGGTTTGCCGCTCTATGAAGTGCGCAATATGCTACAAGGGCTTGGGTATTTCGCTCCAACAATCTGAAAAGATGTAGAAAATGTCTATTCCACCTATTCAAGCAACCGAATATGTAAGTGATCGCATTGGGGTGTGTTGTCGCGTCTTAGTGGATTCTAACGGGCGTGCTTTTCGTTTGCTGTATGATCCATGGAGCCTGCGTGGAAAGCGCCCACTACTAGGTGAAATCTGGCGCGGACGTGTAATTACAAAAGACCCTGGATTAGGTGGCTGTATTGTAGATATAGGTCTGAATGATCACGTGTTTTTACAGACTAGAAAAGTTATTCCATCTGATGGCTCTAAAGTTGATATCCGTATCAAAAGTGAAGCATGGAATGACAAATCTGCTGTAGCAGTTCTGGAAAACAGCACTTTTAAGGAAAACCAAGCTCGAGATATAGGTCTGTTGCAAAAAGCTGATGATTCTACTTTCTACGATGGTGTTGCGGTTATAGAGACGGTAAATGACATACATGCTTGGGACGTTGCAGAGGTAGCGCTTGAGCGAGCCTTAGAACGCCATTTTCCTCTGCAGGGAGGGGGACGTATATTTGTTGAGCCTACTCGTGCGCTAATCGCCGTGGACATCGACGCGGGAGGAAGAATAAATAGCGGTGACCGATCACGATTTGCTTTAGATACCAATAAGTTGGCGGCAGAAGAATTAGCTTATCAGCTTTCTCTATCGTCCCTTGGTGGTATAGTCGCGATAGACTTTTTGAAGATGAAAACTTTCCAGCAGAATGAGTATATTGCAAAAGAGCTTGAGAAAAATTTGGCAGCCCTTTTAAGGCGCAAAACTCAGTTTGCTAAAATGTCTCCTTTTGGTGTGTTGGAGTTGAGTATTGCGCGTCGTTGCTCGCCGGTGTCATATCTGCATTCTTTGCAGACGACAGCCGAATATGCAGCCCTCAAAGCTATAGAAGCGTTAGAACGAGAGGCATTGAGCGATAGAGGTGCCAAATTCAAAGTGTCAGTGTCTCCTGAAACTCACTCATGGCTTGCGGGTAAGTATATAGAATGGAAAATTCCTTTAGTGAACAGAATCGGACATAGGTTTGAATTTGAGCAAGATACTTCAATCCAAACGACTGAATACAAGATAGGAAAGAATTAGTGACTTCGAAAAAATGCCCTAACTGCACTGATAAGTTAGCATCTACTAAGTTTGATCCTTTTTGTTCCAAACGATGCGCTGATGTGGATTTGAACCGATGGATGAAAGGCAGCTATGTCATTCCTGGGCCTGATCTATATGATGCTGAAGATGCTCCTTCTTATAGATCTCCACAGGATGATGAAAGATAATTGAAATTTACCGTAGACATACTGAAATCACTTGATTATACATCGCGCTTCAACAACGTTGTTGGTGCTCGTGCCCGAGTAGCTCAGGGGTAGAGCAGAGGATTGAAAATCCTCGTGTCGGTGGTTCGATTCCGCCCTCGGGCACCATCACGTTGTTTGACTTATTGGAAATATTGCATTTTTTGTTTACAGGTGTTTCGTGTTGAAGCAACCGAGTCACTTCCGAAAAAGTGTTTCGATTCATACTTCAGGTATTGAATGTTTCACGAGCTGTTCAAATAAATTCGATGAGATGCTTGATGGGCCTTACTCAGCTTCTGCGTCGACGAATGCCCCTCCACCAAGAGCAAGATACAACGCAATGCGAGCATCGATGAGTTGACGTTTTACAGAAAGCAAAGCCTGATCAGATTGAAAACTACGCTGGCGGAACGTTAAAACGTCGAGAAGTTCAAAATCACCAGCTTTATACTGTATTTCAGCGAGACGTAGTGTTTCCCGTGAAGCTTCAGCGGCTTTTAGAACATACTCATAGCGCTCATCTAGTAGTTTAATTGTGTCGAGTGCGTATTCAACGTCTGCGTAGGCATCAAGCACAATTTGACCATAAGAACGAATTGATTGGCGACTAACAGATTCTGCTGCTTCTATTCGAGCTTTGGTTAAACCGCCGTCAAATAATGTGTCAGCAAGACGGGCACCTAATGACAATGCGAGGTCTGCAGGATCAAGTAAGTCACCGATATTGTCGACTGAAGAGGCCAGATCGCTGCTTAAGCGTAGAGAAGGCCATTTGCTTGCGATTGTAGCTGCCTGATCTGCAAATGCTGCGCGCACATTGTATTCGGCACTAAGCACGTCAGGTCGTCTACGCAGTAGATCCGCAGGTTGTCCTGCTGCTATAGTCGTGGCTACCGTTGGAAATTTATCGGATATAGTAAGTGTGGCGTCTGGGTATCGCCCTAATAATACCTCTAAAGACCGAACAGCTGAACGGACATTTGCCTCAGCTACTGCTAAATTGTCTTGCGCGCTTGCTACATCAGATTGCGCCAAGACTTGCTCTCTATGGTTTGCATTTCCAAACTCAAATCTTACGTCAACGATACGAAGTGTTTCTACCAGAGCATCTAGTGTAGCGCTGGAGAGGTCTCTGCGGCTCTTGGCTTCAACAAGGTTTGTATATGCGCGGATAACGTCTGCAGTGAGGGATTGTTTGGCACTATTGTATACAGACTTTGCACCCTCAAGATCATATTCAGCACTCATAACGTTTGAGCGGATCTGACCCCACAAATCTATTTCCCAACTTGCGTTTAAGCTTGCAGAGTATGATTCACCTATATCAATGTAATCAAGAACTGAGCGGCCACTCGTCGAAAGAGTAGAGGATAGCGTTGGTAGTCTTGCAGCCCCGGATTGATTCAATAGAATTTGTGATCGGATAACATTCTCTGCACTAACTTTTAAAGATGGATTATTTCTCAGTGCTTCACTGATCAATTCATTTAGCTCTTGGTCATCTATAATTGCAGACCAATTTTCTGCAATTTGAGTATCTAATTGCGAGCCAAAAGCCCAATTTTTGGGTGCATTGAGAAGGCTCATTTCATTTTGCAGTTGCTCAGTCGAAAGAGTTATATTTGCCCCAGTAGCGCATCCAGATAAAACAATAATTGATGCGCTGATAAGTGCTTTCGTTGAAATGTTAGTCATGCCTTAAGGCCTCAATTGGGTTTAGTTGCGCAGCGCGCCGAGCAGGGAAGAAGCCAAAGAAAAGGCCAATTAGAACGGATGCACCAATTGCTATGAGCGCAATCGGAAAAGAAATATTAACTGGAAAGTCACCCAGATTAGCTGCTAGCTCAGCAGCGCCAACGCCTAATCCGGATCCAATCAAGCCACCAATTAGGCATAGCGTAATTGCTTCAATAAGAAACTGCCCAAGTATATCAACTTTTCGTGCGCCAATGGCCATACGCAACCCAATTTCTCTTGTTCGCTCAGTAACAGAAACAAGCATGATGTTCATTACGCCGACACCTCCCACAATGAGGGAGACCGCCGCTGTGAATGCCAGCAGAACACCGAAGGTCGCTTGAGTACTGGATCGAGCCCGAATAAAATCTGCAATGTTAAATACGCTGAAGTCATCTTCAGCTCCTGGACGTATATTTCGTATTTCTCTTAATTTTTCTTCTATTAATTCTTGAACTTCTGTCATGTCGTATCCTTCACGGACAGAAACTTCTATAGAACTTACATTTTTAGCTACGGTTGGGTGAGAGCCTAATATTCTGTTGCGGGCAGTTGTGATTGGCGTCAGGATAACGTCGTCACGATCACTCCCAAAATTCGATTGGCCTTTACTTTCCAAAACGCCAATAACTTCTAATGGAACATTATTTACACGGATCCGTTGCCCAATCGGGTTTGTGCCTTCAAATAGGTTTTCTACAATCGTACTGCCGATTACTGCGTACGCAGCTCCAGAACTTTGTTCTCGTTCGTCAAAAAGGCGCCCTTCAACTGTGTTGAGGGACTGTGATATGAAATAATCAGTATTTACACCTTCTAAGCTCGTTATCCAGTTCATCTCTCCTGCAACGACTGTAACACTTCCGTTGTTTCTTGCGGAAACAGCAAGAGCATAGGGCTCTAACTGTAGCTCTTCAACTTCGTGTTCACTGAAAGGAGTACGCCCACCAGTACCGGAGGAACGGCCACCTCTGATAGAAGAACCTGGCCGAATCGTTAAGTTATTTGCACCCAAAGATGAAATTTGCGCATCAACTTGCCTAGCCGCGCCTTCGCTAATGGCCATCATCGCCATAACGGACGCTACTCCAACCATAATTCCGAACATTGTGAGGAAACTCCTCAACGGGTTGGCGGCAAGCGCTTCCAAAGCTGACTGCAAGGCAACACGAAGTTTCATGATGACCTCCGCGTATCTCGTTCAATTTCGCCGTCCCGAAAGTCTATCTGCCTTCCGGCATAGTCCGCAACTTCTTGTTCATGGGTGACAAGAATTACGGTAATTCCTTGTGCACTAAGGCCAGTTAGTAATTCCATGATTTCCACTGAGGTTTTTGTATCAAGTGCTCCAGTAGGCTCATCCGCTAGAATAATTTTCGGAGATCCAGCGAGTGCGCGCGCGATCGCGACACGCTGTTGTTGCCCACCTGAAAGTTGCATAGGTCGGTGATCCATTCGGTCACCAAGGCCAACCATTCGGAGGCATTCTTCTGCTCTCGCATCAATGTCAGTAATAGGAGTTCGTGAGTAGCGCAGTGGTAATTTAACATTCGTCAGAGCTGAAGCGCGACCGAGTAGATTAAATTGTTGAAATACAAAGCCTATAGTTTCATTCCGGATATCAGCCAATTTATCTGGTTTCATAGTTGCGAGTTCTTTGCCATTGATAAAAAGACTTCCTGAAGTGGGAACGTCTAGTGCACCAATTAAATTCATTAGTGTCGATTTTCCTGAGCCAGAAGGTCCCATGATTGCTGTCATTTCACCCGCATGAAATTCAACATCGACGCCGCGCAAAGCATGCACTTCTTGTGTACCCATAACATATGTTTTGGTCAGCTTTTTACACTGAATAAGAGGTTGGTTATTTGTCATGGTTATTTGTCTGTTGATTGTACAGTTAACCGCGAAACAAATTCATCACCTTCTTCTGCCCCTCGGATAACCTCTACATATTTGCCGTCAGACAAACCAATCACAACATTTGCTTTTTGTAGGCTTGAGGTACCAGATTGCTGGTACAATTCTATACGCCGTTGATCAGTTTGTTTGTTTTGGGACTCTTTGTAAGTTTTAAACTCATCATCAGTGAGCTTTTCACGCAATATATTATCCACCTTCGCTTGCATTTGTTGCCGCATAGCATTGCGATCCATACCTGGCCCAGGGCCACCACCTGATGGTTGGCTCATGTTTTCGAATTGAGCACGTAGTAGGGTGGCAATCTCAGATTTTCGATCAGTACTTATGTTTAGACCACTTAGAATTCGATCTGCAGGAGCGCTTTGGGGGCGTTTGTTAGAACTTTCCACTGAGTTTTCTATAATGGTTGGTCCGTTGCTGGGAGGTCTGAACCGTGTCGCTGTTTCGGCTAATCTAAGTACGTTCTCACGTTTATCTGCTGTGATCTCTACGTTAGCTGTCATACCAGGAAGGAGAATGTTTTTCTCGTTTTTTGCTGCTATTACAACGGTATATGTGACGACATTTTGCAGGGTTTCTGATGCCAGCCTAACTTGTTCAACGACACCCTCAAAAGTCATGTCGGGGTAGGCGTCGACCTTAAATGTAACGGGATCACCTGAATCTATTCCGCCTATGTCGCCTTCGACAACAGCGGCATCTATTCGGATATCACTTAGATCGTTTGCAATTTTGAAGAGCACTGGTGCGGAAAATGATGCAGCAACGGTTTGTCCAACGTCTACACTTCTTTCGATAACGACTCCGTTGATAGGCGAGCGAATAATGCTACGTTCAAGGTCTAGATCGGCTGATTGAAGGCTTGCCAAGCGTTGTGACAATGCCGCACGTGAGGATGTGAGTTGAGCATCTGCAACAGCAAGGTCGGCCTTTGCGACCTGCAACTGGCGTTCTGTATCTTCTAATGTAGTAAGCGAGATGGCATTTTCTTTAAACAATGCCGTTTGTCGCTCGTAATCTTTTTCATATTTTTGCAGATTTGCTGCCGCACGATCAATGGAAGCTTGCTGGACTTGAAGGTTGGCGCGTGCGCTATCAACATCAGCTTGGGCTGAAGCGACGCGTGATTGGAATGATTGAGGATCAATCTTTGCAATAATCTGATTTTCAGTTACTTCGCTGTTATAATCGACGAGAAGCTCGATTATCTGACCAGATACTTGGGAGCCAACTTCCACTGTAGTCAAAGCACGAACAGCGCCTGAAGCAGAAACTAAGCGAGCAACATCGCCTTGTTCAACCGCAGCTGTTTCAATTTGGTATTTGGATTGATCAACGGAAGCGGTGCTACGTGTTAGGTAAACCGATGCAGCAAGTACTGCTGCTATTCCTACACTGATATATAAAGTGCGCTTTTGCATCCTAATTCCTTAAACGTCTTAGCCTTGCTATGGTGGCAACAAGCTCTACTTCTCTCGCAGTAACAGTTGCGATTTAAGATTATACGTTGGACATGAAAAGAATCCGTCGCTGAACCAGGATAAATTTCAAGTTTTTTTCTAGAAAACAAAAAGTTATCGGGCTGCAAGTTTCTGAAGAATTGTTTATACTTACAGCCCTGTAATCGGACAACTTTAGAAGCGGGCGCGAATACTTCCAAACACAGCGCGGCGTTCTATAGGCGTATAAATACGTGAGTTCACATCACTACTTATCACTGCACTTATGTCACCAATCGCTTTTTCATCCGTTAGATTTCTAGCATCTAAAACGAAATCAATATTCTTAGTAACACTGAACCTAGCCGTCATACCAAGGAGTACATATCCATCGAGCTTATTGCCGTTTGTATAGTCTGCATATGGCCCTTCCGGTACCCACTCCAAACTTGGTGAGACACTTATTTTATTTGAACCGACGCGTAATTCGGTGCGATAAACATGCTCTGGAACAACCGGTAAGGCGTTGTTGCCATATTGTATGTCGTTATCAAATTTGAAGTCTGAATATTGATAGACTTGGCGTAGCCGTAACAACTTACTTATCTGTAGTAGAAGTCCTGCCTCTATCCCTTGGTGAATGGTTTCATTTGCGTTGAATGTGGACGCGGGAATATCAGGACCAACATTGAATTGAAGTATTTCATTATCTATTTCAGATCGATAGATAGATATATCCCATTCAGCAATACCGGCGTTTCCTCTCGTTCCAGCCTCTATTGTCCAAGCTGTTTGTGCTTTTATGGGAACGAACGACTCCACTTGAGCAAGTTCTATGAAACCTGGAAATTCAGTTGACTTACTGTAGTTTGCATACATTTGGATTTTGTCTGAGAGATCGTACAAAGCGCCGAATTTAGGAGATAATGCTTCGAAATCGGCTTTTCCATTTGCATCTATTGGACCTCCCATAAAGCTGTTGAAAGTCGTGTGTTGTTTACGTTCTCCGTTAGCATAAATGCCACCTCCGATAAGGGTGATTTGGTCATTTGGCTTAAAGCGTAGTTCACCATAGACGTTGGTTGTGAACGCGTCTTGGTCTGCATCAAAGGTAAGATCTCCACTCTGTCCGTCATTGTTGACATAGCGTTTAGACTCTATTTCTCCAAATCGAGCTTCACCACCTAAAGATATTTCCCATTGATCTCCGATCCAGTTCCAACGCGCAAATCCACCTTTGTCTAATGAGGCGTAGTCAACAACTTGAAATATAGGGTGAAAAAGAGACTTATCATTCATGAAGAGGCCAATTTTTAGTTCACTATTCTCAAGATTAAAGACCGTTTGGTTTTGGATACGGACTGACTCAATATCGCGAGCTTGGTCATTGAAGAAGTTGCCTGTTTTAGGGGCTGTCAGTACTTCTTCTTCTGTAAGTGCACCGGGTAATTCTTGGTCGATTTGATTTACACTCGCGTAAAATCGAGTCGTGATCTTGTTAGAAAGAGCGTATCCGATATTGCCGTGGAAGCGTATTGATTGCCTGCTGGCATGGTCTCGGTCACCGTCTGATGTGTCTGCGCTTAAGGCACCCCATGCGTCTAGTTTGTCTGTGCTCGTACCGCCTGATATGAGACCGCGAGCTGTATTAAAGCTACCAATATCTCCGCGAATATATATGCCTTGACCAGTTTTTCCTGTTGGAGTGACTCCGTTAATAGCGCCTCCCAAAGTTCCAGATCCAAATCTCAAAGCATTGGAACCGCGATACACTTCAAGATGATCAAAGAAAATGGGTTCTAGTTCTTGAAAGTCGCCATTGTCGTCAGCAAGGTTGATTGGTGCGCCATCTTGTAAAAGTGTTAATCCGCGCATGTGATAGCCGCGACTGATTCCAGAACCGCGTATGGATATTCGTACTTCCTGACCATAACGTGGTTGCGTGTATACACCGGGTGAAAAAGCGAGAGTGTCACGCAAGGAGACGAGAAAGCGGTCTGCATATTCGTCGTGAGATACAACATCCGCACCGCCTGGTGTTTTGGCGACAAGTGCTTCGGCTGCTTGTGTAGATGCAAGTGAAGTTACAATGATGGTATCTTCGATACGCTTAGCATCTTCTGCGTGTGCGTTGATAGAAAAGCTAATTGCATAGCAAAGTGCGAACAAGCTCACGGTGGAGCTGCTTTTTGTGTTTATCATGATTGTTTACAGATTCTCTTAACTGCACTGGCTTATGCGCCATGTGCGGACTGACATATAGGGTTTTCTAAGGTCAGGTGTAGAGAGGAGGTCCTCGCGCAGGGAGTGGCGCTGAAATTACTTTGTAAGGGGGCGGGCCTCGTACCGGCGGACGTATGTGAGCAATTTTCTGATAAGATACTGAGTATACACGGTAAGAGGCAGCTGATGGGACAATGAGAGATGTCGCCATTGCGAATGGGCAGTTTGATATTGCGTTGTCTGTATCTGTTGGCGTATGGGGGCTGACGTCATCATCGGAGTGATCCAGATTAGGAAAACTCCCGCTGTCAGGATTCCAATAAACTGTACGCCCAGAACAAAGTTGTATGGATATATCACCGGTTTCAGCATCAGGTGCTAACATCCAACCAGTAGGTACAACAGCACGCATAAGTATTGCGACAAAGGCAAGACTCATAAAGATGCGTTGAAGGTGGATGGTCACGTATTTTACTTTTCTATTCTTCGCGTGCAGGACGTATCAGTACAGATTGAAATCGAAGACGCCCGAAGGCGCGTTCGTCTGAGCTTTGGTTGAAGGCACGGTATTCACCAACAGGTCGTGCGTTTAGGCCTGCTTCTCTTAGTAAGGCAGCGGCTGCTTCAGCACGTCGATACGCAAGAGCATGGTTGTCGAAACGTTGAACGTCGCCGGACGTTGACGCATAGCCTACAACCTCCACAGTACCGACATCCCAGCGGCTCAAGGCCCAGACACAGTCTTCTATTGTCTTCATTGAGGCCTCGGACAAGTCTGCCTTTCCCTCTGTGAATGTAATTACCGGTAATTCCATAATTGGAGGGTTAACTGTGACGTTCCATTCTGGAAAATTACTTGCCATCGCTGCCTCAGATGCGCGCCAAGCTGAGATTGGGTAGTCTAATGTGGCAGCACCATAAAAGGTTGCACGATGGGTTTGGGCGTCAATATCTGCAGCTTTTAAAGGAAATGACGCGGCATTTCGGATTTCGACTTCAGTTCGTCTCTGTTCTGCAAGGTTTTTGAAGCTGCTAAGTTCGGCGCGCAATGGGGCCGCGAGTGATGATTCAGCCAATTTAAGAAATTTGAACTGCTGGACATCTTGATCTTCATTTACCAAAATCTGGTCTAGATCTATGGAAACTGCTCGACCTAGACGAGTAGCTAGAGTTTCTTCCAGTGTTGTTTCAGCATCTATATTTCGACTACGTGTTAGTACCGTTGCTTCAACAGCAATAGGGCCTGAACGAGGAAATCCAATTGACATATCAGAGACGCGTGCATTGCCGACTTGAAATGGGTCTGTAAGAGATTCTTTGACTGTGTGGGTCACGTTTGTCTCATAAGCTATGTCGCGTAAGGCTATAACAAGTGGGACGGACAAAGCACCAAATACAAGCAGAATTAATCCTGTTTGCCAGAATGTCATTGTGCGGCCATGTTCGCGTCCAAAACCATGTAGTCTTGACAACAATGTAACTGAAAGGGCGATTGCAAGTAAGTTGGTCATGAAGAGAAAGAATGCACCTCCAGCAACTTGCGGGGCTCCTACAGCTATACCGTATCCTGCGACAGCAAGGGGAGGCATAAGTGCGGTAGCAATTGCAACGCCCACTATTGTTTCGCCCTTTTTGTGTATAACGGCGTAACCGCCGGCTAAACCAGAAAATATTGCTACAAGTAGATCGAAAAAATTAGGTCGAGTACGCGCAAGTATCTCTGGGGTAGCTTCTGTAAGTGGTGATAGTTTCACGATAAATATTGAAATAGCGAGTGCACTTAATACACCACATGCCATCGAAAAAATTGAACGCCGCAGTGCAATGAGGTCTAATGTGCTGAGTGAAAATCCCATCAACATGATAGGTCCCATTAGTGGGGAAATTAGCATTGCACCAATTATTACTGCGGGTGAAGATAGCAATAGGCCCAATGTCGCGATTGCGCACGACATGACAATCATAAATAGATAGCGCCCCGATAATTGCCCACCTTCACGGACGTTTGATACCACTTCCTCATGTTGGATACCGCGTGAAAGCATTTTTAGAGCTATATTTATTGCCCTAAACGGTGACTTGGATCGCTTGGGAAGTGCTGTTTGAGCGTCTGACATTTTGGTTTCCTTGGGGGGAACGGCCATTTATTTCAATTCTTTCTAAAGGTGTAGAACTATCCTAAAGATTATCGAAATGAATTATAGTCGCGTGTCATACAAAAATAGTTCTGATTTGTCAGCCTTTTTTCTAAGACTTACTGTGGGGCTGTTTCTAAACTTTGAACAACCGCCGAAACTTGCTCAATGTAGGCAGCTCCATCTGCAGCAAATGGGCCTAGAAAGGGAATAAGTTTAGGCGCGTTGGGAACCTTACCTTCCGTCCTTATTTTGGTTCGCTCATGGCGAAAAGGTTCAAATTCAGGGTGGCTCGCGTACAGAGCAGCTAATCCATATGCTGCATCAAGCAGCGAGTCGTACCCAGATTGAGTATCCCTTCCAAAAACAGCATTTTGAACTACTGCACTATTAGAATTACCCCATCCTGTGGCTAAAGCAGCTTGTGCAATAGCAATATCGACGGGAACTATATCTATTTGTTGAAGCAGTTTATTAGGCAAATTGAATGGTAGGTTATATTTTTTTGCAATAGTGCTGACACTGCTTTCCTCTGCAAGTGTAAGACGACCTCGTGATTTAAGACGTTCAAGCAGGGTTCTAAGTTGCGCGCGATCAAGTTCTATTTCAGTGTTCATACGATTTAAAACATCTCTTAGCGTATGAATAAATAGAGATTTCTTTTCAACGGGTGGAAGGTTAGAAAACTCGGCAGGAAAAGCTGTAGGAATTGTTTCTGCATTCTCTAGCGCATGTTGAAGCGAGGCAATTGTATTTGTTGTTGGACTTTCCAGGCTAGAGGAGGGAGCGAGTGAGAATGAAAACCATGCGCCCACAGCAATTGAAGCACCTACGGCACCAAATCGCGCAAATGTTTCTCCGCGATCCATAGGTGCATCATCACCCTCATTCAGTTTGAGAGCACGCCCTACCACTGGTGCTGTCCACCCTTGAATAACTAATGAAAGTAGGACGATTACTGCGGCAGCGGAGAGATATAGGTTACCATTAGGGACACCTAGTGCAGCTGGTAGAAGTCCTAGAAAAACAGGAGTCGCGCCTCGCAGTCCTGTCCATGCGACGAAGGTCATATCGCGTATTCTGTACTTAAAAGCAGCCAATGAAAGAACCGTTGCGATTGGGCGTGCTAAAAAGATAAGCGCGAGGGATACACCTAAGGCAGGTAGAGCGACGGAACTTAGGTGAGAGGGGGTTATAAGTAGTCCTAGCACGAGAAAAAGGCTGGTCTGTGATAGCCATGCAATTCCATCCAGAACAGCACCGGCTTGTTGCGCACGACTAGGCGCGCGCATGGCAATAGTCACCCCGGCTAGGTAGATGGCAAGGAACCCGCTTCCCCCTAAAGTTTCGGCCATCCCAAAAGACATAAACCCGAGCGCTGCCATTAAAATAGCCATCAGACCGCTGGGAAGATGAAGCCGAGATAACAAAATAGGGGCGCAATATCCAAAAGCTCCACCAACGAGTGTTCCTATGCCAACTTTTGTTACGAGACTAATGATCCAGTCGCTCGTGGTAAGTGGTTCTATGGCAATAGAAGTTGATAGTCCGAGCACTAAAAAAATTGCGAGCGGGTCATTAAACCCCGATTCCACTTCTAGTGCCGCAGCGACTTTTTTGGGGAGTTTAAGGCCAGTTGCAGCAAGCGCAAAAACAGCAGCAGCATCAGTTGAGCTAACAATTGCACCAACAAGTAAGGATGCGCGCCAATCCAGACCAAATGCCCAATGTGCAAATGGTGCAATTAGGAATGCAGTTGTGAGTGTGCCGACTACTGCCAGCGATATTCCCGGTTTAAGCCCTTCTTTGAAAATGCTGGGCTTTGTGCGCAATCCACCTTCAAACAAGATTGCGGCCAAGGCAGCTGAGGTCCAGATAAGGACGGTTTGATCTGCATCTATCGCAATACCGCCTGGACCTTCCCGGCCAGCGAGCATACCTGCAAGCAGAAAAACAAGGAGTAGTGGAGCATCAATCTTTTGTCCTGCAGCGCCTGCAAGAATTGCACCCGCACACAATGCGGAGACAGCAAGAATAACAATCCCTATATCCATGAATACCTTCTGATTCTATTTGCTTAATACGACCAAATGGTTATCCTATAGGCCAGTTCAGTGATAGCTAGCTCTATATTTTTTTAAGTTAATGTGACTACAATTATCGGATGTTTTGTAGCCCTGAAGAGTACCATTGAGCACGATGACAGTATATTTCATTCTAGGTGGTGCGCGGTCGGGTAAAAGCCAACACGCACAATTAATAGCTGAATCACTCCACTCAAAGCGTATATATATTGCGACTGGACAGGCGTTTGATACCGAAATGGAAGAAAGGATTAGACGCCATCAACAAGATCGCAAACAAGGATGGACGACAATAGAAGCGCCTCTTGATATTGCGAGTGCGATAACTCAAAATGCGAATTCTCAAAGTGTGTTGTTGGTTGATTGCTTGACTCTTTGGTTGTCAAATTTGATGCATGATCAAAGAGATGTTCTAACAGAAACAAAGCTCTTAGTCAGTTCATTTAAAACCGCTGCTACCGATATCATATTGGTGTCAAATGAGGTGGGTCTTGGTTTAGTGCCAGATACACCGTTAGGGCGTGCATTTCGCGATGAACAAGGTCGATTAAATCAAGCAATTGCAGCTGCAGCGAATAGAGTTGAGTTTATGGCTGCTGGTTTACCGCTCGTGCTCAAAGGTTGAGTGTGTTCATTAATCTGATTTCTGCTTGTTCAGACGGTGGGATACCAATTCTTAAATGCGTCTTACTCCAAGCAAAACGGCGTGTGTAAATGCCATTATCTGCGAGATGTTCCCAAAGGTCATGTGAGTTTGGCGTTGAGACAAAGCTAAATAGGTCAGTGCTGCCAGCTATAGTTAATCCTGATTGAGACAGCAGGGTGTTCAACCGCTGTGAAGCCTCTTTAAGGCGGTTACGCGTTTGAAGCTTCCATTTACTGTTTTGATAAACTTCTGCGCCAACATTTAAAACAAAATCTGAAATACTCCAGACGCCCAAACGGTCAGACATCGCGTTTAGAACAGGAGGGGGGGCGATCAATGCGCCCAAACGTAAACCAGCTAGACCATAAAACTTTCCTACGGATTTAAGAATAATAAGATTATTTGATCCAGCTTGTGAGGTGAAACTCAAATGTGGATAAAGGTCGTTATACGCCTCATCAATAATAAGCCACCCATTACGTTTGCGCATCGCTGAGTGAAGCGTTGTAAGTGTTTCAAAGTTAAAGGTACGTCCGTCAGGATTGTTGGGGTTGCATACTACAATACAATCTACGTTTTCGAGATGATTGATAGGATTGCCGGTTTCAATAACTGAGAAACCTGCTCTCTGCCACGCATTGGCATGATCGCTATAGCTGGGTGAGAGAATAGCTATTGTATTGGGTTGTAGTATTGTTGGAAGTAAACGGATCAGAATTTCGCTTCCTGGTGTAGGCAAGATGGTATCAGCTGGACAAAGGAATGCAGCAGACATTGAATCGCGACAGTTTTCAAAACTTCTTTTTGTAGGAAGGTGATCAAGGTCACTGATTTCTATGTTGGAGAGAGGGTAAGGCCAAGGGTTGATCCCTGTAGATAGATCTAGCCAAGGAGTTGGTGCAGAAGGGAATACCTGCTGCATGTGGTCCAATGAGCCACCATGTTGTAAGTCTACACTCACAAGACCTCTCCTGAAACTGCGAAAACTATGAGTAAAAACGCCGTAAAAATCATCGAAGTTATATAGAGAGACAACCCCTGTTTTAAGTGTCGTGGACTTGGGTCTTCTGCCTTCTCATTGAGCCATGGTTCATTATTTGTTTGGTTATTATATGTGCGCGGTCCCGACAGTCTTATATTGAGTGCTCCAGCAATTGCGGCTTCGGGCCAGCCTGCGTTTGGAGATCTATGTTTTGGCGCGTCTTTGAACATCACTTTGAAACTTCTAGATTTGAGGCTCGAAAATGCGAATATAAATCCGGTTAGTCTTGCGGGTATTATGTTCGCAACATCATCTAAACGCGCAGCAAATCCTCCATATGCAAGATACTTGTTTGATCGATGTGCAATCATTGAGTCGAATGTGTTGATGGTTTTATATGCTACTATTCCAGGTAGGCCGAATATAGCGCCCCAGAATAAAGGTGCTATCACACCGTCAGATGTATTTTCTGCCAAGCTTTCTATGCTTGCGCGGGTAATAGCCGTTTCATTCAGTTGGTTTGGGTCTCGTCCGACTATCATGCTTACAGATTTGCGGGCTTGTTCAATATCTTTCTGAATCAAGGGCGGCAGAACATTTGCAACGTGTGAATAGAGACTTCTAGAGGCGATAAGGCTTGAAGCGATAGCTGCTTCAATAAAGAAACCCCAATGGGTGTTGGGTAGAAGCATACTGATTGCTAAAGCGATTAGAGTGGTTGTTATGACGGTTAGGAGAGTTGAGACACATCCTAAGACGTATCGAGTCACGTGCGAATAGGTGGAAATATTAAGGTGACAATCAAACCACTGAATCGGAATTGCAAGCCAAACAACTGGATGTTTTATTCGTTTGAATAATCCCTCTGGCCAGCCGACACATGCTTCAATCAGCCAAGCGAGACAAATAAGCCAGATACTACTCAATTGTGCCTTCTATAGTTACCTTGTTTCCATCCACTTCTGATTTTACACCGTAAATATCAGCGAGACGTTCTTCAGATAATGTTTGCTGAGGTGATCCATCTGCCGATATTTTTCCATCTTTCATCCAAATCAATCGGTCAGCATATCGTGCTGCAAGACTTATATCATGCAAGACAATTAGTGCGCCGTTTCCGCGTTTCACATATTCAGAAAAAAGATCCATGACCCGAAATTGGTGACGAGGGTCTAACGCTGCAACAGGTTCATCAGCAATAACAAGTGGAGCTTGAGCAGCAAATACGCGGGCACAATGAACACGAGCAAGCTCACCGCCGGAAAGTGTATCTGCATTTCTGCGGGTAAGATGTTCAAGGTCGCATGCACCCACTGCTTGGTTTACTGCATGCTCATCAGTCGCGCTGAGCTTCCCCATGTTTGCGCCATGGGAAAAACGCCCCAATGCGACAACATCCTTCACATTATTTGGCCACGCTAGGGGGCGAATTTGCGGCAGATAGGATACACCCCGTGCGCGCTCAATTGGAGAAAGCTGCTGGACGTTGGTATCATTTAAAGTCGCGCAACCAGCTGATGGTTTTATTAATCCTAGCGCTGCACGTAAAAGAGTGCTCTTTCCAGCACCATTAGGGCCAAGCAACACAACAAGCTCACCTTGTTGCAATGTAAATGAGGCATCCTCGAGCAAGCTTGCGGTTTTGGTTTTATATGAAAGGTTTTGAGCGTGGAGTTTACTCATGTCCTGTACGCCTTTGAATTGCGATCCATATGAAAGCGGGAGCACCTATTAAGGCTGCGACAACACCCAGTTTTAATTCTGTTTGCGTAGGAATGATACGTACGAAAATATCTGCAATTGTGAGGAACAAACCTGCCAGTAAAGCAGACGGCAAAAGAGAGCGCGCTGGATCGTGGCGCACTAATGGGCGGATAATGTGCGGAGCCACAATCCCTACAAAACCAATAGCACCAGCAAGTGAAACCGCCGCACCAGTTGTAAGGCCGGCACCAAGCACAACTGCAATGCGCTGATGTTTTAGGTTTAACCCTATACCGTTTGCAGCTTCATCGCCCAAGGTGAGGGCTGACAAACCGCGGCGTGTACCAAAAAGGATAGCCATTCCTAATATAATAAATGGCACAGAAAGCTGAAGGTCTTCAAAGCTGCGGTTCGCTACCGAGCCAAGCATCCAATTGATCATGTCAGAAATAGAGAAAGGATTTGGCGCAAGATTGAGCAAAAGACTCATCATGGCGGCGGTGAAGCTTGAAATTCCTACGCCAATCAAAATGAGGGTAACGACTGATTGAGTTGTAATCGCAGCAAGTGCTAAAATTGTGGTGGCTGCAAGGGCACCGACTATTGCCGATATTGGCATTGCCCAAGGGCTGAGTGCTGTTAGCCCATAATAGATTGTAAAAGTCGCGGCGAGGGAGGCTGACGAAGAGACGCCTAATACACCCGGTTCCGCCAAAGGGTTCCGTAATAATCCTTGTAAGGCTGCCCCGCTTATACCCAAAGCAGCTCCAACGCTAAACGCAGCCAGTGCACGCGGCAATCGAATTTGCCATATGACCAATGTATCGCCGGCATTTCCTTGCCCTATCAAGGCTGCAAACACACGTTCAAACCCCAAAGGGGTGGAGCCCAAGAAACACGCAACGACAAGCGCCAATATGCATCCGGCAATTAACGCTAGATTTATAATACGTTCAATTGTCATCAGGAGATATGCTTTCGTATTTGGCGCTTGCGAGTGCCTCTATCGCATCCAAAAGAAACCAGCTTCCACAGGCTGTCCATGCACCTTGCAACATAACAGTGGGTTGCTCAATCATCTGTTCTTTGGCTACTGGGTGACGCATCGCGCTCCAGGCATCTTTGTGGTTAGTTTTGCTTTCAAAAAAAGCGGCAGCGATTATATCAGGTTGCTCATAAGCTAGACGCTCTAGCGGTAATGAACGCCAACCTGGAAGATCTTGAAAATTCGTCAGGCCAGCAGCAAGCAGCATTTCGTGCACCAAGGAACCGGCCCCCGATGTAACACCTGTAGGGGTCATATAGAGCGCTGTTACATCGCCAAAAGTTGACTGGATAGCGTTTAATCTATCATCCATTTGGGCAATGATCTGGTTGCCCTTTTCAGATTCATCAAGCCCAGCTGACATCTCAGAAATCACGCGTTTTACGCCATCAAGGTCGTTTGCCCACCCCACGTTTAGAACAGGAATGCCTGCTTGCTCAAAGAAGTGCGCAGCGTTGGGGCCACCACCATACGACCTCACAACAAGGTCTGGCTTTTTTAAAATAACATCTTCAGCAATAGGCTTGATGGACGCAATTCCGTCGGCTATGTCTCGCATATAGGAAAATTGCTTTTTTGCATCGGGAGACACACCCAAAATACGGTCCCGATCAACAAGTTTTAAAACATATTGATCGGAACAAAAATCAAGGCTGACAATTCTCATTGGTCGGTCTGTAATATCAGACACTATTTGCTCTTGCCCTTTGCAGGACGAGAGTAAAATAAACCCAAGGAAAATTGTCAGCCGAAACATATTAGTAGCTCAAACGAAGGCCAAATGATCCGGAGATACCGGGCGTTCCATAGCCTAAGATCTGTTGATATTCTTCGTCAAACAAGTTCTCGATGCGTGTATAAACTTCAACATTGCTTGTCACATCATAGCTGGCAGAAAGGTCGACGCGCGTCCATGCATCTACTTTGCCGTTTCTGTCTTCTTCAGACCCGTTATAGCGCACCAATATTGCACTACTAAATGGACCTTCAGGTGTGAAAGACATTGTAAAGTCACCAGAATGTTCGGGAATGCGCACTAGCTCTTCGCCAGCATCATCCTCCGCATCAATATATGCGTAGTTTGCGTTCACACCTAACCAATTAAGCAATTGGTAGCTTCCAGAGACTTCTACTCCTCTGGAATTTACTTTTGCGATATTGTCATAAGTAAAGGTCGCAAACGAGAAGTCGATCTGGTTAGTCACTTCCTGATCAAAATAGGTCACACCAAACGTGCCTTTATTATCTGATGTACGAAGGTCTAGCCCAACGTCAAAACCTTCCGATTCTTCAGGTGAAAGAGTTGGTGTGCCATACTGACTGTAAAGCTGGTATAGAGACGGGGCTTTGAAACCCTGACCCCAGCTTGCACGAAGCGTTACAATATCATTTGGATTATAAGCAGCAGCTACACGGCCTGTTGTCTGTGTGCCATAAGCATCATGATCATCAACACGTACACCGGCTGTAAGCGTTAGGCTTTCAATTGGCTGCAACTCATACATTGCAAAGATACTGTCTGTCGTTTGCTCACCATCATCTGAGCCAAAAGAAGAACCACTATTAAAAGTGCCTTCTTCGTGTTCAAGACCAAATGCAAGTTTGTTTGCATCATTGATCGAGAACAGTCCTTGATAGCGACCCAACCATCTTTCACCTTCAGCAGCAAAGCTTGTTACGCCTGCATTTGAGTTTTCTCGATCAATATTTGAATAGCCAACTAAAATATCGTTCTCTAATTTGTCTGAAAAAAGTGAAAAACTAAGTTTTGCGTGTCCAGATATTTCCTCAACATCACTTTGGTCATTTGAATCGCCGACATTGCCCTGAGCGCCAAATTGATAGCCGTCAATTTCAGTCGTAGAATCTTGATAAAGCATTCCAGCTTCTAGGCGTGTTGTGGAGTTGAAATTAAAGCCACCTTTTGCAGTTACACTTTGGCTTTCAAAACCGTCTTTTTCATCATTGCGGTTTGCTTCATCTGCTTTCGAAATACCCGCGGTGTCGATTGCATTGTATGAAAGTCTAAAGTCGCCTGTTTCGCCACCATATTCTACGGCGGCTCCACCACGGACTGTTTCAAAAGAACCAATTTCTGCGAATGCGTCGCCGCCAAACCCTTCATCTGGTGTTTTTGTAGTAATAGAAATTACACCGCCAATTGCATCAGTTCCCCAGAGGGTCGACTGAGCGCCTTTTAGGATTTCAATACGCTCGATTGATTCTGTACCAAGGCGCGCAAAGTTAAAGCTGCCATCAGTCGTGCTGACATCACCAACTGGAACACCATCAATCATTACCAATGTTTGACCGGAGCTGGCACCGCGAATGCGTACACTTGCTTGTCCACCGAAACCACCATTTTGGTTCACAGTCACGGATGGAGCATTGGCGATAGCATCAATCGCAAAATCAAATCCAAGTTCTTCGATATCCGCTGATGTAATGACGTCAACACTGCTACCGATTTCTGTAAGGGTTTGGTTTAAACGAGAGCTTTCGATAATTATGGGGCTAAGTGTTTTCGTAACTTCATCACTAGTTGTGTCATCTGCAAATGCAGATGGTAGACATGCTAATGCGACGGCACCGAGGAGGGCTGTTTTATAGATCATAATTTTTTTCCAAAATGCACCGTCGCCTGATGCTGCATTTTCTATAACGATATTATGGGCTCCACTCGAATGAATGCAGGCGACCAAGCTATTTTTATCGTTACAAAGAAGAGGCATGCTCTTCCGTACCATATGCCTATTCCCGGGCTACAGACGAACGACGCGATGGCAGGTTTCCTGACTTGCGTATCTACACTTCGGGCCGTCTTCCCGAGGAAAAACCTCAGTGACATTCTGGCCGTCAGCTTCTCGCTAACAGTTACGGGTATAGTGTCGGATTTACACCGACTTCCCTCTTAGCTTTCCATTGAAAGCACCATCTAGGCGCGGGTATGCTGCAATTGCGAAGACGTGTCAATTACAGGCTTTTGGCGGGTCTTTAAAAATCGATTCCGCGTTGAGCTTTAATGCCGGACTGGAAAGGGTGTTTAACTTCACGCATTTCAGTGACAAGGTCTGCATAGTCGCAAAGCTCTTGCTTAGCATCGCGTCCGGTTAGAATGACACTGGTTTTGTCGGAGCGAGATTTTAGACCTTCAAGGACTTGCTCCACGCTGAGATATTCGTAACGCATAGCGATATTAATTTCATCCAGCACGACAAGATCATAATCGCCACTTTTCATCATCTCGATAGCGCGGTTGAATGCAGCTTGGGCCGCTGCAATATCTCGTTCTTTATCTTGGGTATCCCATGTAAAACCTTCGCCCATTGTATGCCAATGCAATTGATCTCCAAATTTGGCAAAGAATTGTCGTTCACCAGTAATCCATTTTCCTTTGATGAACTGAACGACTCCAACTTTCTTACTCCAGCCGAGCGCGCGAGCAATCACGCCAAACGCGGAACTCGATTTTCCTTTACCGTTTCCGGTATGAATGAGCACGAGACCCCGATCTGGATCTGTCGCTTCGGACGTTTTCTTGCGTTGCTCCGTTTGAAGGGCCTTCATTTTGTCTTTGTGTGCGTCCGAATTGCTCATAACAAAATTCCAAATTTAACGGTTAGCGGCTGAGGTTTGAATTAGGGATGTGGACATACCAAAATCAATGCGTGTGTCAAAGTCAGCAATAGTATCGCCTGTAGAGAAGGCGGCTCTTATAACGCCAGAATGAGTGATTATAAGTATGTGAGAGTTTTCATGTTGTAGTTCGAAAATTCCTTGTCGAACGCGTTGGCGCAATTGGTCAACACTTTCACCTCCATGTGGTTTGGCATGGAGGAAATTGTCTGCCCAAATATCTAGTTCGTCTCGAGGAACGTCACTCCAAGGTGTCATTTCCCAATTTCCAAAGTCCATTTCTTGAAAACGATCATCAATTGAAATTTGTACTCTGGTTTGCGCCGAGATGTAGTCAGCAAGCCTTCGGCATCTGGAAAGTGGGCTAGTGACAATAGCGTCTATGGAAGGGAGTGCTTTGTAAGCAGCTGCTGCTTCTGATTCAAACGTCGCAGCGAGGGCAATGTCGGTTTTGCCGTAGCATATTTGTGTGGACACATTTGGGGTCGTGTGGCGCATCAATGTTATAGGCATGCGAGGATACCCAAATATATACCAATCTCACTAAATTGCTGAACTGCTCCAAGAGTGTCGCCAGTGTAGCCTCCGAGTTTCTTTTCAAACATCATTCTAGCAATGACATGACCAATCAACAATCCTAGCAAAGCAAACAGGGTGACGGATATGGATACGAAAATTGAGAATATTGCTATGCTGGCGCTACCCACGCCTAATGCAAATATTAGTCTGAAAATTGTAATGCCAGTCGCAGTAGGTTTTCCAGTTCCTTCAGCACGAACATATCGGCTGGAAGCGATGACCAATACGCTAGATAACCTTGAAAGCCCGTGAGCAAATATAAGAACTGGAACAATGAGTGATGATCCAAGTTCAATTAGCGCAGCGATTTTTATAAGGAGCGCGAGAATGAGTGCGCAACTTCCATAGGTGCCCAAACGGCTATCCTTCATTATCTCCAATGATTTGTCTTTGGTATGACCTCCGCCAATACCGTCGAATGTATCTGCTAATCCATCTTCGTGAAATGCACCTGTTAGTGCGAGAGAAATTCCAGTCGATATCAAGATAGAAATAGGCGTTGAGAAGACTGTAGATAGTAGACCATAAGTACCGGCTATGCAGGCACCTATCAGTAGACCAACAAGAGGGAAGTAGGCGGGAGCAGACGCTAGTCTGGTGGGGGTGAAGCCAATATCAGAGGGCAAGCTTAACCTAGTCAGGAACTGTACAGCGAGTAAAAAAACGCTGATTTCATTGCGAATAGCGCTAGTCATGTAATATTGCTTACGCTTGCACTTTCAAAACTTGCCATTTCATTTAGCATAGCAGCGGCGGCTTTCACGAGAGGCCATGCGAGCAGCGCGCCTGTGCCTTCACCAAGTCTCATTTCTAGATTTAACAATGGCTTAGCGCCGATTGCGTCTAGCAATGCGATATGGCCTTGTTCCTCAGAAACGTGAGCAAATACAAGGTTTTGTTTTATAGCGGGAGAGATTTGTTGCGCTATGAGGGCCGCAGATGTTGCGATAAACCCATCAACTATAACGATTTTTTCAGATTCAGCCGCGCCAATCATCGCTCCCACCATCATTGCGATTTCAAAACCACCATATTCTTGCAATGCGACCATTGGTGATAAGTGTTCGGTTGTTCGGTTTGCTGCTTGTTTTAATAAGTCGCGTTTGCGCGCCAGCCCAGCATCATCAAGACCTGTGCCTCTGCCCGTTAGTGTATCGAGTGATAATCCAAGAATTTTGTGGGCAATTAGTGTGGCAGATGAGGTGTTTCCGATCCCCATTTCTCCAAAGCATTCAGCTTGGAAGTTTTCATTGTTTCCAATGTTTTTTCCAAACACTATAGCACGCTGTGCCTGCTCTTTGGTCATTGCAGACTCAGTGATTGCGTTTTTTGTACCGGAGGCTATCCGATGCGAAATGAGGTGAGGGTGATTAATTGGATCACCTGCTACGCCTGCATCAACAACTTGAATTTTAACATTATTTGAACGGGCGAAAACATTCGCCGCAGCACCACCTGACAGGAAATTCAGGACCATCTGTTGGGTAACAATTTGAGGAAAAGCAGAAACCCCTGCATTTGCCATCCCATGATCACCAGCAAAAATTGTCAGTCTGCATGCGTTCATTACAGGAGATAAAGTGTGCTGACTTATAGCAATCTGTTTTGCGAGCTTTTCTATTTTTCCCAAAGAACCCACAGGTTTAGTTTTGCCATTAATCTTGGCAAAAAGATGAGATTTAAACTCTGCGGAAGAAAGGTTTGAATTGGTCATGTCTATAACGGGTAACGAATTTAACAACAAATTCAATCGTTAAAACAATATACCAAGATATTTTGAAGAGTTGCCGGCAACAATATAATTGCTGCCGACAGGGGAGACTAGAAGCTATTCAGTCTCTATCATAAGGTAAGTTGACTGATAGTTGAGTTATAGTTGGTGGAGTAACTTTAACAATGATAGTGCTGAATTGATCATTTGTTCAATACTTTGAATAAATTAGAAAAATTAGTGTTTCATAGATGCAGTTAGGCAATCATCGCCTTGAGTTTCAGTGTTACAAATATCTGTAATACGATAACTGTTATCGCGTCCTTTTTTTACCATGAATGATACTTTGTTTCCTGATGTGAAGTTTGACAGGTCAACTTTGCCTTGGATGTCAAAACCCATTGTCATTGCGCCCATACCAATTTCAGGAATTGGGCTGTGGTCGATAACTATAAAGTCTCCATTGGGACCAATAGATTCCACTTTGCCGGTTGCGTGCCCTATGGCTGCTTGTGATGTGCTTTCTTCGTGGTTCATATGTGCATCGTGTGTGGAGGTACTCTGTACTTCTTCAGAAGGAGAAGTGGTTATTGGGTGCTCTTGCTCAGGCTTGCTGCATGCTGCAATAGCTAAAGAAAGCGAGCCCAAAAAAATGGGTGTAAGGTAATTCATTATGGCTAATCTCCGGTTGGAATGGATATTTGGGAACGTATTTTGGTAATTGGTGTTGTGGTTTTAAAGTGTCTTCCAACCCAAATGTAATAAACGGCTGGAATGACGATCAATGTAAGAATGAGAGTAGATGTCATTCCCCCCAGCATGGGTAATGCGATACGGCGCATGACATCTGACCCCAAACCCTCAGTGATGAAGATTGGGGCGAGTCCGACGAAGATCGTTGTGACGGTCATGAGTTTTGGGCGAACACGCATCGCTGCGCCGTGTGTGATGGCATCATAGAGTTGGGGGCGTGTTTGAGGTGATGTGCGGCGCACCTCGGCGTCGATGTACAAAAGCATCACCACGGCTGTTTCAACAGCGATTCCGCCCAACGCGATAAATCCGACAGCGACAGCGACTGATAAATTGTATCCAGCAAGCCAGATTGCCCACAATCCACCGATTAAACCAAATGGAAGTGACAGCATTATTATAATGGTACGGTCCAAACGCCCAAAGTGCAGCATAAGCAATATGAAGATTAGACCAATTGCTGACGGTATTGCGATTTTTAATCGTTCTGCCGCTTCCAACATCTGTTTGTATTGGCCTGAAAAGGACACTGCGTAGCCAGCAGGTAGGGGAACTGAATCGGAAACGGCTTTTTGGGCTTCGGCTACGTAACTCCCAATATCTCTTTCAGCGATGTCAACAAACACCCAACCTGTAAGGCGAGCATTTTCTGATCTGATCATCGGGGGGCCTTCAGTATAGGCAATTGAAGCAAGTTCTACTAATGGTATATGAGCCCCCTCAGGAGTGGGTACTAAGATATTCTCCAAATCATCTGGGCTTTCACGAAAAGGCCGATCATAGCGCAATATTATGTTGTAGCGCTCACGTCCTTCTACGGATTGAGCCAACTGCGTACCGCCGAGGGCAGTTTGAATGACAGTTTGAAATACACCCATGTCGATATTGCGCCGCGCAAGTTCGGAACGGTCAGGTGTAATTTCAAGATACTTACCACCTAAGACGCGGTCGGCAAAAGCTGAACGTGTGCCTGATATGTTTGAAACAGTCGTTTCTATATCGCGGGCAATACGTTCAATTTCCAGCAGGCTGTCTCCTGTAACTTTAATGCCTATAGGTGTGCGGACCCCCGTTGAGACCATATCCATTCTGATTTTGATGGGGTATCCCCAAGAATTTATGAGGCCCGGCATTTGGAGCTTACTGTTGAGTTCTGCGATAATATCGTCAACTTTCATACCGGAGCGCCATTGAGAGGGCGGCTTTAGTTTAATCCATGTTTCTATCATAGAGAGTGGTGCGGGGTCGGTTGCAGTTTCAGCGCGACCTGCTTTTCCAAATACGCGTTCAACTTCAGGAACGGTTTTTATAACACGATTGGTTTGCCCCAAGATTTCACGAATTTTGGTCGAGGAAACACCAGGTAGAGTGGTGGGCATGTAAAGTAATTCACCTTCATAAAGCGCTGGCATAAATTCAGATCCTAGACGTTGAAGGGGTACTAAAACGCTTCCTGTTGCCAAAAGTGCAAGTGTAACTGTAACCCATTTAAAACGCAGTGCTGTATGCAATATTGGTTTGTAAGCCCAAACAAAAAATGCATTAAGAGGGTTCGCCTCTTCTTTCGCGAATTTTCCTCTCATGAGGTGCAGCATTAACACGGGGACAAGAGTAATTGAGAGGATTGCCGCAAATGCCATTGCGTAGGTTTTGGTGAAGGCTAATGGGCTAAATAGTCGATAACTCTCTCCTGTTAGAGCGAAAACTGGAAGAAATGAAACAGTGATAATTAGCAGTGAAAAGAATATTCCAGGACCGACTTCTTGTGCCGAATGGATTAAAGCTTCTCTATGTTGTTTCTTGGTAGGTTTTTGTGAAAAATCGGACAGTTTTCGGCTTGCATTCTCAACGAGTACAATGGATGCATCGACCATTGCGCCAATAGCAATGGCTATTCCACCAAGGCTCATAATGTTTGCAGTCACCCCCTGCCACGACATTAGAATAAATGCACCAAGGACGCCTAGCGGTAGAGTAATCACAGCTACAAGAGAGGAGCGCACATGAAGCAAAAAAATCAAAATTACAAACGTAACAGCTAAACCCTCTTCCAAAAGTTTCTTCTGAAGATAATCGACGGAACCAGAAATAAGCGAAGTACGGTCGTATACAGTTTCAATTTCAACGCCGTCTGGAAGGCCAGCTTGGAGCTGGTCGAGTTTATCTTTTACGCGTTGGATTACTGTTAAAGCGTTCTCTCCGTCACGCATAACAATGACGCCGGCGACGGTTTCACCTTCGCCATTTAGTTCCACAATTCCGCGCCTTAGGGCCGGACCTTCTACAATGCGTCCAACAGCTGAGAGAAGGACGGGCGTACCATCACTAGAATAAAGGACGACTTGCTCTAAATCAGCTTTCTTTTCGACATAGCCAGAGGAACGGATGACAAATTCAGTTTCGGCTTGTTCTAGGACCCGTCCACCGACTTCACTGGACGCTGCACGAATTGCCTCCGCGACGCGTTTCAAGGGAATGTTATAGGAACGTAAAAGGTTGGGGTCGATAAGAACCTGATACTCGCGCTCGAAACCACCTACAGAGGCAACTTCTGCTACACCATCCACGCCTGATAGTTCTAATTTTAAGAACCAGTCTTGCAACGAGCGAAGTTCTGCAAGATCTGTTGTTCCTGTTTTGTCGACAAGTGCATATTGATAGACCCAACCGACACCTGTTGCGTCTGGTCCCATTTGAGGAACAACACCTTCTGGCAATTGAGAACCAAGCCTAGAGAGCGCTTCAAGTACCCGAGAGCGTGCCCAATATAGATCAACACCGTCTTCAAAAATGACATAGACAAAGCTCGTGCCGAACATAGATGAACCGCGCACATCTTTGGTTTTTGGTAAACCCAAAAGGTTGGTTGAAAGTGGATAGGTAACGAGATCTTCTACTATTTGCGGGCTTTGGCCAGGAAAATCTGTGCGGATAATGACTTGTGTATCTGTAAGGTCTGGGACCGCATCTAGCGGTGTAGCGCGTACTGCGAACCAACCAGCAACGCCCAACGCAATGCTTAACGCAAGAACAATAATTTGATTGGAAATTGACCAAGAAATTACACTGGCAATGAATGACTTAGTTGGGTCATGCCCCGTCATATCTGTTGAATATTCGTTTGACATGGTGCACTCCTACCTATGTCCAGCATGTGGGCTGCTCTTACGTAGCTCATAATCAGGTGGATCAATGCTTTCCATTGGATCTGGCCACGCTATGGAAGTGGATTTCCCGTTTCCATAGGGATTGTGTGCTTGCGTACCCTCCTGCAACCATAGTCTCTGGGATATATCATCTTGGAAGAGAGTAAGACCGGCATCGCGATAGTGAATGGGCGAACCTTCTAACAACCAAGGACTGAGAACCTCTGTAAGGCGCGCGAGGTTAGATGCTAGTCCATTGCCTTCTCTTGCTACTTTAGCACCTTTAAGGGCGAGAATAGAATTTTCTAAAATTGGCTTTAGTTTAGTATTAGCGAATCGAACCTTGAGAGTGTCGGCGACATTTATGGCCGGATCTACAAAATAGGGGTCAATTTTGTATCCGTCAGTCAATGCTTCATGGAAATAAAGCGACATGTCTGTGAGGTGGTCGAGTTGTACTAAAGTGTCGGCATCAATCGGCAATTCCGAAAGCGGTGTTGTGGGGTCTGCTGATGCAGCGATCGGCGCGTTTAATTTAGAGAAGCCTTCTTGAAGGTTTGCTTCACTGTCGAGCATGAACTGACCACTTGATACAACGGTTTCATTTGGATTTAATCCCGACAAAATCTCAGTATAGCCTTGAGCACTAATTCCTGTATCAATTTTGCGGCTTGCAAAGCGACCTCCTCCTAAAGCGGTTATGACATGTGCGCCATGGCTATCTTTAAGGATGGCCTCAGTAGGGACGGACAATCTATCCTGTTTTTCAAGATACATTGTTATATCTGCATATGCGCCGGGACGTAGAAAGCCTGCGCCATTATCAACTTCAATGCGTAATTCACCGGTTCGAGTTTTGGGGTCTATTGTGGGGTAAACATAATTGATACGCCCTTCACTTGATGCGTTAGGGGCACTTGGAAAATTAAGATGTACGGGAAGTCCGGTGTCTATCAAGGACAATTCCGCTTCAGGGATCCGAGCTATGATCCAAACATCAGCATAGGATTGCAAACGCAGGATTTTTGAACCAGGCTTTATATAGTCTCCCTCGCGTACTTCTAATTTTGAAACAGTACCGCTGGATTCAGCATATACGGGAACGCGCTCAAGTACTTTTTGCGTTTGAGTGAGGCTATCAATAGCCGCGTTTTGCATCCCCAACGAGCGAAGGCGTTGGCGTACTGCCGCTATACGGTTGTCGTTGCCTATATTGAGGGAATTTAGATAATCTTTTTGAGCTGAAATTAGATCCGGACTGTATACACGATATAGTAATGCACCACTACGAACGGTATCACCTTCAGCTCTCACGCGTAAGTCTTCTATCCATCCTTCTAGCCGTGAAACAGTTGCATTTTCAAGACGTTCGTTTGTTTCTATCGTTCCAAAAGCCCTAAGTGTCTTGCCAAAATTTTTGATAGTTACGGGAGTTGTACGTACACCCATTGTTTGGATCATTTCAGGCGCTACAATTATTGATCCATCACGAGTGATTTCATCGGATGAACTTGAAGTTGGAACGAGGTTCATGCCGCATATTGGGCATGTGCCGTCGCTATCCGTTGAGATATAGTGGGGATGCATAGGGCAGGTGTATTTTTCAGCTTCTTCTGTATTCGGTTGAGCAGTTTGCGCATTTGCTGCCCCCCAAGAGACGTGCGTTAAAGTTTGGTCCGACGCATAAAAGATGAGTGCCAATAAGGCTGCGGATATGGGTTTGATATGGATCATGATTGCACCGTGAGAGCATTAAGTTGTGCAGTTGAAATGTCTATGCGTGCAGATTGAGCAGCTATTTCTGAACGGAGTTTAAGGATGGCAATTTCTCCATCTATAATTGGAGCATAGTCACCTGTACCGGATTCATAGATTGTCATTTGAGCTTCTATTTTATTTTGAATAGCTTGAGATTTCTGCTGTAAAATATCTATATGTTTTTGAGCGGCTCGTTTGTTTGCAGATAGTGTTGAATATTGAGCAGAAGATACGCGTGCGGCGTTTCTGTAGTTTAGCTGTGCAGCATCGTGAGCAGCGCTCGCTGCTCTTAGTTTAGGCTCTTGCTTTTTGTGTGCCCAAATGGGTACTGAAAATGTAACAACTCCGGATACCCAGTCGTCGCCATTAAAATTCGCACCAGATTCACGTTGCTGATAGGTAAGTTGCGCGCCCCATTCTGGCTTCCACTCGGATTTTGCTTCTTCAATTCCTGCATCTTTCAGAGAGATTTCAGTTTGCTGCACTCGCACTGCATGAAATTGGGCAATATCTCCATTCCATTCACTATGTAGTTGAGGCGGTGGTGGTGTATCGGGAATAAATCCAATAAGTTCAATGAGTGAAGCATTGATGCCATCTGTTTGATTTTGTAACTCGACAAGTTCCCGTGCTACATCAGCGCGTTCAGCTTCGATTTCAGCAAGCCTGAATAGTGCAGGACGTCCAGCGTCTATTTCTGTCTCCACAACATCAACGAGTTCTGTGTATTTGGAGTCACGCTCGTTGGCGAAAGCAGCTTGGATCTGGATACGTTTCTTTTCTATGAGGCTAATTTGTAGTTGGGCTGTGAGTGCAGCTAAACGTTGGTCTCTTATCGCGTTTAGTTGGATTGACTGAATACTTGCAGCTTTTGCTCTGGCTTGGCGCCCTGTGTGCGGCGTGAACTTTTGTTGAACGCTAAGAGATTTGTGCGTGGGCAGATAGGTAGTAAATGAGGGATCAAACACGGGGAAGTTATTTATCCCTATAGAAACAACTGGGTCAGGCAAAGCCATTGCAGCGATCGAGAGATCTTGCATACTTGATGATTGCAGATCCAAAGCTTCAAGCGAAGGGTGTTTTTTTAATGTTGCTTCAAGCTCTTCAAAGGTCTGAGCATATCCGGTGAAATTTACAGATAGGGCTACACAAGCAAGAATAATTAGTTTTTGGGAAGGGTACATTTAAACCTCGATATTTGAACATGACAAACGAGAATGGTCCAAAACCCATAGGGAATGGACGCAAAAGTTTGCATTAGATCAAATAAGGAGGCGCTGTTTCAGTACGAAAGGGGTTGAGGCGTGTATAGGCGAACTTTTGGGTGGCCCTGTCGTAAAAATAGTGCGTTTGGGAATGTTTAGTCTAATGTTTGCAGCATAAATCGGGAACGTTTTAAATAAATGCTGAGAACTATCAAATGAAATGCTCTGAAAAGCATTTTCTTGAACAAAGGTCGCATCACAATCTGCGCAACCTTCACACTGATATGATGTACCTGTTGAATTAGTGGACTCCGACTGATCCACCATTCCACTATGATCCATAGTGTCGTGGCAGTTTTCTAAGTCTGAGGGCGTCGATGATGTCGCAAAATTCGCATGTCCCGTCAGGCAGCATGCCATGACTGGGCTGGCAGTAAATATCACCGCAGCGAATAAAAGGAATATGCGACTAAACATTTTCATGAACTGGAATATAGACGAGAAGAACTTAACTTACAATTACGCGCGGCTCGTAAAACCGCTGCATCACGACAATGTGCGCCCCAATTATATGGGGAGAGATTTAGGAGTGTTTTGGATGAGAGCCATAGGATATAAAGCAGCTGGACCGGTATCTGATGCCAATGTGATGATGGAGTTTGAAGCTGAAAAACCGCAATTAAAGTCACGTGACATACTTGTGGAAGTGCGTGGTGTCTCGGTCAATCCTGTTGATATTAAGGTGAGGAAAAATGCTCAGCCTGAGAATGGCGCGCGGATTCTTGGTTTTGATGCGGCGGGAATAGTTAAGGAAGTGGGATCAGGTGTAACCTACTTTAAAGTAGGCGATGAAGTTTTTTATGCCGGAGATATTACTAGGCAAGGATCAAATGCAGCTTTGCAAGCCGTAGATGAGCGCATCGTAGGGCGTAAACCCAAAAAATTGGGGTTTGCGGAGGCTGCAGGTATGCCGTTAACAACGATTACAGCGTGGGAATTGTTGTTCGAAAGCTTCGGGGTAACAGAAGGAGGAGGTTGTGGAGATGCCATTCTTGTGGTCGGTGGTGCCGGCGGAGTGGGGTCTATTTTGATACAGTTAGCTAAGAAGTTGACACGATTGACTGTTATAGCAACTGCGTCTAGGTCGGACACGGTAGAGTGGGTGAAAAAGATGGGTGCCGACCATGTCATTAATCACAATAACCCTTTGGATGCAGAAATATCTAAATTAGGCATTTCACCGCGATATGTTGCGGCTCTAACACAAACAGCAGTTCATTTTAATTCTATCGTAAAGCTGATAAAGCCGCGTGGACATATTGCTTTAATTGATGATCCCCAAACGTTAGATATTGTTCCGCTGAAACAGAAAGCTCTTTCTGTAAGTTGGGAGTTCATGTTTACGCGGTCTATGTTTGAAACTGAAGATATGAATGAGCAGCACAAATTGCTAAACCGCTTGGCTGAACTTTTAGATGAAGACACTCTAATTTCTACGGTGAATAATTTGGGGGGAGAAATGAGTGTTGCCAATCTGCAAGCTGCGCATGAATTGCAAGATAGTGGCAAAGCTATTGGAAAGACTGTTCTATCAGGCTTTAAGTAAGATTTTAGAATAGAGTTTAGATAAAAAAGCCCCGCTTTTCAATGAAGAAAAGCGGGGCTTTTATAGGTTTAGAATTTAGCTTTTATTCCAAAGAATATCCGAGGGCCATATACGTTTACTTCTCCCAAGTTGTCGCTTGTGAAGTAGTATTGTTCTTTTGGAGCATCTTCAAAAAGGTTCAAACCTTCTACGTAAACTGAGAAGTTGTCTGTCATTTTATAGGAGGCGCGTGCTTCCCATACACCTACATCACCAACAAAGCGTAGACGTGTGCCATCTCCTGTGTAGGGTTGGAAATAGTCACTACGGAACTTGTAGATTAGAGATGAATCAAAGTTGCCGATTTGATAGTAAACTTGTCCTGAGAAAACATTTTCTGAGAAACCAGGAATATTTCCAGGAGGAATTATCCCAATATTTGTCTGAACAAAATTTCCATTTTCATCAGTGTAACCTAAGTCACCATAAAGACTGTCTTCGAATTCAAAGTCAGATTCCGCATAGTTGTAGCTAAGTTTTGCTCCCAAACCACTTAGAAGGCCGGGTAGGTAGGAGAAGTTGTGAGAAGCAGTGAGCTCAATACCCATTAGATCACTTGTGTCTTCATTTGTTTGTGTCAACACAACTGGGATTGTTATAGACTGTCCATCTATAACATATGTTTCATTTGCAACGACGCGCTCAAAGCCGCCTTTGAAACGTTTAAAGTAAACTGCTGCTGATAATATGGAGTCCTCATTTGGATACCATTCAGCGGACACATCGAAGTTCCAAGATGTCAAAGGTTGAGAATCTGGGTTTCCAGACGCGTTCACCCCAGAAATAAGTTCGTTTGGATCTGTTATAGTGTCGTCGTTGTTTGCGGTGAATGATCTTGCATAGTTCATATCACTTGGGTTTGCACGAGATAGTCCACGGTATATCCCACCGCGAAGTATAACATCGTCGCTTAGATCTATAACGGCGTTGAAACTTGGTAGGAATTCTACGTAATCTGCGTTTGCTGACACTTTTTCAACACCTGCAGTTGGAACCAATGTGATGTTTCCGTTTGTATCGGTTTCAATATTGAAACCATTCCGGTACCCAATAGATTCTACTTCTGTGTTTACTGCGCGAACACCGAAATTACCTCGAACAGCTTTACCAGCCAATTGAGATTCATAGTTTGCCATTATGTAGGCGGCAGTTGTTTTTTCTGTCACGTCAGACGTATCAGAGTTTTCTTCAGTTAATGTTGGGTATGTGAGTGAAGAAATGCCGTTTGCAGCTAAAATTGCTGAAGTGAGGCATGCGTTGTCAAACGTAGCCCAGCTATTTGCCGACCCAATAATGGTTCCGGTTGAGGAAACATTTGTTAAGAGGTCTCCGCTGCGGGCTGATTCAAGAAATCCGCCTTCAGCAAAGCGAACAGCACAAGCAGCCGCTGAAGGATCGCTATCTACGAGGTCATATTGGACGCGGCTACCGTTCGCTGTTGTACCGCCAGCTGCTATATCCTTGTATCCAAGCTCAGAGAAACGTATTCCAAAATCCAAATTGTTTATTGGACCCAATCCGACGTCATAATCAAAATCAACACGGATGGCATCATTTGTATTTTTGCGATCAACATCGTTGTCGATACGAGCATAGATGTCATTGTAGAAGTTAGATGGATCAGTCACGTCAAAATTGGTAATGGTGTATTGATCAATAAGTGAGTTTTCACGGTTCCAATTGATTAGTTGGCGTGCACCTGATGAGGTGCGCAAGGAGACTTGAAGTTCCGTACGTTTTGTCTCTGAGAACGATATATCTGTACTTGCACGTAGATTGTCCGTGATTTCAAATTTTGCAGATAGTCCACCACCGAAATATTCCTCCGCGCGTTCGTACATTTCTCCATTGCTTTCAATGAAGGTTTGTCCTGACCAGTTGGAGACTACACCTGTGTCGCTTACGACTAAAGAAGGTAGGGTGACGCCGACTGTATTGCGCTTCATATTCGAAAAATTGAGAATATAGCGATCTTCTGATTGGATGCGCTCGGACCATTGTAGATCCAAGTTGATATCTATACGATCATTTGGTTGCCATTGAAGTGCGGTGAACAATGAGTCACGTGTGTCATGTGTGTCATTCTGACGGAAGGAACGCGAGCTGCTTGCGAATGCGTAAGGAATCCCGTGGTCAATTGCTAGTCCAGTATTGGGGTCAATTTCTGTTTGGTAACCTAGGTTGTCCGGAAGACCACTAGTGATATTGTCTTCACAGTCAGCGCTGCTACGGCCGTAATATCCAGTACTGTTGTTCGTTGGATCTATTAGACAAGCGTATATTGATGTTCCAGAAGGGCTAGATGAGTTCTGCTCTTGCTCAGGTTGTGAGATATCGCTGATTTGTCCTCCCAAAGAAAGCCCAAATAATCCCAATCCACCTGCATCAAATTGATCAACATAGCTAGCTGTAAAGCGGTGACCAATATCGCCTGCCATTGAGCTAGCGATATCTTGTTGGTCAGGGTTGTAATTGCCTTTAAGGTCGAATTGGAAACGGCGTTTTTTGTAGTCAAGTGGCTTTAAAGTTTCCAATGCAATTTGCCCAGCAACAGCACCTTCTATGAGGCTGGCATCTTGAGTCTTGTAGATAAGCAGTTTGTTCATCAGCTCAGAAGGAAACTGAGAAAAGTTAACTGATCGGTCGCCGGATCCGTTGCTTGCCTCGCGTCCATTGAATGTTGTCGAGCTAAGATAGGGACCCAAGCCTCTGATTGAGATTTCTGTAGCGCCACCGTTTTCACGGTGAGAGGCTGCACCTGTAATAGATTCTAAGGCTTCACCGATTGATAGAGCTGGCAACTCACCAATATCGTTTGCAGATAAACCATCTACAACCATAGTTGACGTTCTTTTTAGATCTATAGCGTCCTGAATAGTTGCACGTGATCCAGTTATGACAATTGTCTCAAGTTTACGGGAATCTTCGGAACTCTCTGAAGCATTTTGTGCTGCAGCTTGAGATAGAGACGGCGCTATTAGAGTAAAAGCGGCTGAACTAAGTAGAGCTGCTTTCATGATGGTTTTAGAATTATTAAGTTGTTTCAATCGGTGTGTCATAGAGTGACCTCTCCCAAAGATCTATGAATCAGAGCTGGTATGTTTTTTTTTGCTCAGCCGTCACTTTTATTGGACCCACCTTGTTGTCAACCAATTTTATTTATCAGGTTAGGTTGATTGGTATATTTTGATATAGATTAATATGTGTGTGTGATAATTATGCAGCAATAATCAGCTATATAAGTAAAGCAAGTGCATTGTAGATTATTTTTTGTAAAATATAGGTTGGTCGAAAAGGTGTGACCAATTTGTATATCTCCCGCATGGTCGTGGGAGAGGATGCAAAACGCTGGATAATCTGCTGAAAAGTATTTGAAGTTGGAGAGGAATAAAAAATGGCACCACAAGCTTTTGCCTGTGGTGCCATTAAAAGATTAGTTTGTAGAACGAGTTATTATGAAATTGGTGGCTGACTCGAGGATGGAGTTTGAGGAGCAGTAGCAGGCGCACGTGGGGCATCACTTAAGGGATCTTGTGAGTGTCTTACTTGGCCTTCAAAGATTGCGTTTGGTTCAATAGAGAGAGACGCATGAGTAATATCGCCTTCAACTTTCGCACCTGTGCAAAGTTGAACTTTCTTTCCACGTACTTGCCCCTTAACAGAGCCGCGTACGATAACTGTTTCTGCAACGACTTCACCCGTAACTGCGCCGGTATTGCCGATTGTTAGAGAGGAGGCGCGGATATCACCTTCAATGTTTCCGTCAACTTGGACTTCACCTTGGGATACTATTGAGCCTTTCATCTTCACATCAGCACTTATAATTGAGGGTGCTGCTCTGTTTGGTGAAGAGGAGACAGGGCGTTTAAGAGGCTCTGGTGTTGTAGGCGGCTGAACATTTTGTTTAGCGCCGACAGGTGTCGTATTGTCTGGTGTTTTACCCTTGGTGAACATGTTTTCCGGCCCTTAGAAAATTAATTGGATCATATGATTTGCCGCGGAAGTGTACTTCATAGTGAAGGTGTACACCTGTCGATCGCCCTGTTGTACCCATACCACCAACTTTTTGACCTAATGTGACGGTGTCACCTTTTTTTACGCTGATACTGGCGAGGTGCCCGTATCGTGTAATAAAGCCATAGCCGTGATCTACTTCTACAGCGCGACCATAACCTGATTTTAAACCTGCGAATATGACTTTACCAGGGGCTGTGGTAGTAACGGGCGCATTTCTAAATGCTCCCATATCAAGTCCGTCATGCCAAGCGACTCGTCCGTTGAATGGGTCTGTTCTTAATCCATACCCTGAAGTTTCTCGATAGGTAACACCCACTGGTGCTCCAAGAGGCATAGCGTTAATAAGGTCTTCAAAGAACTTTGCTTCTTCAAGTCTTGTCTTAACTTCACGCACACGTATCGAGAAATCTTCGCCATCTCCGTTTAGACCAACGGAAGAAAAGCTTGTTGGTTCAACTTCTATAAGTGGGCCACCGGCAAATGTGTTAGATTGATCTACAACGCGTGCAACTCCAACTCCAGTGAGGCGCAAAACACCACGCATACGTTCAGCGCGCTCAACAGCACTATCTTCAGCGCCATCAAGAAAGGCTGCTTGCTCGGCACGTAAATGATCAATTTGAGCGCGGTATCCAGCAACTTCAATACTCGCTGTTACACCTTCAGAAGGGCGAGATGTGCGGGCGTCAGCTTCTTCTATTGTTGAATCTAGAAGAACGCCTCCTCCAGTGCCTTTTAAGGCTAGTTGCTCTTCATTCACTTCGTCGCCTTTTAAGGCTCCTAGAAGTGTCTTCAGTGTTGCGTGTCGACGTTCGAATTCCGTTGTGGCATTGGTAAATGCGATAGTTTTTTCTTCGAGCAGCGAAAGTGCAGCTGCTTCTCGTGCTTGTGAAGCTTGAAGCCAACGTTCGATTTTGGCTATCTTACGTTCATCAGCATTTGTCTGAAACTTGGTTGTCGGCCCTTGAAGAAGTGTGTTGACTGTCGCGAAGACGCACCAGCCAGCAACTAAAGTGGCCCCACCTGCAAACAAAGCTTGCTGGAAAGGGGTGACCGAAACATACCGAACTGAACCACCACTGCGGTGGTAAATTTGCCGTTCTGGAAATACGCGATCAAAAAGCGCTCTGGCTCGAGCTTTAACTTCGTCCGCCATTAAAATCCGCCCATTTGTAATCGTACTCTTGCTACTGATTTTAGGTCCCACCAAACCGTGTCGTTTCCGACACAGTTATGAATAGCTTACAAAATGCAACAAGCGAAGCCCAATTTGAAAAAATTAGCTGTATTTTTAACAGAAGACCGTTAATTTCAGCTAAATCCCTAGAAAAAGATATAATTTGCTATGTGAAGTTTTATGCAATTTTGAAGCCGAATGGTTGGTTTTTCTTTAAGTATCGTGATTTAGCGCTGAAACTTCCTGTAGAACAGCTTCAACATGCCCAGCAACTCTTACTTTACGCCATACTTTCAATATTACACCGTTGGTGTCTATGAGGAAGGTCGAGCGCTCTATACCCATATAGGTTTTACCGTAATTTTTCTTTTCTTTCCAAACGCCAAAAGATTCACAAACATCGCCTGACGCATCAGAACCTAATTCAATAGTTAGGGTGTTTTTTTCAATGAAATTGGTGTGTCGTTTTAGGGAGTCCTTGGAGATGCCGAGGATTTTAGTGTTCAGTTTACTAAAATCGTCCAGCCTATTAGAAAATTCAACGGCTTCTGTTGTGCAGCCGGGGGTGCTATCTTTAGGGTAAAAGAAGACAATGAGATAGCAGCCTTTAAATTCCTTAAGTGAGACATCGCGTCCCTTGCTAGTCGGTAAAGTGAAAGATGGAGCAATGTCTCCTATAGTTATTTCGTCATTCATGGATATACCCTTGTATTACCTGTTAAATTGAGTCTTCGCGCCCAATGAAAGCCGTATTTGAAGTCCCTATAAAGAGTACAAGCCTAAGAATGTTGCGTAAAAAATGAAATTTTCTATCAGAATGCTTATATTAGAGCTGTTGGCTTTGGTCGTACTTGTGGCGATAGTTGCAGCTGGCCTATTGGCATGGAGGCTTTCCAAAGGCCCACTAGATATGAATATTTTGCGCCCTCAGGTTGAGGCGGCGCTTTCTGATGCGCGTGGCGGAAGTCCTGTTGAAATTCAATCTCTAGCGCTAGCTTGGTCGCCCGATAAAAAGAGAATCGAAGCAACGGTCCGCGGAATAACTACGTATACTGCGGACAATAACATTGATGCGAAAGCAAAAAAGGGAGCTGTCTGGTTTGAAACGGCTGCTCTGTTGCGTGGTCAATTTAACATTATAAAGTTCAGGTTAGAAGATGGCTACACTGGCTTGCATCGGGACAAGCAAGGAAATTGGAAAATCGTATCGCCGAATGTCGATGTGTTTGCAGAGGATGATGGCGGAAGTGTGCCTAAATCTGACAAACAATTGGTATTGGGCTGGCGAGATTGGATCCCTCAACTTAGAGAGCATGTAAACTCTCAATCCTTTCAGGCTGTTGAGTTTGTCAACTTTGATATCAAACTTACAGATAGTGTGACAGGACTAAATTGGCAGATTAGTGATGTTAGTGGTATTTGGACCGCAGACGCTACAGGGCTGGGCATGGACTTGTCTGGGGATTTGTCTGGAGTTGATGCACCTAATGCTGTGCAAATGCGTTTTTTCTCTGATCCTATCATAGAGAATTTTTCAATTGAGTTGGGAGTTAGCGGCGCAGACCCTGAACGATTGGCGGCTTTAATTACAGAAGAAGATTATCCGTTGAAATATAACGGCGTTGTTGACCTTAAAATAGGTGCGACTGCAAATGAGAAAGATGGACTTCTAACAGCGCAAATCTCTGGTGCTGGAGAGAATGGAGGTATTGTTTTTGGAGAAACGGAATATCTACTAGATTCAATTAGTTTTGAATATCTTCTTGATATGAAACAACGTCGTATAGACCTTACTGAATTGAATTTGAAATCTGAAAATCTAAAAGGAGAATTTTCAGGTTGGGCGAATGTCAGTGATTATTTTAACGGCTCCAAAAATCCTAAAATTCCTTTTGAGATTGATGCAAACAAAGTGTGGTTGGATATTCAACCTATGTTTTCTCAAGCATGGGATATTGACACCTTTTTTGTAAAAGGGGCGATTGATACAGGCGATTTATCTGTTGATCTCGAAACTATGTCTGGTGGTTTGAAAAACTTTAAGGGCCTGGGTAATGGACGAATTTATTTAGAGCCTGAATTGTCTGCGACTATCGGCAAAGAACCTAAGTCACTTGGTAGCCGGATTGGTGTTGAGATTAATGCCACAGGTGAGGGAAGTGTTTCCGCCCAAGAAGTATTTAAATTTTGGCCAGTTAAACTGGGGACAGTTGGAAGAGATTGGGCAATAGACAATGTATTGTCTGGCCGAGCGACATCTCTAAACTTTAGTATGGATTTTCCGCCGGGCACGACATCAAAACAGATTGTCCCGGATAAGTTGCTAACTTTGGATTTTACGGTTGAAGAAGCAAAAGTTTCCTTCTTGGAAGACCTGCCGCCGATAGAGAATGCATCAGGTACAGGGCGTCTGCGCGGCAATAGTCTGACTGTTGATTTAAAATCGGGAGTGTTTGGTGGTTGGGAATTGTCTGAAGGGACGGTAAACCTTCCTGCTTTCCACCCTGCGGGTGCGATTTCGCAATATAAAGCAACAGGTCAAGGTGATTTGAAAGCTTTAATGCAGATCTTAGAAGGTTCGCGCCTTAATCTATGCACAGAATATGGTCTTGCTTGTTCGAAAATGAATGGATTTGGTAGTTTAGATATTTCTATCGAACGCCCGATGAAAAAAGGAACAAGAGCTGAAGATATTGCTTTTGATGTAACGGGTGGGTTTGTGGATGCGAATGTTCCAGACCTTGCTTCTGGGTTTGGGTTAGAAAAATCGGATGTAACTGTAAAACTCGATAATGAACGCTTAGAGATTAAAGGCGCTGGACGTTTCGGAGGGGCTCCTGCAGACTTTATCTGGAAGCAATTATTGAATACAGATAAAGGTACCAGCCTAATTGCAAATGCTATTGTATCGCCTGATCTTTTAAATTCACTAGGAATTGCAGCGCGTTCCATTATGCAGGGAGAGGCTGACCTTCAGTTAGAAGCTTATGGTGATGGACGTGAATTCGACAGCATAGATATGCATGTGGATTTTACTGGAGCGGCTCTTAATTTATCTGAAATTGGCTGGGTAAAGCCCCTGTATATACCTGCTTCAGGTGAGCTACGGTATGGGAAAGCGAAAAACGGTGAGTCGATTCTGACAGGAGATATTGTCGCTAAGGGATTGAAGCTTGCTGGTGAGTTAAATTTCAATGACGATCAAGGGTTACAGCGTGCCACGATTGAACGCATTTACTCTGAAAACAGAATGGATATGCGAGGAGATCTTAGTAGGACAACTAAGGGCGATGTAAAGATTAATGTTTCGGGGCCCTTTTTTGATGCGAGTCCTTGGATAGATGGACTTACTCAGCTCGAAGGTGGAGGTGTAGGGCCGGGGGTTAATGTGTCAGCTAATATCGCGGTTGATAAACTAAAACTACGCGATGACGCTGAATTGCTCAATTCTAAGATTGTTTTAGACTTTAATCCAAAACGACTTCAACGGGGCTTAGTATCGGGGACGATTGCCCGTGGCAAAGGTGTGGAAGCTACTTTTGAGAGAGATGGTGAAGATATCGCATTTCAGTTGAGGTCTGATGATGCGGGCTATGTCTTACGAACACTTCTGAAGACTGAGTATCTTACCGGCGGTACGTTAAGTATGAGTGGGTTGATGGGAAAAGAGCTTGGTACCGCGGAAATGAATATGCGTAATGTTCGATTAAAAGGCGCACCGGTTCTTGCTGAGATTTTTGCGTTGGCTAGCTTGCGAGGGCTTACCGATATTCTCAGCGGCGACGGCGTTATGTTTAGCGAGATACAAGCTCCAATTCGCTTTATAAAGGGTAGAATTGAGCTCCCGGGAGTTCGGGCATCTGGGCCAGCAATGGGACTTACGACGCGCGGTTGGTTTGAATTAGATAGTGGAAATTTAAGCTTGGACGGTGTTGTAGTTCCATCTTTTGGAGTCAACTCAGCGCTTGGCGGAATACCCATAATTGGAGACTTGTTTGTATCGCGCCAAGGTGAGGGAGTGTTTGCAGTCACTTATTCTGTTCGCGGTGCTTTGGAGCGTGCGAGAGTTTCAATTAACCCGTTGTCTGCAGTGACACCTGGTTTCCTACGTCGGATTATGGAAAATCCAAGCGAAGAACCTGACGACGATTCGTAGCGGTGTTGCCTCTTTTTAGGACGTGCCAATCTAAACAAGATTGTTTCTGAGGGCAAATACATCACAGACTCTGTCTATTAAGGGATAGGGGTAGTCGTTTGTTGATTTCTCTGTCAGACACCGATTCCAATACAACAAGAAAATAATGGTGCAGACGAAGTCTGTACATTAGCGGTTTGGAGAATGCCTGTGAATCAAGAGCTTTTGTATCGATTGCGCTCAGAATGGTTTGGCAATGTCAGAGGTGACTTGCTATCTGGATTAGTCGTGGCACTTGCACTTATTCCAGAAGCAATAGCTTTTTCACTTATCGCAGGTGTTGATCCTAAAATTGGGTTGTATGCCTCTTTTTCAATTGCGGTCTTAACAGCCTTTGTTGGTGGGCGCCCGGGGATGATCTCAGCAGCGACTGCTGCGACCGCAGTTTTGATGATTAATTTGGTCAAAGATTACGGCCTAGATTATCTACTTGCGGCGACTATTTTGGCAGGAATTATACAAATAATTGCTGGGTATTTGCGTCTTGGATACGTCATGAGATTTGTATCCAAATCGGTGATGACTGGTTTTGTGAATGCCTTAGCTATTTTGATTTTTATGGCTCAAATACCAGAACTTGACCCTAGTACATTTGGTGGACAAATGCCGTTTCTAACTTACGGCTTAGTTGCATTGGGACTGGCCCTAATTTATCTTTTTCCATATATTACTAAAGCGATCCCTTCTCCTCTTGTTTGTATTATCGTTCTAACAGCCCTATCAATGGTTTTGGGTCTGGATGTGCGTACTGTTGCAGATCTGGGAGAGTTGCCGTCTAGTTTACCAACTTTCTTTATTCCAAATGTTCCGTTTAATTTGGACACTCTACAGATTATCCTGCCGTATTCGGCTGCTGTTGCTGCGGTTGGATTATTGGAATCGTTGATGACGCAAAACATTGTTGATGAACTTACCGATACAACAAGTGATCGAAAACAAGAGTGTATTGGACAAGGGATCGCAAACTTCTTTACCGGCTTCATTGGTGGAATGGCTGGGTGTGCGATGATTGGTCAATCTATGATCAATGTGAAATCAGGTGGTCGTGGGCGCTTATCCACTTTCGTGGCAGGAGTGTTTCTGCTTATTTTGATTGTCGCGCTCGGTGATTGGGTTGGGCAAATACCGATGCCTGCTTTGGTTGCCATTATGATTATGGTGTCGATAGGTACATTTTCATGGTCATCTATCAAGAATCTTAAATCCCATCCACGTAGTTCCAGCATTGTAATGTTAGCGACGGTTTTAATGGTGATTACAACCCATAATCTAGCCATTGGAGTATTGGTCGGAGTATTGCTTTCCGGTGTATTTTTCGCTTGGAAGATTGCACAAATATTTGGTGTTTCTTCAAGTCTTAGTGAAGATGGACGTACACGCTCCTATGTAGTTGAGGGGCAATTGTTCTTTGCATCTGTAGAGGACTTTATGGCGGCGTTTGATTTCAAAGAAGCTTTGGAGAAAGTAGTCATTGATGTCAGTCGCGCTCATATCTGGGATATTTCCAGTGTTTCAGCTTTAGATTCTGTTGTTCTGAAGTTCCGAAGAGAGGGCGCAGAAGTTGAATTGCGTGGTCTCAATAAAGCGAGTGAAACGATTGTGGATAACCTTGGAATTCATGACAAACCAGGTGCAATTAACGGTTTGCTGGACCATTAAACAAAATTGCTGCAGATTGATGGGCAAAAGAACCTATACCAAAGGACGAGGGCGATGAAGCTAGTTGCATTGATTGATGGATCTGCTTATTCACACAGCGTATGCGATTATGCTGCTTGGGCGAGTTTGTGTTTAAATGCAGAGCTAGAAACCTTGCATGTTCTAGATGGTCGAAACTCTTCCACAGGCAGCTCAAATCTTTCAGGTAATATCGGACTTGGCGCGCGTACAGCTTTGATGAGTGAACTCGCAGAAATAGATGCGCAAAGGAGTAAGCTAGCTCAACTTATGGGGCGCGCTATATTGGATGATGCTAGCGAAAGAATAATGAATGCAGGCTTAGAAGGGGTTGAAACGCGTTTACGGCATGGAGATCTTGTTGAAACTGTATTGAATATGGAAAAAGATACAGGCTTGCTTGTCATAGGTAAGCGGGGAGAAGCCGCTGATTTTGCCAAAATGCATCTGGGTTCCAATCTCGAGCGTATTGTACGCGCCTTTAAGAAGCCTATCTTGATTGCGTCTCGAAACTTTAAGATCCCAAAAGCAATTATGATTGCTTATGATGGTGGTCCAACAGCTGACCGTGCCATTGAATTTGTGTGCAATAACCCTCTTTTTACAGGTCTAGACTGTCATTTGCTTTCAGCCACATCATCTGACAATCAGGAATTAACAAACAAAGTTAAGTTGGCGTCTGAGAAGCTAGAAGTTCTTGGCGGGAAAGTTTCAACGGAAATCGTCAAGGGGCAGCCCACAACTGTAATTTCTGAGGCTGTTATAGACAGGAACATTGACCTCTTAATTATGGGGGCCTATGGGCACTCTCGTATTCGAAATCTTATAATTGGATCTACGACAACAGAAGTAATTCGCAAGTGCTTGATCCCTATCGTTTTATATAGATAGTCAAACTGTAAAAATACAATAGAAATAGTTTTCAATTAAGGCGTGGTGGTTTCGAGTATGATGAATTGGGGATGGGATAACGCACGGTCTCTTATTGGGATTTTGGTGATTGTCGCGATAGCATGGGCAATTTCAGAAAAAAGATCAGCTTTTCCCATGAAAACAGTGCTTGGTGCTGTTGGTTTGCAGTTCGTGTTTGCTTTGTTGTTTTTCGGCCTTCCAAAAGTATTTGGAAAAAGTAGCGCGTTTGGAGATAGTGGGGAGCCAAATGTTGTCATTCAGATGTTGCAAGATGCGACGTTAGCGGGAACATCATTTGTTTACGGATATTTAGGTGATAATGCTTCCTTTCCTGTAGCTGATTCAGGCTTTGTTGCCCCGATCTTCGTATTTCAGATTTTGCCTCTTCTCATCGTTGTTGCATCTTTGTCGGCTATGCTTTGGCATTGGGGAATTTTGCGTGCGATTACACGCGGTTTTGCCTATATTTTTGCTAAAACGATGGGGCTTGGCGGTGCTACAAGTCTTGCTGTTTCTGCCAATATATTTATGGGAATGACCGAAGCACCTGTATTAGTAAAGCCCTACCTTAAAGGCATGAGTCGCTCAGAAATATTTATCTTAATGACGACAGGTTTTGCGACAATAGCCGGTTCGGTCTTAGTTATTTATGTAAGTTTTCTTGAGAACGTTATAGCAAACCCCTTATCGCAGCTTCTTACGGCATCCTTCATGGCGGCACCAGCTGCAGTTGCGTTGGCTCTCGTAATTGTTCCAGAAACTGTAGCGACAAAAGATAGAGCGCACGAGCCAGACTTTAAATACTCTTCGACTATGGACGCATTTTCTAAGGGGGCGACTGATGGTCTTGCTATTGTGATGAATATTACAACAATGCTGATAGCAGCCCTCGCAATACTACACCTTGGAAATAGTATTCTTGGTTTTTTGCCCTTTCATCCAAACGGTGAAGAACTCTCAATTCAGCGTATGCTTGGATGGATATTCTCTCCTTTAATGTGGCTGATTGGTGTTCCATGGGAGGAAGCTCAAAAAGCTGGCTCATTGATGGGCGTTAAAACGGTACTTACAGAATTTATTGCTTTTGCTAATCTCGCTGAAGTGCCAGATTCCGAATTAAGTGAACGGTCTAGAATTATCACAGCGCACGCTATTTGCGGATTTGCTAACTTTGGGTCTATAGGAATTTTGATAGGCGGGCTTTCTATCGTTGAACCTGAACGCCGTGAAACTTTCTTGAGCTTAGCTTGGAAGACATTGATCGCTGGAACGCTAGCGACATGTATGTCGGGTGCTGTGGTTGGGTTTTTGCCGGAATCTCTGTTTTTGTAGGCCTTAAGAAAATACGCTTATTTGTGTTCGCCTGCGAGTTACAGTTCAAACCTTGATTTTTCTTGTAGGTTTGGCATCAATCCTGCTAACAAGTTTCAACATGAATACTTGAAAAGAGCAGTCTGGAAGATAGCACACAATGAAAATGCGCAACTATTACATACCTTTTGTCATTGTTGGTGTGAGCGCGTGCGCGAGTGTTAATCAACCAGTGCAGACTTCTTTTGAAGTAAGTGTGAATACTGTTGAGACATTAGAAACGCGTCCAATAGATGTGTATTGTCAGGCGTCTGCTGATGGTATGCTTCAAGGCAGGGGGGCTGCTGGTGGTATTGCGCCAATTCAGGGCTTAACGGCAGGTTCCTACGTGATCAGCAGTATGATGATGGGGATGGCACCGCTGATTGCATTGGAAGATCGAGAAGCCTTGGAAAAAAAAGTGCAAGACGTTCTTGATGATGAAAGTGATGGGCGAAGCCTTAATTGGAAAGCGCCATCGACTGGACAAAAAGTAATTATGCGTCCTGGAAAAACCAAATCTTCTTTCCGGCTAGTTTCTGTGCCTCGTGCGGATGAAGTAGGTAAAACACCAGATAGTTTTCGTGTTGAGCAAGGTGAGTATGTGACGACACAAACTGCCGCTCTGCGTCCGTCTCCGACATCTTCTAGTGATGTTAGAATCGATACTATTCCGGCCGGTATGAAGCTTGAAATAATGGGGCGTGTACGCGGAATCCAATCTGATGACTGGTATATGGTAGGTGCTGATGGACGAGCATATGGTTATATGGAACCAGCTGACTTGCGTCCTGCGCGCCAGTCCGATGTTTCTGAGCTGTATCATCGTGTGACAGGGCCAACTCTAAGAGATCCAATTCCTGCAACTGTGACATGTAGAGAGTTGTCCTATGAAACGGACATGGGCGTTGAAACTATGAGTGCTTGCCGAAGTCCTGAAGGACGCTGGATTGCAGACCCACCCGAAGGTGCAGCAGCAGCTAACAAAGCGTGCCAGCCTGTTAGTCGTCCATACCTTCTTCGTTAGTCTGAGGTTTAGAGGTCGGAACTCCAGCGTGCGTAAACTGCTGTAGGTAAGCTAAAGCCGCGTTTTTCTTCGGGAAGAGCCATTTCTCCCCATTCTATTCCCCCCCCTACACCAGCAAGTCTAGACGAAAGAGCCTGTCCAACAGCTACATAGGATAAACGAACGGCGTATATCGTCAAAATTACGAATAATGGGTCTGGTGAAAGAATGGAGCGCGTTAAGCGTAGTAGCTCGTCTAAGCCTTCATCCAATTGCCAAACTTCCTTTTTAGGGCCGCGCCCGTACTTGGGGGGATCAAGTATTATGCCGTCATAAGTTCTTCCGCGGCGTTCTTCGCGCTGAAGGAATTTAATAGCATCATCGCATATCCAACGGATAGGCTTATCACTTAAGCCGGATAATTCTTGGTTTTCTCGTCCATATCCAATTGACTTAGGCGATGCATCTAAATGAACCACTTCAGCACCAGCGTGCGCACAGGCAAGCGACATCACGCCTGTATATCCAAAGAGGTTTAAAACGCGGATAGGTCGGTTTGCATTACGGATTTTTTCTACTGCCCAATTCCAGTGAACTGAGTGCTCAGGGAAAAGTCCCATATGTCTAAAAGCCGCACACCGCGCTTGAATGTTGATGCCATTCCACATTACAGGCCAGTTTTCTGGCGGCCCCTTGCCTTTAAACGACCAAGCTCCCTTGTCTTCATGGTCTCCGCCACGAAAGATGCCGTCGGGTTGCCATTGATCTATTGGAGTCTGTGGGGACCAGAGAGCTTGAGAGTCTGGTCTATCAAAGATAAAGTCGCCAAATTGTTCCAATTTTCGGCCTTGGCCTGAATCTAAAAGCTTGTAGTCTTTCCAATCGTCGGCGATCAAGAATTTGAATTTTCCTTCTGGGAGTTTGTTATCGTGTGGCACCGACATACCCAGCTCCTTTCCAAACTTCATAAGTCATAATAGCCGTTGCTTGCGCGAGATTTAAACTATCGGCAGCGCCTGCCATCGGTATTTTTACAAGTGTGTCACAACACGCTTCAACATCCTCAGGAATACCAGATTGTTCATTACCCATTAAAACGACAGACTTCTCTGAATAATTAGCTTGGTCATGGCGTAATGTGCCATTTACTGAAGCTGCTGACATATGAATATTCTCGCTCTTACGCCAGGCATTGAACGTATCAAAGTCAACACTTACAATCTTATTGCTGAACAGAGCTCCCATGGTTGCACGTACGCATTCTACTGAAAATGGGTCACAGCAGTTTCCTACCAATATAACGCCATCTACGCCGGCAGCGTCAGCGGTTCTGAGTATCGTTCCTAAATTTCCGGGGTCTCTAACTTGATAAAGTGCGATATATCTACATTTTGTAGAAGTTTCAAAATCATTCAATGTATTCAGCTTTTGTTGAAAAGCCGCGATAATCGTTTGTGAATTTTCTTTTCTTGAAACAGCCGACAATATTCTCGGGCCTGTGGTGAGAATACGAGCGCCTGAGATGTCTGCTTGTTCAAGGATGGATTGAACTTCTTTTCGCTCAATTGAATCTTCTCCAACGAGGATATATTTCGGATTCCAACCAAATTTTAGTGCATCCAGAATTAGACGCGCACCTTCAGCCAGAAATAGCCCTGAATCAGTGCGGTTTTTTTTCCTATCTAACCCTCTCAACAGTTTGATTGATGTGTTGGATGTGCTTGTAATATGCTCGTAGGGCGCGTGCGCCATCTATCTAACTCTCCTCGAAGATGAATAACCTTCTAAATATCGGTAAGTTAGAAGATAAAGTGTAGTTTAGTCGCGCAATTGAATAACGATGTCGAGACATGATTCAATTGCTAACAATAATTTTTTTCTGCCAATATAAAAGGTTGTGTCACAAGGGGATTATAAATGGAAAAGCGCAATTGGTGCTTACCCCTCTTCTGGCTAGGGTTTGCTTTGTTGGGAGTGGTGTTGCTCTCATCAACGTTTTGGGGAGCTCAGTCCGCAAAGGGGTTGGAGAAAAAAGTAGAAGCAAGTGTTCAGTCTGCTTTGACTCAGGCGGGTTTCGGTCAGGTTGAAGTGGTTGCCAATGGCCAACGTGTATCTCTTTCGGGTATGGTAACGTCTGATCAACAAAAGGACCAGATTAGCTCGCTTGCACGAGAGGCGATTGGTCGTGGCGGCATTGTATCTGGCGGTGTAACGCGCGTCTCCAACACCATGCAGTCGGGTGTATCTGTCTCGCCTTATACTTGGGGTGCGCGTGTAGAAGGAGCAAAGCTGACATTGTCAGGATATGTGCCCTCAGAAGATATAGCCGATAAAATAGAAACCTATGCCAAAGCCAATGGTTGGACTAATATTGCGAATGAAATGCAGATAGGGTTTGGGGTAGAGGATCAGACATCTTGGACCGATTTTGTGCTTTTGGCTCTCTCCCAACTTAAAGGACTAGAACCTGGTGATGTATCTATCATTGATACCCATTTGCAGATAAATGGCGCAGCACAGAGCAATGAAAAAGTCGAAGACATAAGTTCGGTTATTTCAAAACTATCAACTCCGTTTTCGGCAGTTTCAACCGTTGTTGGCCCTTATAATTGGGTAGCAGAAAAGCGCGGAGATGAAATTAGATTGTCTGGTCTGGCACCTGACGAAGAGTCTAAACGTGCGATTTTACGCGCTGTTACTCAAAACTTTAACGGTAAAATTATCGACGAAATGGGAATCGGTGGTGAATATGGTTGGGCGCGGACGGCATTAGTTGCACTTCCTCATTTTGTAAACTTTGAAAGCGGACAACTTTCCTATTCTGATGGTACTTTTTATGTATCAGGTAAGTCACCAGATAGTGTTTATAACTATTTGAGTGATGACATGAGTAATCGAAGCGGGGACTTCGGAGTGCAATATGATATTGATGTTGCTGCGCCAGAATTAGAAGAGTTGGATGGTATCAACTTAAATGAGAATGGCGATAATCTCGTTGGTATCTGCCAAGACGCATTTGCACTTATCATGGAAGCTAACCAACTCTATTTTGAAACAGGCCGCGCGGATATTTCAAGACGTAGCGGAACCACGTTGGATAAGCTCGTTGCTGTAGCCAAGCGGTGTAAAAATTTCTCTATGCGTATTGAAGGCCATACTGACAATCTCGGGTCACGGGGCTTAAATCTTGCATTGAGCAATCAGCGTGCGCAAGCGGTAGCAGATTATCTAGTACAGCGCGGCTTACCGCAAAGTAGTATTTCATCAATCGGGTATGGAGCAGATAAACCTGCTGCATCGAATGCAACACCTGAAGGGCGGGCTCAAAACCGTCGTATTGAATTTTTAGTGACAAGTGAGGAAACACGCTAATGTTTTGGCTCGTTTCGCAAATATGGTTTTGGATTCTTCTCGGAGCGATAGCTGGCGGTATGATTGGGTGGGCATTGCGTTGTCGCAAGTGCGAGCACGATACAGCAGGTCTAAAGGCTAGCTTAGAGCGCGCTTATTCCAATAATTATTTAGAAACAGATGAGCGGCGTGTCTCAGGTGGTGTTGGTCATGGCGCAGATTTGTATGCAGATCTTACCAAACAGCTTGCTGCAGAAAAAGAAGAAGTCGCAGGATTAAAAGCCAAACTCGCCCTAAATGGCGCGACGGGTGGGAGTTTTACAGACAGCGGATTTGCAGGCTTTTCCGTCTTTTCCGGAAGTAAGGGTGTTACGAGTGAAGATGGGCAACTTACTTGGCGCAACCGGTATTTAGAAAGCCGTGTTCGATTCTTGGAAACTAAGATTGAAGAATTTGAGCTAACACCTAAGCGATCAAATGCATCAGTTATGTCTTCAGCAGATACGATAAATGCAGATAGTGATGATCTGATAGGTAGTGGTGATATTTTAATTGATGCTGTTATTGAAGACATTGGGCAACCACATTCAGTAAGCGCCTCCGCTGCGCATGGTCTGTATGAAAATAGAATTAGCTCTTCTGTAAATGTAC
>CAYGPD010000009.1:0-83755 GCA_964351655.1 uncultured Hyphomonadaceae bacterium | reverse complement strand
TCTTTATAATCTGTATCTAACCAAATTTTCCCACCGTGGCGCTCCACAATGCGGCGACAGATTGAAAGACCTACACCCTCCCCCTTCTCTTTTGCATTCGCACCACCGACACGCACAAATATCTGGAATATGGTTTTGCTATAATTTTCACCAATGCCGCGGCCGTTATCACGCACGAAAAACACCGGAGTATTGCCAGTTGAATCGACACCTATCTCAATTTTTAGCGGCGCATCAGACCGATATTTAATCGCGTTTTCAATAAGGTTTTGAAATAAATTCGTTATCAATTTTGTATCAGCCATGACCCTTGGCAAGGCCTCACACACGATAGTTCCGTTCGCATCACTTAGTTCTGAATGAACGATTTCAGTAACAGATTTGACCACTTCATCCAAATCTATCGAGCTTCGGTTGAGGTCTTTTCTGGAAACACGCGAGAGCGCCATCAATGCGTCAATCATCGCCTGACCATTTACTGCATTTTCTTGTATAAGTTTAGCATACTCTACAGCGGAACTTGTCGGCTCTACGGCCTCCAACAACAATTCGGCTAACATTCTCATATGGCGAAGCGGCGCTTTAAGGTCATGTGACACGACAGTATTAAATTGTTCTAAGTTTTGGTTGGCCGCTTCAAGCTCCCTCACCACAGTTTCCAACTGAATTTCAGCATTCTTCTGCACGGTGATATCCGTACAAATTAGAAGTAACCCATCCGCACACCCTTGAGCATCAATGACCGGCACAACATCCACCCGCTCCCAGGCAGATCCATCCTCATTGCAGTCAAATTCCTTCCCCATGCAGGGCTTACCAGAATTGAGCACAGCTTCATCAATCTTACTGAAGCGATTATCATAATCTGCGACGACTTCATTGGGATGCATTCCAACAAAGGTTTCGGGTGAAAATCCAAATTGATCTGCGCCAGCCTTATTGACCTTTATATAGCGGTTATTTTGATCACGACGATATATCTTAGCTGGCACATTATCAAAAATAAGCTGAAGCTCATCTCTGCTTGCCTCCAATTCTTGGCGCGCAAAGTCCAATGATTTTCGTTGGGAAATAAATTTCGCTATTATAGAAACAATACCCATCTCAAATTCATCAAATTTTGAGAGCCTTTCCTTGTCCGTAATAAACGAGACAAATGCACCAATTTCACCATTGATAAATATAGGCGCTGCCGTATAAGCGCGGATATATCGGTGCTTCCCGTCCGCATCTACATTTCGACATGGAATATTCAATTTCGAAAGAAAAATAGGCTTGTTTTCAACGCCATATTTCACAAAAAGCGTATCTTTCAACGGTATCACTTCTCCAACAAATGATACATCTTGTTTGCCTGCAACATGCGTTACACGAACACTCGCCTCGCCTGGTATCACGTCGGAAATTTGGCCAAACTCCATTCCCAGAGCTTTGCGGCCAATATGCAGCATTCTTTCCATATAATCATGCGTGCTTATATCCAAGCTATTGGATAATTCATGCAGTGCTAACCAGACAGTATTTCTATGCTTTTTCTCGGTAATCACCCGCAACCCCAGTTGAAGAAAGTCATCTCCAACTCGAATTGCCGAAACCCTAAAATACTCGTTCATTTCAGAAGTGACATATTCTTGCTCGAACACGTCTAACTCATTCGAGTAAAAAGCTTCTACACACCTGTTAAAAAAGCCATTTGTTTTTGCGGTGGGCATCGCATCGAGAAAGCGCCTTCCTACAACGTCTTCTTTTTCTCTTGAACCAAAGTCCCCAAGTTGCGCCTGTTGGATATAAAAATCGATAATTTTACCAGATTGATCAAAAATAGCCTCCATCCCAATACTAACATCAGAGGCGACTGTTAATGCAGCTTTGTGATAAGCGGACAGGGATTCAAACTCTGCCTGCCGCCGCAAGCGATTTGTTAAATCCCGCACATACACAACTAAAACAGGCTCATCACCGTGTGTATCACACGTCAATTCTACTATTGCCGGAAAAGTTTCTCCAGATTTTTTCGAAATCTGCGTCTCGCAGGTGAATTCTGACAACTGCCCCTGCACTAAAGCACGCACATGACTACGAAATGCTACTTCGCCTATACTGCATATTTCCGTAAACGCTAATTTTTGAAGTTCTTCATCCGAATACTCCAATTTTTCCCGCCCATGAGAATTTGCCAGAATGATTGAACAATCTCTCGTATTTACGACGAAAATATCACCAGAGGCCCCCTCGATGATTGCCTTCAACCGCGCCATTTCGTTTTTAATGCGTGAAAATTCATCTTCAGACACCAGTGAACTGTCTCCACTGAGTGATTCTGATAGAGTTTGCGACAGTAATTCTATACTCCGCACTTCCTCTGAACTAAACACTTTTGCGGACGGATTTAGCAAATAGAAAAACCCCTTAACCCTTTTCGCTTCCATCAACGGAAAGCGAACAAAAGACTGAATTTCAAAAGGAATATGATCAAATGTCTCAATATATTCAGTTGGTAGCTCTGCTTTGACATCAACAGTTGGCCCCTGCAGCAACTCTCGGATTTGCATATTGATGGCTTTTTCCGAAATATCTAATTCGGCTGTTTTAAAATCCGTTCCGATCAGGGTAAATTCTTGCTGCAAGTCGTAACAAATGGCACCTGCACAATGAATTCCAAATATATTTTGTGCCAACTCAAGTAATGATCGTATTTTGGGACTAGAACTGGTAAATTTCAACTTCGGCAGATGGGCGCTATCAGCTGCGGCCGCGTTCCACAATTCGTTGAAACGATCCAGCTCTTGCTGCTGTCTGGCCTTGAAATCCGAACCCGAACCAGTCATTCCTAGTACAACACCTTACTTTTTCTCTCGAATTGTAGTGGCTATTAATGAGCACAACAAACTGAAACGAATTATACAAATGAAGGCAATTTTACTCATAGACGACCACAGCATTTTCACAAAAATATTTGCAGCCTACCTTCTGCGAACAAAATATCGCGGCTACAAACTCGAAAACGCAGCTGATGTGTACAGCGCAACTGAACATTTGAAAAGCAAAACGTTCGATTTAATAGTGTTGGACAATAGAATCCCCCCGTATTTTAACTACTTAGAATCGATTAAACTACTTGAAGATGCAAATTGGTGCGGCCCAATTCTATTGATTAGCGGAGAAGCTATTGTTCTCAACGCGAATCGGCCTGACAGTCATTGTGTCAAAAGTTTTCTATTAAAAGACGACATGAACGCCCATTCACTTGAGCAAGCCATTGGCACTTGCCTAAAGTAACCTACCGCCCCCTAAGAGGCGGTAGGCAGAATATTAGAGTGCTTTAACGATATTCTCGACCATCTTCTTAGCATCATCGAGAAGCATCATCGTATTATCGCGGTAGAACAAGTCATTTTGAACACCTGCATATCCAGACGCCAATGAACGCTTAATAAACATTGTCGTTCCAGCATTCCACACTTCCAGAACCGGCATTCCATATATTGGAGATGCTGGATCGTCCTTTGCTCCAGGATTTGTGACATCATTGGCACCAATCACGAATGCAACATCGGCCTGTTTGAAGGATGAGTTTATATCATCCATCTCGTGGATCTCATCATATGGAACTTGAGCTTCAGCCAAAAGCACATTCATGTGTCCCGGCATCCGCCCCGCGACGGGGTGAATAGCGTATGATACATCAACGCCCGCTTCTTTTAGGCTGTCAGCCATTTCTTTCAAAGCATGCTGAGCCTGTGCAACCGCCATACCGTAACCGGGTACAATAATAACCTTGGACGCATTCTTTAGAATGAACGCTGCATCATCAGCAGATCCAATCTTCACTGGCTTATCTGAGTTGTCAGCACGTGCTGTCGCACCCGCATCATCTCCCCCAAAACCACCTGCAATCACAGAAATAAACGAACGGTTCATCGCCTTACACATGATGTAAGAAAGAATAGCACCAGACGCCCCCACAATCGCTCCTACGACAATCAACGCAAAGTTAGAAAGTGTAAAACCAAGTGCAGCCGCAGCCCATCCCGAATATGAGTTCAGCATCGAGATCACAACAGGCATATCCGCACCGCCGATAGGCAATACAAGCGTTATACCTGCAACCAATGCAAGGGCAGCAATCGCCAGCAACAGATAGCCATTTCCTGCTTGCGCCACAGGTGACATGGCAAGCATCACAGTCAATGCGACAAGCCCCGCAACAATCGCAAGGTTAATCCAATGCCGAAGTGGCAACAACACAGGGCCACCCGGAAGTGAACCATTAAGCTTTAGTGCAGCAATCACAGAACCCGAGAAGGTTATCGCCCCAATCAAGGCAGAAAGCGACATCTCAACCAATGAACGCGGCCCCATAGCACCATCTTCACCCACTAATCCAAAGGAAGCAGGTGCGTAAAATGCCGCCAATGCAACCAGTAGAGATGCTAAACCACCAAGTGCGTTAAACATCCCGACCATTTGCGGCATCGCAGTCATTGGGGCACGGGTCGCAAGCACCGCACCAATACCACCACCAATAGCCACACCACCTGCAATCAGCGCGAATGTAGCACCATCAAGATGGTCTTTGATCAAAAACAGCGTCGTCGCAGCTGCGAGCGCCATTCCGAAAATCCCGATTTTATTTCCTTGCCGAGCCGTTTCAGGGCTAGAGAGTCCGCGAATGGAGAAGATAAACAACACCGCGCAGACAAGATATAATAAGGCCGATATATCAACCGTAGACATAATAATATTCCTTTTGTCAGCGACGCTTAATTGTTCTGAGCGCTTGAAGAAGCAGCATCAGGCCGCGCAGGACGTACTTTTTTCTTATACATTGCGAGCATACGGTTGGTGACCATAAACCCACCGAAAATATTGACACACGCCAGCGCAACGGCACCAGCGCCCAACCACTTAGCAGTCCATACTTTCTGAATGATATCAGGATCTGTGGTTCCCAATGCTGATGCCGCCGACGCGACAATTGCTCCGACAACAACAACAGCTGAAATCGCGTTCGTCACTGACATAAGTGGCGTGTGCAGCGCGGGTGTTACCGCCCAGACAACATAGTATCCAATAAATGCCGCTAAAACGAATACAGCTAGTCGAAAGATCAATGGGTTGATCGCTTGCGCGTCGGTTTGGGCAAATGCTGATGGTGAAAAAATGAGGGCTGCCAAAACTAGACCACTCACAAGCGATGCAGGCTTAATTCTAATCATAATTATCCTTTCCATTCCCAAAAGTAGGCCAAAGCAATAAAATTCGCATTGTCTACAAATTTGAGGATGTTTCTTGTTTTAGGCCGAAACTGGCACAAGGGATGGGTGAACAACTTTTCCGTCTTTTGTCAGAGCGGATGACGTAACGACCTCATCATCCCACTTGGGAGACATGACGCCATCTGGTCCGGAAATCAGAGCAATAAAGTTCAACAGATTCTTCGCATACAGTGCAGATGCATCTGCTGCGATAGCCGCAGGTAAGTTGGTCGGGCCATAAATTTTGACGCCATCAACCAACACGACTTCATCCGGTTTGGAGAGTTTACAGTTTCCACCCTGCCCCGCTGCGAGGTCAACAATCACTGAACCCGCCCGCATAGACGCCACCATTTCTGATGTCACAAGTTCTGGCGCATCGCGTCCAGGAATCTGTGCTGTAGTAATCACAATGTCTTGTTTAGAAATATGAGCTGCTACAAGCTCTCTTTGTTTAGCTTGATATTCAGGAGACATTTGCTTGGCATATCCGCCAGCCGTTTCTGCGGCTTTAAATTCTTCGTCTTCAACAGCGATGAATTTAGCGCCCAACGATGCAACCTGCTCTTTAGTCGCTGGCCTTACATCTGTTGCGGATACAATCGCACCAAGGCGGCGTGCTGTTGCAATCGCTTGCAAGCCGGCAACCCCAACACCCATAACGAAAACTTTAGCAGGAGCGACAGTTCCCGCTGCAGTCATCATCATTGGCATAGCACGGCCATAAAGGTGCGTTGCTTCCAGCACCGAACGATAGCCTGCTAAATTGGCTTGAGAAGACAGTGCATCCATGGATTGCGCACGGGAGATACGCGGCACAAACTCCATGGCGAAGGCGGTAATACCCGCATCTGCATAGGCTTTCGCCCCTTCAAGGTCACCATGAGGCTCTAAGAGGGCAATCAACGCTTGCCCTTTAGAGAAGGAAGATTTCTCATCACGACTTGGTGCACGTACCTTCAAAATCAAATCCGCACCAGCCAGCGTAGATTTGAAATCAGCGCCTAAAGTGGCACCTGCATTTGTAAAGTCGTCGTCAAGAATACCGGAATCTAATCCGGCACCTTTTTCGATTTTAACTTCGTGTCCAGCCGCAATCAGCTTTTTGACAACGTCTGGAGTAGTTGCAACGCGAAGTTCCTTTTCGCGCCGCTCCTTTGGAACGGCAATTTTCATGGTAGTCCTGTGTGTCTTACATTAAGGCACCGCCAAGAGAGACCATGATCTGAACAAATACGCCCAGAACAATCAGACCACCCACCGCTAGAAGGAATCCACCTCCTAAACCTAGCGCCATTGATCCGGCAACGCCGACAATAGCAAAAAGCCCCATAGCAACCATCCAGTGGACGCCCATGGTTAGTGTGAAAGTCGCATACCCGAGTATAAGGGTCAGTAAGAGGCATGACCACGCAGTCACTTTCATAAATGCTGAAAATGTTGCTGTTTGTGATCGGACATCCATCTGACCGCGAACGTACTCGCCTGTCTCGCTCATTAGTTTCACCTTTTTAGTTCGACAAATAGATAACTAGCGTAGAGTTTGACACAAGTGGAAAAAGCTACCTGTATCTACGGTATAATCCGCAGTGATAGCACAACTTTATTCCCTATAATGACTAAACTTCACATTTTTTTGCTTTATGCTCACAAAGCTTTTACAAGCTGTTTAGAACACGAAGTCTTGAAATATCCTCAACGGACCAAAAGGTCCAGCAAGAGTTGCGTACTTTCAATACGCAAAGCGTCGCACATGGCGTATTTCAAACCATCTCCCTATTAAATTCACCGAATCTTAGAGCGCCGCTTCCGCCGATGTACATTTACATCGGGTGGATTTGCTTGCGCGTGATCATTTCGCTTTCTTTGTTCAGATAAAACAATGTTCTCACCCGTCAAGTTTTCAGTACGCGTTTTCAAAGACATCACCGCTGGATCAACAGCTAGCGATCTAGCCCCCTGTAACCTCTCATGAGCTCGATCAAAAGCTCCATGCATTAACTCAGTAATATTTCTCACCCCTAGCAAAGAAGCCGCTTCATCAAATCCAATATTCCCGCCTGCCTTCAACACATCCAACATAGGTTGCTTCATGCGCGCCTCATTGTTTGCCATGCGCCGCGTTGCATATCCTGCCAAGGCCCATCCCAACAGGTATGCCATTGGATATCCCGGCATCGATAAGCTAGAAGAATGTCGTCGCCAAAATGGCTCATACCCCTGCAAAGATATATCGGAGCCATAATGTCCCCTTAACGCGTTAATCCAAATTGCATCCGCGGGTATGTCCGCATCCGCCACTCCTATTTCTCGTTCAAACATCGCAATCGCGGGCTGATGCACGAGCATTGCAAAATCTTGATCCGCCAATGCGTGTTCATCATCCACAAGGCATAAATGCTCGAAAGTCAAAGCTACAGTTTCAGCAACCGCCCACCCCGCATCACTTTGCATCGGACCAAGCGGCGCAGACAAATATGCATGCACGCCATGCCCCAGTTCATGCGCCAAAGTTCGAGCACTATCGCGCGACCCATCAAAAGGCGCAAAGATAAAAGGGCCTGCCTTGATACGACCTTTGTGATTGAAAAAGACGGGCGTAGTAAACCCGCCCCCTCTCCCCTGTGGCTGGATCAAATTGTTGGAAGACACCAACCGACTCGCAGCTTTGCCAACATCATTGTGAAACGCCGTAACACAGCCAAGCACTTTAACCTTCACGTCTTTCCACGCCATGCTGACGCCGTGATCATCTTGCTCAACATATCGATCATGCCAGATTGCTTTTTCCGTGTTGTCTTGCGACGCTACATTTTTAAATGCATAATATGCTCTGCTAAGATCTGGTCCTCGCTCCATCGCAATCTTGCGTGCTATCTCAAGCGTCTTTTCCGATGCATCGATTCCTGCAAAATTATACCGCTTCTTACGCGCCAACTTTGCCTGCACCCTAAAAAGTTCTTCTCCTTCTGCGCCAGCATCTTTCAGCCAAGCATTCATTTGCTGGCTTGCTGCAACACGCAGTTGTCTATCCGCATTGCGTAGACCTATACCCATATGAGCCAACCCACCGTGACGGGTCGCCAACTCATTTAGCGCTTTGTCATATCGATATTGGCAAATCCAATGATAATCAGATGCAAAGTGTGCTTGCTCCGCAAAACTAACTGCCGCACGCCACGGCATAGTAGAAACGCCTCGCCGTCGTTGCGCACTTTTCCAGACCTGTGGCGCGTCTGTCGCATTTGATACTGACCAAATGGATAAAGCCTGCAATTGTACACGTTCTGTATTTAATTCATTAAGTATAGTGAGCGCTTTATGCTCCAACTCTTCTTTCAAATTCTCTGTTAGTGCTAGATACAAATGAAGGAATAGCCGAATCCTGTGGAGAAGTGCATGTGCTTGCTCCAATTCATAAAATAGATGCGATTTTTCAGCTAAATGAGTTGCGACAAGGCTCTGAACCACTGCTTGCAAACGCTTTTTGTCGCGTAGCAGCTGTGGATCAACAGGTCCTTGGTAAAGATGATTTCTCCATCCACCGGACCTATCTCGGTTCATTTTGAGCCAATCTGGCGCCATTTTAGTGCAGTCCTTTAAAATTCAACCATAGTATTTAAGCACGATTTCATAACTTCGTGCCAAGTTGAACCATGAAAACGAGGTCGCGTTGTTCCGGCCGTTTAAATGATGGTTAAGATAATGGCGAAAACTGTTCTTATTGTAGATGATGATCCTACTCAACGCCGCTTAATGCAAGCAGCTGTTGAACGCCAAGGATTTCGTGCGCGCTTAGTTGAAAGCGGCGATCGCGCCCTCGAAGAAGCATCAGATGCTAAAAATGGTATCTCTGTTGTCCTTCTAGATCTTATTATGCCCGGATTATCAGGCATGGAAACACTGGAACGCCTTCTTGAACGTCGTCCAGATCTTCCAGTTATTGTTCTGACGGCTTCTGGCGGAATTGATACCGTCGTGCAAGCTATGCGCGCAGGTGCAGTTGATTTCTTTGTGAAACCCGTATCCCCTGAACGCATTGTCGTTTCTTTACGTAACGCCTTGAAAGTATCCGACCTTCGCGGCGAAGTGAAACGTCTGTCTAAGAAATCTGAAGGCTCGCTCGGCTTTGACGATATGATCGCCGGTGCACCTTTAATGCGCCAAGTTGTACGCCTTGGTCAGCGTGCTGCTGGGTCCAACATACCGATCTTGATTACAGGTGAAAGCGGTGTGGGTAAGGAAGTCGTCTCTCAATGTATTCAAAGCGCTTCAGAGCGTGCCGGCAAACCCTTTATTACAGTCAACTGTGGTGCCATTCCTGAAAACCTTGTTGAATCAATCCTTTTCGGTCACGAAAAAGGTGCATTTACAGGCGCACACGAGAAAAAGCTTGGAAAATTTGCCGAAGCCGATACCGGAACGCTATTTCTGGATGAGGTAGGAGAACTACCTCTCGACATGCAGGTTAAATTATTGCGCGTACTTCAAGAAGGCGAAGTTGATGCCGTCGGCTCAAGAAAACCTACTAAAGTAGATGTACGCATCATTTCTGCGACAAACAGAGATCTTGCTCAAGCTGTTGCGGAAGGACGATTCCGTGAAGATCTTTATTATCGCTTAAACGTCTTCCCAATCGAAATGCCATCCTTGCGCGAGCGCAAAGAAGATCTTCCGGCCTTGGTAGACCACTTCATTCGTCGTTTTAATGCACAAGAAGGCAAATCAGTAATCGGCGCATCCACAGAGACAATGGGCATTTTAGCCGCTCACGACTGGCCTGGGAATGTGCGTCAGTTGGAGAATTCGATCTTCCGCGCCATGATTCTGACTGAGAATGATGAATTACAACCCATCGATTTCCCACAAATTTCTGGCCTCACACCTAATTACGACATTCTCAACGCATCCACGACAATGTCCGCACCTGCGAATGCTGCTCAAACTGCAACTGAGCTTGCCAGTCCACTTGGCGGGCCAGTCTCCATTGTTGATGAAAAGGGTGAACTACGCCCGTTAGAAAGCGTCGAGCGTGATCTTATCCAATATGCCATAGACCTTTATTCAGGTCATATGTCTCAAGTAGCGCGTCGTCTTGGAATTGGTCGTTCAACGCTATATCGCAAAGTACGAGAGTATGATTTACGTGTTCGCGAAGAAGATGACGAAGATTTGAACGTTGGCTAGTTAGAAAGCATGGAATTTAACACCAGCTTCATGCTTGAATGCTTGTATATAAAAGTGGATATTTGGCGCGTGTGAGATCCAATCACACGCGCTAATTTGTTTGGATTTAGCATGACTCAGCCGACTTCTCCTGCCCAATCTCCATTGGAGCTCATAAACACAAGCAAGTTCTTCAAAGGCAAGGCTGCCGTCAAAAATGTATCCTTCAGCGCACGAAAAGGTGAAATCCTTGGATTTCTTGGTCCCAATGGGGCTGGAAAATCTACAAGCTTGCGTATGGCCCTTGGTGTCATCTCTCCAGACGATGGTGAGGCTCTACTATTTGGCGAAAAACCAAACCTAATCAATCTTCGTCGCGTAGGCTTCCTACCTGAAGAACGAGGCCTCTACCGCAAAATGACGGCCCGTGCCATCATATCTTATTATGGCCGCCTAAAAGGTATGGACCGTAAATCATCCCTTTCGCGTGCCGATGAAATGCTCACACGCTTTGGTCTGGGCGATCAACTTAAAACCAAAATCAGTGACCTTTCCAAAGGAATGGCGCAGAAAGTTCAGATCCTTTCCACACTGGTCCACCGACCAGACCTTATAATTTTGGACGAACCATTTTCCGGCCTTGATCCTGTCAACCAACAAGACCTTGAAACCCTAATCCGCGAGGAACATGCACGCGGTGCAACTGTTATTTTCTCAACGCACATTATGGAACAAGCTGAACGCTTATGTGACCGCCTTGTGATTATCGGCCAAGGCGAAAAGCGGTTCGATGGTACAATTGACGAGGCAATGAGCCTTATTCCCGAACATGCCGATATCAGCACGGAAGGCATTTTTGATCTACAAGCCGCTCTCTCTCAAACACGCTTCCAAGTCTCAACAGATAAAACAGACGATCTTGGCCGACATTGGCGTATAGACCTCTCCCACGGCGAACGGGCGCAGGATGTTTTACGTGCGGCGATCGAAGCAGGTGCCCCTATTACCTCATTTACGCCCCACCGCGCGAAACTAAGAGATGTGTTCGTCTCTCTCGTTGATAAAGAAGAACTATGCGAAGATGCCCAGCTCGCAGACAAGGAAACATGCGCATGATCCGCTCGATTTGGCTTGTCGCCCGCCGTGAATACCTTGGTTATGTTTCAGCATTAGGATTCTGGCTCGGCTTGCTTCTCACCCCTATCGGTCTTGCCGTCGGTGTACTTGTTCCTGGCATGATCATGAAATCTCAGCCCGCTCGATATTATACTGTGATTGATAGCCAATCCAATGTGAAGGACGCGCTCAAATGGCAATTTGAAAGCTGGCAGAATGCAGATACGTTAGTTGCATTGCGTCAGGCACTCTCGTCTTCTTCTCCCGCAGAAAAACGTACAATCATCAGCGCATATGAAAAAGCATACGCCGAAGGTGCGCCGCCAACACAAGCACTCGAAGCCGCCAATCTGCCTTTCCACCTTGATGCTGCACCAATTACTTTTCATCAAATTGAACTTAAAGATAAATCGATAGAACACGTGGAAACCTTACTCTCATCAGGACAAACCTTTGATGGACCTCAAGGTAAGCAAACTTTGTTTGCGGCAATTATCGTCAATCGCGATCAGGTCGGCGATATATCAAGTGTCGATTATATCTCCTCCGATATCGTCAACTCAGAGCTTCGCCAAGCCACAACAGGCGCACTCAAATATGTCTCTCGATTTAAACTTTTCTCTGATGTTGGCGTCACCGGCACCCAAATTCGAGAAGCTGAAGCAAACATTCCATCTGTTTTTGTACGCAAACCTGGCGCAAATGAAATAAACAATAACCAAAGCAGCGAGGTCACGCTCACAGACCGCGCTCCATTTGTTGCCGCGACAATCATCGCCATCTCATTGTGGTTGCTAATATTTTCAGTAGTCAATTTCTTGCTGACCGGCACAATTGAAGAACGTTCAAACAAAATATTTGATAGCCTCCTCACCAGTGTCAGCGTCACAGACCTTCTCGCTGGCAAGCTTTTGGGGGTCTTGATGCTTTCCGCCACTCTCCTTGGTTCGTGGATGTTAATGGCGCTTTGGGCAGGTTTAAATGTGGACCAAGCTCTTAGCCCTGCTGCGTGGGAATTTGCACGCGCCGCACTCGACCCCAAACTCATTGTTCCAGCTTTCACGGGATTTTTGGCTGGCTACCTTATGTATGGCGCTGTCTTTCTAGCGATGGGCGCACTGTGTGATACCATACAAGAAGCTCAAGCGCTCGCTACACCGCTAATCTTATTACTCACCACGCCTCTATTTATTGTCATCATGGCCCTACAAGACCCTTCGTCTGGCTTCGTCTTTATGATGAGTTGGGTGCCATTCCTTACACCTTTCCTGATGATTTTGCGTGCGCCTCTTGATCCCCCTTTATTGGAAATCATTGGACATCTTACGGTTATGTTGATCGCCACATCTATTGCGCTCTGGTGCTCTGTTCGCGTCTATCGAGCCGGTGCCGTCAACGGGACAGGTATGAAAGATATTAAAAACTTCCTGAAAAAGAAGAAAGCTAAGACATCAGCCTAATCACATATCTTGAAGAAACTGATCAGTTGTCGTGATCTTGCAATATTCACCCTCTAGGTTGGATAAACTTATCGCATGAATGTCTGACGCAGACCATTCGCGCCTATTCCAGTCGACTTGATTGTGCGTAAAGCAAGCATCTTCGATCAATACAATTTCAAAGCCCAAATTTGAGCCGTGGCGTACAGTGGTCTCAATAGAATTGTTCGTCTTCACACCAAACAGGAACAGTTGATCTATACCCTTTTGAAGCAGCAAGTTTTCAAGATCAGTTCCCACAAACGCACTGTGAACTGTTTTCCCAATAACCACCTCCCCAGCAATTGGAACAACTTCGTCTTTAAACGCATGTGACTCGCGCGTAGGGTTGTAACCAGATTCAAGACCGCTTGAATTATGCTGAATATGAAAGACAGGAAGCCTAGTCTTGCGCCACACCTCCAATATGCGGTGCATATTCGTTTCTGCATCGAGATTATTACGCTCTCCCCAATAGGGAAGATCAATTGCTTTTTGAACATCCAAAACAATGAGAGCTGATTGCGATGAAACTGGCATAATATCTCCAAACAACAAAAAGCCGCTGCGGGATAAACCGAGCGGCTATATGCAACTTTGAAGGTCGACCTGTGAAGATCAAATACAAAGTGAAAGCTGCAAAATGGCTTTGCTCAGGATAAATCCGTAGCCTGCCATTTCAAGCGCGCTTCATTCTTACTTGATAAGACCTTCACGCTGAGCGCGTTTGCGAGCAAGCTTGCGTGCACGACGTACAGCTTCAGCTTTTTCACGAGCTTTTTTCTCGGAAGGTTTTTCAAAGTGGTTCCGGCTTTTCATTTCACGAAAAAGGCCTTCACGTTGCATTTTCTTTTTTAGCGCTTTCAATGCCTGATCGACATTGTTGTCGCGGACGACGATCTGAACGATGGTTCAATCTCCCGATTATTTCCAAATAACACATATGTCGCGCCGATTAGGGGGCGTCAAACGCATCAAACTTTGCTAAACTGATTGGGCTTAGACAGCCCGAAGGTGGGCGTTTAGCACAAAGAATTGCGCCTGCCTACCTCTTCTTAACGAGAGTCTACACTATGAACGCTGAAAAATCGACTGAATCGACTGATATTCCTCATTCTCGGAAGATTCTAAGTAAATTACTAGATGGTGTTATAGAAGATAGCGTCTTTGATGGTTGGAATGAAGAAACCCTGCGCAATACAGCGAAACGTCTGGATATAAGTAAAGGTGACATTCAACTCGCAGCGCCTGATGGCGTATCTTCACTTCTACTTGAATGGGGCGACCGCGCAGATAAACACACCGAGCAAATCTTAAAAAGCGCAGACCTTAGCGATTTGAAAATCCGTCAACGTATCGCTTTAGGCGTCCGTACACGCATTGAATATCTGTTCGCACATAAAGAAGCGGCACGCCGTGCATCCTATGCGCTTGCCGCTCCTTGGCGTGCTGGACTTGGTCCCAAAATCATCTGGAATGCAGCTGATACAATTTGGTCTGCATTGGGCGATCAATCTACTGATGCCAGCTGGTATTCCAAACGCCTTGTCCTCTCTGGTGTTATAACTTCTACAATCTCGCATTGGCTCGCATCCGATGCAGATGAAGATGAGAGCACATGGGACTATTTAAACGACCGTATCCAAAATGTGATGCAATTTGAAAAAGCCAAAGCTCAGGTCAAAACCTTCACTGACAAACTCCCCGATCCACTTGATCTCTTAAAATTCATTCCAAAATCTGGGCCGCTTGGTCGTTAAAAATCAAATTCATTCAATTCACTTGACTACGATCATATCTGGGAATATTTCCCAGATATGGAAAAATCAAATTTGCCCGCGGATACTCAGTTTAACGATGCATTGCTAGCCCATCGGTTAAAAAGTTTACGCCAAGAACACCAATATTCACTCGATCAACTCGCCGAAGCGAGTGACATTAGCCGTGGCACACTTTCACGATTAGAAAAGGGTGAAGTTAGCCCCACCACACATGTTCTTGGCAAACTATGCAGCGCATACGGACTATCCATGTCACGTCTCATGGCAATGGTCGAAACCCAGTTTGATCCTCTTGTGAAGGCATGCGATCAACAAATCTGGCATGATGAAAAAACAGGCTATATTCGTAAGTCAGTATCACCTCCCAATAGCCACCTGTCCGGCGAAGTATTGAAGGGCGAACTAGCTCCTCAAACATGTATTTCATATGAAAAGCCTTTCCGCCTGAATATGGAACACCACCTCGTTTTGCATAGTGGATCTTTACGTATGACTCTCGACGCAAGCGTATACAATTTGGAAGCAGGAGATTGCCTTCGCTATCTGCTTCAAGGTTCATCGACCTTTGAAAACACAGGCACAACTCCAGTTCAGTATCATCTTTTTATTCTTTAAGGATCTCACATGAGCCATTTGGAAATTCGCGAGCTTTCTCTCGATCAATTGGATCACTACCTAGTCCGTCTAAGTGAAATTCTTCGTGCATGCGTCCATGCAGGTGCCAGTGTGAATTTTATCCTTCCCTTTTCACTTGAAGATGCCATGCACTATTGGACCCAAAAAGTGCGCCCAGCGTTGGTCGAAAGTAATCGTGTTTTATTTGCTGCATTTATCGACGAAAATATTATCGGCACAGTTCAACTCGATCATTCTATGCCGCCCAATCAATCTCACCGTAGCGAAGTCTCAAAATTGCTCGTGCATCCTGATTTTCAGCGTCGCGGCATCGCTAGGCAACTCATGACGACACTTGAACAAAAAGCGATTAGTTTAAAAAGACCCCTCATCACACTCGACACCGCCAAAGGCAGCCATGCAGAGAAACTATATGTTTCTCTAGGATTTAATCACGCAGGTGAGATACCAAATTTTGCAAGAGATCCGATTACAGAACGCTACGATGCCACCACCTATATGTATAAGCAGGCACAAGCATAGACCTCACAACCTCAACCTATCCCTCACCCGCCATTCAGCACCCACTCACACCAGTAAGCACAACTCCAGCTTCCCCTTGTCAGACAACAAGCAGGCGGTCTCCAGACCGATAGCAGACTAATTTAAAATCTTGTTTGAGTGCCCTAATTTGCGACCTTCACCACCGCCCCGTTTAGCATATATCCTCGGTGCCTCACCAAGCTGCGCACGCGCTTCCCAGGTTGAAACATCGCTATCTCCAAGAAGATTATCCATACGAATATCAACAAAACGATCTGTTGCCCCTAAAGGCCATCCGCATACTGCCCGCATATGTTGCTCAAACTGGCCAACGAGGCATGCATCTTCAGTCCAATGCCCTGTATTATGAACACGCGGAGCAAACTCATTTGCAAGAAGTGAACCATCAGGAAGCACAAACAATTCAAGCGCTAATACACCAACATAATCAAGTGATTGCGCAAGTTTCCGGCCCATCTCTTGCGCAGACATTTTGGTTTCATCAGATACATTCGCAGGCAAAGTAGAAGATTTTAATATTCCTCCAGCATGATCATTTTCAGGTGTATCATACAACACGATTTGACCATCTCTCCCACGTGCCACAAGCACCGAAATCTCACGCTCAAAACTGATAAATGCTTCTAGAACTGCTGGCACTTTACCAATTTTTTCCCAAGCAGTTATTGGATCTGACGACATATCAAGTCTTGCCTGCCCTTTACCGTCATATCCTTCACTGCGTGCCTTCAAGACACCTTTTCCGCCCAATTTCTCCAAAGCAGGCAAAATATCTTCTGGTCCATCAATGCGGGAAAAAGGAGCTGGCTTAATATCGATTGAATTCAAAAACTCTTTTTCTTTCAAACGATCTTGCGAACACCCAAGCGCATTGGAACGTGGATAAACCGACGTACCAGCCGCTTCAATTATATCTAAAGTTGCCGCCGGAATATTTTCAAATTCAAATGTAACAACATCGCATTTCCGCGCAAACTCTCTTAAAGCCCGCTCATCGTCATATTCAGCAAGCACCTCGTCAGCACTTACACGAGCAGCACAGCTATCTCTGTTGGGATTATAAATAACGACATCTAGTCCCATACGCGCTGCGGCTAAGGAAAGCATCCGTCCCAATTGTCCGCCACCCAAAATACCCACGACACCGCCTGGCGCTACTTTGCTCACCTGCTATAACCTACTCTTTTTATTGACTTAATCTTCAACAGTTTCAACAACAGAATCCGTCTGTGCTTGACGAAATGCTTCGAGCTTATCTGCTACTACACTATCATGCCCAGCCACTATTGCCGCCGCAAGCAAACCTGCATTTGCAGCACCTGCATCACCAATAGCAAGCGTCCCTACAGGAATCCCCTTTGGCATTTGCACAATTGAATACAAACTATCTACGCCTGAAAGCGCTTTTGATTTCACAGGGACCCCAAGAACAGGCACAATTGTCATAGATGCAATCATGCCCGGTAAATGCGCTGCGCCGCCCGCACCCGCGATAATAACCTTTAGTCCCCGTGATTTAGCGGACTTAGCATACTCAACCAATCGATCAGGTGTCCGATGCGCTGAGACAACCTTTGTCTCATGTGGCACACCCAATTGTGCTAATAAATCAGAAGCCAATTTCATCGTCGGCCAATCGGATCTGCTGCCCATGACAACACCAACCAATGGATGATCAGAATTTGACAACATATTCTCGTTGGACATGAAACAGCCTCCCACGCGGGTTCATATGTATAAAATGCACCTATTCCCTATCACAGCACATTCGTAAAGAAGCGCGGGAGTATATGCATAGATCGCCTTGCGGCAAGAGACAGTATCAGAATGTCTTGAAACTAGCACAAAAACCAATCGATAGCAGCACCCCAAAGGCCCAGAAATCCCCTCATAGGCGAGAGTATTAGCAAAAGATTAATTTTCAAGATATCTTGTTAACGGCTCGCTAACTGTGAACGGGTATTAATTAACCATAATGAGATTTATGGACAGGCTATGAAATTTCTCTCAATCTTCTCAGCGAGGCGTTCTGAAGACGGAAATACTCGCTATATAGACGAAAACGGTGAAATCGGCGTTGAAAAGGCGTCCGAGCTTTTTGGTATATCCGAACCTGAACTAACGCCAGCAGTTCAAGCTGCCATAGCCGCAATGACGGGTGAAATAACGGAACTTCGCAACAAAAACAATGCCCTGTTAAAATCGCTGGAAACCGCTGAAAGCATGGCAGACCATGATGCGCTTGTGCCGCTATTCAATCGCCGCGCTTTCGTACGGGAACTTTCTAGACTTGTCGCCTTTTCAAGACGTTATGGGTTAGATGCAAGCATCATATATTTTGATTTGGATGGTTTCAAAGCCATAAACGACACCTATGGCCACTCTGCAGGAGACAAAATCCTACTTGCTGTAGCCGATGTGCTTGTCCAGCAAACTCGAGAATCTGATTTGCTCGGCAGGTTAGGTGGAGACGAATTCATCGCCGTCCTCACAAGTGTTTCGCCAACTCAAGCACGAGAAAAAGCATCTCAACTTGCTGAAGCTATAAAAGAAATTACCATTGTATATGAAGGCAAAGACATACGTATAGATGCGTCCTTTGGTGTAACCTCATTGGAGCATGATGAAACAGCGGAGATACAAATAGCACGCGCAGACGAAGCTATGTACGCCACAAAAATGCGACGTAAGGCGAAAATTAGCAATATCTCTTAAAACGCCAAATTTATTTTTCACCAATTAGGCGATAAAATCAGGAAACAATTTGTCCTTCAGCCTCACGATCTCTTCCTTTAACAAAGATTACTTTCGTTTACGAGAAGCAATCTCCAAGTTTCCTCTTCCCTGATTGGCTAGCGCTTCAAATCGGGTATCAAAAAGGCGACATGCAGCTTCAATTTCACTAATTCTCTCTACCGGTGATGAAGTGGAATTCACGGTGTTTTTGCTGTCTGAATAATTCAATACTTATTTCTTCATATTGTCCGCTCTTCACACACTACAAGTTCAAATCTCTATCCGTTTGGTACGGCTCATGGACGCATACTCCAAGCACATCAATCAGGAATCAAATGAATATTACAATGACCATTCATTACTTCAATAATCAGGTCAAAATAGGTTGATCCGGAATTTTCATTCCCTAGATTTTCAAGATTTAACTTGATTTTCTCAACATTATAACGCTCCGGGTGATTGAGTTTTTCTAAGTAATAATTTCTCGTAACTTCGACACCTAAATGCACCTTGCTTACATCAATATTTCGCCAGATTATCTTTACATTTTCACGCCCCGATATCGCACCAAAACCGCCATAAAACAAATCATTAAGCGCATCTAAGCTCTTCCCTATCACCCAATTTTCGTCGCACATAAAAACTCGATTAATCTCATCGTAGAATGAGCTAATGTCTGTAATATTTTCTCCGTCGAGTATGAACGTCTTTGTCATTGAAAGATCCAAATTCTAGATACGTATAGCAAAGAGGTCCGTTGCTAAATAAATGTTCTAAAAGATAACTTCGCAGGAACTGATATACTATCTGAGTTTCTGAAAATTACACCCTCGCTGAACACACGAAGATCCACTCCACAGCAACCATGTAATTATATTTGATCAGTCATAGGATGACTCTCATAAAACTCTGTGATTTACTTTAGTCTCCACAACGTAGGAGGTTTGAATGAGCACAGAAGCACGTATTCGTGAGTTAAGTGAACGTCATAAACGTCTCGAAATCACGATTGATGACAAACGAAAAAGCCCTTCCACACCAGACCAAGAGATCCTTGATCTCAAACGAAAAAAGCTTCGTATAAAAGACGAAATTATCTCGCTAAAAGCGGGATAGCACTCAACATCCATTAGCATCCCACATATCACATACGGCGGACAGCATTCGCCTATTTGGAGAATTGTATTTTTCTTATCCGTTTAATGGCTTCGTATTTGCTCTCTCTTCATCTTATGCGGTTATATGCTAGCATAAATGACATGAAAGGCTGTGAACATGCGTGGACCATTAGACCCTGAGCAATTGCTGTCCCCAGGGATGTTAAAATCTGCAAACACCTTATTGACCGTCTGTATGGCGGCACTCGCTGCAATGGGGCTTTTACGTGCCCTATGGAGCTTGTTAACTTGGAATCCCTTCACTGCGATTTTCCAAGCAGGTCTAGCTATTGCTATTCCACTCTCCCTATGGATGATTGTACGTCTTCTCAGCGAAATGCTGGCGGCTCAACACAGCCTTAATGAACGTATTACACTCCTCAATGAAACTATCTGGTCTGAGGAAGATGAAGAATTGTGGGAAGAAATGGATGTCTCTCTACACGAAGAGACAGAGGGGGAGACAGACACATTCGCGTCTTCCGATAACAATAGCTCCGTCTCTGAGAACGATATAGACACCTCCTCAACTGAGTTTCCGCCTTCCAATGAAACACAAAATGCCTACTCCTCTGGCAATATTTCGGATTTACCGGACGACACGAAACAATAAACAAGATTGTACATGCTCAAGAAGTTAAATCAGAAAAGCGATGCCCCCATCTCTCTTCCCTTTTACTTTTATAAACGACTTATATTCTCTTAGCTAAACGCCAATCTCGAATCTCGGAATATCTCCATCATGGCCACTTCACCTCGCACCCTTGTTATTATCGGCGGTGCCAAACGTATTGGCAACGAGTGTGCGCGCACTTTTATAAAGCAAGGCTGGTCAGTATTCCTTGCAGACACCGATGCAAAAGCTCTTGCTTCTATTCAGGATACGTTAGGTGAAAAGGTTGATACTTTATCACCTTCCAGCATCGCAACGAACATTGGCTTAAACAACATTCTCTCAGGCGCGATGAGCGCTTTTGGACGCGTCGATGCGGTTTGCCATATTCCTGAGCTCCCTCCCGCCAAGAACTTCACCGAGGTCAATATAGGTGATTTTGAAGACAAGATAATAGCGCCCGCACGATCCATCACAGCCGCACTAAGAATTTTTGGCGATCAAATGGTCAAACAATTGGAAGATATGGATCCAGCTGATGTAAAATCAGCGAATTTTAGCTTTGTCCAGGTTTTTGGACTCGGCGCACTCTACGGTGACCCAGGAGCGTATTCACAGCACGTTGCGCAATCTATGGCACTTGCGGCCGCCAAGGCAACGACAATAGATCTTGCTGCGCTTCGCATTCGGACAAACTCCGTAATTGCAGTACGACCACGCGCCGAAAATGAAGAGCCATGGCTAAAAGAGCGTACTCCATTGGGACGCCACTCATTTGCAGAAGAAATTTCTCAAGCAGCAGCATTCCTTACAGGCAAAGGTGCTGCAAATATGACCGGTCAATCCATTATACTGGATGGTGGTCGGTCTACGCTCAACGGCATCTACAGCTTAAAAGAAGACTAAGAATAAACTTACTGCTAAATAAAAAAGGGACTGAAAGTTTCAGCCCCTTTTTTAAATTATAGTGTCAAACTTGCGCTTCTATTCATCATCACTTGATGATTTGCCAAAATTCGCAAACACGTCATCGGCACTAGGCTCGTTTGAACGTTTGTTATCGTCTGAATTAGGTCTAGACCCAAAACCTCTAAACGGGTCGGCAATTTCAACACTTCCATCTTCGCCAGTTTTCACCATATCAATACCCGCGCCGAGTGTTCCAATTTCACGATCTTCTTCCATTTTCTTACGCTTAGAAGAAGCTTTAGCAACCAAGGCATCCAGCTCGATTTGAGAACATAAACCTAGCGTTACAGGGTCAACTGGCTTCAAATTCTCTGAGTTCCAGTGCGATCTTGTGCGAATTGCCTCAATTGTATTCTTGGTCGTACCGATGATTTTGGAAATCTGAGCATCCGAAATCTCTGGGTGATGACGCAAAAACCATGAAATAGCATCAGGACGGTCACTACGGCGCGATACAGGTGTATAACGAGCCCCTTTACGCTTGGGCGGCGCAACAACTTTATCAAATTTAGGAGAAGCTGGTTTCAGTGCGTGGTTTGGATCTTTTTCCCCGCGCTCAATTTCAGCACGCGTCAACTCTCCACGTGATACAGGATCAACGCCGCGCATGTGTTCTGCAACTTCGCCATCAGCTATACCTTTGACCTCAAGACGGTGCAATTCACAGAAGTCAGCGATCTGCTCAAACGTCAGTGCAGTGTTGTCAACAAGCCATACAGCTGTTGCTTTAGGCATTAGAATATTGGCCATTAGTCGCCTCCAAAAACAATTTCGCCCGGCACTTGGGCCGGGCGGTTTGATCCCAAAATTTATGGGACAAAACGTTAGTTGCATTTAGTATACGCATATTTGCAGGATTTGTGAATTCCTTATGCGGAACATTTTCAACTTAACAGTCTAGACCTTCAGCAAAATTTTACCAACATGCTGACCACTCGTTAGCCGTTCGTGTGCTTTGTCAGCCTTCTCCATCGCAAACACAGAGTCGATAACTGGCCGCATCTGCCCATCTTTCACCCACGGCCAAACCTCTTCCACCGCCATTTTAGCTAGATGCGCTTTGGCTAGATCATCTCGGCCCCGTAAGGTGGACCCAGTGATGGTGAGCTGTTTCAGCATAACTTTAAGCAAGTTTACTTCACCTTTTAGGCCACCCTGAACGGCAATATGTACCAACCGTCCACCAAACTTCAACGCATTGATATGTTTAGGTAAATAATCGCCTCCTACCATATCCAATATGACATCTGCTCCACCGACAGATTTTAGTTCTTCTTCAAAATCCGACGTTTTATAATTGAAAGCTCCAACAGCTCCCAAACCTAAACATGCCGCACATTTTTCATCACTTCCAGCAGTCACATATACCTTCGCACCCAATGCTGTTGCCATTTGAATGGCTGTCGTGCCGATACCAGATGCGCCCCCTTGAACAAACAATGTTTCACCAGGATGAAGAACAGCCATATCCCACACATTCGCCCATACAGTCAGTACAGTTTCTGGCAAAGCGGCCGCTTCAAGCAATGACACTCCTTCTGGAACGGGCATAACACTGCCTTTGTGAGCGATGGCATATTCTGCATACCCCCCAGATGGCAATAAGGCACATACCTCCTGTCCAATCTGGAATTCTGTCACTCCCTCTCCGAGCGTTTCAACATATCCTGAAACTTCAAGCCCCATAATATCGGGGCAACCTTGTGGAGGTGGATACATGCCTTTACGTTGCAGAATGTCCGCCCTATTCACCCCAGCTGCTACCACTCTGATGCGAACCTGATCCACGGAAGGTATGGGCTTGGTCACGGTTTGCCACTCCAGTGCTCCCCCCTCTGCTACCTTTATGGTTTTCATTGCTTCGCTTCCATCGCGAGAATGGGGCATGCGGCTCTCCTTTTTTGGTCACATCCAACAATTATTACCTTGTGTCAGCTCTTCACGTCAGATGACAAAACGCCTACCCTAGCCAAGAGTTTCCATAAGAGCATTTCAGGGAGCAGAATATGTTTGATGAAGATCCAAGAGCAAAACCGACAAGAACTCTGGAAGAAATGTCCATTGAAGAACTGAGGTATCAAATTGAAACGCTCAAAGAGAAAATTGAGCTTTGCGAAGCTGAAATTACCAAAAAGGAACACGTTAAGAATGCTGCAGATGCAATTTTCAGCTAATTAAGATATATTAACAGAGTAAAACTGGACTCACTCCTGCATATTAGAACACTATGTAGAGACTTGGCTAAGACTCTATGTGTTATAGTATTGGCTATAGTCCGGACCTTGGACAGAATAATTTTATAGTATCCCGAGGTCAAAACAATATTGGGTGTCTGAATGAAATCTGTTTCTATGATTGGCGACGACTGGAAAAATCGCGTATCAGAATTTGCAACTTCGGAAGTTTTTGACCGTCTTTTCAAAGAAGGTATGGGACTTGTTGAGGAAGCAGCAGCTTATCTTGATGGCCCTGGTCGTCAGGAAAGCCGGCAACTCGATCGTGAACATGCGCTCGTCTATGCTGCTGAGAGCATGGAAGTAACCACACGTCTCATGCAATCTGCAAGCTGGCTTGTCGTTCAGCGTGCTGTGCGCGAAGGTGACATGACATCTGATGAAGCCGCAGAAGATAAATTTCGTCTCACGTCTCCAAATGAACTTCGCACCCTATCAGCGGTAGAGCACTTACCAGAAGCGCTCTTAGATTTAGTAGTTCGCTCACGTGCCCTGTACGAGCGTGTCTGGCGCCTGGATAAAAAGTTATTTGCTGCAGAACCAGTCCCCGTCGACAATCCAGTAATGAGCCAAATGGAACGTCTTCAGTCGGCAGCTGAAACAGGCGCATTTGATCCACTCGCAATCTGGCGTCACAACAAATAAACAAATCTCAAATTTAAACATAAAGAAACCCGCTACAGCATATGTAGCGGGTTTCTTTATAACTTGTTTTCTGGAGATTGCCGAAACAACCTAGAAGATAGACCTTATCAGCCTATTTCTTTTTCATGAAACCAGAGAATTTGTCATTAAAGCGGGATACACGACCTGCACGGTCCATCATGTGCTGGTTTCCACCAGTCCACGCTGGGTGAGTCTTAGGGTCAATATCCAACTGTAGAGTATCGCCTTCTTTACCCATTGTAGAACGAGTTGAAAAAGAAGATCCATCTGTCATCTTGACAGTAATGAAGTGATAGTCCGGATGTACGTCTTGTTTCATCGGTACGTGGCCCTTAAACGCCTTGGTCTTAGTTTTTTTAAATCGAAGCAGCGCGCTTACCGGATTTAGCAACATTTATCAACCCCTAACTGGGTCTTAGAGCAGAATAAAAGATGACAGAACAACAGACACAAGCAGATATAGATCGAAAAACGGGGACTCGCAGAGGCGGATCCGCAGGACTTCCCGATCGTCCCAAAAGTAAGAAGCTCCGCCCTCTCTTACAGCTTTGGCCTTATGTTGCTGGACGCGGAGCCATTTTTTGGCCTGCCCTTTTATTATTGCTCGCAGGTGTAGGTATTACGCTCTACTTACCGGTTGTGTTGCGAGACATCGTCGATAATGGCTTAGCAAACAATGACATCCCGGCTATCAATCGAGGATTCATGACATTCATTGGTGTTGTGATCGTCATGACGCTTGTGACATCTGCGCGCTTTTATTTTATGTCGCTCTTAGGAGAACGTGCCGCTGCAGATCTGCGTTCGGACGTCTACAAAAAGCTTATCAATCTATCATCAGGATACTATTCCAGCCTACGTTCTGGTGAAGCTGTTTCACGCCTCACGGCAGATGTGACGCTGATAGAGAGTTTTCTAGGCTCATCTGCATCCATCTTCTTGCGCAATGCTCTCTCCCTAACGGGAGCGCTAATATTGATGTTCATTTTGAACTGGCGACTGACAGGTGTCATGTTTGTAGCCGTTCCTCTCGTTATGATACCAATGTTCATTATTGGAACGCGTGTGCGAAAACTCTCATCTGCAGTACAAGACCGTATTGCTGACGCAGCTGGAGAGGCCTCTGAGAGCCTTGAAGCGATTGAGCTGGTGCAAGCCTACGGACAAGAAGCCACGCGCGCGGAACGCTTCCGCATGGCGTGTGAAACGGCCTTCCAAGCAGCGCGCCGCCGTATTGGTGCTCAAACGCTTATGTCTGGGTCGGTTATCTTTGGACTATTTACCGGAATAGCCTTCATGTCATGGCTTGCCATTCAAGAAGTGCTGGCCGGACGCATGACATCGGGAGAACTTGCCCAGTTCTCTATGTATGCCCTTTCAGGCGTGTCAGGATTTGGAATGCTTGCAGATGTTTTCAACGCCGCCATGCGCACATCTGGGGCTATTCAACGTTGTTCTGAAATCCTCAATGAAGAGCCAGACATTCGTGCCCCAGAAAACCCTCGCACCATGCCTTCACCTGTAACAGGAGCCGTTGAATTTGACCAAGTATCATTCTCATATCCTACCGATACAAATGCCGCTGCATTAGATAAATTCGATCTTAAGATAAAACCAGGTGAAACAGTCGCGCTTGTGGGCCCTTCGGGGGCAGGTAAGTCAACTGTATTTCGTATGCTGCTACGCTTCTATGACCCTCAATCAGGCGCGATCTTACTTGATGGTATGGATGCACGATCTGTTACCCCACAAGACTGGCGCGCCCAGTTTGGATATGTACCTCAAGAGGCCGCATTATTTTCCGGTTCCGCCGCCGACAATTTAAGATTTGCCGCACAGGATGCAACTGACGAAGATATTATCAAAGCGCTGAATGCTTCTGAAGCATGGCGCTTTCTGGAAGCTAAACAGGGATTGCAAGCTGAACTTGGTGGGCGCGGCAAAAATCTATCAGGCGGAGAACGTCAGCGTGTTGCAATCGCACGCGCACTCGTAAGAGATGCACCTGTTATGCTGTTAGATGAGGCAACAAGCGCGCTGGACGCTGAAAATGAAAGATTGGTACAATCCGCTCTAGACAAAGCTTCTGATGGCCGTACGACGCTTGTAATTGCGCATCGACTCGCAACTGTTAGACGCGCAGACCGCATTGTTGTTATGGATAAAGGGCGTGTTGCTGAAGAAGGCGACCATGAAAGCCTCGTGGCGCAAGGCGGAATTTACGCCCACCTTGCAGAACTTCAATTTTCAGGAAGTTAAGGCCTAATACTGTTTAATCCCCAGACGTGGTTAGCTCATCATCCGCTTGCGCGCTGAGTTTCATCCATTTCTGGGGTTCAAAACCATAAGCCATGTCCATAACCTCAAATTGAAGCCCGACTGGCATACTCGTTGATGAATTCCAAAGAGCGACAATTCCTGTATCTAACTCGGGATCAAACATAATCATAGCGCGGTATCCACGGACTGCACCGCGATGGCCTATAAGCTTATGCCCTTCATAATCATAGACACGCCACCCCAAAGCATAATCAGCATGGGTAATATGAGAAGACTGGCCACGCATGCGATTGCGCTCTTTCCATGTGGCCGTTTTGGGTGTGTGGATTTTCTCTAGCACTTCTGGTGGCAATACATCCGGCATCAGCCCCATTTGCGCTTGCATATACCGCGCTAAATCCTCGATAGAGGAATTCATCCCACCCGCAGCAGGGACTTTGTAGTAATTATCGTTCAATTCGACCGGAGCAACCATAGAGACGCCACGCGAATATCCGAATGGAAATGCATAATTACCAGATTGAATTAGCTCTTCGCGGGTCAAACTTGCTGATGTCATTCCTAGCGGACGAAGAATATTCTCCGCCACTAATTCCTGATAAGACTTACCCGTCACATCAGCAGCTATTTCTGAAATCGCATCAAATGCTACGTTTTGATAGGAATGACACTCACCCGGAGGGCATACATTTTTCAGTTTTCCTAGATCCTTGCGAATAATTTGAGGATCAACTCCATCTTCTAAGCGTGTATCATATGCATTTGGAACTATACCGAGTTGATGCGACAGAAGATCTTCCACTTTTACTTTTGAAGTCCCATTGCTTGGCAGCCGCAACGTTGTGTTGAAATTAGACACAGGTGCCTTCAAGTCCATCTGTCCGCGATTATCGAGTAAACCGGCCAATGTACCCGCCATTCCCTTTGACAGGGACGCCCACCTAAACACCGTATCTTTATTGACCGCCGGTCCACCAGGAAAAACACTTCCGTATCCTTTGGCAAAGGAAATCTCACCACGATCGACAATCGCCACGGCAAAACCAACCATTTGGTCTTCTTTCATCAATTCTTCTACACGAGCATTCACGTAGTTCAAATCGATCAAAGATGGAGCGACGGGAGCAAGCGTTGGTGCTGACAATGCACCTTGAGGCTTAGGCTTGGTTGGCGTCTGGATACCTTCATCCGCCTCGCCTGCAATCGCAAATGATACACCTACGGCGGTCAATAATACCACACGCGACACAAATGCAGACAGATCCCCGAGTAACGCCATTCCGAACCTCTAATAAATTCGCCTAAAAGAAGAAAGAGTGTCTCTATTTTCTTTTTAAACGAGTCAGAATTGTGGTGAATATGCCATCTCAAGACAGTTTCAGTTAAACTTGCTCTGCAATTTTTAAGCACCTGTCATATTCATTTTCATTCTAGCCCAAATAGAGAGTGCGGGATAATTAAATCACATTGAAAATTAGGAGATTCTAATGAACCTCGCAAAAAACTATCAGCAGATGGCTAAATACAATCAATGGATGACAGAGAAAATATATTCTCAGACATCCAATCTATCAGATGCTCAATTTAAGGAAGACCTTGGCGCATTTTGGAAGTCCATTCATTCCACTATGAATCATATCTTATGGGCTGATATTGTGTGGATGAAACGGTTTAACGTTTCGCTGCCCTATCAACCTAGCGATATGGGTGTTGATTTATTTGCTGATCGCAAAATGTTAGAGAACACACATAAGGAAGTAATATTACGTATTCAGGAATGGACGCATACATTTAATGATGACTGGCTCGCTGGAGACCTTGTTTGGACGCGCGCTTCAAATGGCCAAACCTATACAAAACCGCGCTGGCTCTGCATCACACATATCTTTAATCACCAAACCCACCATCGGGGTCAGGTGACGCACATGCTTCGACATTTTGATATTGATATAGGCGATACAGATTTACCGCTTATGCCGACCGACTAGACCTTTGGTTTAATCTTGCCTTCAACACGGTCAATCAGCTTCGCAGTAATCGTGGTGTTTCCACATACAAGATCACCGTCATTTAGAGGATGAGCGCCATTCAAGCCGCTAACTTCTCCGCCTGCTTCACGCACAAGCACAATACCCGCCGCAACATCCCACGGCGCGAGACCACGCTCCCAAAAGCCGTCAAAGCGACCAGATGCAACATAAGCCAAATCAAGCGCTGCAGCTCCAAAACGGCGAATACCCGCGACTTCACCCATAAGTACGTGGAGTTCTTTGATATACTGCGTGTGATCACCGCGTCCCATAAATGGGATACCTGTAGCAATCACGCTCTCTCCAAGCTTACGGCGGTTCGAGATACGCAAGCGACGGTTTTCTAGCCAAGCACCCTCGCCTGTCTCCGCCCAAAAAATCTCATTGCGGATCACATCATGCACAACACCAGCGCGCAATTCACCATCACGCTCAAGTCCAATGGAAACAGCGAAGTGTGGAATACCGTGTAAAAAGTTCGTCGTGCCATCTAAAGGATCAACGATGAAACGGTGTGATTTATCTGAACCCTCAATCACGCCCGCCTCTTCCATAAGAAAGCCATATCCCGGGCGCTTTTTAGAAAGGCGATCAAAACAAATCTGTTCAGCTTTTTTGTCCGCTGCAGATACGAAATCTGCCGGTCCCTTTTTGGAAATCTGAAGATTTTCAACTTCCCCAAAATCGCGCAATAATTTGCGGCCTGCCGCTTGTGCAGCTTCAATCATAATCGAGACGGTTGGGGATGGACGGGACATTATTTCAATTTTCCTACGAGCAGACCTGATGATGTGTGGAGATCACCAAGCAAAATACCAGACGGCGCGTCTAACCTAGTCAAGCCAATATATCAAGGCATTGAAGGCTTTGAAGCAATCTATGCATGAAGCGAACCAGCCTCACGAACGGTGTGCCATGCATGGATTAACAATATAAGTCTAAGCTTCCAAGCGGATTGGGAAACTAAGGACGCAAACTATCGATTATCCGATTAAATTCTGCAACCGCCGCTTTAGGACCATCTTTATAATCCCAGACACCAGAGGATACCGCCAGAAAGTCAGCTCCCGCTTCGATAAGCGGCGCAGCATTTTCTACAGTAATCCCACCAATTGCTACACAAGGTATCTCAATAAATTGTTGCCACCATGTGAGCGTTTCAAGTTCAGCTTTTGCTTTGGGGTCTTTTGTTTGCGTCGGATAAAAAGCACCAAAGGCGACATAATCAGCGCCTTGCTCTCCAGCTTCCATACCTAGATGTCGACTATCATGACATGTCACGCCGACAATCATATCCTCGCCGACAATCTTACGTGCTTCTTTCAAGGTTACATCGTCTTGCCCGATATGAACGCCGTCAGCATTAAGCTTTTTTGCTAAATCAGGGCGATCATTGATAAGGACTGCCACACCCTTAGCTTGCGCCATAGGGATGACCTGTTTTGCAACTGCTTCGATATGCTTATCCGGCGCTGCAACACCGTCGCGTGATTTTAAGCGAATTTGCAAACTTGCCACGTCACCGCCATCTAAAGCCTGCGCGCATGCATCAGCAAATGCATTAATGTCGTCAATAACTGGTGGCGTAATGAGATATAAGCGGCATTCTTGGTTCATGAGAGTGTCTGTGTTACTAAATAGTTTTATCGTCAAGGTCTTTTGCAGTCGTTGTCATGTTTACATATGTATTGCGGCGCTATCTACACAATTTCAAACCAATGGTGGGGTGGTATGAGTTTGCGTTTCTCTATTTTGTGTCTTTGCCTCTTTTTTGCGTCAGCATGTGATTTAGACATTAAATCCGATATTCAGTTACTGAAGGGCGAGAAGATAAACTCACTCGACAACACAAAAATATTGTATGTGATGAGCGATAATGGTCTTTCAGATGATCACCTTAAACTAGCAACTGCATCTGAGAAATCAGACCTTGGAGATCACCCTTACTATCTGAAAGAAGCAGCACGCCTTAAAACAATACTCGATTGCTATGTATACGAACCTATGGATGGAACTGAACAGCTTTATGTTAAGTTCAATCAGGTCAAAGGAAATGTCTATGCGATGGGATATTCCCGCGATGGATGTTTTGAGAAAAACCAAAAAGGCGAACATTTCATTGGCGCTGTTATAATTACAGATAATGGAATTTCAGTTCCATTAGCAACCAAACAAAAGTTTGAAGAATGGACGACAACTCTTTCCGATTGGAATAAATTTCGACTTGGCGTCAAATCCGACATTACGTTTGAAAAAGACGAGACTGGACAGGTTCAGGAAGTCATCAATATTTCTCAGAACTCAGCGAATGCGATCAAAGAATTTTACAAGTCTGCACACTATGAAATTGCAGGTGATGAGAAAAATCTGACCGTTGATGAAATCAATGCGCACTTAGCGACACCATCAAGTGACATGTATAAAGCAATCAGCGTATGCTGGTTATGCTTTAACGGGAACACACCCTCACAATATAAGGCCATGACACTCGCTGAAACCTTGAAAACACGATTGATTGAGTTTCAAGCAAAGGAAGAAGCAACACGCGAAGCGCAAGTAAAACTAGCCGCTCAACAAAAAGCGCTTCAAGTACAGCGCGCGCAACAAGCTCAAGCTCAAGCTCAAGCTCAAGCTCAAGCGACTTATACGCCTGCACCGGCTACGACAAGTCCAATATATTCAAGCAATTCAATGAGTTTAATCGAAAAATACACACCCGGAGATGTCTACTTCCTTCAGGGCGTTATGAAAGATGAACCTGTTGTCGTTGTGATGGTCAATGAACAGCGTAATCAGATTAAGGTACGCCGCACGGAAGATGGAACAGCCAAATGGGTATCGCCAAACGATTTGATAAGTCGAGAAACGAAAAACACGAATAATTTGGCGCGCGGTGCAATCGCCACTGGCTTAGTTATTTGTGCATTAGGTGGCTGTGAAGATAAATAGATAACCGACAACAAACACCACCTCCCCGCATCAAAAAGCCCTGAGCAAAAATTGCTCAGGGCTTTTTATTAAATCACTCTAGGCGGTAACTTAGCTTTTAAACTGATCTAGCTCACCTGCGGCATAACGTTTTGCCATGTCAGATAGCGGGATAGCTTTGATTTTGCTTGCTTGACCTTCAGCACCAAATTGCTGGTAACGCTCAATACAGATTTTTGTCATAGCTTCTTTAGCTGGTTTCAAATATTTGCGTGGGTCAAATTCCGCTGGAGATTCAGCAAACACCTTACGGATCGCGCCAGTAATTGCCATACGACAGTCTGTGTCGATGTTCACTTTACGCACACCGTGCTTGATACCACGTTGAATTTCTTCAACTGGTACACCCCAAGTTTGTGGCATTTCACCACCATATTTGTTGATGAGCTCTTGTAGATCTTCAGGCACAGAAGATGAACCATGCATCACCAAGTGTGTGTTAGGTAAACGCTTGTGAATTTCTTCAATCACGTTCATCGCAAGCACTTCACCATCTGGTTTACGGCTAAACTTGTAAGCACCGTGGCTTGTACCCATTGCAATCGCAAGTGCATCCACATTGGTCTTTTTCACGAAATCAACCGCTTGGTCTGGGTCAGTTAGAAGGTCGGACATTTCCAACTTACCTTCAAACCCGTGACCATCTTCTTTTTCGCCTTCACCTGTTTCAAGCGAACCTAGCACACCTAGCTCACCCTCTACGGATGCACCAACCCAGTGTGCCATATCGGAAACGGCTTTTGTGACGTGCACATTGTGCTCATATGATGCAGGTGTTTTCGCATCGCGCTCAAGCGATCCATCCATCATCACAGATGTGAAACCAAATTGTACTGCTGTCGCACATGTCGCTTCTGAATTACCGTGGTCTTGGTGCATACACACAGGAAGGTGTGGGTACATTTCAACCATAGCATCAATAATGTGTTTTAAAACAATGTCGTTTGCATATGCACGCGCACCACGTGAAGCTTGGATAATGACAGGTGCATTCACCTTGTCAGCCGCTTCCATGATAGCGAGCGCTTGTTCCATGTTATTGATGTTAAACGCTGGTAGTCCATAGTCATTTTCAGCCGCGTGATCTAACAGCTGGCGAAGCGTAATACGTGCCATTTTAATACTCGTCCCATTTGCATTCGCGTTATCGCGATTATTGCTTATTTCGGTTGCACGAAACCCTAGCAGATTCCGTGCCGCCAATTCTCGTATAACGCCTTATATACGCTAAAGGCGTCAATTTTGTAACTGCTGGTTACACCCGAAGCGCCTCAACACCCGGTAATTCTTTTCCTTCCATCCACTCTAGGAAGGCACCACCCGCTGTTGAGATGAATGTAAAGTCTTGTGCAGCACCTGCGTGATTAAGCGCAGCAACAGTGTCTCCACCCCCTGCAACGGCTGTAATCTTACCAGATTTTGCCAAGTCACCCGCACCCTTCGCCGCTGCAACAGTTGCCTCATCGAATGGCTCAAGCTCAAAAGCTCCAAGTGGACCATTCCATACAACAGTTTTGGATTTTGACATTTCATCCACTAGGGCTGCAGCAGAAATCGGACCCGCATCCAAAATCATTTCATCTTCAGCAACTTCACTTGCATCGCAAATACGTGAGGGTGCACGTGCTTTAAATTCTTTTGCACATACAACGTCCGTAGGCAGCATAATCTTACAGCCAGCTTTCTCAGCAGCCACTTGAATATCTTTCACAGTGCCAGTCAGATCAGCTTCACATAGAGATTTCCCAACAGACACACCGTCAGCAAATAGAAATGTGTTCGCCATACCGCCGCCGATAACCAATGTATCTACTTTTGAGACAAGGTTTTTTAGCAAATCAATTTTCGAAGACACTTTTGCGCCGCCTACAACAGCAACCACTGGGCGCTGCGGTGTTCCCAAAGCTGCATCAAGAGATTTAAGCTCAGCTTCCATAGAGCGACCAGCATATGCCGGAAGGAATTTCGTCACACCTTCTGTCGATGCGTGCGCACGGTGAGCAGCTGAAAATGCATCATTTACATAGATATCACCCAGCTCTGCCATTGCTTCTGCGAGCTCAGGATCATTCTTTTCTTCTCCGGCCTCAAAACGTGTATTCTCAAGCAGCACCACTTCATCTTGTGGGCGACTTTCAATGAACGCTTTTGCTTTAGGACCAAAACCGCAATTTTCTGCAAATGACACTGGATCACCTAGCACAACTCCAAAAGCTGTTGCGACTGGCTTCAAGCTCATCTCCGGAACAATTTGGCCTTTGGGGCGACCAAAGTGTGCCATCAAAACGACTTTTGCGCCGTGATCACGCAGGAACTTTACTGTTGGAAGCGCTGCACGAAAGCGTGTGTCATCTGTCACTTCGCCAGCATCATTCATTGGAACGTTGAAATCCACGCGAACCAACGCTGTTTTTCCGCCAAGCTCGTTGGCTATAGTGTCAAGTGTACGAAAATTCGACATGATTTTCTCCTAATGATTTAGATCTATTACGTTCAGGACAGCAAAGCCGTTGAGGATAGCGTCAACCGCAACCGTGGATAATATCATCCCCATAACACGGCTTATAACACTAGCTCCAGAAGTCCCGATAATTTTGAGTATTGGATTAGCCAGCAATAGCAGCACAAATGTGAACACTAGGACCCCAAACAACAAACCTGCTGTAACAGCCTGCTCAAGAACTGTGTTGCCGTGATTTTCGGTGAGTATAATCACCGTCATAATCGCACCCGGCGACGCAATCGATGGCATAGCTAACGGAAACACAGCACTTTGGCTGATCGTTTTTACTTTGGCTAATTCTGTTTCAGGTTTTGAATCCCCAAACACCATTTGCAACGCAAACAGAAATAGGATTATGCCCCCCGCGATCTGAAACGATCCCAGCGCCAAGCCAAGTGCTTCAAAGACAAGCTGTCCTAAAGCCAGAAAGAAATATAAAACAACTGCGGCAATCAACACACCCACAAGCGCAACCTTAGGGCGCGCCTCCGCGGTCATACCAGCAGTCACAGCAATGAAAATGGGGATCGTTCCAATAGGGTCAATAACCACAAAAAGCGTTATCAAATCTCGATAGAGCGATCCCCAATCCATATACTATACCCGACTAAATCTACAATTATTAGATGAACTTCGCCAAAGCAATTGCAGTGTCAGACATACGTGTTGAGAAGCCCCACTCATTGTCATACCAAGCAAGAACAGACACGAAGTTTCCATCCATTACTTTGGTTTGGTCGGCGTGGAAAATTGATGAGTGCGGGTCGTGATTGAAGTCAGAAGACACGTTCTTCACTTCTGTGTAACCAAGAACACCTTTCAAAGCACCTTCAGAAGCGTCTTTGATGACTTTGTTGATTTCAGCAACAGTTGTCTCACGTTTCGCGATGAACTTAAGGTCCACAACAGATACGTTTGGTGTCGGAACACGCAATGAGAAACCATCAAGCTTGCCGTTAAGCTCTGGAAGCACCAAACCAACCGCTTTAGCAGCCCCTGTTGATGTTGGGATCATAGACAATGCAGCCGCACGTGCACGGTAAAGATCATTATGCATACGGTCTAGTGTTGGCTGGTCGCCTGTGTATGAGTGAATAGTTGTCATCATACCTTTTTCGATACCAATTGTATCGTTCAAGACTTTAGCAACAGGAGACAGACAGTTTGTTGTACAAGAAGCGTTTGAGACAACCAAATCATCTTTAGTCAATGTGTCGTGGTTCACACCATACACGATTGTTTTATCAGCATTTGTTGCAGGCGCAGAAACAAGAACGCGTTTTGCACCAGCAGCAAGGTGAGCAGACGCTTTTTCTTTATCAGCAAAGAATCCAGTACATTCCATTGCGATATCTACGTTGTTTGCTTTGTGCGGCAAATCTTTAGGATCACGGATCGCTGTAACTTTGATAGCTTTACCGTTAACGACGATGCTATCACCTTCAACAGACACATCTGCTTGTAAAGTCCCGTGAACTGAATCGTACTTCAAAAGGTGAGCATTTGTTTCAACTGGACCAAGGTCGTTGATCGACACAACTTCAATATCAGTGCGTTTATTTTCGATAATAGAACGCAATACCAAACGTCCGATACGTCCAAAACCATTGATTGCTACACGTACAGCCATCTTAAATTTCCTTTATGTCCCAATTGACGGTACGGAACACATGGCCCCGCACCGAAGATTTATCAATAATATTCGTTCAATTAGATTTGTTTTAACGCAGCATCCACAATTGCATCAGAAGTGATATTAAAGTGGTTGAATAGATCTTTTGCTGGCGCAGATGCACCAAATCCATTCATTCCGACAAACTCACCGTCTGATCCAATCACCGCATCCCATCCAAATCGGACGCCAGCCTCGGCCCCCACTTTAGGCACATTACCGCCTAGCACTTCTTCTTGGTATGCGTCAGATTGCTCGAAGAACAATTCCATACAAGGCATAGACACAACGCGCGCGCCGATGTTTTGCGCTGCAAGTTTCTCTTGTGCTTCAAGCGCCAATTCAACTTCAGACCCTGTAGCAATCAACACCACTTGTAAATCACCTTTAGCTTCAGACAGGATATACCCTCCCTTTGCAACAAGGTTTTCATCTGTGTGTGTTTTACGTGCTGGTGCAACGCCTTGACGTGTGAGCGCGATAACAGATGGGCTATCCTCATAGCTTAATGCCATCTGCCAAGCTTCCATTGTCTCAACACCATCACATGGACGGTATACCTTGATACCCGGCATCGCGCGCAGAGACGCCACATGCTCTACAGGTTGGTGTGTCGGTCCGTCTTCACCCAAACCGATTGAGTCGTGTGTCATTACGTGAATAACGCGCGCACCCATCAAAGCACCCAAACGGATTGCACCGCGTGAATAGTCCGCAAATGCCAAGAATGTCCCAGAATACGGAATAACACCGCCATGTTGCGCCATACCGTTCATTGCGGCTGCCATCGCATGCTCACGTACACCATAGTGCACATAACGCCCTGCCCAATCTGAATTGTTCAACGCAGTCGTGTGAGATGTTTTTGTGTTGTTTGATCCTGTCAGGTCGGCTGATCCACCAATCATTTCAGGAATAACACCTGTGAGCACTTCAAGCGCTGCACCTGACCATTGACGTGTTGCTTTTGTCGCCTGGCCTTCAACTACTTCTTTTTTGTGAGCGATAGCTGCGGCTTCAACGCCTTCTGGTAATTTACCAGCCATAGCACGTGTAAACTCGGATGCCTTATCAGATGCGTTCAAACGTGCTTCCCACGCTTTACGTACGTTCACTGAACGCGCACCCGCTGTACGCCATGCCTCTAATACCTCAGGCACTACAGTAAAGCGTTCTTTGGGTAATCCAAGATTTTCACGAAGCGCTGCAGTCTCATCTGCTGGATATGGGCCGCCATGTGCTTTACCCTGTCCAGCAAATGTTGGCGCACCAAAACCAATTGTTGTCTTACATGCAATCAAGCTTGGTTTATCTGTGTTTGCCTTTGCACGAGAAATTGCTTCTGCAACGGCTTCTGGATCATGTCCATCTACAGCATCAACTTGCCAGCCAGAAGCGGCAAAACGTGCCGTTTGCTTTGTAGAGTCAGCGACATCTGTGCCGCCATCAATTGTTACAGCGTTATCATCGAAGAGGACGATCAACTTGCCCAGTTTCAAGTGCCCCGCAAGTGTAAGAGCTTCTTGAGAAATCCCTTCCATCAAGCAACCATCACCTGCGATGACATAAGTATAGTGGTCTACTAAATCATCACCATAGCGCGCATTCATATTGCGTTCGGCAATCGCCATACCAACCGCTGTCGCAATCCCCTGTCCTAGAGGGCCTGTAGTAGTCTCCACACCTTCGGTCACAAAATTTTCAGGGTGACCAGGCGTGTTTGAACCAAGCTGACGGAATTTTGTAATATCATCCATAGACACTGATGCATAACCTGTAAGGTGAAGCAGTGAATAAATCAGCATCGAACCGTGACCCGCTGACAAAACAAAACGGTCGCGGTCAGCCCATTTAGGGGCTGTAGGATCAAATTTCAGGAATTGAGTAAACAAAACAGTCGCAGCATCAGCCATTCCCAATGGAAGACCCAAATGTCCAATACCTGCTTTTTCGATGGCATCAGTTGAAAGTGCGCGAATGGCATTCGCCATTTCACGATTAGCGACTGCAGTAGATGTCATATTCCGTTCCCTTAAAATGTTTCAAAAGTGAGTTAAACGCATTAGCGAGAAGGTCAAGCCCCCTCTAATGATAGCGTTATCATATGGGTACCTTTACCATCGATACTCAGATGATTTGTTGGGAAGAAAAAATTTCATTGCGTCCAAGTGCTTAGTGACGCAAAATAGTTAATATGAATGACCAAAACTTTGATAGTCAAAGCTTAGATATTTTAGAGCAAGCGGAATTACGTCTAAATAGAGCTGTAAAATCGCTTACTGCAAATATCGAACGCGTTACAGAACGGCTAGAGGCATCCAAGCCAGCCGAACGGGAAGCTGAAGCGCTTCGCCGAGATCGTGCACGCTTAGCGTTAGACCTCGATAACGCGCGCGCGCGTGAACGCGAATTACAAATGCTCGCGGATGAAGCTTCAACAGCTCTTGGGGCTGCCATTAAAGAAGTAAGGGAGGCTTTGGGAAAAGTCTAACATGGGGATGTGAGGCGGAGAAAATCCCAAACCTATTTAGGGGTGATTACAAATGAGCAAAGCAGAATTAATTATAAACAAAAAGCGCTATGTCGTATCTTGCGAAGTAGGACAAGAAAAACACCTACAGGAATTAGGCAATCGCTTAGATAGTCGTGTTCAAACGATGATTGATGCAATGGGTGATATCGGCGTTGAGCGCCTCTTCCTAGCATGTGCCTTATCACTCCTTGATGAATTAGACGAAACCGAACAAAACAACGGGGTAAAATCACTGGATGACCGTATTACGGCCATTGAAAACCGCGCTGCTAAAGCATTGAGTGACGCCGCTGGACGTATTGAATCACTATCAGCTCATTTAGAACGCACTCACTAATCATAGTGCGCAATGGAATATTATGCGTTTCGCCCCGCTACATATCCTGACGACCATGCCCACTGGAAATTATACCCGCCAAGCCAACCGGTGACATCAACAGCCTCACCTATGAAAAACAATCCAGGTACGTCCTTAGCTTCCATCGTCTTGGACGATAAATCATTTGTATCAATCCCCCCAATCGTCACTTCAGCAGTTCGATAGCCTTCAGTTCCTACCGGCTTCAATCGCCAATGCTTGATACGTTTAGACACCTCTTCCAATTTTGCGTTGGACAAATCAGCAATACGAATATCAGGAAAGGTTTCTTCTGAGATCGTTTGCGCCAAACGCGATGGTAAAAATGTCTCAAGAATACTCGCAAGTTTTTTCTTGGGAGCCTCTTCACGTCCTTTTTTGAGCGCTGCCAAAGCATCCACTTTGCAGGCTAGGTCCACCTCTATCTCATTACCGGGGAACCAGTAGGAGGAGGCTTGTAGCACAGCAGGACCAGACAGCCCCCTATGGGTAAACAGAAGCGCCTCATCAAACGCTATTTGCCCTGTATCCACGCGTCCGTTTACAGACACACCTGATAGTTCAGACATACCCGCAAGCAATTCACCACCAAACATAAACGGCACCAAACCCGGTCTTGGATCAATTATATTTAGGCCAAATTGTTTTGCTAATTCATATGCAAAAGGTGTGGCCCCCATTTTAGGAATGGACAATCCACCTGTCGCGACAATCAATGAATCACAATGCATATTGCCTGCACTAGTCTGCACTAAAAATTCGGTATCACGCTTAGAAACTTTATGAATATCAGTGCTTAACATGATATCTACATTGTTAAACATACAATCATCCAACAACATTTGAATGATGTCGTTTGCGCTTTCATCACAAAACAGCTGACCCAAAGCTTTTTCGTGATAGGCAATACCCTGCTCTTCAACACGCGCTATAAAATCATGCTGGGTATATTGTTTGAGGGCTGATTTACAAAAGTGCGGGTTCTGCGAAATAAACCGCGAAGGATGCGTATTCACGTTCGTGAAATTACATCTCCCACCGCCAGAAATTCGCACTTTTTCCGCTGGCTTTTTCGCATGGTCAATCACGCAAACTGAACGCCCACGTTTTCCTGCTTGAATAGCACTAAAGAGCCCCGCCGCACCTGCGCCAAGAACAATAATATCGTAATTTTGTGAAGACATATCAGCCTAAGAGCATGAATTCTGGCTTTCGCCAAGCCCATACTTATCCACTAGCGCGCTTTAAGCTGCCATCACTCGCTCAACTTCATCCACCAATTCACGCAAGTGGAAAGGTTTAGAAAGCACTTTTGCACCTGCTGGCGTAGAACTTCCATTGGATAGAGCAACAGCCGCAAAACCTGTGATAAAAACAATCTTCATCGCTGGATCTAGCTCCGCAGCTTTACGCGCAAGTTCAATCCCATCAAGACCAGGCATCACGATGTCGGTTAGAAGAAGGTCAAACACTTCATCCTGCAGCGCTTCTAGCGCTGTTTCACCATCATCAAAATCTTTGACGATGTGTCCTGCTTTTTTGAGTGCATTTACGAGAAAACCACGCAGGCTGTTATCGTCTTCTGCAAGAATAATTTTAGCCATATTGTCCTGTCTCACCACACCACTATAAATCGACTTTAGCAAACTTCTCACATTTGAGTAAAGTTCCAATGAACATTCAATCGCAACTTCCTTAATAAGTTTGATTGCCTTCTCCTTACGTCAAGGATTATATCAACGCCATGCATGGTAATATCCCCAATACGCTTGAAGAATTAAATACGCGCCAAATCCTACATGATGGCGAGGACAGTTTTGCAATTACACACCCCAAAACTCAAACCTCCCCTGTCGTGTTTGCATCTCCCCATTCTGGACGCGCCTATCCACGTATATTTTTTAGTGCATGTATTGCCGACCCGATGGACTTGCGCCGCGTTGAAGATGCATATGTTGATTATCTCTTCTCTGATACGCCGCAATGGGGCTCCCCATTATTGCGCGCGCTCGTTAGCCGAGCATGTTTAGACTTAAATCGTGCGGCAAATGAACTCGATGCCCACATTATCGATCCCCCTCTAAAATCTCCACGTCCCAATCGTACCCCTCGTGTACAAGCGGGATTGGGGTGTATTCCCCGCGTCGCATTCTCTGGATCATCGATCTATGGACGAAAACTCACTCCCGATGAGGTCAAGAAGAGGCTTAAAACAGTTTACATACCCTACCATAAAGCGCTGGACACACTCATTGACAGCACGCGTAAAGCGTTTGGTGTTTCATTTCTGGTCGATTGTCATTCTATGCCGTCACAAAGTGAACATGGAGCATCTTTTCCCGACATCGTTCTGGGTGATAGGTTTGGCGCAGCATGCAATTCCGATTTCACAAACCTGATAGAGCAAGCTTTTATCACGCGTGGATACTCAGTTGTAAGAAACCGCCCTTATGCAGGCGGCTTTATTACCCAATCTCAGGGACGCCCTGAAAAGCAACGCCATGCCATTCAAATAGAAATAAACAGGAAACTCTATCTAGACGAACACAATGTGATTTTATCGTCCAATGCTGAGAACTTGAAAAAAGATATCAATGCTATTTTTGAATCGGTTAGTGAATGGGCAACCAATAATGCACCACAACGGCCAGCAATTGCGTAAAATCTTACCCTAAAAGAAACGGCCACACCCAAAGGTGTGGCCAAGTTTAAATAGGGAGGAAACGTTCCGACAATCAGAACGTTGCGGCGCGAACGCCAGCAAGTTCATTAAAACGTTTTGATATGCCTTTTGCAAATTCAACAATGTTTGAATTTCAATATTTTTGAAATTCGCCTAATTGATCAGCAAACATGATTTTGTTGCCCACCACTTAGGCATATTCATTTTCCCGACCCCACACTCTATAGTTAAAATTTCCAACATTGCATTTTATTTAGACGAATACCTCCAACTGGCCCGCAGATTGCTCAGTACACCCCGACAGGTCTTTAATTGGTACGATGCCAAGTCGTGCTCGCATGGTTGGAGTGTATAAAATGGCAACAGATGTAGATATATATGTAGGAAAGCGCCTTCGTCGCAGACGCCGTCTTCTGGGGATGACTCAGCAAGATCTCGCCTCCGAAATTGGTGTTCGTTTCCAACAAATTCAAAAATACGAATGTGGTGCAAACCGCATTACAGCAAGTCGCCTTTTCGACCTTGCAAACGCTCTGACTGTAAATGTGAGCTATTTCTTTGATGGACTTGCGCCAGATGGCAAACAAGCTGCCGCCAATGATGGACAAGACACAATCTCAGGTGACGTTCTTTCACAAAAAGAAACACTTGAGCTAGTGCGCGCTTACTACCGCCTTAGTGAACGTCCTCGTCGTCGACTTCTCGATCTTGCAAAAGCTCTAGAAGAAGACAGCAATGACCAAGGCGCTGCATAACCAGCGTTAATCAAAACACTCGACCTAAATATTCTGCGGGCAGCTTAGGCTAGCCCGCAATGCGGGTATCGATTGATTGCAAATCATAATATTTAGATATCCCGACACATACTTAGCAAATATCACAATCATTATAGTGAATAAGCGCTTGCAAAAAGGCGCAGCTCTCGGCATCTTCACCGACATGAGCGATACTACAAAAAATTCCGCCGAAATTCAGGAACTCACGCTATTTGCAGAACGTCTTGCAGACGCTGCAGGAAAAGCAATATTGCCACTTTTCCGAGGTGAAGGCTCAATAGCGGATAACAAAGCACATTCAGGATTTGATCCTGTCACCTTAGCTGACAAAGCCGCCGAACGCGCTATTCGCGAAATCATTGATGCTGAACGCCCAGATGATGCGATTATGGGCGAAGAATATGGTGAAAAATCAGGTACATCCGGATGGACATGGTATCTTGATCCAATTGATGGCACGCGCGCATTTATGTCTGGCCTTCCTGTATGGACGACACTCATTGGACTTGTTCGCGACAACAAATCCATCATTGGTGTTATTGATCAAGCTTACCTAAAAGAGCGTTATGTTGGCACACCATCAGGATCATATATGATTGATTCTGAAGGCAAAAAACACAATCTCAAGACACGTCCTTGCAAAAAACTAACAGATGCAATTCTCGCGACAACCGACTATTTTATCTTTACCCCTCCTGAACGCGGTGCCTTTGAGCATTTACGCGCAACCGCCAAATTAACGCGGTACGGATTGGATGCTTACGCTTATGCAAGGGTCGCAGCTGGCACAATGGATATGGTCGCAGAAGCGGGCTTGCAGCCTTATGATGTCGCTGCGCTTATACCTGTCATAGAGAATGCTGGTGGTGTGGTTACTGACTGGTGCGGGCGTCCTGCCACATTGGGGGGGCAGATCGTGGCCGCTGCAAACCAAGATATTTTAGATGAGGCACTTATCTCGCTGAGAAGATCAGCACGAGCATTTGATTGCGGATAACTGCACTTTAAATGCCCGCCCTATCCAACATTTTGTCAAAAGCTACGAAAAACTGATCTCGTTTGGGGTTCGTCTCCATTAATAACTCATGGTTAGCCCCAACGATTTCTATATGTTGCGCGCCCTTCAATCGTCCTGCTAATACGCGATGCCTTTTATTGTCTACCAACGCTTCATTTTGGGCTGATGCGACTAAAATTGGCATCGTTATATGATCCAGCACACCCTCGCGCATGAACCCTTTGGACACATTCAACGCCTCTTTCACCCACCCCCATGTGACAGACCCGAGTGTCAAATTTGGATTTGCAGCTGTGAGACTATGTTGGATTTGCCATCTGACCTCATCGTGCGTAACGATATTTCCTTCAAATTTTTCATCCATTATATGACGAGACACAATCTTATTTCCGCGTCCCAACATATTCATAATGTCAATAACCGGATGTGTGAAAGGCGATATTTTTAACCCCCACATTGGCGCGCTAAATGCTGCCGCTTCAACTTCAATTGCCTGCTGACGTAAGGCCTCCAATGCAATTGCGCCCCCCATCGAATGTGCCAATAGTAACAGCGGTCCCGTCAGCTTATCTTCAATTGCGTTCAACCCGAGACGCAAGGAATGCACATATGTGTCAAAATCATCGATATATCCAGCCAATGGGTCTTTTAGGGATCGATATGATAACCCCTGACCTGGCCAATCAAAGATCACAACTCCAAAACCACGCGATTGCATATCGCGTGCAACTTCAAAATATTTTTCAATAAATTCAGAACGCCCAGGGCACACAATTACTGTGCCTCTTGATTGCTTAAACTTAGAACTTGGACGCGCAAACATACCGCGCATCAGGTTTTGACTGGCATCTTGGAAATGAAATACTTCTATGAATTCAGGGGCTGGATTATTCACAATCGCAACAAAATCGCCCATATGCCATCGCCTCCAATTCAAACTGAATATGCATACTATGGCACGCATTCCTAAAAGTTTTACTACAACATAAAAATACCCCCGACACAGCACGCATCGAGGGTATTAATCTATTCGCTAAAAAGTGCTTAGCTCATGCTTGAAAATAAGCCTTGAAGCTTCATAGCCACGCCCATGTCGCCCGCTACTTTTAGCTTGCCTTGCATGAAAGCCATCATTGGGTCCATTTGACCTTGGGCCAATTTCTTAAAGTCTTCGAAGTCAACTGCGATAACTGCATCTGCTTCATTGTCATCGTTTGATACGGCGTTGTTCGCGCCATCAATGAAAAGCTTACCTTCATCACCAAAGTCAAACTTCACTGTGTTGTCGAAATCGGCACCCGAGGAAACAACTTCAGAAATCTTGGCAGTAATTTCTTTCAAATCCATAATCGTATAATCCTTCCTCAAACCGAGGTATAAATGTCATTTGGGAACCATCACTTAAATACTATTCGTAATGGCATCTCAACAGTGTACTTAACCGATTTCCCATAGGAAAGGGAAACCCCCTTTTTTACTAAAAACGCAGCGTTGATCCAATACGATAGCCAGTTCCAGAATCGGTATACGCAAATAAAGTAGCCCCCCCTTTTTTCGTTTCACTGACGGTCGCATTCCCATCTGTCAAAAACTTTGCCTTCATTCCCGTTGAAAACGACGCTAATGAGAAACGAGATGACACATTTGGCGTGGTCGCATCCCGATCTGCATTGACAGACTCCATAGGCTCATCATCCGCCATCGCCTCTTGAACCTCCGTCTCCGCTGACGCCTCCAACGCTAACACCAGCCACTGATCAACAGCGGAGCGCGTAGCTTCCAGACTGGCAGCAGACAGATCTAAGAACACACTATTGCCATCCGAATCGACCGCCAAAAACACCGGACCTGCCGTATCACTCAATCCATATTCAGCTTTAATTGCTGCCGCGCGGTCATAATCATAAGACTGGCGCAACGCATCACAACTGGAAAAGTGAGCCGGTTGGTCTTTCAACAACCAGTATGTGACAAAGAAGTCTTGATCGGAAGAATCGATGACGGCATCTGAATAAGTCCGCAATTCTTTCGTGTAAGCATCACAAATAACTGCGTTTTTTAACTCTTCCCCTCTGTCGAACAGCACAAGGCCAATCGGCAAATCACCTTTATTGGGCTTGAAATCCTGATCAGCCATCAGAAAATCGGTCACAATTTCTAAAGACACCGCTTCTTCAAAAGCCTGCTCATCTTCTGTTGAATCTGGTAGCTCCATCATAGGAGGAGGCAAGGGTGCAGGCGCTGCGGGAGGCGGTGGTGGTGGCGGTGGTGGAGATCCCACCTCATCAGACTGAGAACACCCTATAATCACTAGACAAAGTCCAGCCAAAATAAGTTTAATCGCTTGCGACATCAAACTACCCTCCCACTGCGGCTCGCTAACAGCCTTCCACGAACAGCCGCCTGTAGGTACAGACGGCTGCTCCTCATGGGAGTGTATTAAACCCTATTCTTGAGCACTTGTCTCTGGTTTGATAAATTTAAGTGTCATACGGTCAGATTCTCCAATTGCAGCATATTTTGCTGAATCGAAATCTGGCGATGCTTCTTCTCCACGCGGCGCACTTCGGCTCACTGGCGGCAAAGTCCAAACACCAAATGGGTGATCTGCTGTATCAGCAGGATTGGCGTTTATTTCTGAACTTCCTGCAAACTCAAAACCCGCCTCTTCTGCAAATTGACGCACGAGCGCCTCTTTTACATATCCGCTGCTGCCTGTTGGGTCTTGCTCACCAGCAGACGGTAGACGGTGTTCAACAACACCCAGAACACCACCTGGTTTTAATGCTTTAAATGCATCTTTAAACATTTTATCAGCAAATGAATTACTCATCCAGTTATGCACATTCCGGAAAGTAAGAACGACATCCGCACTGCCTTCCGGGGCAATTCCATCTGAATCTTTAGATGCTACAGTTAGCTCGATGTCACCGTAAACGTCAGGCTTTGAAATGAATGCTTCAGTGTATTTTTCAATTCCAGCTTTAGCATAATCAGAAGATGCCGGATCAAAAGATGCAGCAATCAGTTTTCCGCCACCCGCTTTCAAATAAGGACCAAGTACAGCGGTATACCATCCACCACCCGGCCAAATTTCTACAACTGTATCACTAGGCTCAACACCAAAAAATTCTAATGTTTCAGCAGGATGACGCCAAACATCGCGCTCTGGTGCTTGACGCCAATCGCCTGCAAGCGCCACTTCCATCGGTGATTTTTCAATAACCGGCTCAGCAACTTCTACGGTTTCCGTAGGCGCAACAGCCTCTTCGCTGACAGGCGCAGCTGCTTTCTGCTCACATGCCACAAGTGCTAATAGAGCGGCCCCACCTAAAACAATATTTTTAAAAGTCATCTCTGTTTCTCTCCACCAGAATGCAATTTTTTTGACATTAACCAATTTGTTTCTCTTGAACACCCCATTCATGCTTCCTAACTTTAGTCCAGAGGCGCCGATGACGGGTCTCTCAAGCGAAGCGATGAACATTGGTTGCGCCGAGCTTGAAACTTGAAATTGCATTGCCGGATACAATCGAAACCCGGAATGCGCTTGTTGCTTGAAAGAGGACAGATATGAGTACGATTGATTTAACGCCCTTATACCGCACAATGGTTGGTTTTGACCGTATGGCAAACCTAATCAATACGGCACAACGCCTAGATGGCGCACAGGGCTATCCCCCTTATAACATTGAACAATTAGACGAAAATGCTTTCGCAATTGAAATTGCTGTCGCAGGATTTTCTGAAGATGATCTTGATATTGAAATCAAAGAAGGCCAACTGACTGTCGTCGGTAAAAAAGCTGGTCCTGATACATCTTCTGATGAAAACGAGCGCAATTTCCTACACCGTGGAATAGCAGAACGCGGTTTCGTACGTCGCTTCCAAGTCGCTGATCACGTTATCGTGACCAAGGCAGATTTAAAACATGGAATGCTACGAATTGACCTTGTACGTGAACTGCCTGAAGCCATGAAACCACGTAAAATTGCGATTGGTACCAGCCAATCCACTCAGACCGCTCAAGTTGAGACGGCGTCTATTGAGGATAGTTCGTCTAAAACGAAAAAAATTGGTGCCGCATAAAAAGTAGCACTTTTTAAAACAAGATTTCTGGGCGGATAGATTTATCGTCCGCCCACATAATCCCTGAACCTTCCCCCCGATTCAGGTTAGCGATGTTGCAGCTCTCTCCCTCCCGAGAGCATCATGCAGCATCGCTTTTTGTTATTTCGATTTAGGATTAAAACATGCTCGAAAGTTTGTGAGGTATGTCCTCAATCAACCGGTTCAATATTCCAGGAAATAAGAACACTGTTACGAGCAAACCACCAACCGCACCTCCAAGATGGGCTTCATGTCCTATTTTTGAAGCTTCATTGCCCGATGCAAAAGCTGAATAAGCAATAAACGCCACACCAAACACAACAGCTGGCATCGGCAATATCATAAACAGATAAATCATCGAAAACGGCTCAAACAAACAATAAGAAATCAGCGCCCCCGACACTGCGCCTGACGCACCTACTGCTGAATAGTCAGAATTTTTATGGTTTTCGATCACAGCCCATAACCCACCTGCGATGAGTGAGATAAAATAAACAAGCAAATATCCCGTAGGCCCAAGTAAACGTAGTTCTAGATACGGTCCAAAAAAGAACAGTGTCAGCATGTTGAGCATTAAATGCCCCGGCGACACATGCAAAAAGCCGGATGTTAATATCCGGTACCACTGATGCTTATCTACAATCGGCCCAACTTGAAGCTTATAGTCGTTAAATAGCTTCACGTTGGAAAGTGCCATCATTGAGAAAGCAACATTGGCAATTAAAATAGCCAATGTAATGGGTGCCTGCAGCAAACCTTCGATCATCGCCCAACCCTATGTTGCTGTCTTACAATTATGCTTTAGGTGTATCGTCGTCCGGAGCGTTGTCGGCTTCAGAAACAGTATTCTCTGCCCCTGCAACACTCGCTTCATTTGCATGAGTTTCAGCAACTTCAGCTACAACTGGAGTGACACTCGCATTTTCAGCAGCATCTTGGCTTTCAATTTTTACTTCATTGTCTGCCACAATTTGCGCTTCTGGGTTTGCATCAACTGGTATTGACGCCACCGCGCTTGCATCCACGACAAACTCGCTGCTCTCAACGGCATCGGCCGCAACTGCAACACTCGCACCTGCTTCTGCACCATCTTGGTCAGGTTTATTATTGCGATTTGGACGACGACGACCACGCCGACGACCACGACCATTATTCTCGTCGTCGCGCTCACGCTTTGGCCGCTCTGGACGGCGCAGATATGCAGCAATTCCAAGCTCTTCAACAAGTGAGACCAATGCTTCTTCGTCATCACGGCCAGAAAATTTACGGCGCACATCTTTAAATGAACGTGCTGCAGAGCGAAGCGGCGCATGCGTCACTTCTTCTTTGCCAAATGTGACAGTAACTTCGTCTTTGCGCGATAAGGATGCCTCAAGATTTGCTGCAGCCCAAGGCAGGAAAGTCACGCCAATTTCTTTTTTGAATATCGGACCTAATGTTTCCATTAAATCAGCTAATGGCTCAAATGGACCATTCGGCTTTGGATCATCCATAAATTCACACCACGCTTTTACAAAAGGTGCGTCTTTTTCGATGATTTTTGCTGGCGTTGGGTCTTTTAGTAATTGGCCCAATTGCGCTGCAAGTCCGAAATCGGCGATAGAAGGACGACCACCGAAGATATACAAGCGTTTCTCTAGATGCGAATTTAGCAATTTCACAAAGCGCTTAAAGCTCTTCTCAACAACGCTTCCCATCTCTGCATTTAAGCCCATACTCGGGAAAAGAGTAGCCATACGGTCTATCGACTCTTGGATCATCTCTTTGCGGTTTTCAGGTTTTTCTTCGCCTACAAAGTATTCATCCAACGCGCGAGCAGCAGCATCTTTTTGATCCTTCTTGCGCCCCCAACGATATTGCATCACAGCTTTAGACAGCCAAAGATCAGCATAGTCTTCCATAACCGCAGCCAAAAACGCGCAGATTGCATCCTCAGGAATTGTTTCAGGTGTTGGGCTATCAGCTTCAAGCGCTTCTATAGTTGGCGTGGTATCATGCACAGCAAAGCCACCTGCTGTCACAAGAACGGGCAATGTTGCAAAGCGCGACACGTCTTTCAAAGTGCTTTCGTTTTCAGATGTCCGCACAAGCCACTCATGTGGCAAACCTTTATAACGCATGTAACTACGAAGTTTAATTGAAAAGGCGGACGTTTCCGCGCCAAAGAGACGATAAGACGCGCTCATATGATATTACTCCTGAAAATCGAGCCGGAAACTACGCTGTCGCGCCCGTCGATGCAACCCGCTTGACTTAGCCATATCACAATAAGGATACAATAATCACGCACAACCGCTTTAATTCTCGTTCAAAACATTGCAACACTGCTCATTGAGGAACAATTACATCAGTCCTCGCTTGCAATGCCTTTCACATCCAAATGGAATAAAATGACGATATGACAGCGCCTGACGTCTCCAATTTTCTTGTATTCGCAGACAAAATGTTTGCACCGTCTGAGAGCTTTATCCATCGAGCATATACAAGCTTTAGCAAATTAAACCCAATCTATGTGGGCCATGCTATACGAGGACCAGCTCCAGCCAACGCTGACTATATTAAGCTGGGTGATTATCACGGATGGACTGGCGAAACAGGCTTTAAACAATTTGGTATTGTTTCAGACAAGCTTCTAAACCGTCTCTCGCAAGACAATCCCAAACTTATTCACGCACACTTTGGCAAATCGGGTGCCTATGCCCTTCCATTGGCAAAAGCACTCAACATCCCCCTTGTGGTGACATATCATGGCGGTGATGCGACAAAGCACTCAAATACTAAAGACAGTTTCTTTCGTGTCTACAACCGCCGCCGGCAACAACTATGGAATGAAGCGGCCCTTATCTTACCCTGTTCAGAATTTATTGGTCGCGAGCTTCAAGCCAAAGGCTGTCCTCCGGAAAAAATGCAAGTCCACCGCAACACTGCAGACCCCAATCGATTTTATCCGGGCACAAAAGAAAATATCATCCTGTTTGCAGGTCGTTGGATTGAGAAAAAAGGGATAGACACCCTCATAAAAGCGCTTGCACTTGTATCATCTCAGTTGGACGGATGGACCGTGCGTTTATTAGGTGAAGGCCCCTTAAAGCCTGAACTTTCCCAACTGCTACAAGCTTCAAATATAGATGCACAATTACCCGGCTGGATTCCCGCGGATGATATGCCAGAAGAGTTTGCACGCGCAGCAATCGTTTGTATCCCTTCCAAACGAGCTGCATCGGGCGATGCCGAGGGTTTACCTATGGTATGTATTGAAGCCCAACTTGCGGCTTGCGCTGTCCTCGCAACACGCCATGCAGGTATTCCGGAGTGTATTGTCGATGGCAAAACGGGATTTCTTGTAGAAGAAAATGATCACATTGCCCTCTCCGAAAAACTTTCAATTCTACTTGCCTCTCCTGACCTCGCAAATCAAATGGGACACGCTGGAGAAATACACGCGAAGACATATTTTGATCTCAATGTGCAATCCAAAAATCTGGAAACAAAACTACAACAATTTTTGTAGTCGACCTCAAGTTTAGATAAACAAATACACTAAAATGTAGAGTTCTACTTCCATTCCGCGAAGTCGATAAAATATTAACGTAAAGGCGAAAGATCTTTACCTATCATTCACTTGCTCATGTCGTAATACAAAAAATAAACCATATTTCTCCAATTTTTGAATTATAATACGGTCAGGGGATTTCAAAAAAAATGTTTTCAAGCAGCAAAGCCAGCACGAAACATATTCAGGCACAGATGGACGCATTAAATCGCTCTCAAGCGGTCATAGAATTTGATACCAAAGGTATTATATTAAACGCCAATCAAAATTTTCTAAAAACGCTTGGCTACACACTTGGCGACATTAAGGGGCAGCACCATTCTATGTTTGTCTCTCCTCACGAAAAAAACTCAGAGGAATACAAGGAATTTTGGAAATCTTTATCTCGCGGCTCTTATCAATCGGCTGAATTCAAACGCGTCGGTGCAAATGGACGCGTTGTTTGGATACAAGCCACATACAATCCCCTCCTCAATAGTCGCGGCGAAACATATGCCATCATTAAATTCGCAACGGATGTTACGCAACGCAGACTTGAGAAAGCAAAAATCCAAAGTCAAATCGACGCCATCTACCGTTCACAAGCCGTTATTGAATTTAATCCGGATGGAATAGTATTGGATGCCAACGAAAATTTCCTCACGACACTTGGATATGAAAAGTCAGAAATTGTCGGAAAGCACCACTCTATGTTCGTGCATGAGGCAGACAAAGCTGACTCGCGTTACAACGCGTTCTGGAAAAACCTTCGAAATGGCGAATACCCAACAAGGAGACTACTGTCGCCGCGCAAAAGGCGGAGAAGAAGTATGGATACAGGCATCCTACAATCCCGTTTTTGATATAAATGGCAATGTCGATAGCATTGTAAAAATCGCTACTAATATTACCGAAAAAGTTCTTGAAACGAAAAAACGCCTCCTCCTTCAAAAGCGCGTAGATAACGACCTTAGTGATATAGCCCAAAGCATTTCCCGCTCTGCCGAGAAATCTTCAAGCGTTGCTGCTGCATCCGATGAGGCTAACAACTCCGTTCAAACCATGGCTGCTGGCGCAGAGGAATTGTCGGCTTCAGCTAGCGAAATCGCATCCCAACTCTCTAAAGCTACTGATGCTACACGTGAAGCAGTTGCTACTGCTCAAGCCACAAACACGGTTGTGAATGGGCTTACAGATTCTGCCCGCAAAATCTCTGAAGTCATAAAACTAATTAGTGATATAGCTGAGCAAACAAATTTACTTGCACTCAACGCAACAATTGAAGCAGCTCGCGCTGGGGATGCAGGTAAAGGATTTGCTGTTGTGGCGTCTGAAGTTAAAAACCTCGCCGATCAATCGGCTAAGGCATCAGAAGAAATTTCTGCTCAAATTTCACATGTTCAAATGGTGTCCGGTCAAGCCGCTGACGCCATTTCAAATATCGGAAGCCTAATTGCAGAGATAAACGATGTTGCGTCAGCCGTTTCCTGTGCCGTTGAAGAACAATCGAGTGTTACTGCAGAAATTACGCACAGTATGCACACTGTGGCCGCAGGAATTGAGTCAATCAACCACTCCATCCGAGAGATTGCATCAAACAGCAGAGAGATTGAAGAGGTCGCCTATAATGCACGAAATGCATACGCTATGAATGGATAATTAAAACGACATACGATTAGCACGGCTTTGCATAAGAAAGGCTCAAGATACTGAAATCTTGAGCCTTTCTTGTTTTTTCCTATTCAATCCCTCAAACGAAACTAAGCAGCAATTACGCCTTTTAAAAAGGTATTCACCCTCTCTGCCATATCACTTGCGCGTTTGGTGAGGTCTTCAGCTACATTTTCTACCCGTATTGCAGACTGGTTCGTATTTTGAGCGACTTCAGTAACTGATTTAGTGTTTTCAGCGACTTCTTCAGTCCCTTCTGCCGCATACTGGGCATTCCGGCTAATTTCATTTGTGGCAGCCCCCTGCTCCTCTACTGCTGCGGATATAGCAGCCATTGTGGAGGAAACGGTATCCATTGACTTTGTTATCTGCTCAATTGAAATTACGGTTTCATTTGTAGAGCCTTGAACCATGCCTATTTGAGAAGATATTTCTTGTGTTGCACGAGCCGTCTGATCTGCAAGTTGTTTCACTTCAGACGCGACAACAGCAAACCCCTTACCCGCCTCTCCAGCACGCGCAGCCTCAATAGTAGCATTCAACGCAAGAAGATTTGTTTGTTCTGCGATATCCGCAATTAAACTTACAACATCCCCAATTTTTGCAACGGCATCAGCCAATTGGCGCATTTTGCTATTTGCTTCAGCCGTTTGTTCCGCTGTTTGGTGGATCGTCTCATTGTTTGATTGCACATTCACCAAAATTTCAGCCACAGACGAGGACAATTGTTCAGCTGCGGACGCTACAGTCTGCACATTTGAGGATGTTTCATTCGACACAGCATTGGCACGCGAAGAACGATCATCGGTTTCTGTCGCTAGCGAACGTAGAGATTGAGAAGACACCTTCAATTCTTCGGCGTGCTTTGACATCTCAGAAAAATCAACTTCTGATTCTGTTTGAAATGTTCTCACAAGTGCATCAATGACATCGCGCCGTTTGCGAGTTTCTGCTTCTGCTTCTTGGTTTTTCAATTCCAAGATAGCCCTTTCCGCCAATCCATCTCGAAATGCGACAACAGCTTTCGCCATCGGCCCGATCTCATCGCGTCTATTTGTGCCCACAACTTTAATATCTGTATTGCCGGCAAGAAGTGATTGCATGCTTTCACTTAGAGCATTGATCGGACTAACAACTTGCTTAACTGTTCTCCAGCCCTGAAACCCAATAATGGCGCAAGCGAGGGCCAATAATATACCCGCCTGAATATAAAGCATTATTAGTGCGTCTCTTAAGTCACTTGCATGAATACTCGTCGTGACCACCATGTCCCACTTAGGAAAATACTCCACAAAACCGGTTTTCATATATATTTCGTTGCGTTTTTCGTCTTTCGCTTCGTAATAAACAATACCGCCTCCATCTAGCGCCTTGTTTATCCATTTTTCCGCGACAAGTTCTCCCTTGGAGTCTTTAAAATCACCAACATATTGTCCATTATAATTTGAATGAGTTGGATGCATAACAATTTCAAACTTCGTATTCGCAACGAATACATACTCACGCTCTCTGAAGCGTATAGATTCAATTGCTCTTAGCGCAGCAGCTTTCGCCTCTTCTTCACTGACATCGCCATTTTCAAATCTGGAATACTGCATGTTCAAAATGCTAATTGAGGCGTCCACAACACTTTCAAGTTGCGTATGCACCTGCTTCTCTGCCATGCGATAACTTTGCCAAGATAGGATGAAGACCGTTAGAGTAAGACCAATCAACGACATCAATACTATAGAGAATACGCGCGCTTTTATTGAATACATCGTTTTACATCCCTTTTAATTCTAATTCACTACAATCTAAGCGCGCATAGCTAAATAATGGATTAATATTAACCATACCCATATTAATACTTAAGTATGAGAAATAACGAATTGAAATGAAGTCGTTGCAGCGCTCACAACTTGCAAAAGCCATTGTGCTTTTGATCTCACGCGTCTCTTCAAACTGATTCAATAATACGTCAGGGGTCGCCAAACGCGTTTCTTTGCTGTATGTCGCGCAAAATTGATGTTGCGTACCGTTTCGCGCATCTACGTATTTATTTCTCCCCGGAAGACGCTACATGACCGCCGAACAAACTACTTCGATGCGCAACATCGCCATTATCGCTCACGTTGACCACGGTAAAACTACTCTCGTTGACTGTCTTCTAAAACAGTCCGGTGTATTCCGTGAAAACCAAGCCACATCCGAGCGGATGATGGACTCAAACGATCTAGAGCGTGAGCGCGGGATCACAATCCTTGCGAAAAACACCTCTGTTGTTTGGAAAAACACACGTATCAACATCGTTGACACACCAGGACACGCCGACTTCGGTGGTGAGGTGGAACGTATCCTTCACATGGTGGATGGATGTATCGTGCTTGTGGATGCCGCTGAAGGCCCAATGCCACAAACAAAGTTCGTGGTTTCTAAAGCGCTTAAAGTCGGCTTGAAACCAATCGTTGCGATCAACAAAATCGATAAACCAGAGCGTCGCCCTGATGGTGTGATTGACGAAGTGTTTGACCTTTTCGCCAGCCTTGATGCGACTGACGAACAGCTCGACTTTAAAATTCTCTACGGTTCAGCCAAAAACGGTTGGATGTCTACTGATTACAATAACCCAACTACCGACATGGGTGCATTGTTCGACATGGTTATCGACCACGTGCCTGAGCCAAAAACAGAAGAAGGTCCATTCCGTCTTCTTGCCACAACTATTTCTGCTGATAACTTCCTTGGTCGCGTTCTTACTGGACGTGTTGCTTCTGGTACAGTTAAACCAAACCAAACAATCAAAGCGTTATCTCGCGATGGATCTTTGATTGAGCAATTCCGCGTATCAAAAGTTTTGGCATTCCGTGGTCTTGAACGCTCCCCTATCGACGAAGGTGTTGCCGGTGATATCGTATCTTTGACAGGTATGAGCAAAGCAACTGTTGCTGACACATTGTGTGATCCATCAGTGAATGAAGCAATGCAAGCCCAGCCGATTGACCCACCAACAATTACGATGACATTCCGCGTGAATGACTCACCGTTTGCAGGTACTGAGGGTACAAAAGTAACCTCCCGTATGATCTGGGACCGTCTAGAAAAAGAAGCCGAAGGAAACGTTGCGCTTAAAGTTGAGCGTGCGGCTGAAGGGGATGCATTTGAAGTATCTGGACGCGGTGAGCTTCTGCTTTCAGTGTTAATTGAGACAATGCGTCGTGAAGGCTTCGAATTGGGTGTGTCTCGTCCAAAAGTGGTTTTCAAAGAAGATGAAAACGGCAACAAGCTTGAGCCTATCGAAGAAGTTGTGATCGATGTGGATGACGAGCACTCAGGTATCGTGGTTCAGAAAATGAACGAGCGTAAAGCTGAGATGGTCGACATGCGTCCATCAGGTGGTGGCCGTACACGTTTGGTGTTCTACGCACCGTCACGTGGTCTGATCGGGTATCAAGGTGAATTGCTATCCGATACACGCGGTACAGCGACTATGAACCGTATCTTCCACGAATACGCCCCTCACAAAGGGACGATTGTTGGCCGTCACACTGGTGTGTTGATTTCAAATGGTACTGGTGAATCTGTTGCATTCGCCCTATGGAACCTTGAAGACCGTGGCCCGATGATGATCGGTTCTGGTGTGAAGGTGTATGAAGGTATGATTATCGGTGAGCACACTCGCGATAATGATCTTGAAGTGAACTGTCTAAAAGGTAAAAAGCTAACCAACATGCGTGCTTCTGGTACGGATGAAGCTGTTCGTTTGACAACACCACTTCAAATGACATTGGAAAAATCACTTGCCTACATCCAAGATGATGAATTGGTTGAAGTGACACCGCAAAACATTCGTTTGCGTAAAGTTTGGCTAGACCCGAACGACCGTAAACGTAACCGCAACAAAAGCTAAGCTTCGCGGGTACATAAACGTAAAAACCCCGTCAGATCACTCTGGCGGGGCTTTTTTTTAAAGCACTATTATAAAAGGCCACATGTCCGAAAATATACCCAGCGAATAGAGTCAGAATTCAAAGACAAACATTTGTCTAGCAGACTTCTAAAAACTTGGGACTATTATCCTTCTTCTACTCAACGTAGTTTCATATTCATCACGACTTCGCAGCCATTTTCACCATACCAAAGCGGCATGATTTTTTGGCTTAACAGCTTAAAACCAGATCGCTCATATAGCGTCATGGACGGGGTTAGCTGATCAATCGTTTCCAGATAAATCTCGTCAAACCCAGTCTCTTTTGCATGCGACAATACCGCATCCAAAAGTTTCCGACCAATGCCATTACCGCGTGCTTCATCTAATACGACAACCCAACGTAATTGCGCCCGCTCTCCCCTATCAACAAGGGCAGCACACCCCACTGTCTGCCCATCCAATTCAGCAAACCAGATGCGAGTACGATCATTTTCATCCTGGGAACGCGCCTTAAGATTAGCCTCTTTAAGCGTTTCAAGCACATAAGAATCAAACGGTGCACCAAAGCGTGGGCCAAGGTTAGCATACCCTTTTGTATGCAAATCAGCGATGCGCTCGACATCACCGTCACGAAAATCCGATCTAATACATAACATGTTATACGTCTCCAATATGTGTCGGATACCAGATCATGTCTTCCCCATCAAGTAGCAATATAATACCCTTATCCCGCCCTATATCAGCCTAAATTTGGCATAAACATGCATACATGAAAGCGTTCAGCCTTGCCTTTTTGTATCTAACAATATCCTTCTCTGCCGCGGCACAGAGTGATCACCCCCCGTTATCTAACGAAGATTTTGCAAACCAACTTTCCTCTGCCGCCATAACGCGCACCCAATTTGAGGTCAGTTATGATCCCGCTTATGTGCGTCTTGCCTACCCCAATGGAGATGTCGCACCCAATAAAGGCGTTTGCAGTGATGTTGTGATCCGCAGCTTACGGACATTCGGCATTGATCTACAAAAAAACATCCATGAAGATATGGTCGCAAATTTCAGTGCTTATCCAAAACGTTGGGGCATGAGCCGCACAGACCGCAATATCGACCATCGACGCGTACCCAATATCGAAACTTATTTTACACGTATCGGAGCCCGCATTGAGACCAGTCAAACCGCCGAGAATTATCGCGCCGGTGATATTGTGGCGTGGAATCTCAGCGGTCATGGACGGGGATGGATGCCTCATATCGGCATAGTCACCGACCAAAAATCAGCGGACGGTACACCCCTGATTGTGCACAATATCGGCGCGGGTCCACAATTGGAAAATGTCCTATTTAGCTGGCCCCAAACCGGACATTACCGCCTATCACCATCCCTGTTTAATTGAGTCGATATTTCATATTAAACTTATCACATGCAATTGAGTTGAGAATGTCTCTCATTCGTGTGACATTGCATAGATATTTCCTCGCACCCCATTTTTATTCGGAGGCATTCTATGAGACAATCAACCCGCACACTTTTCACCGCCCTTGCCCTTAGCGCAGCCAGCTTTAGCATCACTGCCCCAGCCTTCGCGCACTGTGAAATTCCATGTGGTATTTACGATGATGAAGCCAAGTTTGACGAATTAGACTTGGATGTAAAAACCATCAAACGCTCTATCGAAGGTATCGCTGAATCTCAATCCATGCACGACACAGCACGCTGGGTCACGAACAAAGAAAACCATGCGCAAAAAATCCAAGATGCAATGGCCGTCTATTTTCTAGCGCAGCGTATCAAAGTGCCAGCCGCAGATGCAAAAGCTAAAGATATTGAAAGCTACGCAACCTCTCTAAAATTGGCACACGAAATTATCGTGGCTGCGATGAAAACCAAGCAAACCTCCGATCAAGCCAATGCAGACGCCCTGCAAGCCGCTATAACAGCTTACCGTGAGCACTATTTTGCCCTACACGGCCACAAGCACTAAGCACATAAACACAATGAGGCGCGCAGGCGGCACACGCGCTGCCTGCACCCTCTTTGCATACGCATATCTGCGCCTCACCACGATGCTAGCAGACCAGCAACTTCATCGCGTCAGAAAAAAATTATTCCCCCACCGCTTCACCATAGATTGTTGCGCATGTCTGGGCTAACTTGTCCCTATTCTGCTCAGAGGGGACAATTATGAGACGCTTTTCATCGATCGCATTTATCAGCGCAATTGCGCTTGTCGGGTGCGGAACAAATTCGCCAGATTCGTTTGAAACAGCTTTAAAATCAGATACATCTTCTATCTCCTTCTTGGAAAAGATGCATGACTACTCTCCTAAGTCCAACCTTGCAGATACTGCACTCTGGGAAGCAATTACCACACAAGAAAACAGCTTGTTTGTGGTAAGCTATGAAAGCTTAAGCCCTGAAAGCAAAGGCCAAATAGCTCACAATGTGAAAATCGCACTTAAATCTTACCCCGACATTGGGCTACAAGCGGAAACCGCAAAAATATGGGGAATGAACCCCAACACGCTTTCCAATTTAAGTCGCAATACTCCTACAAAAATCGCAGACCGTATCGACCTTACAAACGTCACCTATTTTGGCTTTAAAGAGTGGATGGAAGACTTCTCTAATCACACCAACAAGCTCACAATAGACACAATTTCAGATATGGCAGGTGACGATGGCGATATTGAAGACCTGCAAACTCAACTCACTACAGATCTCGATATCGAAAAATACGACTTTTCCTATGGGCGCATCACCCTAGATGGTCTCCATTGGAACGGCCTTATCGATGCGACAGCTCCAAGAGAATCAGAAAGCGAGAACGAAACCCAGATTTGGGATGTCGTAGCGGCCTATGCGCGCTGGTCTCAAGCTCTCAATGTTGACGCCCTCCTTTCAACGGACATTAAAGGCAGTTTCATTATGCACCAAGCAATGGGAACTGATGAAAAAGTCTCCCAGAATATAGACATGTCCATCAACATGCCGCTTGTCGGAATGCTGGGCTACGACAAAGGTAATACAGCCTTTATCGCCTATAAAGATGTAGACATGCAGATGTCTCAATCCATGATCACAAATGCAGATACACCCCCTCTCAACATCGACCAAGGTGGAACAACAGGCCTGCTAACAATACGTGATTTTGATTTTGCAAACCTCTTTACACACCTTGCAAATCGAGAACTCCCCCCGACGAGTGCTACAAATCTTCTCAGTCTAGGAAAATGGCATGGCGAAGATATGGTTAGCCGCATGGGCGAAGACATTGTAAGCGAGAGCAAAAGCTTTGATGCGGATATGAGCAATTTCCATTGGCTCATCCCAACAAAGATGACGTTTAACTCACCCGACACTAACTACAATATGTCTGCGCTTATAAACGTCTTTACCGATATAATGAGTTCGTATGAAAAAGACGATATGGATGCATCAGACATAGATGAAATGAACACATTCGTCGAAGGTATTGGTCGAGTATTAAACGAGAACGACCTAGAAAATATCGGATTTGCAGGTGATTTTGGCTATGATTGGAACCCTGAAACTGGAAAATTCAACATCAACTTGGACTACGACTTCATAGATCTACTAGGTTTTGACTTCGAGTTCGATGGCTTTATCGGTGACTTTGCATCGTATGAAGCAGCCCATAATTCAGAAGAAGGGTTTGACGGCGATAAAATTTCAGAAATTCTTCAACAACACGGAGGTCTAAATCAAGCTCATTACGCCATTTCAGACTATGGTGTAGGGTTAGATAAGATTTTCGGCCTTGTTATTGATATTGCCAAACTCATACCTGAAGAAGAAGCAGGCCAAATGGCAATGCTGCAAAGCACCGATGCTCCTAATCTACGCCTTATGGCATCAAGCATGATCCGTATGGGCGGAATGGCGGGAAAAGAACACTATCCACAAGCAGTAACATGGGCAAATCTTGCAGCTGATTTTGTCCAAAAGGGTGGAGAAATAGAGTTCTCTGTTAAACCAGAAAAGACTATCAACAAAGCTTCCATAGAAGCAGCAAAAGCCTCAGGCATTGAAAGCCCGGAAGCGATTATTGACTTTCTGGGCGTAGCGCTCACGCACACAGCACCCGCTGAATAAATCAACTTGCAATCAAAGGCGAAAGCGATTCAATTCCTTATTCGCCTTTGATTTTCCTCCATCAGCAAAAGCACGTTATGACATATCAACTTGCTCTGGCACTTATCGCTTTTGGTATCGTGTCCTCGATAACTCCTGGTCCAAACAACCTTATGCTGATGGCATCTGGTGCTAATTTTGGATTTCAACGGACCATTCCACATATGCTTGGTGTCGCGCTAGGCTTTGTATTTATGCTGTTTTTAGTTGGCATCGGGCTTGTAAAAGTCTTTGAACTTTTCCCTGCATCCTTCACCGCTCTAAAAGTTATTAGCTCGCTATACTTGCTTTATCTTGCATGGAAGATTGCCAACGCCGCTCCTCTAAAAAACAACCATGAGAACGAGCGTGACGGGACCAACGCAAAGCCTTTCACATTCTTGCAGGCAGCCGCTTTTCAATGGGTAAACCCCAAAGCTTGGACGATGGGCACAACGGCGATTGCTGCGTACACGTTGAAAGATAATCCATCCTTGGGTGTTCTAATTATCTGCACCGTATTCCTGATAGTGAACCTTCCTTGTATCGCAATCTGGACTTTTGCAGGCACAAAGATCAGCCAATTTCTCAATAGTCCCAGCAAGACCCGCACATTCAACATCACAGCTGCGATTTTGTTGATTGCATCCCTCTATCCAGCTTGGTTTGGCCATTAGGCTTCATCCCAATGGCCACCTATTGGCTATGAGTTTTCTTTATCTTCCTTGTTGCGTCGCCCTAACACAACAACACGTTTTCCTTCACGTTCCGCTTTATTAATGCGGTTCTCAAATTGCGCAGTCATACTTTCTGGCCCTACCCATTCAGAACTCAAGCCGGAAGGCGCAAACCGCGACGAAGAAACTTGAATATCTTCCTTAGGAACGATTTCAAAGCCCAGCTGATTCAACAGCACAAGGAATCCAACACCTGTAAAAGCAGCTGTTGTAACAATACGCACGATGAATTTCATCACCATGCCGCGAAAAGCCACCACAGCCGCCGCACTCGTCGCGCCGCCACCAAGCCCAGCAGCAGATGCGATTCCAGCAAGATCCCCGCCTTCACCGAATACTTTATTCAGCATTTCCAAAATCTGTTCCATGGTGAACTCCCACCCTTAAAAACGATACACAACATCATCAACGCAAAGAATATATACCAGCACCTTATACGGGGGGACAACTTTAGTTAACAGGCGAAACTGCAATCGTGTCGCCGCCCTTCCCGCACCTACACGAAACTAGTGTTTTCCAGGCGGCTTTCCATCACCATCAGATCCGACAGCTTGAAAACTAGGTGGTTTGCTTTTGTCTTCTTGTACAACCCACGCCAATACATATGCGATTGCTATCGTACCGACGATTAGCCCTATTATCTTTAGATATTTCATGTACATATCTGCCCTTCGCTGTCGAAAATGATTTCTTTTCGTAAGCATCTAATATGACGAAACCACAGGAATCCAAATGTCTTCTGCAGCAGAGCACCGCCCTTTAGCCTTAATTACGGGAGCTTCAGCAGGAATTGGTGCAGCGCTTGCCCATATCTATGCAGAAAATCAATACAATGTCTTCCTCATTGCTCGCAGAGAAGATCGCTTAAAAGCCCTCGCAACTGAACTTGAAGCCAAATACAATATCACGGCAATGACGTTTGTAGCCGACCTCTCCAAGCTACAAGCCGTAGACTCTATTATCGAGAATCTGGAGAGCCTCAATCTCGACGTAGATGTGCTCATCAACAATGCCGGATTTGGCCTTGCTCCTGAATTCACCAATACAAAGTGGTCACAACAAGCCAACTATCTTCGCTTAATGCTAGAAGCACCATGTGAATTGACCCACAAGCTCCTCCCCGCAATGCGAAAGCGAGGCAAAGGTAGTATCATCAACATGGCCTCAATGGCGGGATATGCACCCGGTGGTCGCGGTCATACTTTATACGCTGCGACCAAAGCAGCGCTAATAAAGTTTTCTCAATCTCTACATCAAGAAAATAAAAAGTATGGCTTAAATATCGTCGCGGTATGTCCGGGTTTGACCTATTCAGAATTTCACGACGTCAACGGACAACGCGATAGGCTATCTAACTTTCCCAAATATATGTGGCAAACATCAGAACAAGTTGCGCGAGCAACATTCAAAGCCGGTCAGCGGCAAAATCCAGTATATGTTCCGGGGCTTTTCAACCAGACCCTATACATCTTGAACAAACTCCTACCGGAGACGCTCTCCATGCGGCTACTAAGCGTACGCCACAGCCAACTCTAGAGCATAGCAGAGCACAAGCTGACACCCAGTACGCCCATATCAGCTACATAGCGCACCGCTATTTTATCGACGTTTACGCACCACATATCCACGGTAACGCGGTGTGTAAGTTGAGTGACCAGAATACATAACGGACGCGCCAGAACGCACCATTGGGTATTGCACACTTAAAAACCCACCGCGGCCACCGCTCCAATTACTAGATACACCAGCACCTACGCCGCCAGTCATGTTTCCATCCATCTGGATCTGTTGAGAGCCATGACTATGATGCCCGCCACAATTGCAGTTACTGTGATGATTAGAAACATGTTTTTGTGTTATAATCGGTTGAGATGGCATCGGTGCCACACTTCCCTGATAAGTACCTGCCGCATGATAAATAGGCTCAACAGATTGCGTGTAGGCTGGCATTTCACCTGCCAATACAACCCGCCCAGTCGACACAAATTGGCCTGAACACACTTCAGTGTCAGCGTGTCCACAAGACGACGAGTAAATCTTAGTGCCTGCAGCACTCGGGTTTGAATAATGAACTACCGGCGCGGTCTGGTTTGAATAATTCTGTACATTCAAGGGATTAGGCTTTGGCGTATACACAGTCGGCGCATTCGTACCATCCGCAAAAGCGTAAAGCCCGAAACCACTCATAGCTAGTGCAACTACAATACCTGAACCCGCCAGCGACTTAACCATATCAACACCCAAAAATTTACAACTCTTAATGGGAGGTTAACTCATAACTGCAAATTGATGCAATCATTCGCGCTAATCGGGCGAGTGATTTTCTGTCAATTCACCTGTAATTTGGATGCCTTAAATTCGATAATCATAAAAGTCGATTAGAAATCGTAAGTAATCCCTTTACGTTCCCAATCTCCAAAGCGAGTCGGCTCCTCACCCTGCGGCCCATTCCACTCCTCAACGCTCTTTTTAAGCGCATCTGCAGCGATTTCAGCCTCTCTGCGCTCAGCTGCTTCTAACAAAGCACGCTTGGCAGCGTCTGATAACACTTTGCCTGATGCAGCGCCTGGAATATCTGCATTTGACGGGCCCAATTCTGCTGAATTTGGCTCTATCTGAGGATTTTCAATTTTTTCTGTCATGAAACCTAGATAATTTTTAAATTTATTTAGTCCAGCCCTTTTTATAGTTGGAATTCATTAACCTTCATGAGTGACAACTTAACAGGACCAATCAAATTAAACCCAAAGCTGCGTTTAACCGCAACTTGATCACCCGGGAGCTGATCCGTGAGCTATCTGCGCGCAACTTTATTCATGTCCTTCATTCACGCGATTTTCGCGGGTATTGGCTGGGCTATTTATGGCACACAAGGCGCAATTATTGGTACAGCTGTCGCGCTTCTTTTCCACATTGTGATTTTCTGGAAAGCAGACAAGCTCGTCCTCCGCATCCACAAAGCCCATGAAGTTGACGAGAATCATCCATCTCCAATGGTACGCGCATTTGTAAAAGAATGCCGTGAGCTTTCAGTCAGCGCAGGAATGATTTGCCCACGTCTCTTCATCATGGATGCACACCAACCAAACGCATTTGCTGTTGGCCGCGATGCGCTTCATGCCTCTATCGCAGTTACAAACGGTTTGCTGATGACACTTAATCGCGTTGAAACACGTGCTGTGATCGCACACGAACTTGCACACGTTCGTCGCGGCGACAGTCTTTCAATGGGGATTGCCTCGGCCGTTTCTGGCCTCATAAACCGCCTCACTTGGATAATATTTGCGCCAATTGGTCTACAAAAAATCTCATCTAGATTCATTTCTAGAACCATCGCAATTATCTTCGCGTCTAAGTCCCGTGAACACGCCGCAGATAAAGAAGGTGCTAAAATTTGTGGAAAACCACTTGATCTTGCGTCAGCTCTGGAAAAGATAGAGCGTAACACCGTATCTCTTCTCAACCCAATTGCTGAGAAGAACCCTGCGACAGCTCATATTTATGTGGTAGACCCATTGCACGCTTCTAAACGCACAAACAGATCATCTCACCCAGCAACCGAAAAACGTATCGCACGTTTGCGCCGTCAGGCTGAAACATTGACGCCTCAGTCAATCTCAAAGCCAGAATCGCATTACTAGGTGAGCGACAATAATTCAGATAAAGGCTCGCGTTCACCACGCGGGCCTAATCGCCGTTCAGGTGCTAATGCTGAAAATGGCGCTAACAACCGCGCGAGCCGCGCTGGAAAATCACGTTCCGGCAAGAATGGCAAATCGCGCCCACAGGACAACACAACAAAACGTACAGACGGCAAGCTTCCGCAAAACGGCTGGCAAAGCCGGCGTGCGGCAGCTGATATCATCATGCGAATTGTCTATGATGGTGCTGATATGGATGAAGCACTTGGTGCTTCCACTTTTTTTGATGCACTAGAAGGACCAGACCGAGGGTTTGCCCGCGCAATCGCCTCCGCAGCCTTACGCGCCTTTGGCCGGATAGACGATGCTTTAGAAACATATCTTGATCGTCCTTTGGAAAAAATGGACCCCGCGGTTCTTTCATTGCTTCGCATTGGCTGTGCTCAGCTATGGGTCCTTAACGCTCCGTCTTATGCCGCCGTTGATGCAACTGTTGAAGCTGCGCGCCAATGGAAACCTGCGTCACGCGGGGGTGGGCTTGTTAATGCGATTTTACGTCGCGCAGGACGCGAACCTGAAGCATATCTAGATCTTCCTTTTACCCGTATCTGGCCAGATTGGCTCGCCAATCGTTTTACAGAAACGCTTGGTAATGAAACGGCTCAGAATATAGCCCAAATGCAATTGCAAGAGCCACGCATTGATCTCACCGTAAAATCTGATGCCGATGGTTGGGCAAAAAAACTAGACGCAATCGCACTCCCAACTGGGTCCGTGCGCCTCCCAACCGGTACCAGCCTCACCGAACTTGAAGGCTATGTTGAAGGTGAATGGTGGGTGCAAGATGTCGCTGCAACCCTGCCAGCACAATTATTTGGCGACGTATCAGGCAAAACCATCGGTGATCTGTGCTCTGCACCCGGTGGTAAAACAATGCAGCTTGCAAGCAAGGGCGCAACCGTCACCGCGATTGATCTATCCGAACAACGTATCGAACGTGTCCGTGAAAACCTTGAACGAACAGGCTTGAAGGCTACCACTCATGTTGTAGATGCACGCCATTGGCGACCAGCTGAACCTTTTGATGCTGTGTTACTTGATGCGCCCTGCTCTGCTCTAGGCACGCTTCGTCGTCACCCAGAAGGCGCTTGGCGACGCAATGATAGTGGGCTGGATCGCTATTCTAACCTCCAAATCAAATTGGTAAAAGCTGCTCACGGCATGCTTAAATCAGGCGGCACAATGGTCTATTGTGTGTGTACACCCCTTCCCGCTGAAGGCATCGATGTTGTCAAAACAGCAGTTGAATCTGGTGAATGGATCAGCAAACCTATCACACCTGAAGAAGTGCCAGGATATGAACATGCAATAGATGAGCATGGCGGCCTTTTAAGTATGCCTAAATTTGATATTGAAAATCCGGAAGACCTTATATCTTCTGATATTTTCTATATGGCACGTCTTGAAAAGGTCTAATTTGGTTCAGCTTGCATTCATTTGCGAAATGACAAATTTGGAAAGTTAACAGAGGAATTGCCTCACATCTGCCTCAAAGAAGGTGGAACTATCCGGCAATTCCCTATTTCCAGTTTGGAGCCATCCGCTATGACCCTCTCTCGTTTCCAAATCAGTGGACCAAAATCACTTCCATTTGGCAAAATTGCATTAGCGCTCGTCGCTACGACGGTACTTACACTCGGTGGCTGTGCTTCCAAGCAAGGCGCAAATGACTATTCTCGTAGTGAAGTTGGTCGTATTGCACGCGTTGATGAAGGTGAAGTGATCGCTTCACGCGCTGTGCAGATTGCAGCTTCAAATAACGGCCTTCTTGGTGCGGCAACGGGTGCTGTCATTGGCGGTATCGCAGGTAGTCAAGTTGGTGGTGGCGATGACGAACGTGCAATTGCAGGTGTCGTCGGTGCAGTTGGCGGTGCAATTGCAGGTCAGCAAATCAATAAATCAGCTGGCAAGCAACAAGGATTTGAATACAAAATCCGACTCGCTAAAGATGGTCAAATCATCTCCATCACACAAGGCGGCGATGTTGCCCTTCCAAATGGAACACCTGTATTTATAGAGTATGGTGAACGTGCTCGTGTTGTTCCACAAAACACCAATATCGGATATTAGGCTTTTTTAAGTAGACAATACCCGCAACGCTCGCGACATAATAATACCATTCAATTCAGACAAGGTGCTTGCGTGCCTTGTCTGGTCCTGATAGGCGAAAATTATGTCAAACATTTTAATATCCCCCTCAATACTCGCCGCCGACTTTGCTAAGCTCGGTGAAGAAGTCCGCGCCATCGATGTCGCTGGTGCAGATATGATCCACATTGATGTGATGGATGGACATTTTGTTCCTAACCTCACAATCGGCCCTGGGGTGGTAAAGGCTCTACGGCCACACTCTAAAAAACCTTTCGATGTGCACCTGATGATTTCTCCGGTAGATGCTTATCTTGAAGAGTTCGCAAATGCAGGCGCAGATCTCATTACCGCACATCCTGAAGCTGGCCCTCATTTTCACCGGACCGTTCAAGCAATCAAAGCGTTGGGAAAAAAAGCAGGGGCCGCATTAAACCCTTCCACCCCAGCTTCTGAACTTGATTACGTTTTGGAAGATCTAGACCTTGTTTTGATAATGAGTGTGAACCCAGGATTTGGCGGACAGTCTTTCATTGACAACCAGCTTCGCAAAATTGAAGACATCCGCGAGCGCATTGTTAAATTGGGAACATCTACAATTCTTGAAGTTGATGGCGGCGTAACACCAAACAATTGTACGCGTGTCATCAATGCAGGTGCAAATGCACTTGTTGCAGGATCAGCCGTTTTTAAAAATGGTCCAGAAAATTACGCGAAAGCGATTGCCTCTTTGCGGGAATAATTCCTCCATAGCGGAAATATAAAGCTCAACGGAGTCCGGTGAATATGTCACCAGAAGATAGTAATTCAGACACGCCTCAACCAGACACCCCACATGAGGCAAAGACAGAGCAAACAGAGAGTGTGCAGGCTACTGACACACCTCAAGAACCTGTACCTCAAGCTATACCCAGCCAGTATGCAGACATGCGAGATGGAGCTGAATGGACTGAATTTTCTGGGAAAGACGGACTCCCCCTAAAATCCAATACGGTGTATCGCATGCGTTTAAATACGCCCAGTTTCAATGCGTTACTTGGTAGCCCCAAAACCGGCCACCCCGCCCGCGAACGCCGCGGCCGCAATATACTTGATGGTCAATGGCGTTTCGGAATAGACCAACTTGATGTCCCCGAATCCCGCGCCCCATGGGGTCCTCCATTTCCGAGTGTTCATTTTGGCGATAGAATCCACCGTTTTCAATGGCTTAGAGATCTTCTTGTTAATGGAGAAGAAGGCGAAAAACGTGCACGAAGTCTTACAGTTAGCTGGGTAAAGGCATTTGGAAAATGGGATGACAATGCGTGGCGAGTGAACGTGACAGCCGACCGGGTGATTAACTGGTTCACGGCTGCTCCGGTCATTATCTCACCCGTTTCTGGTGAAACTAAAGCCAGTTTACTCGAATGTCTTGGGCGTCAAGTACGCCATATATTTCTCAGCTACGAAAATGTAGCCTCTTTAAGGGGACGATTTCGGTGCGCCTTAGCTTTAACCATTGCAGGCGTGTGTCTTCCAGATGCTGAAGAATATCTACAGACCGGATTAAAGAACCTAGAAAAAGAAGTTGAATTACAACTGCTTAAGGATGGCGGGCACGTTACAAGATGTCCGTCGAGATTGGCAGAAATGTTGATCGACTTAAACATTGTCGAAGATCTTTTATTGCGTATGGGCAAAGAAGCTCCTGCATTCTTGTCTAAAGCCCAGATGCGCATGCAAAATATGCTGAAATTTCTACAAATAGCTGATGGCGGATTTCTCGTAGCTAATAGCAGCACAGATGGCTGGGACGGTCTTGCAAAATGTGCCCTTGCTCCCTTTGGAGAAGGTGGCGGGAAATTTGCCTTTGCACAGCAGACAGGTTTTCACCGCATCCAAGCGGGGACGCTCGTAGTCTACATGGATACAGGAACGTCAGAAACAGGAAAGAACACAGAACTAACTAGTGCATCTTGTTTATCTTTGCATGTCTCAGATGGTCCACATCGCATCATAACATCGATGGGTTCGCACCCAGACCTTGACCCGATCTGGGCTTACGCCGCGCGCCAAACTGCTGCTTCATCAACATTGGAATTAGATTCGCAAAATTCTGCACAATTTAAAGTCAACGATCAAACCGGATTACATGAAGTCATTGGCCCTCCACTCGTGTCTGCGCGCAGATTGGAAGAAGGCGATCAATTCTTATTAGATGGACAACACTCTGGTTGGCGAAGCAGTCACGGCCTCGTTCATCGTCGTAGACTCTACGTTTCCAAAGATGGACACAGAATAACGGGAGAAGATTCCGTATATCGCCCACTTGCTGAAACATCTCTTCCTCCAGAACATGACGTGCCTTGCGCATTACGGTTCCAACTCCACCCAAACATAAGCGTTGAGCAAGGAAGCAATGAAAAAAGTATTTTCTTGATAGTACCTCAGACCAACATAGTCTGGAAACTACGGTGTGAATTGCCTATTACAGTTGAACATACTGCCTATACAGCAGGCGGTGCTCGCCGCGCAGCTGCTCAAGCAGTAGTTTATTGTAAAGTTAATCCTTTAGGCGATGGCACAACTACACCAAACAAGTTACGTTGGGCATTGAGCCGCATGGCAGAAAACTGAATCGTTTATTTGAATATTCGATCTAAGTAATGACTGAGAGAGTATAGTTTGACCCGTAAAGAATTCATCCGGGCTTTTACAATTGGACGCCGCCAAGCTTGGCGCGCAATTACTATATGCGTTGCATATGACGCAATCGCAGCTTTCATAGCTATGTTAGCTGCCATATACATTCGGAGTGAGATCGCAAAAGACACTCCTCAGGTTTTCACATCAAGCCTCTATGCCATCGAGCTTTCAGTCGCAATTATTGCTGCATTAGTTATTTCTGGGGTTTATAAACAGGTATGGCGACACACTAATGCAAGTGATTTAAGACGTATTGTCCAGACCGCTTTGTTGGCGAACCTGATTTTTTTACCAATAATGTTTTTGACAAATCGACTCGAAGGTTTTTTTAGGTCCAGTATCCTCATAGAAATCCCAATTTTGCTTGCCCTAATGATAGGAGGACGGCTTGTTTCCCGCGCGCGCGCGACAGGACAACTTCTTGCAGCATTTAGAGCACCTGATGAAAACAAACCTGCAGCAATATTAGTCGGCAAAGCACATAGGATTTCGACAACCCTTCGCGAATTAGAGAACTCAAATGAAGGATTACCCGTTCGACCATTGGCAATTATAGAAACCAGTGGTGATCACGCCGGACGCGCTATTTGTGGGATACAAGTATTAGGCGACCTAACTCGCCTCTCTGACACGATGTCTGTAATGACAGAACGCTACGGGAAACCACCGTGGATCGCTATGATAGGATCTACCTCTGACCGCGACACAATGGATACTGTTCTCGAGATAAGCTCCAAGTTCAATGCCACTGTTCAGTGTTTACGTCCTGATGGTGAGTTAAATTACGACGAAATTTCTCCAACAGATCTTTTAACACGCCCTGAACGCAATTTAGATCGTAAAAATGTAAGCAAGCTTATTTCAGGCCGACGTATCTTTGTGACAGGCGCGGGCGGCACAATAGGTTCGGAACTCGTTCGTCAATGTGCAAGCTTTGGCCCATCTGAAATCACGCTTTATGATAGTTCTGAGTTCAATCTTTATGAGATTGATATGTATATGGCGAAACACTTTCCACGTGTTCAAAGACGAACATTACTGGGAGATGTCCGCGAAGCAAACAGGCTACGCACCGCAATAAAATCCGCCCGCCCTGATATCGTAATACATGCGGCAGCTCTCAAGCATGTCCCTCTTATGGAAACAAATCCCAATGAAGCCATTCTAACGAATGTAGAGGGCGCACGTTTAGCTGCCACCTATTCTGCCGAATTTGGCGTCAAAAACTTTGTGTTTATTTCAACGGATAAAGCGGTTCAACCTTCAAATGTTATGGGAGCTTCCAAACGATCAGCAGAGCTGTTTATACAAGCATTAGCGCCTCAAAGACCAAATACAAAATTCGCAATTGTTCGATTTGGAAATGTGCTTGGCTCAGCAGGTTCTGTTGCCCCTCTCTTTGAACGTCAAATTAAAGAAGGCGGGCCGGTAACTATTACAGATATTGGAATGACACGATTTTTCATGAGTGTTGAAGAAGCTTCTGCACTGGTTTTGCAGGCGTCAGCTCTTTCAAGTATCTCTCAACACAATGAAGCTTTCTTATATGTATTGGATATGGGGAAACCCGTTTCTATCATGGAATTAGCCGAACGTATGATACGCCTCAAAGGCTTTCGTCCAGGCATCGATATTCCGATTGTCTTTACCGGATTACGAGCAGGTGAAAAACTTGCAGAAACTATTTTTTATCCCAAAGAGGATGTCATAGAAACAAGTATCAATGGAATTTTGAGAGCCAAAGCTCCATACCCTGACCTCGATAGTCTCACGCCCATCTTGGATGCCATGATCAAAGCCGCAAAAGATCGTGAACGTATATTGTCCCTAGATTTATTAACGAAACTCGCACCTGAATTAGGACTTTCCGGCAAATGTGGAAGTACCAATTTTGATCAAGTAGAGGCAGAAAATACTGCTCCCAATGTACTCTCTATCAAATCTTATGCTGGAAGAGTTCAAGACTAACTCCCTGCTTGGGCTTAAGGTAGCACGCCTGCGTAAATACGACCAGTTGGACGATTTGACTCAACGTGCTATCGCCCACTCAAATATTCTAACAAATAGCTATTACATTGATCGTAGGTATTCGGCTCCGTCCGTACTGTCTAATTACGATCAGCAATAGGTTTGCATTAACTGGAGCTACATATGTCCGCTAACCTTTCTATTATTCGTCGCGCCTTAATCTCAGTCTCAGATAAAACTGGGCTTATCGAACGCGCTAGAAAATTAGTCGAAATGGATGTTGAACTCATCTCTACCGGCGGAACATCTAAAGCACTCGCGGATGCCGGCTTGCCAGTTAAAGACGTCTCAGAGCTAACTGGCTTTCCAGAAATGATGGATGGACGGGTTAAAACACTACACCCCGTTGTTCACGGTGGACTGCTATACCGCCGTGATTTTGATACACACGTTCAAGCTGCGAATGAACACAATATTGGTGCGATAGATCTATTGTATGTAAATCTATATCCGTTTGAAGCTACTGTCGCCGCAGGGAAAGGCTTTGAGGACTGTATCGAGAATATAGATATTGGTGGCCCTGCCATGCTACGCGCCGCTGCCAAGAATGCTGACTTCGTTGCAGTGTGTACGGACGGTGAAGACGTTGATAAAGTCATCACCGATATGGAAGCAAATAAAGGTGCAACTACACTAAAAACGCGCCGCGCTCTATCTGCAAAAACATATGCTCGCACCGCCGCGTATGACGCAGCCATTTCAAATTGGTATGTTGCACAGATTGAAGCAGAAGCACTTGCAAATAAAGAAGAAATTAAAGCACCAGCATTACGTGCTTTTGGTGGTCAATTAAAACAAGAATTACGTTATGGTGAAAACCCTCACCAGAAAGCAGCTGTTTATACAAGTCCAGACTCCCGTCCCGGTGTTCTGTCTGCGCAGCAAGTACAAGGCAAAGAGCTGTCCTTCAACAATTTGAACGATACCAATTCCGCCTATGAATTAGTTGCTGAGTTCGATCCCGCCGATCGGCCAGCCGTAGCAATTATTAAACATGCAAACCCGTGTGGAGTCGCAGTAGGACAAACAAGCCTTGAAGCATACAAAGCAGCTCTGGCATGTGATCCTGTTTCAGCCTTTGGCGGAATTGTTGCTTTAAACTGCCCGCTAGATGCACAAACAGCTGAAGCAATCACACAAGTGTTTACGGAAGTTGTCATAGCACCAGGCGCGAGCGAAGAAGCAATTGCGGTATTCTCGAAAAAGAAAAACCTACGCCTACTGCTAACAGATGCCCTACCTGACCCTAAAGCTCCCTCTCTTGATTTCCGCAGTATAGCTGGCGGTATGCTCGTTCAAGAACGTGATACAGGCCGCATTGAACTGGAAGATTTAAAAGTGGTGACAGAGCGCGCACCAACTGAGCAAGAAATGAAAGACATGCTATTTGCTTGGCGTGTCGCCAAGCACGTTAAATCAAACTGTATCGTGTACGCAAAGGACGATTCTACAGCAGGCTTGGGAATGGGCCTTGTCAGTCGTGTGGATTCAGCACGCCTCGCTACCATTAAAGCTCAAGACGCCGCCAAAGCTGCCGGATGGAGTGAACCACGTACAAAAGGATGTGCTGCAGCCTCTGAGGCCTTTATTCCATTTGCAGATGGCCTACTTCAAGCAATCGAAGCAGGCGCAACATCTTTCATTCAACCTGGTGGCTCTGTACGGGATGAAGAAGTTATTGCAGCCGCAAACAAAGCCGGCGTCGCAATGGTATTCACGGGCATGCGCCACTTTAAGCACTAAAATAAAAAGGCTCCACTCTTCAGATATGAAAAGTGGAGCCTACAATCCCAACGTCGGGTCTGCCCATCCTTTGCCTGCCTGTTAGCAAACCACCCAGAGCTCATATGACGTGGGGCTTGTTCTGTTATTGCCCTTTGCGCTGTTTTACATCTTCTTCATCAGCGATTGAGCGATCTTCTTGGTTGAATTCTACGCTCTCTTCTTCACCCTTGGCGTAGCTGCGGGATTTCTTCGCAAGTCTGTCCATCGTCACGCCAAGCTTTTCTTTTGAAACGGCCATACTTTTATTGTAACTTTGCCCAACCGCTTCGGCGTCTCCAAAATTTGCAAATTCTGCACCCAAGAATACAACCTCCCACCCTTTATCACGTGCACGATCTAGAGCCGCTTTCGCACCTGTTCGCGTAATTTCGCGACTAGAGTTTTCTTGACCATCCGTCATGATTACCAGAACTGCCTTTTCGGGCTTATCCACCTCCGCAATATTCACAATTCTACCGATTGCATCAAAGAGAGGTGTCATACCGCGCGGTGAAGCCTCATCATTCGTAACGCTATTCCATTCTTTCGCAGACGCCCCTTTGCGGAGCACATCAAACTGTAGCCCATCTTGCGCATCAAAAACCGCCAGCGTCACATCTGCATCGACATCGCCTCTTTCTCCCTCTTCTTTGGTCCCTAGTGAAGTTGCATAAGTATTCACAGAATTAAGCGCTTCATCCCAAATTGAGCTCATGGAACCTGTTCTATCTAAGAGAATGTAAGCATGCATTGGTGCGTCCCTTTCCACGATTGGCGCCTGTCTTTCGTTTGGAATTTCAGCACTCGCACACGCCGTAATTGACATGGCAGATGCAACGAAAAAACTTGATATAAATTTTCTAAAAAAAGTTGGTTTCTTTCCTTGAGAAACGCTGAATAGATTGCTCATTGGTCCGTCTCCTTGCTTGAATTAAGGCTTTGGACAGACGGGGATGAAACCCAGTATTCACCAAGTTCTTGCATAGAGATCTCATCTCCAAGCTCATATATATTGGTGTAGCCGTAGCCATATAAATTTATAAATGTGGGAATATTCAGGGCCAGTGGGGCCATTTTTTTAGGTACTGGCGAAACGTCATCTTCAAAATTATTATTGCAATAAATTAGAATGCGCGTGTCAAAATTTGGAATAACTTCAGCAAGCTTATCATCAGTAAAATCTGAAAAATTTAGATGAACCGCCCCTTTAAAATGACCTTGATCGAATGCCGATTTGGAGCGCGTATCTAAAATGATTGTATCTTCAAGTCCGCCCATCTCTTGAAACTGCTCCAACGTAACGAGCCGTTCTTGCCTCAACGCACTTGCCTCATCTGTCATGGCCTGAAATGTAGGAAAATCAACGGACGAAGCTGGCCTTATACTTGATGAATTTTGAGCTGTGCTCGGCCCGATCGAAAACATTACCAGCGCTGCAGCGGCTGAACATGCAGCAAAAACCATCGCTCGATTATTATACCGCCGCAGAAAATGTGTTTTCCCAATAGGACTACGCGATGCTTCTTTTGAAGTCTTATTCATCTTGCTTCCCGCCTCTGCTTGATCAGAAAAAGAACCCGTTTCAGGTCCGCTAAATTCTGATCTCATGAATTCAAGGTGAACGGAGAATAAGGCTGGGTTCAGGCTCTGATTGTGTTACTTTCGCCTTATATGCGACCAAACAATACGGCGAGTGTGATCTTCGCCTTAATGATAAATGACACCGTTTGAACCCATCAGAAGAGTTTCTACATCTTTTGCAAATACACCAAATTAGGGTTTAATTGCGCAACAACGGTCATTTTTTTGCTCCGTTTTCTCAAATTGCAGCCAATTATCGTCAAATCGATAAAAAACTGGCTTTTGAATCATAGCTAAGAAGGTCTAAATTTGTAATTAGATCTTGCACTATTGCGTACTGCGTTTATCAGCGCTGTTGCAGAAGTCGCGCGTATCGCTATTGTGCGATCACTACACAGTTATTCACATGCATAAAAGGTTATGACGCCCCATGTCACTCGTCTCTAAGCCACCGAAAAAAGTCGTTCTCGCCTACTCAGGAGGACTCGACACATCTATTATTTTAAAATGGCTTCAGACTGAATTTGGGTGTGAAGTTGTAACATTTACAGCTGACCTTGGACAAGGAGAGGAGCTTGGCCCTGCGCGCGAAAAAGCTCTACAGCTTGGCATTAAAGAAGAAAACATCTTCATTGATGATCTTCGCGAAGATTTCGTTCGCGATTACGTTTTCCCGATGTTCAGGGCAAATACCGTTTATGAAGGCGTATATCTTCTAGGAACTTCAATCGCCCGTCCGTTAATTTCAAAACGCCAAATCGAAATTGCACAAATGGTTGGCGCAGATGCCGTATGTCACGGTGCGACAGGTAAAGGTAATGACCAAGTCCGTTTCGAACTTGGCTATTATGCCTTAAACCCAGATATTCGTGTCATTGCACCTTGGCGTGACTGGGAATTCAAATCACGTACACACCTTTTGGAATTTGCTGAAAAACACGGAATTCCAGTTCCAAAAGATAAACGTGGTGAGGCCCCCTTCTCTGTTGATGCAAATATGCTGCACACCTCTTCAGAAGGTAAAGCATTGGAAGACCCAGGCCAAGTTGCACCTGATTTTGTATTCCAACGTACAGTATCTCCTGAGGATGCACCAAACACTCCTGAAGAAATCACAATTGGTTTTGAACGCGGCGATGCCGTATCAATCAATGGTGAAAAGCTTTCACCTGCTTCACTTCTTACCAAACTAAACGAGATGGGCGGCAAACATGGTATTGGTCGCTTAGATCTATTGGAAAACCGCTTTGTCGGAATGAAATCACGCGGTATTTACGAAACTCCAGGCGGGTCAATTCTCCTTGTTGCGCATCGTGGTATCGAACAGATCACGCTTGATCGCGGGGCAGCTCACCTTAAAGACGAGCTAATGCCACGTTACGCAGAGCTAATCTATAACGGTTTTTGGTGGTCACCAGAACGCGAAATGCTGCAAGCTGCAATCGACACGTCTCAGAGCATGGTAACAGGCGAAGTTCGCTTAAAGCTATACAAAGGTGGCGTTCACCTCATTGCACGTACAAGCCCATACTCACTCTATTCAGAAGCGCACGTGACTTTTGAAGACGATGCAGGTGCCTACGATCAAAAAGATGCTGAAGGCTTCATCAAACTGAATGCACTTCGCCTACGTTTATTGGCTTCTCGTGATAAAAAAGCTGGTAGAAATCTGTAATCAGCTAATTTGACAGTGAAAATGAAAGGGAAAGTTAGCACATTGCTTGCATTCCCTTTTGTCCAAACTGTGAATTGAGGATATAGTGGACCAGAACGGGTCTATTATAAATAAAAAGGGATTTTAGGGACATGGATCTTAATAAAGTCAGCTTAGGGAAAGATGCCCCTAAAGACCTAAACGTAGTGATTGAAGTGCCATTGGGTGGCGAGCCAATCAAATATGAAATCGACAAAGATTCTGGTGCCATGTTTGTGGACCGTTACCTTTACACACCAATGCGTTACCCATGTAACTATGGTTTTGTACCGCACACATTGTCATTAGATGGTGATCCAATTGATGTGATGTGTATTGGCCAGCGCGCTCTAATTCCTGGTTGTGTGTTACGTGTACGCCCTGTTGGTGTTTTGATGATGGAAGATGATGGCGGAGAAGATGAAAAAATTCTCGCTGTTCCTCATCAAAAAATGACAGCATTCTACAACAATGTTCACAACTATACCGATCTTCCAGAAATCACTCCGCAGCGTATTGAGCACTTCTTTACGCACTACAAAGACCTTGAACCAGGTAAATGGGTAAAAATCAAAGGTTGGGGTGACCGCGAAAAAGCAGAAGAACTTATCATGCAAGCTGTAGAACGCGCAAAAAAATAGGTTTAAAAATCAGTTTTCGCTCAATTTATTCTAATTGGGCATTGACCTAATAGAAGTCCATGACGGATATGCCGTCATGGACTTTTCTATTTGGCTTGCTCTTTGCGTACTCTTCTTTTCCGGTGGCCTCACCCCCGGTCCCGCTGTTATGCTTGTGACGGCATCTTCCCTTAAATACAGTGTTGGACCTGCAATGATTGCGGGAGTGGGCATCTCCACGGCCAACCTATTCTGGATTGCACTAGCGGTATCAGGTGCAGCTGCGCTAGCAGCGACATTCCCCGACTTATTCCTTTTTCTAAAACTGGGCGGTGTCGCTTTTATTTTCTGGTTGGCTTGGAATATGGTTCGCAATAGCCACACCATTGATTTAGAGAATAGGAATATTCCAAGACGCCGCGTCCTTTTTGCAAAAGGACTTGGGTTGCAACTTGCAAATCCCAACGCATTGGTATTTTTCGGCGGGCTACTTCCAGCCTATATAAGCTCAGACCAACCCCTACTGCCGCAAATCATCATAATCGTCATTACAATAACGGTCACTGAGCTGTTTGGATTGGGAGTCTATGCAATCGCGGCTGAACGCCTTGCCAGAAACTTTCACAGTGAAAACTTCGTCAAATGGTTCAACCGCGCTGCAGCTTTATTGATGATGGGATCAGCGCTTTTCGCGCTTTATGTAACCCTTTTTCCACCATCAAACATTCATTAGTGCTATTGGATAGCTTTAAGCGTTAGGATCAACTTCAAAAAAGTCTCCAGACCCCCAATTGCGCCACAAAAGCTTTCCTTCAGCAATAGAAAACCATGCGCCTTCAATCATAAGCTGCTCAGCATCAACCGCTTGTTTTACAAATGGGAATGTCATCAAATTCGTGATGGATTGACCAACAACGCCATGTTCCAGCGCCAATTGACGTTTATCACTTGTATCGTGCTCGGCACACGCCAAAACTTTGTCGCGCGCTTCATCCGCAATCTCGACCCAAGGTGCAATAAAACGGCCAACAGGTTTGTCTTTAGCTGCCGAAAGTGAAGCTTTTACACCACCGCAATTTGCGTGCCCCATGACAAGAATTTGCTTTACCTTCAGCGCTGTAACAGCAAACTCAACTGCTGCCGACACACCGTGATACCCACCAGACTCATCATATGGCGGCACAAGCGCAGCGACGTTACGCACAACAAAAAATTCACCCGGAGCAGCATCAAATATAAGCGCAGGGTCGGCGCGACTATCTGCACAAGCGATAATCATAATATCAGGATCTTGGGAAGCACCCAATTGGCGATAAAGCTCAGCGGCTTCTTTATACCGACCTGATCTAAATCTACGATATCCGGTCAATAACCGTTCTTGTTCAGCAGTACGAGCAGCACACACGTGATGATTACTCCATTGTTTCTATCCGTATTATACGGAACACTTCTATCTCTTCATCTACCATATGCATGATGTAATACACCTTGCATAGCGTCAATAAGACTGTGTGACGGTCTACATGAATCTACCAACAAACATATCTTTAAATTCATCCTCCCACGCTTAGACCATTAAAAATCAGTCATTTGCGCCTTTCCTTTATGTCTAAAATCAACGAAGATGTGTTTCTGAAAGCAAATCACTATTTCAAGCGAAGAGGCGTGAGGTCATGACGGAAACGACTTCAAAACCTAAAGCAAAAACCACAGCTCGCCGCGTCGGCCCTAAGCGGAGCGAAGTCTCTCGTCTGGCAGTGCAAAGTGCGGCACTACAAGAGTTGGTGGAGCATGGGTGGCGCAACTTTAGCGTAGACCGAGTTGCTAAAAATGCCAAAGCGTCTAAGCAAACAATCTATCGTTGGTGGCCCACGCCTGCATGCATGATTGTTGAAGCTGCGCTTGAAAAGCTACCCAAAGCAGAAGATCCCAACACAACCCCAGAAGAGCGGGTTCTTGCTTTAATCTCCCCCCTTTTCAACTCAATACGTACAGGTGATGGCGCGCATATTTGGCGTGGGATATTGCTGGCAGCAGCTGATGACGAAGAAGCCGGTGAACTTTTCAGAAAATGGGCAACAGAATCAATCCGTAAGCCGTTGCGTTTCATTCTTGCTGAACAAGCGAATAAGGGACTTATCCGACGTGATTGGGAAATTGATTACGCTATGGAAAGCCTGCTTGGGCCGCTTTGGCACCGTATCGCAGCTATGCGTGCACCGGTTACAGATGGGTATGCAGAGCGTGTGACTGAATCACTTATCATCAACTTAAAAAAAGGCGTTTAGTCGCTTTAGGTCGATAATACCCACATTATTCAAAGTCTGGTGCTGCCAAGCTGGCTGCCTGATACAGCTCTGCTATTTGCGTGCTGGTCCAGCGATAGTGGGCTGCTAGCTCAGTGACAAGGGTTTGCGTGATCAGTGCTTCGAGCGTGATATCACCCTGCTCTGCCCAAGCGCGTAAAATGGGCATACGAAACAGCCAAATCTCCGCATCACGGTGCTTTGATACGGCATGCAACTCTAGTGATAATGCAATACCAGAATAAACACCAAGCAACGCATAAGCATCATCTAGGTAAAGCGCTTCAAGCGTTTCTTCATCTGCAAATTCCTGCACATGCAATCTAACCTCTCCGGTTTTTTCAGGAAAAATGGGATTGAGTTTTTGAAGCGCAGATTCGGCGATGTTTAAAATCGTTTTTGCGTCTGGTGCACACCCCCAAGATTCTACAATTTGCAAAGCCATTAAATCTATTCTCTTCCGTGCTGAAATCTTGGCCCCACACTAGCGCCAAAATATTCATTAACCTAGCCTTTCCAACTCCATGTAAATTTGATCTAGTTGCTGAAACGTTCTGGCAACCTTTGGAAAAATGTTCATGGTTAATGTTCCGTTAAATTCAGAACCTATCCTGAACGAATCAGAATCATTGCAAACCACCGATTCAAGCGCCCAAGTCAAGCGCGACACATCCCGCGCGGACGCCATTTTTAGCGGCGCAATGCGTGTGCTTCATCAGCATGGCTGGAAAGGGCTTAGCGAAGTCACCTTAGCCAATAATCGCCGCGCTGATATTTTAGCCATTAACCATAAAGGGGAATTTCTCATCATTGAGGTGAAGTCATGTCGCGGTGATTTCGCCTCAGACGAGAAATGGCCCGAATATGCTGAATTTTGCGACTATTTCTACTTCGCTGTCGATCAAGATTTCCCAACAGACCACCTCCCCGCGCATACTGGTCTTATTATCTGTGATGCATTTGGCGGCGCGATCATAAGAGAGCCAAGCCTGCACAAACTCACAGGGCCAAGAAGGAAAGCAATTACCATAAAATTTGCAAGACTTGCGGCAAGCCGTCTTTACCAGAGTTTGACTCCTCCTATGGCATAAACTTCGCTCTGGGCTTAGATATATGTCCATCAATTGATGCTTTACAGGAGATCCCGTTCAAAATGGGACTATCTTACCCTCTTGCCCAAGACGCGCAGTCAGCATTGTTTCGCGGTGACGCAAAACTTTACGCCACTCAAGCGCAAGCCTTTTCTGTTGCAAAAGCACGTGTCAGCCTCGTCACCGAATGGTTAAAACCCAAAGGGGATGCACTAGAGGACGCGCTTGATGAGGCAGATAAAGCGCGCGCATTTGGCTTTGTGCAAGTGTATGAAGACAAAGACGAGAACACTGTTTTTGCCGTCACCTTCTGGAAATCCATTTCAGATGCCGAAGCAATAGTTGAAGATCAAAAAATTATCGCTGAAAAAGCTGCCCGCGCAGAAGAAAATACAGATGATATTTATTTCACACGCCCCGAAAAGCGCCGTGAACGTTTTGGACTAAGTGTCCGCAAGCCACGGGTTAAAAAACCAGACCCACGACAATTGGACCTCTTCCCAAAACCGGGCCGCCCTACCCCTGAAGACCCACCCTTGCCGCGCACGAAGGGCTAAGACGCTTGCATAGCGGATGGCTGATGTTCGCCACAAGCGGTCATTTTACCTCGAATTTAGGATGGCCGAAATAGATGCAAAACCAGACATAAAACAAAGGTGCATTTCGCCTCGTCATCTTGGGTCTCTAACGAGAGTAGCGAGACTCATTAGTGAGCTATAGACTCTATTTAGTTGCAGAATTCGAATATTCTTCGATTACGCGAAACCCGACACATATTGTGTTCATCTACTTTATGTTCTCACAACATCTTGTAATTCTGGTCGCGCACCCTACTTGTGGTGGAACTTACGGGCGCACAACTTCAAGGATGGCTGGATTTGAGCATTACAGAGCACTTCAAACAGTTTCTCACAAATCTCGCTATTGATAATGCAGAAACAATTTCGTTGCGTTACGGCGAGATAACCGCCGCCTTGAATAAAAACTTTCGCGACACAGAATCGAAAACCGCCAACACGTTGCAAGTAGGTTCATATGGGAGATATACGGCCATCAAAGGCATATCTGATTTAGACATGCTTTACATCGTGCCGAGCAGTATATGGGACACTTATAAGTCCGGCGGACAATACAAATTGCTCGCTAGGACGAAAGATGCGATCAAGCAACGCTACCCGACGACGGTAGTATATGTTGATGGTCTGGTAGTACGCGTTTTGTACAAGAATTTTTATGTCGAAGTACAGCCAGTCTTCGAACTGAAAGATGGCAGCTTTAGGTATCCATATACCAAAGGCGAAGGTTCGTGGAAGGTCACTAAACCCAAACTTGAAATAACGGCTATGACCGAATTTGTGGCTCACAAGAATAACAACCTAAGATGGCTTTGTAAGATGGCTAGAGCTTGGAAGAACAAACATGGTGTTGCAATGGGCGGCCTTCTCATAGACACCCTTTGTCACAACTTTCTCAACGGTACAGATAAATATGACAGTTCAGCATACTCAAAATTTCCTGATCTGCTGACAGACTTCTTTCAATATTTGGCCGATCAAAAAGAAAAAGACTACTACGCTGCGTTAGGTAGTGGTCAGAGAGTTGCAGTAAAAAAGAAGTTTCAAGCTAAATCAAAAAAGGCGCTCAAACTCTGTAAATCTGCGATAGCATCGTCGGAAAATAAAACGAACTACAAAGATTGGCGCAAGCTCTTTGGAAAAGAATTTCCAAAACCTGCTGATGAAGTCGAAAAAGCATTCGTATCTGAAAACGGAAACCAAGCTAGAGACACCGAGAAGCATATTGAAGATATGTTCCCCATCGATATTAGGTATCACATCTCGATAGATTGTACCGTTACAGATAAGAATTCTGGCAATCGAAATCTCAGACGAATGCTCGCAAAGAGGTTTCCTCTTCGCATCAACAAAAGCTTGAAGTTTGAAGTGACAGAGCAGAATGTTCCCGATGGATTTGTACTTTACTGGAAGGTACTAAACAGAGGCGCTAAGGCAATTGAAAGAGATTGCATACGGGGGGAAATTAGCGCCGATGCAGGGCAAATGCAAAAGTCGGAAACCGCTGACTTTGAGGGTGACCACATGGTTGAGTGTTATGCCGTTCTCCACGATGTCGTCGTGGCTAGAGATGCCATTAGAGTGCCGATAACTCGGGAAGGGTAATATGCAGAAAAATGAATTGCTAAGTTCGATTGCCGAAACTGGTTATAATGTTGGTTTTGGAGCAAAGAAGCATTTCGCAACTTTCGACATGGCTGAAAAACTGCCAGGGTTAATTGGCTTTATTTCAATTGCAACCGGAATATTGAGTTTGGTTTTTGACTCATTATCAGCGAAACTACCGTCAGCAATGCTAACGATATTCGGCGTTGCTACTCTTTTCCTTGTCTCATTCATCAACAAGAAGGATGAATACGAAAACGCAGGAATTAAACTCACAGAACTATATAACGAACTCAGGGACCTATACAGAAGCGTCCGTCAGGGGGCGGACGTAAACGATAGTTTTGAAAGGCTGAAGGAGATTGAACAACAGTACTATTTGGTTTCGATAAGCAATCAGGCATTTTTGAGCGACGCGTATGCACACTATAAATTTTTTGGGCAGCAACAATACGATTGGATTGATGAGCAAAAGAACTTCACGTGGCGTGATAAGATACCAGCAGGTTTCTTTATAGTCATTCCGCTCATGGTCGTTGGTACGATTATCTTTCTGTTATACCAATTTCTATAGCATCGTGGGCTTGAGCATCATATCTCCTAACACTGCTTATGTCCGTTTTGAGATGAAGCCGCCGATCAATCCATCATTAGGTAATGTCACTTTGGCCCAGAACCGCCCTTCCCCACTTAACGCGGGGCGCGTTTTGCTAGAATGCGTTGCAATGTG